>JFBG01000053.1 GCA_000583135.1 Thioalkalivibrio sp. HK1
ATATCATGGTCAACAACGCCGGTATCGCAGGCCCGACGATGCCTTCGTGGGAATACCCCTTGGATGATTGGCGGGCGGTGATCGATGTGGATCTCAACGGCGTCTATTACTGCGCCCGCGCCGCCTTGCCCCACATGCGAGAGCGCAACTACGGGCGCATGGTCAATGTGGCATCGATCGCGGGCAAGGAGGGCAACCCCAATGCCTGCGCTTACAGCGCGGCCAAGGCGGGGGTGATCGCACTGACGAAATCGCTGGCCAAAGAGACCGCGGACAAAGATATCGCCGTCAACTGCATCACGCCGGCGGCGGCGAGAACCCGCATCTTCGATCAAATCTCGCAATCGCATATCGATTACATGCTCTCGAAGATCCCGCGCGGCCGCTTTCTCTCCTTGCCCGAAGCCGCCGGGATGGTGGCTTGGATGGTCTCGGAGGAAAACTCCTTCACCACCGGCGCGGTCTTCGATCTAAGCGGAGGTCGAGCGACTTATTGATATTCGGCTCATCCACCCCTCGTTCGTGATTTCGACAGCCCGTTCGCGGTAAGCGCATAGCGATCACGGCGCAAAAAGGCGGGGATGGAGATTTCGATCCCTTCGATCGGGGACGATGAGAACGAAATGAATGCCATCGATCTTCGAACGCGCAACGCCATCGTCACCGGCGGAGCTCAAGGTATCGGGCGGTGCATCGCCGAGCGCCTGCTCGATTGCTAGGCGAGGGTGATGATCTGGGATAGGGATCGAGACTTGGCCGAGAGCGCCTCGCAGGAGATCTTGACCTCCCGCCAAGGCAGGGAGGGCGATCTGCGGCATTCGGCGGTGGATGTCACCGACGCCGAAGCGGTGATGAGCGCCTTTGCCATGGCGGTGCAAGACCTCGGATGCATCGATATCATGGTCAACAACGCCGGTATCGCAGGCCCGACGATGCCTTCGTGGGAATACCCCTTGGATGATTGGCGGGCGGTGATCGATGTGGATCTCAACGGCGTCTATTACTGCGCCCGCGCCGCCTTGCCCCACATGCGAGAGCGCAACTACGGGCGCATGGTCAATATGGCATCGATCGCGGGCAAGGAGGGCAATGCCGATGCCTGCGCTTACAGCGCGGCCAAGGCGGGGGTGATCGCGCTGACGAAATCGCTGGCCAAAGAGACCGCGGACAAAGACATCGCCGTCAACTGCATCACGCCGGCGGCGGCGAGAACCCGCATCTTGGATCAGGTTTCGCCGTCGTTTATCGATTCCATGTTTTCGAAGATTCCGCGCGGCCGCTTTCTCTCTTTGCCCGAGGCCGCCGGGATGGTGGCCTGGATGGTCTCGGAGGAAAACTCCTTCACCACCGGCGCGGTCTTCGATCTGAGCGGAGGCCGAGCGACCTACTGATATCGGCGCATCGCCCGAAGTTTTGACAGGCGATCGTGCAGTCGATCTCCGGATGAGAACTTCCAGATCGATGTGAACGCAAGCATCGATATAAACGCTAAGGAGGCGAGATTGAAAATTCTGATCACCGGTGGTAACGGCTTTATCGGAAGACGGCTGCTCTCGACTCTCTTGGAGCGGGGCAAGATGGTCGATGCCGATAACCAAGAGCGCGAGATCGAACGCATCGTCATCAGCGATATCGGCCCCGGGCTTTCCCCCCTGCCCGATGATCCGCGCATCGAAGAGCGCATCGGCCCCGGACAAGGCGATATCGGGGACTTGAAAGTCGCCGCCAATCTCGCCGAGAGTCGTCCCGATCTCGTCTTTCATCTGGCCGCAGTGGTTAGCGGGGAGGCGGAGCGAGACTTCGACTTGGGGATGCGCATCAACTTTCACGGATCGCTGCAACTCCTCGAGGCCTTTCGGGAAAGCGGCCAAACACCGCGCTTGGTCTTCGCCGGCAGCGTTGCCGCTTATGGCGGAGAGATGCCGAAGACAATCCCGGATTCGGCGATCCTCACCCCCCAAACCTCTTATGGATCGCAAAAAGCGGCCATCGAACTGATGCTCCACGATTACAGCCGCCGCGGCTTCCTCGACGGTCGGTCCTTGCGCCTGCCGACGGTGGTGGTGCGTCCCGGCAAGGCCAATGCCGCGGCTTCATCTTTTGCCAGCGCGATCATCCGCGAACCCTTGGAGGGTCGCCCCTATACCTGCCCCGTCTCCCGCGAGACCCGCGTGTGGCTCCTTTCCCCTCGCCAAGCGGTCAAAAACCTCCTGCACGCGGCGAGCCTTCCGGCCGGGGCTTTCGGCATGAATCGGAGTCTGAATTTGCCGGGGATGACGGCAAGCGTCGATGAGATGATCGACGACCTGCGGGCGGTGGCCGGAAGCCGGATCACCGATCGGCTGAATTTCCATATCGATCCCTTCATCGAGCGGATCGTCTCCGGCTGGGCCACGGAATTCTCGCCCGAGCGCGCCCTCAAACTGGGCTTTTCCCCCGACCCTGATTTTCGAAGCGTCATCGAGGCCTTCATCGCCGACGATCTCGGCGGGCAACCCCCCACATCAATCGGAGCGAATCGATGAACGAAGCGCATTCCACTGCCTCGAAAGCCGATGGCCGTCTCGCCGGCAAAAGGGTCTTGGTGACGGCGGCGGCGCAAGGGATCGGCGAAGCCATCGCCCGGGCCTTCGCCTTCGAGGGAGCCAAGGTACTGGCAACCGACATCAACGCCCAAGGGCTCAAAGGGCTGGCGGGGGTCGATGGTATCGAGACCCTTGCCCTCGATGCCTGCGACGGCGAGGCGATCCGGAGCGTCGTCGAAAGTGGCGGTCCTTTCGATGTCCTTGCCAGTTGCACCGGCTATGTACACCACGGCACCGTCTTGGACTGCGACGAGGCGGCGTGGGATTTTTCCTTCGACCTCAATATCAAGGCGATGTATCGGGTGATACGGGCGGTGCTGCCGGGGATGATCGAACAGGGGGGCGGATCGATCATCGGCATTTCCTCCATCGTCTCCAGTTTGCATTCGGCTCCGAATCGCTGCGTTTACGGCGCCTCCAAAGCGGCGGTGATCGGGCTCGTCAAATCGATCGCCGTGGACTTCGTCCGGCAAGGAATTCGCATCAATGCGATTTGCCCCGGCACCGTGCAATCCCCTTCGCTCGACGAACGCATCGATGCCTTGGGAGGGGGGGATGCGGTAAGACAAGCCTTCATCGATCGTCAGCCGATGGGGCGCTTGGGAACGGCGCAGGAAATCGCGGCCATCGCCGTCCACTTGGGCAGCGACGAATCCGCCTTCACCACCGGCCAAACCTTCGTCGCCGATGGAGGCATGAGCCTTTGAAGAGGGGATCGATTGCTTTGCCTGCTTGAAAGGGGATCACCCGCTCTTTTACGGCTTTTCGATAAAACGCCAACCGCCGTGGGGACGATATCGCATCTCGTTCGCATCTCGTTCGCAACGCATCGCATCGTCCATCGATGGTGTTTCGCCTCTTTTTTCCGCTTGATCCGATTCATAAAGGAGATATTCAGTGAAACTGGTTCGATATGGCTCCCCGGGCAGCGAAAAACCCGGACTCATCGACTTCAGCGGCAAGATTCGCAGCCTCGAAGGGCATGTCGATGATATCGACGGCCAAGCGCTTTCGCCCTCCGGTTTGGGGAAACTCAGCGAGATCGATTACAAATCGTTGCCTCTCATCCCCTCGGGCACTCGCTTGGGCTGTCCGGTTGCCAATGTCGGCAAACTGCTTTGCGTCGGGCTCAACTACACCGATCATGCGCTTGAATCCGGCCAACCCATCCCCGAAGAGCCGGTGCTCTTCATGAAATCGACCACCGCCATCTGCGGGCCGGAAGACGATGTGATCATGCCCAAGGATTCGGTCAAGACCGATTGGGAGGTCGAACTCGGCATCGTCATCGGGACTCGGGCGAGTTATGTCGACAAGGAATCCGCCTTGGACCATGTCGCCGGCTACTGCTTGGTCAACGATGTCTCGGAGCGGGCGTTCCAGCTCGAGGGCACCGGTCAGTGGGTCAAGGGCAAGAGCGCCGATACCTTCGCTCCCATCGGGCCTTGGGTGGCGACCAAAGACGAGATCACCAATCCGAGCGATCTGGATCTGTGGCTGGAGGTGAACAATCACCCCTATCAGAAGGGCAATACCCGCACGATGATCTTCGATATAGCGACGATCGTCAGCTATATCAGCCGTCATACCACGCTCATGCCGGGGGATATCATCCCCACCGGCACTCCGCCCGGGGTCGGTCTCGGGCAAAAGCCTCCCGTCTACCTCAAGGCGGGGGATGTGATGCGGCTGGGGGTCGAGGGCTTGGGGGTGCAGCGTCAGCGGGTCTTGGCTTGGCCGGGGGACCGATAGACCGGCCAAGATGAAGGCGCATCGTCGAAATAAAGATCGAAAAAAAGCACGGGGATCGCATGCCCTGCACACCTTGAGGCACAGGGCTTCGCCCCGCCCCGCTCGATATGATCCTCTATCGGATCGAGACCAATCCCACCGAAGCGAGAAGCGAAGATGAGCGCAAAGAAAAACGTCCGGCGCCGCAGTGCCGAATGGTTCGGCAAGGATGGCAAGGATGGCTTCCACCATCGGAGCTGGATGAAGAACCAAGGGCTGCCGCATCATCTTTTCGATGGGCGACCGGTGATCGGGATTTGCAATACCTGGTCCGAACTGACCCCTTGCAACGCCCATTTTCGGGTGCTCGCCGAGCGCGTCAAGCGCGGGGTCTACGAGATGGGGGGCTTTCCACTGGAGTTTCCGGTGATGTCCTTGGGCGAAACCCTGATGCGCCCGTCGACGATGCTCTTTCGCAATCTCGTCAGCATGGATGTCGAGGAATCCATCCGCGCCAACCCCATCGACGGCGTGGTCTTGCTGGTCGGCTGCGACAAGACCACCCCCGCCTTGCTGATGGGGGCGGCGAGCTGCGATCTGCCGACCATCGCGGTGTCCGGCGGACCGATGCTCAACGGCCGCTTTCGCGATCAGCAAATCGGCTCCGGCACCCATGTGTGGAAGTTCGAGGATATGGTGCGCGCCGGTGAGATGTCGATGGGCGAGTTCATGGACGCCGAGGCCTGCATGTCGCGCTCGGTCGGCCATTGCATGACGATGGGCACCGCCTCGACCATGGCCAGCATGGCGGAATCGTCGGGGATCGCCTTGCCGACCAACGCCGCCATCCCCGCCGCCGATTCAAGACGCAATGTGCTGGCGCATCTGGCGGGAAGACGCATCGTGGAAATGGTCGAGCAGGACCTTCGCATGTCGCAGATCCTCACCCGAGAGGCCTTCGAAAATGCCATCCGCACCAACGGCGCCATCGGCGGATCGACCAACGCCGTGGTCCATCTGCTGGCACTGGCGGGGCGATTGGGGGTCGATCTCGATCTGGCCGATTGGGATGCCCTCGGACAGGAGGTGCCCTGCATCGTCAACCTGATGCCCTCGGGCAAATATCTGATGGAGGATTTTTACTACGCCGGCGGACTACCGGTGGTGCTGCGGGAGCTGGGCGAGGGCGGGCTGCTGAATCGAGATGCCCTCACCGTCAACGGTCATACCCTGTGGGAGAACGTCAAGGACGCCAAATGCTGGAATCGCGACGTGATCTTTCCCTTGGACAAACCCTTCAAGGACCGAGGCGGCATCGTCGTTCTCAACGGCAATCTGGCTCCCGACGGGGCCATCATCAAACCCTCCGCCGCCAGCCCCGAACTCATGCGCCATCGCGGCAAGGCGGTGGTCTTCGAAGATATCGACGATTACAAGGCGAGGATCGACGATCCGAATCTCGACGTCGATGCCGATAGCGTCTTGGTGCTCAAAGGCTGCGGGCCGAAGGGCTACCCCGGCTTCCCCGAAACCGGCAATATGGGACTCCCTGCCCGGTTGCTCAAACAGGGGGTGAGCGACATGGTGCGCATCTCGGATGCCCGCATGTCCGGCACCGCCTTCGGCACCGTGGTGCTGCACACCGCGCCGGAATCGGCCGCCGGAGGGCCTTTGGCCTTGGTGCGCAACGGGGACGAGATCGAACTCGACGTTCCCGCCCGTCGCTTGGTGCTGCACATCGACGAAGAGGAACTCGCTCGCCGCCGGGCGGCATGGACGCCCCCCGCTGCGCATTCGGATCGAGGCTATTTGAAGCTCTATATCGACCATGTCATGCAAGCCGATACCGGCGCGGATCTGGATTTTCTGGTCGGCTCCAGCGGTGCCGCCGTACCCCGGGAAAGCCACTGAGGATTCGCACTCGTTGGATGATATCGCGGACGATCACCCGAGGGTGATGGAGATCATCGGCAGCGCTCGAAGGGCGCACTCGGATTCGATGGGAGCGTTTTTATGTTTTATCGCGGTGCGGCTGTTGGCGATGCATCGCATTTTGAAACCCACCGGATCGCTTTATCTGCATTGCGATCCCACCGCCTCGCACTATCTGAAGATGATCCTCGACTCCATCTTCGGTCATCGGAATTTCAAAAACGAGATCGTCTGGTGTTATACGGGACCCGGGAATAACAAACGATATTTCCCGAGAAAGCACGATATTCTTTTCTTTTACTCAAAATCCGACGATTGGGTATTCAACCTCGAGGATATCAAAATACCCTACAACAAATTATCGACCGGAAAAACCTCCGGGATCTTCAAGCAAGCAGCGACCTTGAGCCAAGACGGAAAAGTGCCGGAGTCGTGGTGGAGCGATTTTTCTCCGGTCGGTCGCATCAAATCGGAACGGATCGGCTGGCCTACGCAAAAGCCCTTGGCTTTATATGAACGCATCATCAAAGCATCCTCCAAAGAGGGGGATGTGGTGCTGGATCCATTTTGTGGTTGCGCCACCACGCTCGTGGCCGCCGAGCGTTTGGGAAGGCAATGGGTGGGGATCGATATTTGGCAGCAGGCGCATCAAATCGTGCTGGAGCGGTTCAAGAACGAGGGCATCGGCAATCCCGACGAGAAAGACGGGACTTGGAACGATCTGCACTATACGAAACAGCCCTTACAGCGCACGGACGATGGCGAAGAGGCCGCTCCCTTTTTGCGTGTCAAAAAGCGCATCTTGGAACCGGAGGGAAGGAAGATGAGCCGCGCCGAGATGTACGATTATTTAATCGACCAACAGGGGTTGCGATGCCAAGGCTGCGACCGCCCCTTCGATGATCCCCGTTATTTGGAACTGGATCACAACACCCCCCGCGCCGACGGCGGTATCAATCACATCGGCAATCGCATCTTGTTATGCGGCCCCTGCAATCGACTCAAAGGTCATGTCTTGACGCTTTCCGGTTTGCGTCGCAAGAACCGGCAGATGGGATATCTCTACCGGAATCGATAAAGCATCCGCAGCGAGGGGCGGGAGGTATTCATAGCGGCGGGCGACAAAAACCCGGAAGGCTTCGCTCTCATAGCGCATTCGGGCATGGATTGCCGGCGAAAAAGGCGTCCAGATTATCAAGACAGCACCAACCCATCGCGTTGCGGGTCTCGACGCTGGCGCTACCGATATGCGGAAGCAGGAAAGTGTTTTTCAGCTCCCGATAACGAGCGTCGATGGCAGGCTCGTTGGCGAAGACATCGAGCCCGGCGGCGGCGACCTTGCCCGAGCGCAGGGCATCGATCAATGCATCGTCATCGATCAGATCGCCGCGGGCGGTATTGACCACCACCGCTCCTTCGGGTAGCAAGGAGATGCTTTGTGCGTTCAAAAAGCCGCGGGTCTCGGGGCTCGAAGGGGCGTTGATCGACAGGAAATCGCTCACCCTGAGCATCGATTCCGGCGATTCATGATAGATGGCCCCCGATTCCAGATCCGACGGCAGCCGGCGGCGGTTGTAATAATGAATCTCCATATCGAACCCTCGGGCCCGCTGCGCCACCGCCCGCCCGATACGCCCCATGCCGTAAATCCCCAAACGCTTGCCGGTCACATGCACCCCGACCAACAATCCGGTATGCCAGCCCTTCCAAGCATCCTCGCGCACCATTTTGTCGCCCTCCGCTCCCCGGCGCGCCGCCCCGAGCAGGCAAAGCATCGCGACATCGGCGGTGGCGTCATCGAGCACATTGGGGGTGTGGGTGACCACGATACCCCGGGCCTTGGCCCTATCCACCGCGATATGCTCGTAGCCTACGGAATAAGTGGCGATGATCCGCACGCTATCCGGCAGGCGATCGATGGTGCGAGCATGCAGGCAATCGCCCCCGGCGGCCAAGATCGCATCGCATCCTTCGCTCGAGGCGACCATCCCGTCTTCGTCATAAAGACGATCTTCCAAGTTGAGCCGGGCTCGGTAGTTGCGAGAAAGACGCTCTTCGACTTCGAGCGGCAACCGACGGGTGCAAAGAACGGCGGGAGGGGTATCGCTCATCGATGAGGATCTCCAAAAGCCAAGAAGGACAGTGAGCAAAAAAGATGTCGGATAGGATCGAGGATGGATGATGCGGATCGGATCGGATATTCCTTTCGATCGTCGCTTTCACCATAGCGGCGAAGGGCCCGAGTCGAAGGTCCGAGTCGAAGGCCCGAATCGATCCGTTCGAGATTTTCGTTGATCTTGCGCCCTTGTTCCTCGAACAGGCTATTCCCCGAAAGATCGCCATCGACGAGGAAGGGATCGAAATTCTCCACCTCGAAAACCCACAAGGCCTAGGCCGACTCCGATCTCTTCCAACCAGTGCACTTCTTTCACCCGGCGAATGCCTCGACCCAACAAAGCACCGGTTCCATCGCCGACGGTGGCCAGATAGACCGCTCTTGCAGGGACGAAGCAGCGCAGATAATCCTCTTGGCTCATCCTCCCTTTGCCGATGGATGATCACTTTCGCCTTCGCCGCCCGACACGTCAGATCGAAGGCGACCCGCTCGATGGTTTCGTTAGCGATCATCTCCATGACCCCCGCCATCGTGCCTTTATCCCGAGAAAGCCGCTCGGTCGTTCTTTCGCATCGGGCTCGATCGGCGTATCGAGCGCATCGGCTTCGAGCCGACGATCCCGATATCCATCGATCTTCGGTTTTCGAACGCCTCGGTCAAGAGCCTTGAAACCCTCGGCCCTGATGCCCTTGCCCCGATATCGCCGCATTTTACTTCCGGCACCTTAAGACCTTGGCTTCGCTTTTCGACAAATAGCAACGAGCGCAACCGACAATGTATCGCAAACGCCTATGATTGCCCTTCAAAATCCCTTTCACGGCTTTCGAGGGCTCGGCTTCGATGTCGGTCGGATGTGGATCTGATTTGGATCGGATACCGATCCTTCGGCATCGCTCGATGCGATATCGATCACGCTATCGATCACAATATCGCTCGCTCGACATCCGCCATCACCTCGCATACCTGATATCATAGCGATGCCGGGCCAAGAACAAGGCTCCGTCAACGTTTGGCCGCATGCTTTGCCGCCCAAGGCTCGGGGCCTTACCGTAAAAGGACATTTTCCAAAAGACGATAAAGAGCGATGAGCGATATCCTGATCACCGAATTCATGGACGAAGATGCCGTCGCCTCTTTGCGCGATGGCTTCGATGTGCATTATGCGCCGGACCTGCACGAATCCCCGGCGGAGATCGCGGCCCTCTCCGGCTCATCGAGAGCCTTGATCGTACGCAACCGCACCCTCGTGGATACCCGCCTGCTCGATGCCGCTCCGCGCCTCGTGGCCATCGGAAGACTCGGAGTCGGGCTTGATAATATCGATACCGATGCCTGCGCCGAGCGCGGGATCTCCGTCTATCCCGCCACCGGCGCGAATGTGGTCGCCGTGGCGGAATATGTCATCGCCGCCATCTTGATCATGCTGCGCGGCGCATTCCACTGCGGCGATCGGATGCGAGCGGGCCATTGGCCGAGAAACGAAATGGTGGGAAGCGAGGCCAGCGGCAAGACGCTGGGTATCGTCGGTTTGGGGGCCATCGGCCGCGCCGTCACCGAGCGGGCCAAGGGGCTGGGCATGGAAGTCGTCGCCTTCGATCCTTTCCTTTCCGCCGATGACGAGGCTTGGCAAAGGACGAAGGTCCGGCGCATGGATCCGCTCATGGCATTGCTCGAAGTCAGCGACGTGGTAAGCCTGCATATCCCTTTGACCGATGCCACCCGACATCTCATCGGAGAGCATCAGATCGCGGCGATGAAGGCCGGAGCCTATCTCATCAATACCGCTCGCGGCGGGGTCGTCGATGAAAACGCTTTGATTCAAGGATTGAATTCGGGACGCATCGGCGGCGCCGCCCTCGATGTCTTCGAAGACGAGCCCCTGACCGCCGATTCTGCCTTGATCGACGCCCCCGGCCTTTACCTGACACCGCATATCGCCGGCCTCACCCGAGAGGCAGGCATCCGCGTCGGGTCTTTGATCGCATCACGCATACGAAGCGCTTTGGCATGAACGAAAACACCCTTTGCACACTGAGCATCGACGATCTAAGAGCGCTGGCCGCAAAGGCTTTGAGCGCTTCTCAGATCGCCGAGGATAACGCCCGCTGCGTGGCCGATGCACTGGTGGCGGCCGACGCCGACGGGATCGCATCGCACGGAGTCTCGAGGATACCTTTCTATGCCGACCAGGCATTGTCGGGAAAGGTGGACGGATATGCCGTGCCGAGCTGCGCTTCGCCGAGAAATGCGGTCGTTGCCGTCGATGCCGGCAACGGATTCGCCTACCCCGCCATCGACGTCGCACTGGCCCGGGCTTCGGAAAAGATCGAGGAAAACGGCTGCGTTTTCGCGTTGATCGCGAACTCCCATCATGCAGGGGCGATCGGTCACCATGTCGAGAGGCTCGCCGATCAAGGACTGATGGCCTTGGCTTTCAGCAATTCCCCGGCGGGGATCGCCCCATGGGGAGGTAGCGTCGGCACTTTCGGGACCAATCCCGTGGCCTTCGCCTGCCCTCGCCGCCATCCCCCCGCTCTGGTCATCGATCTTTCGCTGGCTCGGGTGGCCCGCGGCAAGGTGATGCTGGCGGCCAAGCGCAAGGAGTCGATCCCTGCCGATTGGGCGCTCGATGCCAAGGGCCAACCCACCACCGACCCCGTCATCGCCCTCGAAGAGGGTACGATGGCTCCGATCGGAGGGGCGAAGGGCGCGGCGCTGGCGATGATCGTCGAATTGATCACCGCGGCCTTGGCGAGTTCGAATCTCGGCTTCGAAGCCGGCTCCTTTTTCACCCCCGATGGACCGCCGGCGCGCATCGCTCAATCCTTCGTTCTCGTGGATCCGAAGATCGCCCCCGGCGGGGATTTCATCGATCGCGTCGAATGCCTGTCCCGAGCCATGCTCGCCCAGCCCGGCGTCCGCCTGCCGGGGGCGACGCGACATCTCGCCCGCGAAAAAAGCCGAAAGAACGGTATTTCCATACCCACCGCTCTCCATGCCGATCTCTCGGCGAGAGCGGCGGCCCGACAAGAGCGGCGGTCCAAGTGACATCCACCTTCAATCCAAGGAAAATCGCTCGAATTCCTTCGAGTCCCCAAACGAACGGCGGTTTTATCCAAGGCAAGAAAAGATGCGTCCGGTGCGCCGTCGATGTTGCATCCGAGCGCAATTCAAGTACCATTACGATGATAAAGGGACAATCGCCCTTATACTACGCAAGATCGAGGATCCGAAAAAGCCTCGATCCCCTTGTATGAGAGCGAGAAAAACGTTCTTTGACGGGGTATCTTTTTGCCGAAGCCAAAGGCGATTCAACGCTGTCATAAGGTTCTATCCGAGATAATGGCGATATCGGCATCGAAGCGAATCGCCCCATCATCACGAATCGAAGGGAGTCATGAGGATGAAGACCAACCCGTTCATGGCGAGATACGCCGAAACCGACAAGCACGCAAGCGGTCCGACCGCTTCGAGTTGTCTCGCCTTGCATCCTCTTGCAGCCCGTTTTCTTGAGAAATCCCCTCTTTCGATCGCAAGGCTCGTCTTGATCGGGCTTTTCATCGCAACCGGACCGGCGGCAGCGCAACCGGTGGAGCCCGCCCACGAGTGCATCGGCTTCTTCGATGAACACCTAACTGACGATGACCTAGTGTACTTTGCCGGACCCGAGGGTATCGTCGGGTCTGACGATAACTACTCTAAGGGACTGGAATGCCGTGAGATAATAAAACCAGGCTCGACCGAGGAAATCGTATTGTATAGGCTCGTCGGGACACCGAATGATTGCGATCCCCTTGATGCCCTTAGAAACACCAAGATGAATATCGACAAGAATTCCAATACCATTACCTCTGATATGACCAGCATCGGGCTTGTCTGGTGCGCCGAATACGACGATGACGATCTCCAATGGAGATCGGGATATAAAAAATGTGAATTGGACCGTTTCGGTGGGCTAGATGCCAGTTGCGAACCCATCGGGACTATTGTGAACCGGCAGGAAAAGATCGAAGCGGGCAGTATCGTCGTATCGAGGACGGTCAACGGGCAAGCCATCAACATATCCTCCATCGATATCACCGAGAGCAACACTTCGACGTTCATGGTCCATTTGGATTCCAACCCGACCGTGGATGTGACCTTATCCATCACCACCGACATTCCCAATTCCGATGTCGTCGTCAGCCCCTCCACTTTGACCTTCACCAGCGGCGGCCGGACTGACAGCGGCGGCAACTACGGTACGGGTCAAGAAATCACCATCACTCCGATGATGGACAATATCGTCGACCCCGAAGTCACCGGTACGATCATCTTGACCCCCACCGGCGGCAGCAACTACGATGGAACGCAAAGACGCCTCTCTTTGACCATCGGTGACGACGATGACTCCGGCTTGAAAATCACGTCGGGGGGCGCACCGGTCGGCAACAGGACCATCATCTCCGATCGAGGTCAGGACATCGTATTCGAAGCCACCATCTCATCGAATCCCTCCTCCCCCTTCTCGGTGTCGCTCTCTCACACGCTTTCCGATTCGATACGGTTCATCCCATCGACGATCAATTTCAGCAGCTCGAATTGGCAATCCCCCCAGACATTCACTTTGAGCGTGCCCGATGAAGCCGATAAAGAGGCTGAAACCGGCAATATCATCGTCAAAGCCATCGGCGCCCCTTCCGAATACAGCAATATCGACCGAACGATCCCCATCATCATCAGTACCGGCGATGGCTCGGGTGGCGGCGGTGGCGACAAGCCCACGGATCCGAACGATCCGAAAACATGGGTGGTGCAAACCTACGCCTTGGCCATCCCTCCCGTCACTGCGCAAGACCAAGCCATCGTGCGCCTGCGCTGTCTGCAAGACGACCAATGTCCCGTCTACCTCGACTGCCAAGCCCAAACGGACGGTACGAAGTTCGAAGGGCGGATGGGAGCGCCGATCCCGGCATGGGGATCCACGACCCTCAATGCCCGGGATATCGTCGATATCACCGGCGGATCTTGGGAAAACAAAGGCCGCCTGTCTTGCTCCATTCGTAGCCATTCGAAGGTCGCGGCTTTGGTATGGACCCGCTCCGGCGACGGGGTATTGGTCAACAACAGCGCGGCGATCATGAGCCGAGAGATCCGCAATGCCGCCGGTGGGTCCTATTTTCAGGCCGAGATCGCCTCGATCCCCTCCCCGTTGAGCGCGGACGGTTCCAATATCCGCATCCTCTGCGCCGCCACCGGCGGTCGCAGCTGTAGCGAAACATCCGTCTCCTGTTTCGATGACGAAGGAGTGAGACGCGATGGAAATCTCGGCATCATCGAAAGAAATACGGTCCATCACCTCCAGACACAAGCGCTGGCCGAGATCATCGCTTACCAATGGCAACAGGGATCGCTGATGTCTTGCGAGATGCGATCGGATCAGCCCTTTAGCGTGCAGATATTGACCCGCACCGGCGGAGGTGGAGCGCTGGTCAACAACAGCGCAAGCGGAGGCTAGAAAAACCGCATCGCCCAAACGCTCGGGGTGCACGACTGATCCCTCGAGACTCGGCTCTTCGGCTCGGGTCTCGGGGGATTTTTCATTATCGAATAGCGGCGGATGCCGGCAAAGCCACCTTGTCCTTATTCGATCGACCCCTATTCGATCGATGCTTATTCGATAGCCCCTTATCCGATAACCCGCCTCTTCATCTGCTTGGCGTCGATAAAATATCCGGCACCGAGACCGGCCCCTTGACGATCGGCGAAATAACGACCTCGACGGCGATGATCCAGATCAAGGCTTTTTAAAGGACGATAACGATCCTGCATGGACTTTGCCTCGGCGGAGAAAACGCCGGAACCGCGCGCTCGCCGATGGGTCATCCTCGAGCGGGGAAGAGCAGGCCGACGATGAACAAGATGCTGGAAAAAAGGGCGATCGCCGGGCCGGCGGGTACATCCCACCACAGCGAAGCATAAAGGCCGACAATCACCGATAGTCCCCCGATACCCGCTGCGGCAACCACCATCCGCTCGGGGGTGGCAGCGATACGGCGGGCGGTGGCCGCCGGAATGATCACCAACGACAACACCAGCAGCATGCCGGCGATTTTCATCCCCACCGCGATCACCGCCGCAAGCAGCAGCACCAACACGGCACGGGTCCGAGCGACCGGAACCCCCTCCACCGCCGCCAAATCCTCGTTGATCGTGATCGCCAAGAGGTTGCGCCATTGCCATGCCATCACCAGTATGGTGAGGACCGCGGTGGCGAAAACGAATACCAAATCCATCGCCCCGATCGCAAGGATATCGCCGAAGAGATAACCGATCAGATCGACTCTGACTCCTTCCATGAACGAGATGACGATATATCCCGCAGCGAAAACCGCATGCGCCAACACCCCGAGCAAGGCATCGAGCGGCAATAGACGCTGGCGTTCCAATAGCGTGAGCGCGGCGGCCAAGAGGAGGCAGATCACCAGCGCTCCCAAGGCGGGATCGATCCGCAAAAGAAAGCCGAAAGCGACGCCGAGCAATACCGCATGAGCCAATGCCGCTCCGAAATAGGCCATGCGCCGCCACACGACGAAGCATCCGACAGGACCGGCCGCGATGGCCACGCCCAAGCCGCCGACAAAGGCCCTTAGCAGAAAATCATCCAGTGCCATGGCGATGATCGGTCGATGTCTCGGGGGGCATCGGCTCCCCGAGCGCATCGTGACGATGGTCGTGATGATGTTGGTATACCGCCCGCTCGAAGGCTATCTGCGCCCCGAACAAGGCGACGAAGGCCGGATCGCGGGTAACGACCTGGGGATGGCCGGTACAGCAGATATGACGATTGAGGCAAACCACGGTATCCGTCGCCGCCATCACGATATGCAGATCATGCGATACGAGCAATACCCCGCAACCATGGACATCCCGCACATTCGCGATCAAACGATAGAGCCGACTCTGGCTGCTGATATCGACCCCCGCCAAGGGCTCGTCGAGAACCAGCAGATCCGGTTTGCGCAGCAGGGCTCGCGCCAACAACACCCGACGCATCTCTCCGCCGGAAATCTCGGCCAGCGCATGCTCTAAGATGCCTCTGTCGAGCAGACCGACATCGTGCAAGGTCGAATCCAATTTTCGATCTGAGGGTTTCGTTCCGAGCGTGAGAAAACGCCGGACGGTCATCGGGAAGATCGGATCGCGCTGGATATGCTGCGGGGCATAGCCGATGCGCAGTCCCGGGACCCTCCGAACCTGCCCGAGATGCGGTCGAACGATCCCCAGCAGCACCCGAATCAATGTGGATTTTCCGGCCCCGTTGAGACCGATCAGGGTGACGATCTCCCCCTTTCTCACCGCAATATCGACATCTTGGAGTACGTCATGCCTCCCGAGGCGAACGCTCACTCGGCATGCCTGAACCAATATCTCGTCTTGCTCGGGGGCCGAAAAGGCGGATCCGCCATGCTTCGAAAAGAACATTTCGATCGCCTTCGTTGGAGGCTCGGATCTCGAGCGGATATCATGCCGATGATCTTGTCGAGCCACCCGGCGCTTTGCGCCGGCAAGACCTGCAGGTGCCTGCCCGAACCATGCAATATCAAGCACCCATCGAGCGATGATCGGGCATCGATTTTAGCCGGCATCGAAAAAACCGAGCCTCGAAGGCGGCGAAAGGATCGATTGGACCACCCAAGGATTCGCAGCCGCCTATCTTACACGACCCTAAATAGGAAATATAAACAGCATATCGTTAGTTTGTCAATAGATTTTTTATAACTTTTTATTCGATTCGAAGTATGATCCCCCGGTTCGATCCCGCTTCGGGACTCCGGCTCGGACCCTCATCTTCGAACTTGGATACTCTCGAAAACACCTGCCCTTCTCTTTTTTCGACACGCCTTCGATGGATCGAAAAAGACCGGGAAGCCCGCCCACATGATCGATGGCCGATCGCGAGCCAAGCCCAAGTGTCGACTCGCTCGGGGGAGATTCACCCCTTTGACGGCACTATCGAGAAAAAGGACTCGATATCCAATGAGATATCCAATGAAATATCGCTCGATTTTTTCACTCTTGACCGCTTTATGCATCGGGGTGATGGCAGGCCCGTCGTCGGCCGCCTCCGCCCCCGATGTCGTCGTCAGCATCAAACCCGTGCACTCGCTTGTCGAGGCGGTGATGGAGGGTGTGGGCGAGCCCGAGCTGATCATCCAAGGCGGCGCCTCTCCTCATGGCTATCAGATGCGCCCGTCACAGGCCAGTGCATTGAATCGGGCGGATATCATCATCTGGATCGGTGAGAGTATGGAGAGATTCCTTACGCGCCCCATCGCCAATCTCGGCAACGAATCCCAAACCGTGGCCTTGACCGAGGTATCGGGGATATCGCTGCTGCGCTTTCGGGAGGGTGCGGTTTGGGCCGATGACGACGAACACGGACACGACGAGCACGGACATGACGAGCACGGGCACGACGAACACGGGCACGACGAACACGGGCACGACGAACACGATCATGCCGGTGAAATCGATGGGCATCTCTGGCTCGATCCTGCGAATTCGCGCCGGATCGTCGAGCACGTCGCCGATCTCCTCGCTCGACAGGATCCCGAGCGGGCCGCCACCTATCAACGGAACAAGATCGCCGTCATCGAGCGCATCGATGCCTTGGAAATGAGGCTGCGTTCGCGTTTGGCAGCGGTGCGAGATCGGCCTTTCCTCGTTTTCCACGATGCCTATCAGTATTTCGAAAGGGCCTTCGATCTCGAAGGATTGGGAGCGATCACCTTGGGACCCGAACGCCGCCCGAGTGCGAGGCGTTTGACCGCTTTGCGCAATGCGCTGGTCGAACACGATATCGCTTGCGTCTTCACCGAACCCCAGTTCAGGCCGGATCTCGCATTCACGGTCATCGAGGGCACGAAAACGCGCACGGCCGAAATCGACCCCATCGGGGCGGATATCGAAGCGGGGCCGGATGCTTGGTTCGATATCCTCGATCGACTAGGGACCACCATCGCCGACTGCCTCTCGGCGAAGGGATGAATCCATCGCCCGGGACAGCCATCGCCGCCGGAGACACCCTTGCGATCTGCGAGCCTTATACTTCGCACCGAAAAGTCCATCGGATCCAAAAATCCCTTTGGGATGCGATCGGACACTCCACGAACGCTATCTCGGGCTTTTCCTTCGATGCCGCAAAGAATCCCTCGCCGAGGAAACGCCACCGATCTCGATACCCGGGCGGAGCCTTGGCTCTTGGGTGGATCGAGCCTGCACTCCTTCGGGCGATGCGGATCTCGCACCCGAGCGGTCGAGGATAAAGACCGGCAAAACAAAGGCGTATCGCTTGGAAACCTTGCATCCGCAGGTCACCGCCGCTTGACTTCGTTCGGCGGGGAATGACCGGTGGGCGCAGCGCCTTTGGTAGCCATCGCCAAGGAACTCTCTTGCGATGTCGGGGATTTACGCTTCGCCCCGCCGGTCCATCGGGTCTATAACCCTTTGGACTATGCTTGGGCGCCCCATCGACGCTACCTCGGGCTTTTCCAACGCTGCCGAGGAGCGCTTTCTGCCGAGGCAAAGCCGCCGATCTTGATGCTGGGGATCAATCCCGGCCCTTTCGGGATGGCCCAAACCGGGGTTCCCTTCGGCGATGTGGGGCTCACGCGGGATTGGTTGGGAATCGAGGCGAAGGTCCTTCGCCCCGAATCCGAGCATCCTCGGCGGCCGGTGCACGGCTTCGACTGCCGGCGGGGAGAGATGAGTGGCCGCAGGCTTTGGGGCTGGGCGCGGGATCGTTTCGGCAATCCGGATGATTTTTTTCAACGCTTCTTCGTGTGGAACTACTGCCCCTTGTGCTTCATGGAGGAAAGCGGCAAAAACCGCACCCCGGATAAACTCCCGGCACGAGAACGAGAGGCGCTCTTCGCAATCTGCGATCGCGCTCTGGCTCGCGTGGCCCGCCATCTCGGGCTTCGACACATCATCGGCATCGGCCAATTCGCGACCATCCGCGCCCGCGCCGCACTCGGCGACCAGGTGCCGCATATCGACTACGCACCCCATCCAAGCCCCGCAAGCCCGATCGCCAACCGCGGTTGGGCCCAAGCCTTCGAGCATGCGCTGATCGAAGCCGGGATCGCCTTTTGATCATGCCAAGGCTCTTTCGGAATGCCTCGAGTGGTCGCCTTGACTGACAACCCACCCAAGAGCGAAGGCAAAAGCGATCTCGGCCCCAGGGAATTCATCTGCTTGATCGCTTCGATGATGTCGCTGGTGGCGCTGGCGATCGATGCGATGCTGCCCGCCCTGCCCGCCATCGGAAACGATCTGGGGGTGGCCGACCCCGCCGATATCCAGCTCGTCATCATCGCCCTCTTCGCCGGCCTCGCCCTCGGACAAATGGTCTGCGGCCCCCTATCCGATCGCATCGGGCGAAGGCCCGCGATCTTGGCGGGGCTCTTCGTCTTCATGATCGGAAGCATCGTTTCCTTCATCGCCACCGATTTCGATACGATGATCGTCGGGCGGATCCTTCAGGGTTTCGGAGCCGCCGGGCCACGGATCGTGATGGTGGCACTGGTACGAGATCTCCATCGAGGGCCGGTCATGGCCCGATTGATGTCGTTCGCCCTGTCGATCTTCATCATCGTCCCCGCCATCGCCCCCGCCTTGGGACAAACGATCCTTTTGCTATCGAGCTGGCGGGGAATCTTCGCCGCTTTTTTCGTCTTCGCCGCCGGAATCTGTCTCTGGTTCGGGCTCCGGCAACCGGAAACCCTCCTCGCCGATCGCCGCCGGGCGTTGTCGATATCGTCCATCGGGCAAGCGACTTCGGAATTCTTCCGTTTGCGAATCGCTCTTGGCTACACCATCGCCACCGGCTTCGTTTTCTCGCCCTTCATCGTTTACTTAAGCACCGCACAGCAAATCTTTCAGCAGGTCTACGATACCGGCCTCCTCTTCCCGCTCTATTTCGGGGTGCTTGCGCTGGCCCTCGGCGGGGCCTGCCTCGTCAACGGCAAATTGGTGGGGCGTTATGGGATGCAGCGGATATGCCTGTTCTCCGCCGCCGCCATCGTTTTCATCTCGCTGCCGGGATGGATCGGGAGATCGTGGTTCGAAGGGGAGATCCCGCTGTGGTCGTTCATGATCTGGATGACGATCATCTTCGCCTTGGTCGGATTGCTCTTCGGCAACCTCGGGGCCCTTGCGATGCAGCCCCTTGGCCATATCGCAGGCATCGGATCGGCCATCGTCGCCTCGCTCTCGACCCTGATCTCGATCGTCTTGGGAGGCCTGGCCGCCAGAGCCTTCGATGGGGATATCCTCTTGCTGCCCATCAGTTTCGCTCTTTTCGGCATCGGGGGCTTGGCCGCGATGCTTTTGGCCGAAGGAAAAAATACGATCCGAAGAATCAAACCCTTGATCCGGGCCATTGCACCCGCATATCCCTCATCGACGAGATCACCATCGCCAACACAAGCAGATCCGGCGAAATCCGCGGCAAAGGAGATCTTTGCCGATACCGTAAATCCACCGAGGAAAGGGCATTCGATGGACAAGACATTGCAAAGCGCCATCTTCGCCGAAGGAGCGCGCGTTCATCGCTATTTGGAATATCGCTGCATTGGGGCTCCGGATGCCGCCGGGCGAAAACGCTTGGCCCGAACCATCGCCTCGGCCTTGGCCGCCGCCGACGATGCGGCTGCGCCCCCCAAGCGCATCGTCATCGCCTTCGGACGAAGGCTCTGGTCGGTACTGAATCCCGATGCCCTTCCCCTTGCGATGGACGACTTCCATGCCATTCAAGGGGCCAAAGGCCATGTCGCCCCGGCCACGCAATGCGATCTATGGCTGTGGCTGCAGGCCGACGGCGAGGACGAGAATGTCGCGCGCACCTTGGCTTTGCATCGAATCTTGCGCCAAGATTTCGAATTGCAGCTGGAGCAGCCGGCCTTCACCTACTTCGCCTCCCGCGATCTGATCGGATTCGAAGACGGCACCGGCAACCCTCCCGACAACCAAGGCCGTATCGATGCCGCCATCGTCCCCGAAGGCCCGGGGGCCGGAGGCTCCTTCGTGCTGGCGCAACGCTGGGTCCATGACCTCGAGAAATTCGAAGCCCTCGATATCGAGACCCAGGAAAAAATCATCGGACGCACCAAGGCCGACAGCATCGAATTCGAAGGCGATGCAATGCCGCCCGATTCGCATGTCGCCCGCACCGATGCCGAAAAGGACGGGATCGCATTGAAGGTCTTTAGGCGCAGCTCGCCTTATGCGACCCTCGATCGCTGCGGCCTTTATTTTCTATCCTTCGCCTGCGCCTTGGAGCGCCACCGGATTCAACTGGAACGGATGTTCGGCGTTTCCGGCGACGGTCTATCCGACCGATTGATCGATTTCTCCCGCCCCGATACCGGCAGCTATCTGTTCGCCCCCGCCACCGGAGATCTCGAAAAAGGCTTGGAGCCATGAACATCCGGCCGCCCACCAGACAAATGTCCCGGGCGCCTGCGGATCGCCCGGCCAAAGCTTCGGGGTTCGGGATCAGCGTGGTGAGTTTGGGGGTCGGCGATCTCCTATCGGCGGATCGCTTCTATCGCGAGGGATTCGGTCTCATCCACGCCCGCCCGCCGCAAGAGGTGATCTATTTCGAACTGCCCGGGGCCCTGCTGGCCCTTTGTCAACGCAACGAACTGGCGCGCTATGCCGGACTTCCTCGCCCACCCTCCTCGCCGGGAGAAAAACCGAGCGACGATCCCTTCGGCGGCATCACCCTTTCGTGCAATGTGGCCTCTCGATCGGAGGTCGAGGATCGTTGCGCCTTGGCCCAACGGGCCGGGGCGAGGATCGTTCGAGAACCTCATGACGAACGATGGGGCGGATATTGCGCCTGGATTGCCGATCTCGACCACCATCTTTGGGAGATTGTGTTCAATCCCCGATGGTCCGGTGGCCAATGACGCTTCTTGAAGTCGAACCCTTCGCTTCGAATATGAAAAAAGCGATATCTCGGTGTCTCATCGACGATCCGGTGGCCGCCAAGAGATCCTTCTCGCCTTTTACGGTCAGCGCTCCAAATGCTCGATCTTCCCCTCGACCATCTCCCACTCCTTCGCATCCTCGGGAGCGTCCTTTTTTTCGCTGAGCACCGGCCACTGCCTCGATAGCTCGGCGTTCAAGGACAGCCACTGTCGCTGATCCTCTCTTAGATCGTCCTCGGCGACGATCGCCTCCACCGGGCATTCGGGATCGCAAAGCGAGCAATCGATGCACTCCTCGGGATCGATGACCAGCATATTCGGGCCTTCATGAAAACAATCCACCGGACATACTTCGACGCAATCCGTATATTTACATTTGATGCACTGCTCGGTGACGACGAAAGTCATGGTCTGTCATTCCTCGGTTTCTTCAAAAAAGAAAATCCTCCGGGCGCAAATGATATGCGCAAGATCGGGTGCTCGGTGATTTTATCGGCAAGGCTGCGGCAAAAAACCATGACACCCCGACCTCGACGAGGCCGGGCGAGAATCGACGATCGCAGGCAAATTTATCGGATCGATCCATCGGTGCCCAAAGACTTCAAACGATAAAGGGTATCGAGAGCCTCTTTGGGCGAAAGAGCGTCGGGGTCGACCTGATCGAGGGCCTGCAAAAGGGCCTGTGCCCGATCCGAGCGCGGATCGGAATCGACCTCGGCCGACGACGATTCGATTGCGAGCTCTCGCTCCTCGGGAAGCATCGGGATCCCGCCGGGCCCGGAACCGAACAGACCGAGCTGCGGTGTGCTCGGCTCGGTCAATGCCGCATGCGGATGATCCTCGATGGTGGAGAGGATCTTGCGCGCCCGCCCGATGACCTCGGCGGGGATCCCCGCCAATGCCGCCACCGCGATCCCATAACTCCTATCCGCCGGACCCTCCTTGACCCGGTGCATGAAAACCAACCGCTCGCCGTGCTCGATGGCATCGAGATGCACGTTGACGACTCCGTCGGTGCATGACGGAAGCGCCGTCAATTCGAAATAGTGCGTGGCGAAAAGCGTGAACGAGCGAATCCTCGAAGAGAGATCGCAAGCGCAGGCCCATGCCAAGGCCAACCCGTCGTAGGTGCTCGTTCCACGTCCGATCTCGTCGATCAACACCAAACTGATGGAGGTGGCGTTATTGAGGATCTGCGCCATCTCGCTCATCTCCACCATGAAGGTCGAGCGTCCGCCCGCAAGATCGTCCCCGGAGCCGATCCGGGTGAAGATTCGATCGATGGGGCCGATCCTCGTCGCCGCCGCGGGCACGAAACTCCCGGCATGGGCAAGCAGCGCGATCAATGCCGTTTGGCGCATGAGGGTCGATTTACCCCCCATATTCGGCCCCGTCACCACCAGCATCCGACGCTCGTTATCGAGCGTGATATCGTTGGGGACGAAGGGGGTATCCGTATTCCTTTCGACGACCGGATGCCGTCCCTCTCTGATTTCGATGCCCGGGGCATCATCGAGCACCGGGGCTCGATAGTCCAATGTCACGGCTCGTTCGGCAAAGGTGCAAAGAACATCGAGTTGGGCGATGGACCGGGCACAACTTTGCAAGTCCCCGAGATCCTCGGCGATGCGATCGATCAACGACTCGTAAAGCATCTTCTCTCTGGCCAGCGCCCGCTCTCGCGATCCGAGCATCCGATCCTCGAATTGCTTGAGCTCGGGGGTGATATAGCGCTCCACATTCTTGAGGGTCTGGCGGCGGATGTAATCGGCGGGGGCGCGAGCGCTTTGCACTCGACTGATCTCGATGAAGTAGCCGTGCACCCGGTTATAGCCGACCCGTAGATTCGGCAAGCCCGAACGCTTTCGCTCCTTGCTCTCGAGATCCTCCATGAAGGCTTCGGCATTCACCGACACCCCGCGCAATTCGTCGAGCTCTTCGTCATAACCGGAGGCGATGACCCCTCCATCGCGGATCAATACCGGGGGGGATTCGATCAGCGCTCGATCGAGCAATTGGGCGATCTCGGGAAAATCCCCGCTCGTGCCCGCCAGCGCCTGCACCCGCGGGCTATCGATCTCGAGAGCCACCGAGCGCAGTTGCGGGAGGATATGCAGCGCCGAGCGCAGCTGCACCAGATCCCGCGGCCGCGCGCTCCTCAAGCCGATCCGCGAGAGGATGCGCTCGATATCCCCGACTTCGCGGATCATCTTGCGCAGGTATTCGAATGCGCGACCCTCGATCAGCTGGCCGACCGCATTCAACCGCAAAGCGATTTCCTCGTGATCCCGGATCGGACGGGTCAACCACCGGCGTAGCAGACGACTTCCCATCCCGGTGGAACTCCGGTCCATCACCGCCGCAAGGGTCGCCGACTCGTTATCCGAAAGCGGGCGCACGATCTCGAGGTTGCGCCGCGTTGCGGCATCGAGGGTCAGCGCATCGTCGTGGCCCTCGAAATGCAGCGAGCGCACATGGGGCAAAGAACCCTGCTGGGTATCGCGGGCATAGAAAACCAAGGCCCCGGCGGCCCCGACCGCAAGCGGACGATCTTCGATCTCGAAGGCGCGAAGATCCAGGGTCTCGAACTGTTCGATCAACAAATTCCGGGCCGAGATCGGATCGAAATGCCATGCGGGGATGCGGCGCAACGCCGGATGCTCGCTCACGAAATTCGGGGGCGATAAATCGTCCGGGATCAGAATTTCCGCAGGGGCGATGCGCTCGATCTCGGCTCGGGCGGATAGATCGCCGTCGATCTCGGTACAAACGAAGCGACCGCTCGATATCTCCAATCCGGCGATGCCCCAATGCCCCTTGCCACCATGCACCGCCACCAGCATGTTGTCGCGATGCTCTTCGAGCAAATGCTCTTCGGTCAAGGTGCCGGGGGTAACGATGCGCACCACCTTGCGCTCGACCGGTCCTCGAGAGGTCGCCGGATCTCCGATCTGCTCGCAGACGGCGACCGACTCCCCTTGACGCACGATCTTGGCGATATAGGCATCCACCGCATGCGCGGGCACGCCGGCCATCGGGATCGGCTTGCCGCCGGATTTCCCGCGCGTGGTCAAGGCGATATCGAGCAAGGCGGCGGCCCGCTGGGCATCATCGAAAAAGAGCTCGTAAAAATCCCCCATCCGATAGAAGAGCAAGGTCTCGGGATGCTCCGATTTGATGCGTAGGTATTGCGTCATGACCGGGGTGTCTTGCCCCGAACGAGACGATGATTTCGAGTTTTTCGTAGACATTCAAAGCGCCACGCGCGATATGAAGAAGAAGAAAATCGTGGCCTCGACAAAGCCATCGAACACTGTCTTCTTAGTATGTATCGTATAACGTGAAATATTCCTAGCAAGGCAGCGAGAAGGCGGATTCGATATTCATTCGCGCGATTTTCGATTCGACATCGTCGAGTGCAAAAAAACCCGACGGGCAATTTCGTTTCTCTACGATGTCGCAAAACTTGAAAGAACCCGTTCTCGCCCCCATCAAGCGGGGATACTTGCTTGCAAGATTGGAATCCATCGCTTGATCCATCGCTTTGGATAAAGACGATGATCGCCTTGGGAAGGGAGGATGAACGGGATGACCGACGACGCTACCTTGGAAAACACGAATCGAGAGACTTTCGGATTTCAGGCCGAAATCAGTCGCCTGCTGGAGTTGATGATTCGCTCGCTTTACGGAAACAAGGAGATTTTCCTCAGAGAACTGATCTCCAATGCCGCGGACGCCGCCGACAAGCTCCGCTTCGAAGCTCTTTCCGACAGCGATCTCTACGAGGGGGATGGCGAGATCCGAGTGCGCATTCTCGTCGATCCGAAGGCGCGCACGATCACCGTCAAGGATAACGGAATCGGCATGAGCAAAGAGGAGATCGTCGAGAACCTCGGCACCATCGCCCGCTCTGGTACCCGTGATTTCCTCGCCTCGCTGACCGGTGACAGCGCGAAAGACGCCCAACTGATCGGACAATTCGGAGTGGGATTCTATTCCGGCTTCATCGTCGCCGATCGTATCACCGTCAACTCTCGGCGCGCCGGAAAGCCCGCCTCGCAAGGCGTGCGATGGCAATCGAATGGCGAGGGTGAATTCACCGTCGAGGACCTCGAAGTCGGTGATCGAGGAACCGAAGTCACCTTGCACCTGCGCGAGGACGAGGACGAATTTTTAGCGCCCGAACGCATCAAGGGGATCGTTCGAAAATATTCCGATCACATCTCGATCCCGATCTCGATGCCCGGATCCGACGACGATGACGATACCCAAGAAGAGAATATCAACCAAGCGACCGCACTGTGGGCGCGCAATAAAAACGATATCGACGATGACGACTACAAGAATTTCTATCGCCATATCGCGCACGATTTCGAAGATCCCCTAAGCTGGTTGCACCACCGGGTCGAGGGCAATCTCGAATACAACCTCCTGCTCTATATTCCTTCGCGCGCCCCCTTCGATCTGATGGATCGTTCGATCAAGCGCGGGGTCAGACTCTATATACGGCGGGTCTTCGTCATGGAAGACGCCGAGCAGTTGATGCCCGCCTATTTGCGCTTCGTCCGCGGGGTGATCGATTCCGCGGATCTGCCGTTGAATGTCTCGCGCGAGATCTTGCAAGAGGATCGACAGATTCGATCGATCCGCGCCGGGGCGGTCAAGAGGGTGCTGGATCTGCTGGCGTCGATGGCGAAAAACGATAGCGAGAAATACGAGACCTTCCAAAGGGAATTCGGAAAAATCATCAAAGAGGGAATCATCGAGGACGAAAAGAATCGCGAGAGCATCGCCGGTCTGTTGCGTTTCGCTTCCACCGACCAATCGACCACGACCCCGTCCGTTGCGCTCGACGACTATATCGAGCGCATGAAGGATCGGCAAAAAGGAATCTATTACATCACGGCCGGCGGCCATCGCGCCGCGCGCAGCAGCCCGCATTTGGAGGCCTTCGACAAGCACGGGATCGAGGTCTTGCTGCTGACGGATCCGATCGACGAATGGGTGGTCATGCACCTTGCGCAGTACAAGGAAAAACCCCTGATCTCGGTGATGAAGGGCGAGTTCGATCTCGACGATATCGCTTCTTCGAAGGAAGACGATTCGACGCAAGCGCAAGAAGACAAGGACGATACCGAAAGCGACGCCGACGCCGATGCGGATGAATACGAAGGACTTATTCTTCATTTCCGCAACATCCTTTCGGATCGCGTTCGCGATGTGCGCATCACCCGCCGCCTCGACAGCTCGCCGGCCTGTCTCGTGCGCGAGGAAAACGAGATCAGCCACCAAATGGAGCGCCTTCTCGATGCCGCCGGACAAAGCATCCACAGCGTGCGTCCGACCTTGGAGATCAATCCCGCCCATCCCTTGATAAAACACCTTGCGACACAAGCCAAGGAGGATATGAGCGACGACTGGGGGCATCTGATCTTCGAACAAGCCCTGCTGAGCGAAGGAGGAAGTCTGGAGGATCCCGCAGCCTTCGTGCGCCGAATGAACGAACTGCTCCTCGCGCAGGTCACGGTCCGCAAGGCGGCCCCTCGCAGGCGAAAAACGAATGCGGGCGGAAAAGCGAAGGGTCGGGGAGGCGCGGCAAGTACCGAAGCCAAGACCGATGGCGATGCCAAGACCGCGGCGAAAGCCAAAAAGAGCGGGGGCGAGAAATCGAAGGGCGCCAAGGCTCGCAAAGAAGATCCCTAGTCGATTCGCTATGGGAGATTCGATACGAGGGATCCGAATCGGGAGACGGGAAGCGATATCGGGCTCGGCTCGTTCCGATCCCTCGATATCGATCATCGACCGATCATCCACCGATACCACGAAGATCGATAGAACGAGCGGGTGTCGACGATGAGCGCCGATTTCAATTCCGATTCGAATTCCGACCTCGAGTCGAATCGAGCCCCGTCTGCGGATATCGACGATCTCGATCCTTCGTTTTGCCAAGCGCTTTGCGAGCTGCGCACCATCTTGGATCTCGTACGTTTCGGAGCCGCTCGATTCGAAAAAGCGCAACTGACCTTCGGGCACGGGCACGATAACGCGATCGACGAAGCCGCCTCCTTGGTGCTGCACACCGCCGGCCTTCGCCCCGATGCACAAGACCTCTGGCTCGGCGCCCGCCTGACCTCGGGCGAGCGAAAAGAGGCTCTCGAACTCCTTCGGCGCCGAATCGAACAACGGATCCCCGCCGCCTATCTGATCGGAAAGGCATGGTTCGCCGGCCTCGAATTCGTCTGCGATCAAAGAGCGCTGGTACCGCGCTCCCCCATCGCCCAATGGATCGAACGCGGCTTCGAGCCTTGGCTCGACGGCGACGCCGACGGCTTGCGCATAGTGGATATCGGAACCGGGGGCGGGGCCATCGCCATCGCCTGCGCCCTGGCCTTCGAGAACGCGATCGTCGATGCCGTGGATATAAGCGAGCGGGCCTTGGCTCTTGCGCAGGAAAATCGCCGCCGCCACGGGGTCGAGGATCGAGTGCGAATGATCCGCTCCGATCTCTTCGAGGCCTTGAGCGACGAGCGCTATCACCTGATCGTCAGCAATCCGCCTTATGTCGACGCCAAGACGATGGCCGCACTCCCTTTTGAATATCTGCACGAACCGCGGCTCGGCTTGGAGGCGGGCGACGATGGGCTTGTCTATATCCGCCGAATTTTGAGCGACGCCCATCGCCATTTACATCCGCAAGGAATCCTCGTCGGCGAAGTCGGAGCCTCGCGCAAGGCCTTGGAAAGGGCTTTTCCGGATCTGCCTTTTCTATGGCTGGAATTGGAGGGCGAGAGCGAAGGGGTGTTTTTATTGGATCGAGATAGCCTCGCCGCCGCCTTCGACTGAAAATCCTCTCCGTCTCGGTTGCAATGACGGGTGAACTCCGCCTTGCGAAACGACCCTTGTTGCCCGCCTCTGTTGTCTGCCCCGCTGCGGATATCGACCGAGTACAAGGCGGGCATTTTCCGACCCCTTCGGCAACCTACGCATCGCTCATCGTAAAATCAAAGGCGATATCGACGATGGAGCATGAGCGATGATCACCTTGATCGAAGCGCTGAACTACCGCTGCCTGCGGGATGTGCAAGTAAGGCTTCGCCCTTTTCATGTTCTCGTGGGCCCGAATGCATCGGGTAAATCCACCTTGATGGATGTCGTCGAATTCCTGGGCGATGTGGTCGGCGACGGCCTCGACGAAGCCCTGCACAAGCGGGCCCCCGACGATCCGAGGGAACTTCTATCTCATCGACAAGGAGATCGAATGGAATTCGGCTTGGAAGCCGAGATCCCCCAAGACTTGAGAGAGAAAACCATCCGACCCGACCTCGATTCGATACGCTACGAAATCGCGATCGGGCTCGAGGAATCCGGATATCGTTTCGAATTCAAAGCCGAGAGGCTGGTGTTGAAAAAACGATCGAAACCCGATCGTTCGCAAAACGAATTCTTCCCGAGATCGATGCTCCCTCGTCAATCCCTGCTCTCCAATACCCGTAAAAGAGACAATAAACTCATCATCAACAAGGTGCCGGGCGGCAACGATAATTTCTACAGCGAGTGCCTGCCACGGGTAACGCGTTGGGCTCCTTCGTTCAAATTGGGTGCCCGCAAATCGGCTTTGGGCAACCTCGTTCCGGATGAGGGTAACTTTCCCGTCAGCACTTGGTTTTTGCGGTTGTTGGCGAGCGGAGTGCAAAGGCTCTCGCTCAACAGTCTTGCGATCAAAAAACCCTCACCCCCGGTCAAGGCCCCGCAATTCCTCGCCGACGGTTCCAATCTCCCATGGGCGGTGGATCGCCTGCAAAAACGGGATCCGAAGCGCTTTGCCGGATGGCTCGAGAACCTGCAAACGGTTCTGCCCGATCTGAAAGCGATCAAAACCGTCATCCGAGACGAAGATCGGCATTGCTATTTGGTATTCGAATACGAAAACGGGGCGAGCGTTCCCTCGTGGCTGGTCTCCGACGGGACGCTGCGGCTGGCGGCCCTGACGCTCCCGGCATGGCTCGGCGAGCATCGGGGGATCTATCTGATCGAGGAGCCGGAAAACGGTATCCACCCCAAGGCGATCCCGGCCGTCAACGATCCTCTCTCGTCGGTCTACGATGCCCAAGTGCTGATGGCCACCCATTCCCCGGTGATCCTCAACGCCAATAAACTCGACGATATCCTGTGCTTCGCCCGCAATGAACGAGGTTCCACCGATATCGTGGCCGGGAACGAACATCCCAATCTTAGACAATGGACCGAGGTGGTCGATCTCGGAACCCTGCTGGCGGCGGGGGTGATGGGATGAAGGATCTTGTCATCCTGGTTGCCGACAAGACCATCGAGCAAACGATGCTCGGCCTGCTCGAAAGAAAGAAGTCACCGGAGATCCGAAAGGATATCACCTGCGATATCGTTATCCACCTGCAGCGCGGATCCCGGTTGCGCGCAAGAAGGCGTCGTCTTTCCATCCCGGTTCCATGATCAATATCGGCATGCTCTTTGAAAAGATGTCGGGACTCGTCCTTTCGAAGGCTCCTCGGGCTATTGCGAGAATGGTTCCCGATTTGATCCGCCGAGGGACTATCGTGCGCCGATTCGAGTGTCTTTCATGCTGACCAACGCCCATGTTCCGATCATCGGTTTTGCCGCTTGGAGCGGCACCGGCAAGACGACCTTGCTGCGCAGGCTCCTTCCGATCCTTGCCGGGCGCGGGATTCGCACCGGTATGATCAAGCACGCTCACCACGATTTCGATGTCGATACCCCCGGCAAGGATAGCTACGAACTGCGCAAGGCGGGGGCGACGCAAATGCTGATATCCTCTCGTCGTCGGTGGGCGTTGATGGTGGAAAGACCGATCGAACGAGAGCCCTCCTTGGACGAGATCTTGCTGGATCTGGATCAGGAATTCCTCGATCTGATCTTGGTGGAGGGCTTCAAGCACGAACGATTTCCGAAGATCGAGCTGCATCGGCCCGACTTCGGGCGCCCCATGCTGCACCCCAAAGACGATACGATCATCGCCATGGCCACCGATGCCCCACCAAAAAAGGAGATCCCCTTGCCGCTGCTGGATCTGAACGATCCGCAAGGGATCGCCGACTATCTCATCCGCTCGATGGCAGCGCATCTTGCACCTTCGGGGGCACCGAATCCCCCCGTCTTGGTTGTCGATCACTGAAAAACGCATCGAGAGCGAACGATGTCCCTTCCCGAGCCGCTTCCCGATTGCTACGAAGGAGATCCGGATCTCCTGCCCTTGGACGAGGCCTTGCGCCGGATCCGGGTGCATGTCCAAGCGATCGAAGAAAGCGAAACGCTGCCGCTCATAAAAGCCCATGCAAGGATCGCCGCGCGTGATATCGCCTCGCCGATCGATGTACCGGGGCATACCAACTCGGCGATGGATGGCTATGCCGTCGACGGGGATTCCTTGCCCGATGACACTTGGCGGCTGTTTCATCCGATCGGCGAGGCCTTGGCGGGCCATCCCTTCATCGGCAACGTGGAGCCCGGCCAAGCGGTCAGGATCACCACCGGGGCGATGATGCCATCGGGCACCGATACGGTGGTGATGCAAGAACACGCGACGATCGAAGACCAAGGGATTCGGATCCCGCCGGGGAATCGCAAGGGACAGCATGTGCGCGAACGCGGCGAGGATATCGCCGCCGGAGCGGTGGTCATCGAACGCGGAAGGCGCTTGATGCCCGCACAAATGGGATTGCTCGCCTCGCTGGGCGTGGCCGAGGTCGAGGTCTTTCGCCCTTTGCGGGTGGCGTATTTTTCCACCGGGGATGAAATACGCTCCCCGGGGGAGGATTTCGCTCCGGGGCTGGTCTACGACAGCAATCGCTTCACGATGCGCGGGATGCTCGAGCGCCTCGGGGTCGAGATCGTCGATCTCGGGATCGTGCCGGATCGGCGCGATGCGATCTTCCAAGCCTTCGAAAAGGCGGCGATGAGCGCCGATGTCGTGCTCTCTTCCGGAGGGGCGTCCACCGGCGAAGCCGACCACATCAAAGAGGCTTTGAGCGCCTTGGGTCAGGTGGGTTTTTGGCGCATCGCCATCCGCCCCGGAAGGCCGCTGGCCTTCGGCTTCATCGAGGATGCGGTGTGCTTCGGCCTGCCGGGCAATCCGGTTGCGGTGATGGTGACCTTCTTGCAGATCGTCGCCCCCGCCCTTCGCGCCGCCGCCGGGGAATCATGCTTTCGCCCGCCGCCGGAGATGGAGGCTCGTTGCACCGTCAGCCTGCGCAAAAAACCGGGGCGCGTCGAATACTACCGCGCGGTCTTGGAGCGGGACGAAAACGATGCCCTCGTCGTACGCGATACCGGTCGCAGCGGATCGGGGCTGCTCCATACCATGAGCGATGCCAACTGCTTCATCGTCCTGCCCGAGCAGGGGGAAAGTATCGCCCCGGGCGAGATGGTTCGGGTGCAGCCTTTTTTCGGGTTGATCTGAACCATCCACGCCGTCTATCGGCAACGCATATCCGCAAATGACCTTGCGGGGCAAAGGGCGCCGCCTCGTATCGAATTCCTTCGACGAAAGATTTTTCATGGCGACCGTGGAAAGGAAAAAAGAGCCGATGAATACTCCTACATCCGATAACGATTCGAAGGATTCGAAAACGACATCCGATCCGGCTTCGAGCGCAGCCGTCGGGCAAAGCGACGAGGCCTCGATGATCCCGCTTTCGATTTGCGTGCTGACCGTTTCCGATACCCGCAACGAAGAAAACGATCGCTCCGGTCGTCTTTTGGCAAAAAGGCTGATCGAGGCCGGCCATCGGCTATTTCGAAAAACGATCGTCCCCGACGATATCTACCGTATCCGCGCGGTGGTATCGGAGTGGATCGCCGATCCGCAGATCCACGTGATCATCACCACCGGCGGAACCGGGGTCACCGGACGAGACGGGACTCCGGAGGCGGTGGGGGTGCTGTTGGATAAAACCATCGACGGCTTCGGGGAGGTATTCAGGAGCATCTCTTATCAGGAGATCGAAACCTCCACCATCCAATCCCGCGCCGTGGCCGGGGTCGCCAACGGCACCTATCTATTTTGCCTTCCCGGATCCTCCGGCGCCTGCCGCACCGCTTGGGATCGGCTGATCCGCAAACAACTCGATAGCCGCACGAAGCCGTGCAATCTCGTCGAGCTGATCCCCCGTCTTTTGGAGAAATAGCGAAAAAGGGCGCGCGGATGGGCGCGACTCCTTCGAGCATCGCCCTTTGTCTTTTGGAGCCTTTCACGCTCGCTTTTTCGAAGACTCCGCCCCTTGGCATCGACGACGCTTCGAGCCCGCTCGAAAACCGCTCGATCACCCATCGGGCCGGGTGCGCATATTTTCCGGAAGCCACGTGGCCAGATCCGGAAAGGCGATCAGCACGAAAACCATCAGCACCATGATCAAGAACATCGGTACCGCGGTCTTGGCGATATAGCCGATATCGTGCCGCGTCATTCCTTGGAGCACGAAGAGATTGAATCCGATCGGGGGCGTGATCTGCGCCATCTCGACCACCACCACGATGAATATCCCGAACCAGATCATGTCGATCCCCGCGGCCCGAATCATGGGCTCCACCACCGCCATCGTCAGCACCACGGCCGATATGCCATCGAGAAAGCAGCCGATGACGATATAAAAAATCATCAAGGCGATCAGCAGGGTCGTCGGGGTGAGATCGAGGGAGGCGATCCACTCGGCGAGGGCTCGGGGCAATCCGGTAAACCCCATCGACAAGGATAAAAAGGCCGCCCCGGCGAGGATCAGCGCGATCATGCAAGAAGTGCGAGTCGCCCCCATCAGGCTCTCGCCGAAGGTCTTCCATGTCAACGAGCGTTGCAATGCCGCCAATACCAGCGCCCCCACCACCCCGAAGGCAGCGGCTTCGGTGGCGGTGGCGAAACCGGTATACATCGAACCGATCACGAATAGAACCAGCACGATGACCGGTATGAGAAATACCGAATCGCCGATGCGCCGGGCCATGGAGATGCCGGGCTCGGCGGGCGGCATCTCCTTGGATCTGAAGATGGACCATAGTGCGACATAGCCCATGAACATCCCCGCCAGCAGCAGGCCGGGGAAGATTCCGGCGATGAAGAGCTTGGTGATCGACTCGTTGATGGTCACGCCGTAGACGATCAGGATCAAAGAGGGGGGGATCATCAACCCCAAGGTAGCGGCCCCGGCCAGAGTGCCGATGGTCATATATTCCGGATAGCCTCGAGCCCTCAAGGCCGGGATCGACATCTTGCCGACGGTGGTCAAGGTCGCCGCCGACGAGCCGGAGACGGCGGCGAAGATCGTGCAGCCCACGATATTGGTATGCAGCAACTTTCCCGGCAAGGGAGCCATCCACGGGGCCAACCCCTTGAACATATCCTCCGACAAGCGGGTGCGATACAAGATCTCCCCCATCCAGATGAACAAGGGCAATGCGGTCAACGACCAGCTCGACGAGGATGACCATATCGTGGTGATCATCGAATCACCGGGGGGGCGGGTGGTGAAGAGCTCCATCCCCACCCAAGCCACTCCCATCAGGGCGAGTCCCACCCATACCCCGGTGCCTAAAAGCAAGAAGAGCACGAAGAGAAAGACGACGGTCAGGGAAATGCCTTCCATGGCGATGCGTTCCTGGCAAGCGGATCTCGGGCGATCCTCGTGAGACGAGCGGGCGAGATCGGGGGGGCGGTTTTCAAAACCCGGAATCGATGATTGGTACTTTTGCGTATAGATCCCGAAGCGAAACTCCAGGCTTGGGCCTTGCAAGGGCTTTTATCGATCTCGGCTCTCGTCTTGGGGCGAGGGTTCGTCATCGTCCTCCCCCGATTGCCCGGCGAAAACGATCGAAAGGAATCGATCGACGAGGGCGATGGAAAATACGACGGTGCCGAAGGCCATCGATAGTTGCGGGATCCACAAGGGCCAGGCATCCTGCCCTTGGGAGATATCGTTGAGTTTCCACGACCACCATGTGGCGCGAATGGCATAGACGGCGAAATGGATCGCGATCACCGAGCCGATCCCGAAACACCATGCCTGCAACCACCGACGAGGACCCGATGCCAAGCGCAACAAGAGCAGATTCACCCGGATATGCGCCTTGCGATCGAGGGTATGGGCCAAGGCGAAGAAGACGCTCCCCGCCATGCAATAACCGGCATAGCCGGTGGCGCCGACAAAGACATGGCCGGACCAGCGAGCGACCATCTGGGCAACGATGATCAGCAATAGCAGCAATAAAAAAGCGGCGGCGATCAGACCGCATAGTCGATAAAGGGTATCGAGCCCCGGGCGAAGGGCATCGAGGATGCGGCTTGCTTTGGATGAGGCTTCGATGATCGGCATGGATATGCGCGCTCGCTTTGAAAATCCCCCTCATCTACAAGCCCCGGGGCGATGATGCCCCGGGGCTCATGGATTCGAATCGACGATCGATTCGGATAGCAGTTCGGATAGCAGTTCGGATAGCAGTTCGGATAGCAGTTCGAAATTCCCCCCCCATCCCAAGGCTCACATATTGCGATAGGCCTCCAAGATCGCCTTGCCGTCTTCGCCTGCGCTTTCCAACCACTCGTCGAGCATCGTCTGCCCGATCTCTTTGAGCTGAGCGCGCAAGTCGTCGTGCGCCATCTGCACCTTCATGCCATTGGCGGCGAGCTGGGTGACATACCAATCGGCCAGCTGGTGCGCCCTTGCGGTCCCTGCGCTCTCGGCGAGCATCGCCATGCCCTTGACCATATTGCGCTGGCCCTCGTCCAGATCGTTCCAAGCATCCTTGTTGACGAAGACGTAGTTGCGCGGCATCCAAGCATTGACTTCGTAGAAATAGCCGAGCTGTTCCCAAACCTTGCGATCGTAACCGGTCGAGCCGGAGGAGACGAAAGCCTCCGCCACCCCGGTCGAGAGGGCTTGGGTGAGTTCCGCAGCCTCGATTTGCACCGGCTGCATGCCGGTGAGCTCGGCCAGCCTCGAAGTCGCCGGGTTATAGGCCCGGAATTTGATGCCCTTCATATCGGCGATCGACGAGACCTCCTGGTTGAAATAAAGCCCCTGCCCAGGCCAAGGCACGGAATAAAGGAGTACGAGATTCTGATCAATGAGGATCCTTTCGATCGTCGGGCGCGCCGCCTGCCAGAGTTTTTCCGACTCCTCGAAGGTCGAGACCAAAAAAGGAATGGAATCGAAACCGAATACGGCGTTCTCGTTCTGATGGGAGGAGAGCAGGCGCTCGCCGATGGGGGCTTGGCCGGTCTGGACCGCCCGCTTGATTTCATTGCCCTTGAACAGCGACCCGCCGCCGTGCACCACCACTTCCAAGGCCCCGCCGGTGGCGACCCTTATGGCCTCGGCGAAGTCCTTGCCATTTTGGGTGTGGTAGTTGCTATCGGCATAAGCCATGGGCATATCCCATTTCTGCGCATGGGCGGGAGCGAATGCGAGAAGGGACAGGGTCGACAATGCGACGAGGACGCGTCCCAATCGACGCAACGAAACGATCGGCAAAATGGACATCGATTCATTCTCCTTTTGAAAAAAAGATTATCCGAAAGACTTGCGGCGAAACCCGATCAAGGCATGATAATCGTGGCCACGGCCAAAATGATCGCGAACCAAGCCGATCGATGACCGACATGGCGACTTTATCGTGCATCTTATAATGAGCGAGATCGAGCGAAAGCGCAAAACTTGACCGAGGCTTTCATTTTCTCGGGGATGTCCATCGCATCGCTTGGTCTTCGAAAGGCCCCGGCAATCCACCGACCCGCTGCAATGTCAACACGAGGTTTCGATGATGGAATACACCTGCATTCGTGCCCGGACCGAAGGATCCGTCGGCTTGGTCGTGCTGGATCGACCGAAGGTCCTCAACGCCCTCAATCAACCGCTGATCAAGGAACTGGGCCATTGCTTGGCGGCCTTCGATGACGACGATGCCATCGGGGCGATGATCGTCACCGGGAGCGAAAAGGCTTTCGCCGCCGGCGCCGATATCTCGGAGATGAGCGAAAAGAGCGCGATGGAGGCTTTCGCCAAACCCCATTTTTCATATTGGCATCTGATCCGCGGCGTCCGCAAACCGATCATCGCCGCCGTCTCCGGCTACGCCCTCGGCGGCGGCTGCGAACTGGCGATGGCTTGCGATATCGTCATCGCCGCCGACAACGCTCGCTTCGGACAACCGGAGGTCAAGCTCGGCATCCCCCCGGGGCTCGGCGGCACCCAGCGCCTGCCGCGGGCCGTGGGCAAGGCCAAGGCGATGGATCTTTGTTTGACGGCGCGCATGATGAGCGCCGAGGAAGCCGAGCGCAGCGGGCTCGTGAGCCGAGTGGTCCCTGGCGAGCGCTTGCTCGACGAGGCGATGGAGGCCGCCCAAGCCATCGCCTCGATGTCCCGACCGGTGGTGAAAATGATCAAGGAGTCGATCGATCGCGCTTACGAGACCACGCTCGAATCCGGTCTCGATGCCGAGCGCGGCTTTTTCCATCTCGCCTTCGCCACCGAGGACAAGGGCGAGGGTATGCGGGCCTTTTTGGAAAAACGCCCGGCGAAGTGGTCGCATCGCTAAGTCCCTCTTCGCGATATCGCTCGATCGCTTCGAAGCGCTCCATCCTCGGCCAACCCTCGTATATCGACGGCTTTTTTCGAAACCATCGCCTTGCACGATGTCCTTCGAAGAATCCAAGCAAGAGCTCGAAGAATGTGTTGAGAGAAACCGCATCCGGATTGCTCGATCGCACCTTGGGCAGATTTCTCAAGAGCCTGCGCAGCGGGGGCCAAGGAGAGATACCCCTTCTCGATCGCGTGCATCCGGATCTCGATGACCCAAGCGATCAAGAACACCTGCGCAAGCGGGTCGACGCCTGCATCGAAGGTCGAGGCGGCGAGGTATCGGCAAGGGCGCAAGCCGCGGCATTGGGAGAGATGTATCTGGCATTGAAGCGCGCCGGTCGGGTGCGTTTTCTGCGGATGCTCGAAGAGGAATACGATACCGACCCCCAAGCGATCGGGGAGGCGATCGATGCCTTTCGCCCCACCCTGGCAACGATCGATCCCGAACATGGATCCGAAAAAGAGCGACGCGCGCATCGGATCGCGCTGGATCACCTGCGCCGCGCCCTCATCCCCCGACGCCTGCGGCTCTTCAAGCGATTCAACGGACTCAACGGCGGGGTGAAATTCCTCGTCGACTTGCGCGCCGATGCGCTCGATGCCAAGCGCGAGCATCCGGATCTCATCGGGGTCGACGAGGATCTTCGCGCCCTGCTCGCCTCGTGGTTCGATCCCGGGTTCTTGAAGCTGCGGCGCATCACATGGGAAAGCCCGGCCTTCGTATTGGAAAAGCTCATCGGCTACGAGGCGGTGCACGAGATCCGCTCTTGGGATGATCTCAAGAATCGACTCGAGCCGGATCGCCGCTGCTACGCTTTTTTCCACCCCAATATGCACGCCGAGCCGTTGATCTTCGTGCAGGTGGCCCTCGTGCGGGGGATGTCTTCGAGCGTTCAGGCTCTGCTCGATCCCACCGCTCCGCTCGAAGATCCCCTCGCGGCGGATTGCGCGATCTTCTATTCGATATCCAATTGCCAGCGCGGTCTGAGCGGGGTGAGTTTCGGCAATTTTCTGATCAAGCAGGTCGCCACCGATATCGCTCGCGATCTGCCCGATATCAAAACCTTCGCCACCCTCTCCCCGATGCCGGATTTCAGATCTTGGCTCGATGCACGCCTCGAGGAGGAAGAAGGGCTCCTCGATCCGGCGCAGGCAACGACGATCCTCGAACTCGCCGACAACCCCGACGGTATCCCGGCGGGATCGGCTTTGCGCACCCTGCTCGATCGTCCGCATTGGAACGAAGATGCGGATCTGACCAACGCGCTACGCCCGATCCTGCTCCATCTCGCAGCGCGCTTTCTTAGCGAAACGAGTTCAAGCACCGCCCAGCGAGGCAAGCGCAGCCTCGACCGGGTGGCTCATTTCCATCTCGATAACGGGGCGCGGATCGAGCGCATCAACTGGCTCGGCGATATATCGAAGCGAGGACTCGAACAATCCGCAGGCATCATGGTCAACTATCGTTATGTCTTGGAGGATGTCGAAGACAATCACGAGCGCTATTGCGCAACCGGCGAGGCCCCGATCTCCATGGAGGTCAAACGCCTTGCCAAAAGGAAATGAGCGCCGATCCCCCCCTCCCCCGATGCGGCGATATTCGCAGATACTCTTACGGTCGCTCGGGTTCCGATATCATGAAATACTGTCGATGACATTGTAAATTTCACGGGGTCGGGATATCCTTATCCACCTCCCCCGCCCTTGTCTTAGGTCCTATTTCGATCGATCTCGATTCGAAGCGGCATTCGCTTGACTCTTGATACGAATATCGGATGCAACGATAAAAACGACAACCCATAGCCCTCGTGCCATAGCCAACGATGCCGAAAATCACACCGACGGTCTCCCCCTACTATTCGCCGGCGCATCGGCAGCTTGGCCACTTTCGATTGCTGAGCGGATTGGAGATCGAGCAACCCGATAAAAGTGCGGCGCCCCTAAAGGATCTGACGCTGCACCTGCACGCCAATCCGCAAGTCTTCGAACCCTATTCATGGCATATCGACGCCTTGGGTCCGGGTGCGGTTCAAGAGCTGCGGGATCGTCAGCCGGAAATCTCCTTGGAATACTTGGATGGGCTGATCGACGAAACGGAGCTGGAACTGCGCTTCGATCTACGGCAAGGCGACTTAAGGATCGCAAGCGTCGATGCCAAAACCCTGTTGCTTCCCAAAGACCATTGGGCGGGGTCGGCCAACAATCCCGAGATGCTGGCCTGCTTCGTAATGCCGAACAGCGATCTCGTCGAGGATTTGGTCAAGCGCGCCGCGCAAGCGCTGGCCAAAGTCCCGGGCGACTATGCGATGAACGGCTATCAATCCCGATCGCGCGAAGCCCCGTGGATGATGGCCCAAGCGCTGTGGCAAGCGGTGGCCTCGCTCGGCTTGGATTACGTCTCCCCGCCGCCGGATTTCGCCGAAACCGGCCAGCGTATCCGTCTTCCGGATCGCATCGCCGCCACCGGCATGGCCGCCTGCCTCGATGCCTCGACCCTCTTCGCCGCCTGCTTGGAGCATATCGGCCTGAATCCGGTGATCGTGCTCACCCATGGACATGCCTGCGCCGGCTGCTGGCTGATCGAAGAGAGTTTCCAGGTCACGAGCAACGACGATCCGATGGATATGCGAAAGCGCGTCGATGCCCAGGATATCGCGCTTTTCGAAACCACCTGCGTCCTAAGGCGACCGATCCCCTCCTTCGCCGAGGCCTGCGATATCGCCCGCGCCTCGTTGAACGAGGAGGTCGAGAAGGATTTCGTCCTCGCCCTCGATATCGCGCAGGCGCGCAAGCGCTCGATCCGCCCCTTGCCGAGTCGACGGGAGCGGATCGAAGAAAAAGCCAAGACCTCGACGAAAGCGCCCCGCATCCCGAAGATGCAAGCGCCGCCGCCGATGCCGCGAATCCGCCTCGAGGATCGGCCGGTCGAGAACAGCCCCGAGGGTCGGGTCGACCACTGGCAGCGGCGGCTGTTGGATCTCTCCAAGCGCAACCGCCTGCTGAACTTCGGCGGCCGCGCTTCCCACATCCGTCTTCGTTGTCCCGATATTGCAAGGCTCGAGGATGCGCTGGCGCAGGATAGGAAATTCAACTTCATCTCCATGCAAGAAAACGGATTCGAGGCCTTGGAAGGCGGCTCGTCGCCTTCGAGTCCCGATTTCGATCGATTCGCCCTCGAACAACTCGACGAGCGACGGCTGGTGGCCGATGGCACGACCGACAAACTGGATACGACCCTCCTCGGGCTTTATCGAAAAGCGAAAAACGACCTCGAAGAGGGAGGCAGCAATACCCTGTTCATGAGTCTGGGGATGCTGCGATGGCAAGAAACCCCCAAGAGCAAGAAGTCCTATAAAGCCCCCTTGATCATGCTGCCGATACAGCTGCAGCGTCGCAGCGCCCGCTCCAAAATCACCGCTTGTGCGCATCCGGACGAGGAGCCGGTCTTCAACTCCACCTTGATCGAATTCCTGCTGCAAGATTACGAGATCGATCTCGGATGCTTTCGAGAGTCGCTGCCGATGGATAGCCACGGGGTCGATGTGCCGCAAGTCTGGTCTTATGTGCGAGAGGCGATCAAGGATATCAAGGGCTTCGAGCTGATCGAGGATATCGTCATCGGCAATTTTTCTTTTCGCAAATTCCTGATGTGGCAAGACCTCAAAGATCGACTCGATGCCCTGAAAAACAATCTCTTCGTCAATCACCTGATCGAGCAGGGCGGGGGTGGAGGCTATCCGCACAGCGCATCGTTCATCGATGCTTGCGATGTCGATCGGCGCATCGAACCCGGCTCCTTGTATACCCCGCTCTACGCCGACAGCTCGCAGCTGGCGGCCATCGAGGCCTCGACTCGGGAACAGGATTTCGTGCTCGAAGGACCGCCGGGTACCGGCAAATCGGAAACCATCGCCAATATCGTCGCCACCAATATCGCCCAAGGGCGCAAGGTGCTCTTCGTAGCCGAGAAGATGGAAGCCCTCAATGTGGTCTACCGGCGGCTGGAAAAGGTGGGGTTGGGGCATCGCTGCCTCGAGCTGCACAGCAACAAAGCCAACAAGAAGGCGGTGTTGAAGCAATTCGATGACGCATGGCTTGGCGAAACGACGCCCCCGAAGGCTTGGGATCGACAAAACCGAAAACTGTCGAAGCAAAGGGACGGACTCAATCGCTATTTGGCAGCGCTCCACGGTACGAGCGATCGTTGCGATATCACGCCGTGGGAGGCGATCGGGGCTTCTTTGGGAGACGAAAGCGCGGGCTTTTCCTTGGGACTGCCGAACCACCCCGAGAACATCCCGCGCGCGACCAAACAATGGCTGAGCGACATCCAAGAACAGGCCGAGCGATTGCTCGAAGCCTTCGATGCCATTTCCGATATCGACCCCCGCGCGCTCGCCGCGGTCGGGAACGGGGAATGGTCCCATCGATGGGACGGCGATTTTCGTGACATCGTACAAGCGTTGAAGGCCGACTTGGCGGCGATGAAAGGGCACGAACGGGGGCTTTGCAAGGCTTTGGGAGGGATTCGACCGATCCGAGACGATGCTGCGCTAAGCGGCCTTGAATCTCTGCTGGAAAGCGAAGCGCTCACCGCCTTGAAATGCCAAGCGCTTATCTTCGACCCCGATGCCAAGGAACGAAGGCAGGCATTGGCCAAGATCATCGAGATGATCGAGCGGCGCCGAGCGATTCACGCGCGACTTTCATCCAATTTCGATCTCGATCTCGATCGGGCCTTGGCTCTACCGACGCAAGCATGGATCGAGGCCTTGCGTACCGCCAACCCGATCGTGGCTTTTTTCCGGAAATTCCGCATCCGGCGGCAACTCGAGGGATTCGGGATCCGACTGACCGTCGATATCGACAACCTGCGCGCCTTGGACGATTCGCGTTCGGCGGCGGCGGATATCGAGGCCATGCTGCCTCCTTTCATACGATCCGGGATCTGGCCGGGATGGGAGGAGGTCTCCACCTCGCAGTTGCAGGGGCTTCTATCCACCTGCGAGGGCTTTGCGACCGCCTTCGAGAGGGTGCAAAAAGAGATAGACGGCGATATTCCGGTCTTGATTCGGACGATCGCCGAAAACCCCGAACACCGGCAGGCCTTGGCCGATATGCGCCAAGCGATGGAGCGATACCGGCGGAATCTGGCGGCATGGCGAGGGCTCGGAGCCGATATCGGTATCGATGCCGATGGTTGGGAGGATCTGGCCGAATTGCTCGAAAGAATCGAGGGCATCGCGCGTCTCGATGAGTGCTTGGATTGGAACCGACTGCGAACCACACCTTGCGGAGATTACGATCCGATGCCGATCGTCGAGGCCATCACCGACGGGCGGCTAACAGAGGATCGTTCGGCGAATATGATCGATCACGCCTTTCATCGCTGGCTGGCACCTTTGCTGATCGACGCCGACCCCGTTCTAAGGCGCTTTCGCGTTCGCGATCACGAGCGCCTGAGAAAAGATTTCACCGCGACCGACGAGGCGATCGAGAACGCTTGCGGAGCCCAAGTTGCGGCCAATACCGCGGAATTCGTACCGAGCACCGAAGGAAGGCTCTCCGAAGGGCTGCGCATCCTATCTCGCGAGATCAAAAAGAAGCAGCGACATATCCCGATCCGCAAACTGATGGAGGGGTTGGGAGCGCAGGCCTTGGATCTGACCCCGTGCATGATGATGTCGCCGATCTCGATCGCCCAATTCCTGCCTCGGGATTTCAATCACTTCGATCTGGTCGTTTTCGACGAGGCCTCGCAGATCACCGTCTGGGATGCCATCGGCACCATCGCGCGGGGAAAGAACGTCATCGTCGTCGGCGATCCGAAGCAGATGCCGCCGACCAACTTTTTCAACCGCAGCGCCGTCGATAGCGAGGACGAGGAGGAGGATTACGAGAGCATCTTGGACCGCGCCCTCGACGCCGGTTTGAAAAAGCATCGCCTGACCGGGCACTACCGCAGCAAGCACGAATCGCTGATCGCCTTTTCGAACAGCAAGTATTACGAAAACTCCCTTGCCACCTATCCATCGGCGCAAACGAAGGAAAGCGCCGTCACCTTGCACAAGGTCGAGGGTCTTTACAGCAAGGGCAAGGAGGCGAACAACCCCAAGGAGGCGCAAGCGGTCGCCGAGGAAGTGTTGCGGCGATTGCAGGATCCGGAACTCTCGCGCTACACCATCGGGGTCGTCGCCCTCAATCAATCGCAACAGCGCACGATCGAGAACTGCCTCGACGCTATGCGGCGCAACCACCCGCAAACCGAGGAGTTCTTCCGAGATGAGGATGGAAGGCCGCCGCTTTTCGTCAAGAACTTGGAGACCGTCCAGGGCGACGAGCGCGATGTGATCATTCTAAGTCTGGGCTATGGCCCCACCGAGCCCGGGGCGCGCACGATGAGCATGAACTTCGGCCCCCTCAACCGCCAAGGGGGAGAGCGGCGCCTCAATGTCGCGATCACCCGCGCCAAATACGAAGTGCTGGTTTTTGCCAGCATGGACTACACCATGCTCGATCTGAGCCGCACCCAAGCCCAGGCGGTCGCCGATATGCGCGACTATCTCGAATACGCCGAGCGCGGGATCTGCGCCTTGGCGGGGCAAAGCCGCGAGCGCTACGGCATCGACCGCTTCGACAGCGAATTCGAACGGAGCGTGGCTTTCGCGCTACGCGAGCGGGGGTGGAAAGTGATCTCCCAAGTGGGGGTGAGTCGATTCCGCGTCGATCTCGGGGTGGTGCATCCGGATCAGCCGGGGAAATACCTCGCCGGGGTCGAATGCGACGGCGCCACCTACCACAGTTCGCCTTCGGCTCGCGATCGCGATCGCATCCGACAGCAGGTGCTCGAATCTCTGGGCTGGCGCTTCGCCCGCATCTGGTCCACCGACTATTTCCGCGATCCCGAGGAGGTGATCGACGATATCGACGGGCAGCTGCACGCGCTGGTCGATGGCGATCGCAAAGAGCAAGGCGAAGATCAAGATCCCTAGGAGCCGACGAGGGCGAACGGGATATCGAAAAAACGATCCGGGGGGCGATTCCGGCAATCCCGGGGATTCGATCGGATGAGGCTATCCGCTCTCGGACGAAAAGAGGGTTTGCAAACAATCCCCGCCTTGCAATCGACGAGCGAGCGCTCTTAGGTCCACATAAGCATCCCGAATACGAACGATGAGCGACGATGCCGACACATCATCGCAAACCCTCTCTAAATGGATTTGGACAAGGAAAATACCGAACCATGCATGCGGATTCGAACGAGCCTCGTCCCTCCTCGGCGACGAAAGACTCGCCCTCGCAGCCCCCATCGATAGCGCCCGAGAAAAACTCGGATGCCGAGCGAGCGGCCAAGCGGCAGCTGATGCGCTCGATCATCCAACGCATCGCCACCGGACCGGAACTTAGCCGGGATATCGATCGGAGCGAGGCTCGCCGAGGGATGGAGATGATCCTCGACGGGACGATCGATCCGGTACAAGCGGCGGTCTTTCTGATCGCGCTGCGGATGAAGCGGGAGAGCGATGACGAGAACCTCGGCATCCTCGATGCGCTGATCGAGCGTTCCAAGCGCATCGTCGCCCCGGTCGACGAGGTGGTCGATCTCTCCGATCCCTTCAACGGCTTCAACCGCACCCTGCCCGTTTCCGCCTTCGTCCCCGCGCTGCTGGCCGCCTGCGGACTACCGACGATCTCGCAAGGGGTCGAAAGCATGGGACCGAAATTCGGGGCCACCCATCACCGCGTGCTCGCAGCGTGCAAGATACGCACCGATCTCTCGCCCGAAGAGGTCGGCGAACGACTCGGGAATCCGCAGCAAGGCTGGGCTTATTGCGACCAAAGCGTTTTCAACCCCGACCTTCACGCTCTGACCGCCTTGCGCACGCTGATCATCAAGCGCCCGGCGCTGACCACGGTGGAGGTGATGACCGGTCCGGTCCGCGGGCGGCGATGCACCCATATCGTCACCGGCTATGTCCACAAGCCCTATGCCCGCATCTACGCTCTGCTGGCCAAAAGCGCAGGTTTCGATTCCGCCTTGATCGTGCGCGGCACCGAAGGGGGTATCGTTCCCTCGCTGCGCCAAGGCACGAGGATATTGAGCTACGGCGCCGCCGAAGCGCTTGGCGAGACGGAAGAGGAATCCGATATCTCGCCGCCGGAGGTGGGGATCGAACAAGATATGCGAGCGGTTCCTCTACCGCCGGATATCAAGGGCTACAGGCGCCGAAACGACGATATCCAAATCGATGGCCTGGCCATCGCGCAGGCGGCGGCGAAGGCGGGTTTGGAGGCCCTTTGCGGGGCGCCGGGGGCCGCCCGCGACAGCCTCGTCTATGCATCCGCACTCATTTTGCGCCATACCGGCAAGGTGCGGGATCTGGCTCAAGGAGCCGATCTCGCAAGAAAGTCCATCGATCAGGGGCGGGCATTGGAGCGTTTCCGATCTTGATCGATACTACCGATCGGTGCTGATCATCGACGCCGATGATCGATGCCCCGATGCCCTCGATGCCGGGGGGCAAAGCGAGAGCCTTGTTCGAACGACGCCTTATCGGTCTTGACCGAAACGGCCTTTGAATACTCGAAAAAAAAGAGGAAGAAAATCATGAGCCGATACTTCGGATCGACGACGAAAATCGCTTGTAAACGCATGCTCGCCGTCTGCGCCCTCGCCTTGATCCTGCCGGCATCGATCGCTCTTGCAGCGTCGATGGCACAGGCCGCCGATCTTCCGAAAGGATCGGTGGAGTTGACGATCGTCGGCGATATCTCCCGCAGCAATCGCAGCGAGATGAACGACAAAAGAGATGCCTTTTTTAAATTCCACAAACAGGATTTCGAGCGCGGCTTCGCCTTCGATCGAGCGATGCTCGATGGCTTGGACAAGGTCGAGATCACGATCACGCCCAGAGGCTGGGAGACAAGCGAGGCGGTACGGGTTTCAGGTCCGCGCCTTGCCGATGTCATGAACGCCGCCGGCTGCCCCATTGATCGCTCGCTTCGCACCCTCGCCCTCGACGGATTCGCGACCCGAATCGAGGCCGACTCCCGCCGGGATCGCGACTGGATATTGGCGATGAGTGCCGACGGCCGAGGATTGGATATCGGCGGCCGCGGCCCCTTTTGGATCGTCTTCGATATCCCCGATGATCGCTCGGCCACGCTGGAAGAATCGGTGCAGTGGCCGTGGGGGGTTTTCATGATCGAATGCGAGGCCGATACCTGAAAAAGCCACCGATGGTCCCCACTACGCCCGTTTACACCCCCGACACACCTGATGTCCGGGGTACGGGCCGAGTCTTTCGTGCAGCAAGGACGGGCACTATAAGGGTTGATTTCGCACAAGCGCCGA
>JFBG01000054.1 GCA_000583135.1 Thioalkalivibrio sp. HK1
GGGCAGTCAATTCAGGCGACACCAATACCTCGGGTATCGACCTTGGCGAAGCATTCAAGCCATTGTTGCCTCGGTTGGATAAATTCATCGTTGTCAACTCCTTTCCAGGGACGGTGACTGACCTTGTCAGACCTCGTGGACGATACCTAACCAGCTCGATGACCGGACTTCGCCCATGTACATCTCGGCCGGGGAGATTGCCCGCCATTTTACTCGGCAATCCATGTCGATACGAGAATTTGTCCATATCCGAATCGTTCGCCGGCGAACGGGTTTTCGATCTCGGGGCAAAGCAAGCGCTCCGAAGTGCTTAGCGGTCGTTTGCATGTCGGAACGCATCGGCAACACTTGATACCCACTTCATGCCTATTCGCGAGGGGCGTCGGTCTTCGAGCGCAAAAAGCCTCGATCTTCGACCAAGATGCCTATCGCAATTCCGGGCTCCTCGATGAACCCGAAATGCGCAAGCGCAGTAGATTGAGCAAGGTGATGACGGAAAATTCGCGCACATGGCGACGATCGCCCGGAAGCCGAACCCTCACGGCTTCGGTGCGATCTTCCAGGCTCAATCCCAAGAATACGGTGCCCGGGGGGTGTCCCTCCTGCTCGTCGGGACCGGCGACGCCGGTGGTTGCTAGACCGATATCCGCACCGAGACACTTGCGTACCCCTGCGGCCATCGCCTTGGCCGCCCGATGTGAAACCACCGGTCCGCGCGGCACTCCGAGAAGATCGAACTTGATGTCACCGGCATAGGCGACCACCGCACCTTTGAAAACATCGCTCGAGCCGGGAATCGCCGTCAGACGAGCCCCGACGAGCCCGCCGGTCAAGGATTCGGCCACCGCCAAACCGAGCCCTTTCTTGCGCAGCATATCGAGCACCACCGATTCCATGGTCTGCTCGTCGATGCCGAAAATCGCATCCCCGACAATCTCCCTGATGCGCCTTTCCTCGGCCTCGATCAGGGCATCGGCGGTGGGATCGTCGGGAGCCTTGGCGGTGATCCGCACTTTCAACCCCTCGATGCCGCTCGCTTGGAAGGCCAAGGTGGGGTTGCCCGCGGCATCCAACTCGTCGATGCGCTCTTCGAGCAACTCCGCCAAACGCGATTCGCTTTCGCCCCAAGTTTTGAGAACCCGGCTTCGAATGGCCGCTCGCACCCCGGCCCGGCGCCCCAAATCGGGAAGGATCGTGCCCTTGACCATCTCGCGCATCTCCGAGGGCACCCCGGGAACCGCGTAGATCACCTTGGACTCGAAGGGGCAGACAAGCCCGGGGGCGGTCCCCGGCATTTGAGGGATGAAAGAGGCGCCCTCGGGATACTCGGCCTGGCGGAGGTTGTTCTTTGCGAAACGGCGCCCGCGCGCTTCGAATCCCTTGCGAATCCGCTCGCCCATCGCCTCGTCCCGCAGCAGCCGAACCCCCATCACTTCGGCAATCGCCTCGCGCGTGATATCGTCCTGGGTCGGGCCGAGTCCCCCGCAAAGAATGACCGCATCGCTGCGCGAAAGGGCGTGCTCGATGGTCTTTGCGATGCGCTCCCGGTTATCGCCCACCTTGACCTGAAAATGCGAATCGATCCCGGTCACCGCAAGCTGCGAGCCGATCCATGACGAGTTGGTATCCACGATCTGGCCGAGCAGAAGTTCGGTTCCCACCGCGATGATTTCGCAACGCATGGCATCGACGCTCCTTATCCAAAGCTCTTAGGCTCGAAGGCTTTCGAACCCGCCGCCGTCCCCGACCCGGGCGATCCTATCTTGCCCGATCTTCGGCAAGGATTTTTCGATATCGCTTTTTCACTTCGACGACTCATCGAGTCGCCACCTTGAACCGAAACCGATCTCGGCTCGGTGCGCCCTGCACTCTCGTCGATGAAGAAAAAAGGACGAGATACCTCATCCAATCGCTTCGATATCGACCCCGCCCTCGATCTTGACGCTCTTTTCGATGATCTCGATAGTCGACTCGAGATCATCATGCGTCAATACCGAACGCCCGATCTCATGCTCGGTCAGACGAACGAACGCCTTTTCGACTTCCGAAGACGATTTGGCGGCATCGAACCAAGGTTGGCATCTTCGATGCCCTTGGCCGTCATCGCCCTTGGGTCTTCCGTTGAGGCCTTTCGATTCGGCTTTCGGATCGCAAGAAATATAATTCGCAACCCTCAAAGAAAGGGAATTGATCGATATCCCCATCTTTTTGGATAACCGGATCCCCGTTTCATTCTCAAGCGAGGTGGCATTTTTTCCGTGGAGCAGGTAATACCCCAAACTCACGGCAAAATCCCGATGGGTCCAACGATGGGGTCTTCTTTTTTGCTTGCTTTCACTCATCGAGATACTCCTATCGACTTTCCATCGACAATGGACGGGATCACCGGATTGAATCCATGATCGATTTCCATCCCCGATCTTTGCAGATAACGACGAGCATCGAAGCATCGGCGATGATCTCGAAAGATTCTCGGTGATAACGCATGGCAATGACGATACTACATCGGCAGTGCGAGCATGCGATTCGACAAGATACGAACGCCAACCCAAGGAGAGAAGATCGATGATCCAAACCAAGCTCGAAGGCAAGGCGGTTCTCGTCACCGGCGCTTCCTCCGGCATCGGATTGGAGGCGGTCAGGATCTTTGCCGGCTGCGGGGCGAAGGTCGCACTCAACCACCTGCCCGACGATCCTCGAGGGCCACAGCGGATCCGAGAACTCTGCGATCAAGGATTCGATATCGTCTCCGCCCCCGGCGATGTCTCGGTGGAAAAAGAGGCTAGATCGATGGTCGAAGGGGCGATCGAATCCCTTGGCGGCCTTGACATCCTGATCAACAACGCCGGGACCGCCAATGCCACCAAGCCCATCCCTTTCGAGGACTTGGAGGCGATGGACGAGGCCTTTTGGCAAACGATCCTCTCCACCAACCTCATCGGTCCTTTCCGCTGCGCCCGGCACGCCTCATCGCAACTCAAGCGGAGCCAAGGGGCCATCGTCAATACCGCATCGGTGGCGGGGCTGCCCTTGGGCGTTCGCGGATCGAGCATCGCCTATAGCGCGAGCAAGGCGGCTCTTATCAACCTGACCCGCAATCTCGCTTTGGGTTTGGGGCCCGAGATCCGGGTCAATGCCGTCGCCCCCGGTCTCGTGGACACCCCGTGGACGAGACCTTGGCCGAGCGAACGCAAGCAGCCCTTGATCGAAAGAACGATGCTAAAGCGGATCGTCCAACCCGAGGAAATTGCCCAAGCGATGCTCTTTTTGGCGGTGCACCCGGCCATCAGCGGCCAAACTCTGGCGGTGGACTGCGGATTGGTCTAAGCGGAGAAGGATTCGCATTCCTTGGCGAGACTTCGAAGCGGGCGCGTTCATCGAGGCTCCGACGAGGCGAAGGAAGGCGCAAGAGGAAAGCGCAACCGGATACCTTGCGCGCGCTCGATGAACGCCGGGGCGAACTCGCCTCGATCGACTTCGAATCGTCGTTCTCGGTATCGCTCTTTCCTCTTTGCGCTATTTGCGCCATTAGCCATTAAGGGGGTCTTCCCCGATATCCAACGATGCTCGTTCGTCCTTGGCTCGATTGATCGAAGCCCTGTGTTCGAAGCCCGGCGAGCGAGGTTTTTCGAAGTGCCATCTTCGAAAAAGCCGCCAAGCGCCTTCGCGCGATAGACGAGGGTGCAAGCCCTTGGCGGGCTTTTCGACGAAGGCCCCGATCATCGAAAAAACCGCCGATTCCAACGAAGACGTCCCTTGCCTCGCCCGCCCCCCGAAGGCATCGATCCCTCGGCGGTGGACCCCTTGATTCGACCGAAACGAAGTGCATTTCGATCGGGGTCTTCGGCCAAGTCGCTTATACGCAAAAAGATGTCGTACCGGGCTTCGGAAAGCATCGAAAAAGGGCTTGGAAAAAGCGAATATCGTGCCACTATTCCCGCCCGAAAATCAGGATCATTCGGGGATTGTTCCAACGGGTTATCGATCCCCTCGATGCCCGCAAATCGATGCCCGCTCGCACCGACGGATTTTTCGGCGACCGGATCCTCATCGAGCCAAAAACGCCGCTCGCCCATCGACGGGGCTTTCCCCGTCGATGGGCCTGCACAATCGGCTTTGTAAGGATCCGAAAGCCCGTGAATATCGGCTCATCGAAGCCACTCGACCCGACGGTTGCGACCATGACCCATCCTCTTCCTCGTACCGGCGCTCGCATCTTGGTGGATGCCTTGGCAATCCACGGCGTGGATACCGTGTTTTGCGTGCCCGGGGAAAGCTACCTCGCCGTGCTCGATGCCCTGCACGAGAGCCATCGCTCCATCCGCACCATCACCTGTCGACACGAAGCGGGGGCGGCGAATATGGCCGAGGCCTTCGGCAAATCGACCGGGCGTCCCGGAGTGGCGATGGTGACCCGGGGACCCGGAGCCTGCCATGCATCGATCGGCCTGCATACCGCGGCCCAGGATTCCACCCCGATGATCCTCTTCATCGGTCAGGTGGCGCTCGGGGCGAGCGAGCGCGAGGCTTTTCAGGAGATCGATTACCGCAAATTCCTCGCCCCGATCTGCAAATGGACGGGGCAAATCGACGATCCGGCACGGATTCCGGAATTGCTGAGCAGAGCCTTCCATCAATCCGTCTCGGGAAGACCGGGGCCGGTGGCGATCGCCTTGCCGGAGGACATGTTGCGCAAGGAAGCGACGGTCCACGATACGAAGGCCTATCGACCGATCTCACCCGGGGTTGCAAGCGATGATCTGCACCCTTTGCGCTCCTTGCTCGCCGAGGCGCAGCGCCCGATGGCGATCGTCGGAGGGGGCGGTTGGAATGCGAAGGCGAGCGAGGATTTGGCGCAATTCGCCGAAGGGAACCGCATTCCGGTGGCGGCCTCTTTTCGCTGTCAGGATCGCCTCGACAACCGTCATCCATGCTATGTCGGGGATCTGGGAACGGCCGCCGATCCCGACCTTGCCCGGCGCGTGCGAGAGGCGGATCTGCTGCTGGTGATCGGTGCCCGGCTCGGGGAGATCACCACCTGCGGTTATGAACTGGTCTCGGTGCCCGAACCTCGCCAGCGGCTGATCCACATCCACCCCGACCCCGAAGAGTTGGGAAGGGTCTATCGGCCGACTTATGCGATCTGCGCCGCCTCCGATCGATTTCTAAGCGCCGCCGCCGAGATGCCCCCGGTGGACTTTAGCGCTTGGGACGATCACACCGCCTCGGCGCGAGCGGCATACCTCGCCTCGCTCGAATCGACCCCGGATCTACCCGGGGCGCTGCAAATGGGCGAGGTGATGGCTTATTTGCGCAACCGCCTGCCGCCGGAGGCGATCCTCACCACGGATGCCGGGAACTTCTCGGGGTGGATGCAGCGGCATTACCTCTACCGCGCTTGGCCGAGCCAGATCGGCCCGACCAGCGGCGCGATGGGCTACGGCATCCCGGCGGCGATCAGCGCCCGACTCGTCTTTCCCGACCGGCCGGTGGTGGGCTTTTGCGGAGACGGCGGGGCGCTGATGAGCGGACAGGAGATCGCCACCGCGATCCACCATGGCATCGACCCCGTCATCCTCGTCGTCGATAACGGCATGTACGGAACGATCCGCTTGCACCAGGAGCGGGACTACCCCGGGCGAACGATCGCCACCTCCCTTAGCAACCCGGACTTCACCGCTTGGGCGCGCAGTTTCGGAGCCTTCGCCGAGCGAGTGGAGCGAAGCGAGGATTTTCCCGCAGCCTTCGAACGCGCCCTTGGTGCCGGGCGCATCGCCGTGCTCGAGCTGCCGATCGATCCCGAACTGATCACCACCCGCGCCTCGCTCTCGCAACTGCGCGGGACCGGATCGCCTCATTGATATCGCCCGCGGAGGATCCTCCCATGCCCACCACCATCACCAAAGCCTGGTCCCTCTTCTTCGGCATCGCCCTCATCATGCTCGCCGGCGGCTTGCAAGGGACGCTGATCGGAGTGCGCGGATCCTTGGAGGACTTCAGCATCAACCTGCTCGGCATGGTGGTCACCGGCTATTTCATCGGCTTCCTCTTCGGCTCCGTGGCCGTGCCGCGAATGGTGGCCCATGTAGGTCATGTGCGGGTCTTCGCCGCCTTGGCCTCCTTGGCCTCGACCGCCGCCATCGCTCACCTGCTCTTCATCGATCCTTGGGCGTGGCTCGTCATCCGCTTGTTGTCGGGGTTCAGCTACGCCGGTCTTTATGTGGTGGCCGAGAGCTGGCTCAACAGCGCCGCCACCAATCAAAATCGCGGCCAACTTCTGTCGATCTACATGATCATCGTCTCCGGTGGCATGTTCGGCGGACAGATGCTGCTCAATGTATCGGATCCGATCGGATTCGAACTCTTCGTGCTGGCCTCGGTGCTGGTTTCCGTGGCCTTGATCCCCATCACCTTGACCATCGGGCGGGTTCCTTTTTTCAGAAGGCCGGAACACTTCGATATCGGGAAACTCTTCGACGAGATCAAGAAACTCTTTCACTCCTCGCCTTTGGGGGTGGTGGGGGCTTTTTTCGTCGGCATCGTTCAAGCCGGAGTTTTCGGCATGGGGCCGGTCTACGGCGCCCAAGTCTTTTCGAGCGCCCGAGCGGATCTGATCTCCATGTTCGTCGCCTCTTTCCTGCTCGGGGGGCTGGTGATGCAATGGCCCGTGGGCCGGCTCTCGGATTATTTCGACCGACGCAAGGTGATCGTCGGCTGCGCCTTGGGCGCGGCGGTGGCGACGCTGATCGCGGGGATGATCGCCGAGGGAGTATTCGGCCCCATGTCCTATACCGCGCTGCTGATTACCTGCTTCTTCGTGGGCGGGATATCCTTGCCGCTTTATTCTTTGTGCGGGGCGCATACCAACGATCATCTCACCCGGCGTCAGATGGTCGGAGCCAGCGCCACCTTGGTGTTGGTGGGGGGATTCGGCTTGATCATCGGCGCTCCTTTGACCTCGGTAACGATGAGCGTGGTCGGTCCATCGGGATTTTTCCTGGTCTTGGTGCTCGTTCATATCTCCATCGGCGGCTATGGGCTCTTCCGGATGCTGCGTCGGGATTCGGTGCCGATGGATCAGCAACGTCAATACCAAGCGGTGAACCTGCGCACCTCTCCGATCGCCCAAGCCGCTGCGGCCATGGAGGCGGTCGAGCCGGAGCCGACACCGGATGCGAGCACGGATCGAAACAGCGACGAGGCGGTGGAAGAATCGAGCGAAGCGATCCCCGCGGCCACCCCCCAACCACGGGTGGAGGGAGTGGGATAAGGGTCTTTCGGCGCGCACCGAACGAGGGGGCGCGGACCTTCGAAGCCCGAAGAGGGAAGGATCGATGGAAAGAAAAAGAAGGGTCTTCGTCGGCACCGGCAAGGGTTTGTTCATCCTCGAAGCCGATGGACCGAGGGAGGCTTTTTCCATCTCGGCTCCCCTTTGCGATCTTTGGCCGATCAACGATATCCATGCAAGCGTTGAAAGGGAGATGGTCTGGGCCGCAGGCGGCAGCGATGATTTCGGAGCCGGGGTTTGGCGATCGAGCGATGAAGGACGCCTGTGGCGGCTATCGAAACTCTCGAACGGCAACTTCGATCGATTCATGCTCGATGACCCCGACTTCGCCGAGGAAAACAATATCCCGCCGCCCGAAATCGCCCCCCATAACGGCGAGGTCACGGCGATGTGGTCGGTGGCACCGGTCGGCGAGCGTCTGTTCGCCGGGGGAAAGCCGGGCAAGCTCTATCGCAGCGACGACCGAGGCGAAAACTTCGCCTTGGTGGAATCCTTCTCCCGACAACCGGGCAGCGATGAATGGGAAGGGGGCTATGCCGGGCTGATCCCCCACACCATCGTTTCGGCGGGCGATGATGCCCGCCGGATATGGATCGGCATGTCGGCGGTGGGGGTATTCGCCTCGGAAGACGGCGGGATCGGTTGGGAGATGCGCAATCGTCGCTCCAACATCGGATCCGGCCCGAGCGATATCGGTCCTTGCGTCCACAATCTGGCGATGGCCTCGACCGACGAGGGCGAAGAAGTTCTTTACCAACAAAACCACCAAGGGGTTTTCATCAGCCGGGACGGGGCTCGCAGCTGGAGCGAGATCGGCCACGGACTCCCCTCGACCTTCGGCTTCCCCATCGAAGTGCACCCCGAAAAGCCCGATACCCTTTGGACCTTCCCGCTAAAGAGCGATTGGGAACGCTATCCGCCGGATGCTCGAGCGGCGGTATGGAAATCCGTCGACGGCGGTCAAAGTTGGTCCCCTCGGGGCGAAGGGCTACCCGACCGGGATTGCTATTTCACGGTGCTGCGCCAAGCGATGTCCTGCGACCGCCATCTCGATCCGGGGCTCTATTTCGGAACCGGAAGCGGCTCGGTTTTCGCAAGCTTCGACGAGGGCGATTCGTGGAGGGAGATCGCAAGCCACCTGCCGGCGGTGAGGTGCATCGAGGCCACCTGAAAAGCGGGGAGCGGGATCCGACGAGCCGAGATCGATGACGCCGAAGGGATCGGCGAAGGATCCGGGTCTCGGGCTCGCATCGATTTCGATCGCATCTTGCTTTTCCAAGACGTCTTGCTTTAAGACGTCTTGCTTTCGATCGAATTATCGAAAAGCGACCCCGACCCGACTCTGCCCTCATCGTCCGCTTGCAATCGATGGCGGGATCAAGCCCCGGGCACCGGCAAGCGAATGTCGAAGCGTGCCCTAACCTGCGCATCGACCTCCGGCGAGATATGCTCGGGATGGCTTTTCAATAGTTCCTCGATGCGAAGCGTCGCGCGCTCGACGATATCGCTCGAACCCTGCTCGCCCCATTCCTTGGGGCTGGAACGATCGCCGACTTCGGGATAGACATAATCGCGCTGCATCCGATCCAGCGTCTGGTGATGCCCGAGAAAATGGCACGGTCCCCCGATGCACACTTCCCGCATGGCCTCGATGGACAGGCTTTGCGCATCCACATCCACCCCTCGCACCGTCCGATTCACGGCCCCGAGCATGTCGTTGTCGATGACGAAACTCTCCAGACATGCCCCGAGCAGGCTGCTCAGCATCCCCGCCGATTCGTAGACCAGATTGGCCCCGCAGTGCCCGGCGAGCGCCGTGGTATAGCCCTTTTCATAACCCGCTTGGGCATCGGGCAGTTTGGAATCCGCCATACCGGCGGCGATCCCCGTGGGCAGATCGTAAAAACGACCCATTTGCCCGCAGGCGGCCATCAGCACCGCCTGCTCGCCGCTCCCGCCGCTCATCGCCCCGGTGCGCAGGTCCGATACAAAGGGCCAAGGACCCAATATCGCGGGATGACCGGGGACGATGGCGTTGACATAGACCAATCCGGCCAAGACCTCCGCCATCTCCTGAACCACGGCCCCGGCCAGCGCCGCCGGACTGGTCGCCCCCGCTTGGCCGGCGGCCAACAGCAGTACCGGCATTCCGCCGCGCACCCCCGCCTCGAGGCAGCGACAGGCGTCTTGGGCGAAGCGAAGGGGAGGCACCACGAAACAACTCGACATGCTGACGAAGGGGCGCGCCCGCCACAGCGCCTCGCTCCCGGCGACGATATGCAGCATCTCCAACGATTCATCGACATGACTCGGTTCGACCCAGCTGGTCCCGACATGCTTCGACGTCCCCCGGATCGAGGCATAGCACGTATTGAGATCGAGATCGCGCGGGGCCACGAGATCGCGACAGACGATCGAGCGCTGCATGAAATGGATATGTTCCAAGCGATCCACGAGGCGGGCGATATCGTAGAGATCCGCCAAGGTGGATTCGCGGTATTCGCGGGTACGAGGATCGACGATATGCACCGCCGCCCCTGCGGTACCGAAATAGATCCGCTCGGAGCGAAGTTCCATATCGTGCCGAGGATCTTGCCCGCAAAGCACGATATCTCTGGCGGCTTTGGCGATCGTATCTTCGACCAAGGCGCGCGGAAAAAGCAACCGCCCCTCGGCGTTCAGCGACCCCCCGGCGGCGATGACCGCTTCGATGCAACTGGGGATGGCATCGGATAATCCGATCGTTTCCAATACTTCGAGCGTCGCCTCGTGGATCTGCCGGATATCGCTTGCGCTCAAGGGTCGATAGCCCCCTCCCGACAAACCCGGCTGCACCGCGCGATCCTCTTGCGGCACCGGCGCCGCCCGCAAACGACGTCGGGCCTCCCGCCCGCCCATACGGCGGGTGTTTTCCAAAGCCTCGCTCATCCCCTTCCTCCTTTCTCGTCAGGACGATCCGCACCTTCGGCCATCGATATCGTTCGTTTTTCGAAAGCGCGTCGGCGCAGCGTCTGCAAGGCGATCGCCGACGCCCATAGCAGCGCGCCGATGATATCCGACTCGGTTCCGGGAGCCACCAGCAGCAACCCGCAAAGCAGGGCCAGCAAGCGGGCCGGCGCCCCCATTTCGTGCACGAAGTATCCCGCCACTGCGGTGGCGATGATGAAAATTCCGAACGCGCAGGTCAGCGATACCTGCAAAAACGCCCCCCAAGAGAAATACTCCGGCAAGACGATCAGCATCACCGGGGCATAAACGAACACCATCGGCACGATCAGCTTGCCGAGCCCCAAGGTGAAAGCGGATATCCCGGTGCGAAAAGGATTGGCCCCGGCGATCCCCGCCGCGGCATAAGCCGAGGCGCATACCGGCGGGGTGATCTCGGAAATGACCCCGTAGTAAAGCACGAACATGTGGCTGGCCAAGGGCGGGATCCCCAACTGTGCAAGGGCGGGTTGGGCGACGGATACCAGCATGATATACAGAGCCGTCGTCGGCAACCCCGCTCCCATCAAAATGCAGGCCAAAGCGACGAAGCAAAGGGAAAGAAAGAGCTGGATCGACCCTTGCGTGAACATCTCGCCCGGGGTCCAAGCAAGCAACGGTAGCAATAGATCGGCCAGCTGGGCCGCCCCGTTGGTCACCATGAAGCCCAAGCGAAAACCCACCCCGGTGGTATTGATGACCCCGACCACCATCCCCACCGCGGTCGCCGCCGCCCCCACCGCCAGGGCGTACTGCACCCCGGTGCGCACGCTGTCCAAGAGCGCTTGGATGCTTTGACGCTTGCGAGGATTCAAAGCCCCCACGACGGTGCACCCGACGAGCAAAATGAGCAGCGTGATGGAAAAGGTCCCTTCGAGAAACTTTGCGAGGACGAAGAGCAGAAAAAGCGCGGGCAAGAACAAGGTGATGGGACGCGAAAGACTCGAAAATCCGGTGATGATGCATAAAGAGATCCCGACGAATGCCGCCATATAGGGCGTATAGCCGGAAAAAAGAACATGGATCAGGGCGACCAACGGCAATACCGTCGGCCAACCCTCGCGCCAGACCGCCCGAAAACGCGGCAGACGATCCTTGGCGTAGCCTGCAAGCCCCAGCCGACGGGCCGTGAAATGGACGATGGTGATCACCCCTACGTAATGCATCAGCGCAGGCACCACGGCGGCGAGAACGATAGTGGTATAGGGCACTTCCAAGAACTCGGCCATGATGAACGCCGCCGCCCCCATGATCGGCGGCGTGATCTGACCGCCGGCCGATGAGGCCGCCTCGACCCCGCCGGCGAAGTGCCCGGGATATCCCATCCGCTTCATATTGGGAATGGTCAACGAGCCCGTGGAAACGGTATTGGCGATCGAGGAGCCGGAGATGGTGCCGAAAAAAGCCGATGAAATCACCGAGACCTTGGCCGGTCCGCCGGTATAGCGCCCGGCCAGGATCATCGCGTTATCGATGAAAAACTGACCCAATCCCATGCGCTGCGCGATCACCCCGAAGAGCACGAAATGAAAGACGATGGTCGAGACCACCCATAAGGTGACTCCGAAAATCCCCTCCTGCGGGAAATACATGTTGTTGACGAACTGACGCCAATCGACTCCGGGGTGCTGCAGGATCTGCACCGGTATATGCGGACCCATCAGGGCGTAGGCGACGAATACCAAGATGATGGCGGGCAGGATCCACCCCAACGAACGGCGGGCGATTTCGAGGGCGAGCACGATGATGACGGTGCCGAAGAAGATATCGATATCGGCGGGATCGCCCTGCCTCAAGGCCTGTTCTTTGAGTTCGAAGGCCAGCCCGAAGATCTCGAAATCCCAACCGCGCCACGATATCCCCAGATGCAAAGCCCCGGCGACCCCGAGGACGATCAGGATCCAATCATGGAAGGGGATATTGCCCCGGCGCCACCGGCCATCGGGCTTGGCCCGCAAACCATCGAGATGCCGCCGTCCCGGAAACGATATCAAGATAAGGATGAACAGACCGGCCAGATGCAGTCCCATATGCCAATAATCGACGGGCAGTCCGAGGCCTGCGCCCAGATAGTGATAAAGGGCGAAGGCGATCGCGAACCAATAAAGAAAGGCTTGGATGCGCGGACCCGTCTCGCGCAAGTTAAGGGCGCTGTCGTATTTGCGCTCGAGCCTTTCGGCGGCCGCGATATCAAGGCGCCGATCCCCGGCTTCGCTCCCGGGCGAGCGATCCTCGAAAGCGCTTGCCGACACCGGCGTTCAAATCCTACGAATCAAGCCCGAGGCGACCGAAGGGCTTCGGAAAAGGCGGGTTCGATGCGATGGATGCGATGCATCCGATGATCGCAAGGGATCGAAAAACCCGCGGAAGGAGGACGAGGACGGATCCGATCGACCCGTCCTCGCATTGTCCGCCCCACCTTTTCGGCTCGCCCGATCAAAGCATGCCGACTTCTTTGTAGAAGCGTTCGGCCCCGGGATGCAGGGGCACCCCGATACCCTCGATTCCATCCAATGCGGTCTCGAGGGTGATCACCTTGCCCTTGGCATGGCCGTTATCGAGCAGCTTGCGCGCGGTATCCGACCACATCGCCTTCGTGATCCCGTAGATCAACTCCTCCGGCTGATCGATGCTGGTCACCATGATGCCCGATACCGCCACGGTATCGACATCGTAGCCGACCCCGGGATAGGTGCCGGCGGGGATCGTCGAGGGGATGTAGTAGGGAACGGCCTTGTTGGCCCGCATCACCTCGTCCTCGCTGAAGCTGTAGAGCTCCATGCCCTTGGTGGAATCCAGCTGGATCATGGCCGCAACCGGCGTACCGGCGGCATAAAAATAAGCATCGAGCTGGCCGTCCGCCAAACGCTCGGCCGATTGGGAATTGTTGAGTTCCGCCTCGTCGATATTGCCTCGATTGACTCCGTGATCGGCGAGGATCAACTCCACCGCGATCTGGGTGCCGGAGCCCGCTTGGGCGATACCCACGCGCTTGCCCTTCAGATCGGTCAGATTCTCGAGCGATCCTCCTTTGGGGAGCACCAAGTGCAGATCCTCGGGAAAGAGGTTGGCGATCACCCGCAACTTCGCCTTTTTCTCCCCTTCGAATTTGCCGACCCCGTGGTAGGCGAAGTGAAGGGTCGCCGCTCCCGACAGACCGGCTTCCATTTGACCGGCTTGGATGGCGGTGACGTTATGCGCCGAGGCATTGGTGGACTGAGCGATGGCGACCAACCCGGGAACTCCGCAGTTGCCGCCCTTGTCGCAAGGCCTCGAACCCGGCGGGTTGGAGATGGCGTTGGCGATGATGCCGCCGATCGGAAAATAGGTTCCGCCGGCGGAGCCGGTTCCGATGCGAAAGAAGGTCATTTCCTGGGCGAAGGCGCTCCCCGCAAAGGCGGCCGCCACCAGCGCCAAAGCGCCGACGATCATCGGCTTTGTCCGACGAGTTATCGTTTTCATTTCCATCCTCCTTTTTTATTCGTTATGGTCATGGTGGGGGATCCGGCGCTCGATATCGCTGCGATCTTCCTTCGAGATTCACCGCTTTTTCGATCCCGACGACGGGGGGATTTCCATCCCCGATACCCGAGCGAGTTCCGCTTCGAGATCCGTCTCGTAATTCTGTCTCGAAATTCCGTCTCGTAATTCCGTCTCGAAATTCCGCCTCGACTTGGCAGCACGATCGCGCGATACACGATCGCTGACGATCATCTTTGACATCGACGGCAATGATAACTACTTCGCTGGGCGATGATCCGCATCGCGATCAAGGCCCCGCAGCGAGAACAGGGGGCACCCTTGCGCCCGTAGACCCCCAATCGCTCGATATAGGCGCCGCTCGACCCGTCGGCCAAGGCGTGATCGCGCAAGGTCGTTCCCCCGGCCTCGATCGCCGCTCGCAACACCTCGCGGATGGCATCCACCAGCCGATCCAGGCGCGCCTTCGATATGCGCCCACCGGCTCGAAATGGCGATATCCCGGCGATGAACAAGGCCTCGTTGGCGTAGATATTGCCGATGCCGGCCACGATACGGGCATCCATCAACAGGCTCTTGATCGGAGCGCGCCTGCGATACAGGCGCGTTCGAAGATATTGCCCGTCGAAGTCGTCGGACAAGGGCTCGGGGCCGATATCGGCCAGCAGCCGATGTCGCTCCGGCGGCCCGCCGATCCATAACACGCAACCGAATCGCCGGGGATCGCGATAGCGCAGGCAGCCGCCGTTATCGAGGACGATATCGACATGATCATGGGCCTTGCAAGGCATCGCGGCATCGACGAACTGCAAACTGCCGGACATCCCCAAGTGCACGAGCAAGGTGCCGGCATCGACCTCGAAGAGAAGGTATTTGGCGCGCCGACGAATATCCGAAAAGACCCTCCCGACCAAGCGCTTGGCAAGGCCCGATGGCACCGGCCGGCGAAGACGACGCTCGCGAACGATCACCTGCCTCACGCGGCGGCCCTTGATCACCGGCTCGAGACTTCGGCGGATCGATTCGACTTCGGGCAATTCGGGCATCGCGGCTTCTAACTCGCTATCGGATGGATCCTCGATCCTTGGTTCTTCGAGTCATCTCTTCGAATCGTCTCTTCGAACCATCTCGAAGATTTGGCAGATCACGCCCCGCTTTTGCGGGACAATGCGTTCAAGACAAAAACCAGCCCGGCGCCGACGATCATCAGCGCCACCGTACCCAGAAAATCGTCGATACCCAAAGGGCTCGCCGATGAAGGCGTCGGCTCGACGCCGGCACCCTTCGATGCAAGACTCGGCGCCGAAAAAGCGATAAAGGGCCATACCGCCTGCAACGCCCCGATCATCAGCCCGACCAAGACCAGGATCGTGGGGCGCTCCCACCGATGCAGCAGCCAAGCGATCACCCGAGAAAAGGCCATAAGCCCCAGTCCCGCACCGAGTCCGAAGGGGATGAGAACGGCCGGATCGAAACGCGCAAAACCGTCCAAGACGATCGTATATTGGCCCGAAATCAGCAGGATAAAAGCCCCGGAGATTCCCGGCAAGAGCATCGCCGATGCCGCCAGCGAACCACCCAAGGCAATCAACCAAGGAGACGGCGCCGATGCGGGCAAGGGGACTTCGGTCGGTGCGAGCCATAACCCGCCCGCACAAATGCACACCGCCGCCGACAACAACGCCCATTCGCGCGGTGAAAGCGACCCTAACGATCGAAGCAGCATGATCGCCGATGCCGCGATCAGCCCGAAGAAAAGGCCATGGACGAAAACGGTATGGGTTCTCACCAGATCCTGCAAAGGCACGATACGGGTGAAAAAAAGCCAAGCGGCAAAAATCCCTCCGCCGACGGGAAGCAACAACGCAAGGTCGAGACCGGCTTTTGCCTGCCGCAGCCGAAGGCTTGCAAGGTGGCGCGCAAAGCGCAGATCGAACGATCGGATCGCGGATATCAATCTGGGATAGATACCGAGGATCAAAGCCATGGTGCCGCCGCTCACTCCCGGCACCACATCCGCCGCCCCGATGCACACCCCCTTGATGAACAATCCGAGGGCTTTCATCCTTGCCGATGCCAAGCGGGGCTATGCTCGTGCACCGCCTCGATACACGCCCCCACATGCGCCGGATCCACATCGGGGGTGATGCCGTGCCCGAGATTGAAGACATGCCCCGGCCCCGATCCGTATTCGGCGAGGATGCGCTTGACCTCGTTGCGAATGCATGCCGGAGATGCGAGCAATGTCGAGGGATCGAGGTTGCCCTGTAGCGCCACTCGTTCCCCGACCCGGGCGCGAGCGACGCCCATATCCGTCCTCCAATCCAGCCCCAAGGCATCGCAACCGCTCGTTGCCATCGATTCCAGCCAACCCTCACCGGCCTTGGTGAAGAGGATCACCGGCACTCGATCCCCCTCGTATCCCCTTGGCAGGGCTTCGACGATGCGGCGCATATAGGCGAGCGAAAATGCATGCCATGCGGGTGTGGTGAGCACCCCTCCCCACGTATCGAAGATCATCAATACCTGCGCCCCCGCCCGCACTTGCGCCCGCAAGTATTCGATGGTGGCATCGGCGAGCGTCGTCAAAAGCCGATGCATCGAAGCCGGGTCTTCGAGCAGCAAACGCTTGGCGCGGCCGAAGGTGCGAGATCCCCGACCCTCGATCATATAGGTGGCCAGGGTCCACGGACTCCCGGCAAAGCCGATCAACGGCCACCGACCATCGACCTCGCGCCGAATGGTACGGACCGCCTCCATCACGAAGCCGAGATCGTCCTCCGGATCCGGGACCCCCAAGCGCTCGATATCCGCCCTCGTTCTCACCGGATGTCGAAATTGCGGCCCCTCGCCCTCGACGAATTCCAAGCCCAGACCCATCGCCCACGGGATGGTCAAAATATCGGAAAAGAGGATGGCGGCATCCAAGTCATAACGACGAAGCGGCTGCAAGGTGACCTCGCACGCCAGATCCGGAGTGCTGCACAGCGCCAAAAAACTCCCCGCTTGCCTGCGGGTTTCCCGATATTCCGGCAAATAACGACCGGCCTGACGCATCAACCACACCGGAGTGCGGTCCACCGCCTGCCTCGCCAACGCCCGCAAAAGCCGATCGTTCACCACCGCTCACCCATCGTTTGCATTCCTTGTATCAGCGAACGAAGACACCCTGCGACATCGAACCGACCCCATCGGGGAAGTCGATCTCGGGCCAAAAATATAGACCGCTTATCCTGCGGTTCTTGCGCGAACAAGAAGCGAAAGCCCTATCTACCGGAGAAAGTATCGCATCAGCCGGTGCCCATCGACGAAAACGACAACCTCAATCACCTGCGCGATATCGGCCATCGACATCACATCGCTCACGATCGAGATAAAACCCTCTTCGCTTCGATCGATCGGGAATCGAATATAAAGATATCCATCGGTATCGTTTTTAAGATCGCCTGTCTTTTTCGAAAGTTTCAACCGATCCGATTTTCCGTGATTCGATTGCTTCACCGGATTTTATATCCACAACCGGCATCGTTTCCGATCGAGGTTATCGACATCGTCTCGATCTTGCACGATCCGAGCATCCGCCCTTGAATCGGATGTGTTTACGAAAGAACCCAAAAGAGATTCGTCGATAAAACGATTCGAGCGCGGGTCGATGGATCAAAAGTCCGGATCTCGGGCGGCGGCGGCAGCGGCGACCAGCGTTTTTCGCAAGGAAGATGGGTCGAAGTCGGCGCTGACCACCGCTTCGCCGATGCGACGCAGCAAGATCAGCCGCATTTTTCCTTCCCGGTTCTTTTTATCCAACGACATCAGCTCCAGCATGCGCTCGGGTGAGAGATTCGTCGGAAGGTGCAAGGGAAGATTCGCTTTTTCGAAGAGGGCCTCGATCCGCCGGCAGTCCATCGCCTCGAGCCCGCCTTCTCGCTCGGAAAGGCGAGCGGCAAGGATGATCCCGACCGCCACCGCCTCCCCGTGCAACCACCGGCCATAGCCGGCTCCGGCCTCGATCGCATGACCGAAGGTATGCCCCAGATTGAGCAGTGCCCGCTGACCGATCTCGCGTTCATCGGCCATCACCGCTTTTGCTTTTTCCTCGCACGATCGGATGACCGCATGCGCGATCGCCTGGTCGTCGAGGGCCAGCAGGGCATCGACATTGCCTTCCAACCATACGAAGAAATCCGCATCCCCGATCAGACCGTATTTGACGACCTCGGCAAAACCCGCTCGCATCTCGCGCGGTGCCAAGGTGGCCAAGGTCTTCGTATCGATCACCACACAACGAGGCTGATGGAATGCGCCGACGAGGTTCTTGCCCACCGGAAGATTGACCCCGGTTTTCCCCCCGACCGAGGAATCGACTTGGGCGAGCAAGGTGGTGGGGATTTGCACGAAGTCCACTCCGCGCTGATAGGTAGCGGCGGCGAATCCCGCGATATCTCCGACCACTCCGCCGCCCAAGGCCACGACGACCCCGTCGCGGCCGAGGCGGCATGCGGCAAGGGCTTGCAAGATGGAGGTGAGTTCCTCCAAAGTCTTGGAGCGCTCGCCGCTGCGGATGATATGGCTGTCCACCCCCCGACTCCCCTCGAGGGCTCTCTCGAGGGAATGAAGGTAAAGGTCGGCGACATTCTCGTCGCTGATCACGAAGACCTGCCGCCCGGCGACATGGGGGGCGAGCGATGAGGGATCGCCCAAAATCCCGCGCCCGACATGGATCGGATAGCTGCGCTCGCCGAGCCCTATTTCGATGGTCCGCTTCACCTGATATTGACTCCCGTTCTATTTCTACAAGACCCCGATTCGATGACCGATACGATCGCATCGACCACGAGTCGACTCGAGCGTCGGGTGGAATTCACGGTCAGATCGGCGCATTCGAGGTAGAGCGGAGCGCGCTTTTCCATCAAAGCCCGCATGGTCGCCGGCGGATCGTCGGTTTGCATCAACGGCCGCTGACGATCTCGGGACGTGCGCTCCACGAGGAGGCCGATGGAAGCCGTGAGATGAACCACGAATCCTCGCTCCTTCAACCGCTTCCGGTTGTGCGATGAAAGCACCGCGCCCCCGCCGGTGGCGAGCACGATATTTTCGCGCATCACCAGCTCGGCGAGCAAAGCCTCCTCCCGCTTGCGAAACCCCGCCTCCCCTTCGAGTTCGAAGATGACGGGGATACCGACCCCGGTGCGGCGCTCGATCTCCTGATCGGCATCGACGAATTCCTTGTCCAGCGCCGAGGCGAGGCGGCGACCGACGGTGCTTTTGCCCGCCCCCATCGGACCTACCAGAAAAATATTGGACGATGGGGACACGATATCGATCCTTGGCGGCAAAAACGATGATTGCAGGATATGCGGGACATGCGGGATTTTAGGATTTCAAGGATGCGAAAGCGGCGGCTTGTGCTTATACTTTCCCTTTCGCACAATTTATATGCACAATTCGCATAACTCCTTCCGACGGATAAACTCGTACGAAATTTCTTCTTCTTTCACGGGCTCGACGAGGATTGCAAAGACCCGAGAAGGCATGACGCATCGAGATGATGGCCGAGATGACGGCCTTGTGGCTGCATTGCTTGTAAAGTGCGTCGGAACGAGAAGATATTGTCTTGAATATCGTCCTGCGGTCGCAGCATGGGCACCATGATCCAAATCGCCTTGAGATTGATTGTCGCATTGGCTCGAACCCTCTTCCGGTTCGGGATGGCACTCCTTTTGCTGCTGATCATCGCCGGTGGTGCAAGTTGGTGGTATCTCGATAAGCACCTGCCTTCGCCCGAAAGCCTGCGGGGAGTGCAATGGCAAGTGCCCTTGCAGGTTTATACCCGAGACGGCCGACTGATCGGGGAATTCGGGGAAAAACGCCGAACCCCCTTGCGGCGAGCGGAAATCCCGCAGCGGATGATCCACGCCTTCATCGCCAGCGAGGACGATCGTTTCTACCAACACCCGGGGGTCGACTGGCAAGGATTGGTTCGGGCCGCCGCCCACCTGATCCGCACCGGCGAAAAAGGACCCGGGGGCAGCACCATCACCATGCAGGTGGCGCGCAACTTCTTCTTGGGAAGGGAAAAGACCTATTTGCGCAAGATCAACGAGATTCTCTTGGCCCTCAAAATCGAGCGCCTGTTCACCAAGGACGAGATCCTCGAGCTTTATATCAACAAGATTTTCCTGGGGCATCGCGCTTACGGTGCCGCCGCCGCTTCGCTGGTCTACTACGGTCTTCCCCTTTCGGATTTGAACTTGGCTCAGATGGCGATGATCGCAGGCCTGCCCAAGGCTCCCTCGCGCTTCAATCCGGTTACGAATCCCGAGCGGGCCATCGCCCGCCGAGATTACGTTCTCGGTCGCATGCTCGATATCGGATATATCAGCCGTTCGGAGCATGATAAGGCCCAAGCGGAAGGGGTCACGGCGAAGGTCCATGCCTTGGCGGCGGAAGTCGAGGCTCCTTATATCGCGGAAATGGCCCGCGCCTATATGGAGGAAAGATACGGCGAGGAAGCCTATACCGCGGGCTACAAGGTCTACACCACCATCGAGGGTCCTTTGCAAAGCGCGGCCAACGACGCCCTTCGCAATGCGCTGCTCGCCTATGACCTTCGTCACGGCTACCGCGGACCCGAGGGGCGGCTGGCGACATCGATATCCGAGGCGGATTCCGAAGAAGAGAAGGAAGCGCCGCAATCTCTCTCCCAATCCTCGAACTCGTCTTCGGCGATCATCGAAGAGGCGAGCGCCAATATCCCCGCTCCCGATCCCGAGGATGCCTTGCGCGATGATCTGGGAAAGATTCCGGTTCTCGGTTCATTGCACCCCGCCTTGGTACGAAAGGTCGATCGAGACGGCATCGAACTCTCGGTGCGCGATATTGCCGATCCGGTTCGCGTTTCCTTTGCCGATATGGAATGGGCAAGGCCTTATATCACCCCCAATCGCCTCGGTCGCAAGCCCAAAAAGGCGGCGGATGTCGCAAGTTTGGGCGATATCGTGCGCTTGCAGAAAAAGGACGAGGGCTTCGTCCTTTCCCAAGTCCCGGCGGTCGAAGGGGCATTGGTCTCTTTGAGCCCGAAAAACGGAGCGATCCTGTCATTGGTCGGGGGCTTCGATTTCCGGCGCAGCAAATTCAATCGCGCCACCCAAGCCAAGCGGCAGCCGGGATCGAGTTTCAAACCCTTCATCTACTCCGCCGCTTTGGAAGCGGGATTCACCGCCGCCAGCATCATCAACGATGCGCCGGTGGTCTTCGACGATCCGAGTCTGGAAAGCGCTTGGCGACCCGAGAACTACAGTCGCAAGTTCTTCGGCCCCACGAGATTGCGCACCGCTTTGTATAAATCCCGCAACCTGGTCTCGATTCGCCTCTTGCGGGAGATGGGGATCGACCATGCCTTGGAGCATCTCGCCAAATTCGGCTTCGATCCCGACGCCCTGCCGCACGGACTCTCCCTCGCCTTGGGCAGCGCCGATCTATCCCCGCTCGAAATCGCAAGCGGCTATGCGGTCATCGCCAATGGCGGCCATATCGTCATCCCTCATTTCGTGGATCGGATCGTCGATATCGACGACACGACGATTTTCACCTCCTCCGCCCCGACGGTCTGCGAGCCGGAATGCGAGCCGGGCGTCGTGCCCGCCCCTCGCACCTTGGATGAGCGCAACGCTTGGCTGATGTACTCGCTATTGCGCGATGTGATTCGTTCGGGGACCGCCCGAAAAGCGCTGAGCTTGGAGCGCAGCGATATCGCGGGAAAGACGGGAACCACCAACGATCAGCGCGATGCGTGGTTTTCCGGCTTCAACGCCGATATCGTGGCCACCGCTTGGGTCGGCTTCGACGAGCAGGCCTCGCTCGGGAACAAAGAAACCGGGGGGCGCGCCGCCTTGCCGATGTGGATCGAGTTCATGGAGACGGCGCTGGCGGATACCGCGCCGAGCCAGTTGAAGCGTCCGGATAGGATCGTCACCGTACGCATCGACCCCGCCACCGGCATGCTCGCTCCCACCGCCCAAAAGGATGCGATCTTCGAAAGTTTTCGCAAAGATCGCGTCCCTTCGCAGATGGCGGAGATCCCCTTGCAACGGCCCGCAGGCAGCACGTCGGATGAAGCGGCGCCCGCTCCGGCCAGCGTCACCGAAAGACTCTTTTGATGAAGGCAACCGTATCGAAGGGTGCCTAAACTCTATCGAGCCGCGGCCTTGCCGCCCCTCATCCGCTCGCCTTTGGGATCGTAAAGCGCGCTCCAAGCGGCGCGGGCCGGAATCCTCTCGCCCTCGACCAAGATCTCCCAGTCCCCGCTTTCGACCCATTCCCGCCGAATCCTCGTGTCGGATTTCGCATAACCGAGTCCCACCGCCCCTCCCAATGTATGGCCATAGCCCCCGGATGTGAGATAGCCGACCACGGTGCCCTCCTTCAAGATCGGCTCGTGGCCGAAAAGCATCTTGGAGGGCTCTTCGAGCAGGAATTGCAACAATCGCTTCGCCGGCGGATTCTCGATTTGACGGGCGATGGCATCGAAGCCGATAAAAGGAATCTCCTTGTTCATTCGGCACAGCCAACCCATGCCGGCCTCCACCGGGCTATCGACATCGGAAATATCGTGGCCGAAATGCACGAACTTCTTTTCCAATCGACACGAATCCAAGGCATGCATCCCCGCCAAGCGCAGGCCATGATCGGCGCCGACCTCCAACAAGCGATCGAAGGCATGCCGCGCCTGATCCGTCGATACGTGCAACTCCCATCCGAGCTCGCCGACATAAGAGACCCGCGCCGCCCTGGCCAAAACGCAGCCGATCTCCACCTCGCGCACGGCGCCGAAGGGGAATGCGGCATCGGAGAAATCCGCGCCGGTGATCTCTTGAAGCAGAGCGCGGCTATGCGGTCCCATCAATCCGAAGATCGCCCATTGCGCGGTGATATCGACCGCGATCGCCCGCATCTTAGGATCGATATGACGATCCAGCCAAGCCAGGTCGCGACGAGCGGCGCCGGCGCCGCTGATCACGCAGTAGGTCTCTTCGTCGATGCGGGCCAAGGTGAGATCCGCCTCGATACCGCCGCGCTCATTGAGCCAGTGGGTATAGACCATCCTTCCGCAAGCGATATCGACATCGTTGCAGCTGATGCGTTGGAGGGCGCGACAGGCATCGGGGCCCTTGACGAGGTATTTCGCGAAACTCGATTGATCGAAAAGGGCCACGCCCTCGCGCGCCGCTCGGTGTTCCAAAGCGCAGTGCTCGAACCAATTCTGGCGCCCGAACGAATGCTCGTAGACCGGCGACACCCCCTCGGGGGCGAACCAGTTGGGCCGCTCCCAACCGGCGGCCTCGCCGAAACAAGCCCCTCGCTCCGCCAGACGTTCGTGCACCGGGGAGTGGCGCACATCGCGCGCGGTGGCGTATTGTCGATAAGGATAGTGCCGGTCGTAGAGCAAGCCCAGGGTCTCGGTGACGCGCTTTTCGATATAGGCCTGCGTATTTTGGAAAACGAAGGTGCGGCGCAAATCGTTGGCGGTGAGATCCATCGGGGGATGGCCCTTGTCCAGCCACTGCGCACAGACCTTGCCGATGCCTCCGGAGTTGACGATGCCCACCGAGTTGAGGCCGCAGGCGACATGAAAATTGCGCACCTCGGGGGATTCGCCGACATGGAATTGATCGTCCGGCGTGAAGCTCTCGGGGCCGCAGAAAAAACTGCGCCAACCCACCCTTTGCAGGCGCGGGATCCGATCCATCGCATCGGCGAGGATCGGCATCAGCTGTTCCTCGACGTGGCCCGGCAACTCGTCGAAACAAAAATCCTCGGGGATATCCTCGATACGAACCGGGCGGGCCTTGAGTTCGAAAGCCCCGACCAGCAGGCTACCGGCATCCTCTCGATAGTAGGCACCTTTATCCTGATCGCGCAGCACCGGCAAATCGGGGGGAAGATCGAGGAGCTTCTCGGTGTGGGCGTAATAGTGCTCGCAAGCATGCAAGGGAATCGACACTCCGGCCAAGCGTCCCAGAGCGCGCGACCACAGCCCGGCGGCGCAAACCACGAACTCGCAAGCGATCTCCCCTTGCTGCGTTCGCACCGCCTTGACCTTCCGGTTCTCGATACGAAATCCCTCGACCCCGACGCCCTCGACACAGCGCACGCCTTGCGCTCTCGCCCCCTTGATGTAGGCGTTCACCACATCGACCGGACTTGCCATTCCATCGCTTGCAAGCCATGTTCCGCCGAGGAGATCGTCGGTGCGCACCAGCGGGTGAAGGTTCGCCACCTCTTCGGCGGTGATCATTTCCATCTTACCCAAACCGAAGGCATTCCAAGCATCGGCGAGCCTTTTCAGCTCGGCGAGACGATCCCGGCTGTGGGCGATGGCAACGCTGCCCACCTCGCGAAATCCGGTGGATTGACCGGTTTGGGACTCCAGATCTGCGAGCAGCTCGCGGGTATAGGCGCAAAGTGCGGCATGGGTCTCGCTCGCGCGGGCGGTGCCGATCAGACCGGCGGCATGCCAGCTGGTGCCGCCGGCGAAGCGTTGGCGTTCCAACAAGAGGACATCGGACCAGCCGAGTTTCGCCAGATGCCAAGCCACGCTGGCCCCGGTGACGCCGCCGCCGATGATGACCGCGCTCGCCCGATCGGGCAGATTCACCGAATCGCTCATGAGAATGTCTCCTTCGAAGCCAAGGGCGATAGGCCGATGGAATCGATGCTTGCATCGAGATGGGATCATCGAGATCGATGGGGATGTCCCCGATAACGACTCCGCTACCGGCCGGACGATCTCGCTTTTGCGGCGATCGCATCACCCGCATACCGCCCGGATCCCTCCGCCAATGATAATGATCCCCTATCCGGATCCGCCGACGGGATCGCAAAATCGACGATCGTCAACGGTCGAAGGGGCCTTGGGTGCGGCCATCTGCGCACCGAGGATTCATCGATGACGACAACCGGCGCCGATGCTCTTTCGGATGCCCTTTCGAAGACTGCGAGGTTTGCCGAACCATTCGCATCGAGGGCGATGGAGCCCGCTTTCGATCGCCGGATCGAAGATCGAGGCGCTTGTCAAACCATCTCTTGGGGATCGACATCGACCGACCAGCGCACCCGGCGAGCCGAAGGCAAGGCCTCCAAGGTCTCGATCCAAGGGCCGAGAAAACGCTGCAAGGCGGAGCGGGAGGAGGCTTCGATCAGAAGCTGGGTGCGCCAACGTCCGGCCCGACGCTCCATCGGAGCGGGGGCCGGACCGAGAATCGAGATCCCGGTCGGAGCCCGAGCCCGGCCCCCGGCGGCCGCCTCTTTGAGAAAGACCTCCGGGAAACGCCTTTGCATCGCCTCCGCCCGCACCAGCGCCAGATTCGCATAAGGCGGCAGGTGAGCGCGCCGCCGCTCATCGAGCGCACCGTCGCAAAAGGTCCGATAACCCTCGAGGATCAAACCGCGCAGGAGGGGATGTTGGGGGTGGTGGGTCTGCAAGATCACCCTTCCGGGTCGATCGCCTCGTCCGGCGCGTCCTGCTACTTGGATCAGCAGCTGGGCCATCCGCTCCGTGGATCGGAAATCGACGCCGAAAAGTCCGCCGTCGGCATCCAAAATCGCGACCACGGTGACATTCGGGAAATGGTGTCCCTTGGCGAGCATTTGCGTGCCCACCAAGGCATCGACCTCCCCCGAATGCACCTGCGCCAGCAAGGATTCCAAGGCCCCCCGCCTCCTTGTGCTATCGCGATCCATGCGCGCCACCCGCAAGCCCTCGATCCTCGCCTCCAAGGCTTGGGCCACCCGCTCGGTCCCGATCCCCAAACTGCGCAGATCCTCGCAACCGCATTCGGGGCAGGCAAGAAGGAGGGGCTGCTCGAAAAAGCAGTGGTGACAGCGCAAGCGGCGATCGGCATGGTGCAGCACCAGTTGGGCGTCGCAGCGGGAGCAATCGGCGATCCAGCCGCAGCCATGACATAGATAGCGAGGGGCGTAGCCGCGGCGATTGACGAAGAGCAAGACCTGCTCACGGCGGGATCGGGCATCCTCGATGGCCTCGATCAGGGGATCGCTCAACCCTTGGGCGAAGGGACGGGAACGCAAATCGACGACATCGATACGAGGCATCCGCGCATGTCCTGCGCGATGCGAAAGCACCAAGTGCCGGTAGCGCCCCCGCCGGACATTCTCGATCGCCTCCAAGGACGGGGTGGCGCTGGCGAGCACGACGGGAACGCCGACATTGCGCGCCCGCATCACCGCCAGATCGCGAGCGGAGTAGCGAAAGCCCTCTTGCTGTTTATAGGAGAGATCGTGCTCTTCGTCGACCACGATCAATCCGGGGCGGGCAAGGGGGACGAAGACCGCCGAGCGCGTTCCCACCACCACTTGGGCCTGGCCGTCGCGGGCGCTGGTCCATGCGGCCAGGCGTTCGCCATCGGAAAGCCCTGAATGAAGGGTTTGCACTTGGCAGGAAAGGCGCTCGCCGAAGCGGGCGATGAGCTGCGGGGTCAGGCCGATTTCGGGGATCAATACCAGCGCTTGGCGTCCGGCGGCCACCACTTCCTCGATCGCCCGAAGATACACCTCGGTCTTGCCGCTGCCGGTCACCCCCTCCAACAAGAAGGGGGCGAAAAGCCCGATTTGGGCCGATATCGCATCGGCGGCATCGATCTGATCGGCATTCATCCGCAAGGGGGAAGGGGTGAGATCGCAAGGCTTTGCCTGGGGCTGCGCAAGACGGGGAATCTCGGCATGAGGGACGGGGGTCTTGCGCAAATCGCATTTCTTTCCCGCTGCGGCATCGGTTCTTTCGATCCCCTCGTCTCGTTCTCGCACCACGGTGCCCTTGTCGATCAACGCCTGCAATGGGCGGCGCCAGTTGGGAATTCCGGCCTCGACGAAAGCCTCTTTGAGCGCCTGTTCCCGAACCCGATTCCCGCCGGCCCTCTCGCCGGCATGATCCCGGATCAGGCGCAACAAGCGCTCTTGCACCGGGGCGGCGGATAGGCTCGATTCATGGAGGGCTCGCTCGCCGGCGACGGTGATCGAGTACTCGGGATCGCAGGCGAAGGCATGCAGCCCCCTTCCCATACGCAGCAAGCGAGGCAGGGTGCCGACGACGACCTCCCCCACCGGATGCTGAAAATAGCCGCTCGCCCATCGCAGAAGATCGAGCATCGATTGGTCAAGCAAGGGCTCTTCGTCGAGCACATCGAGCACCCGCTTGAGTTTGGTGATCGGCAAATCGCTTTTTCGGGCGATCCCGATCACGATTCCGATGGCGGCGGTGCGCCCGAAAGGCACTCGCACCCGCATTCCGCTGCGAATCGGGAACGATCCGGGGATCGCCAAGGGGGGGAGATAGTCGAAATGGCGCCGCAGCGGGGTCGGCACCGCCACTTGGATGATGGCCTCGGCCATCACCGTCGTCTTTGCAAGGCGGTGCATCAAGGCGCTCCTTCGTAGGATTGCGAGCCTTCGCCGGGCGAGGGGAATTCCGCCAACAGAGCCGCCACCGCTGAGATCTTGGCGCGCCGCACCGGACGGTTGTCCACCGATCCCAGCGGAACGCGCCGATGCAATCGGCCCGAAAAGACGATCAAGGTGATCGGCATGTCCTTGGAAGAAAAGAGAAATGCGGGCAGGGATACGACATCGCCCCCGGCATCGAAGCGAAGCCGGGCCTCGCTCTCCCGGTAGCGGATACGGCGCTCGATCAAAAAGAGCGCGACCTCCTCCGGCGGATCGCAAAAAAGATGGAGGCATATTTCACTGTGGTGGTCGACATCGCCTTCGAGGACCTGGCCGACCAAACGCGGACCGAAGGGTTCGAGCAACTGCATCGTTTCGAGGGCGCATCGACGCAAGCCCTCCAAACGCCCTTGCCCTTCGTCATCGAAAATCCGCCGACGCTCGATCCTCGCATCCTCGATCTCGCGATTGCGCGGTAACCCCGAAGGCTTGGTACGAAGACGCTGCGCCGCCTTGAGTTTGGCCATTCGGTGATCGAGGCTACCGCTTTCGATCATCCACTTGGCCGCTTCCTCGGCGATGCGCTGTCGATTCCGGTTCTGCTTCGTATTCATCGCAAGAGACTCCGAAGGATCCCGTTCGACCCTTCAAACGATGATCGAGATGCCGACGATGCGATCCCTTGGATCGCTATCGACCGATTCGAATATCGATGCCCGCTATCAAAGACTCTCTTTCGATCATTGACCACGAGGAGCATCATTTGTTCAATTCATGGCGGGTTTTTTTCGATCCGCCGGCGATCCTCCCCATCTCCCCTCGGATATCGTCCGATCCCGAGAAATCGGCGAGGGGGCGAGCGGGGAAGAACGAGGATCGATCTCCGATGACATGCTCCGACGATCGGCATCGTCTTTTCTTTGCGCCCCGCTCTCTTTGCACCATCCTTATCTTTGCGCCCTCGACCGAGGGTTTAGAATCCGAATCAAGTATCCGGATCGAGGGCTCGATCCATCGTTTGGATGATCGGTGATCCGGGCAAAAGATCGGATGATTTCAAAAGCGCAAGGAGGGAAGCGGTCATGACATCGTTGATCATCGGATTGGTGCTCTTTTTAGGTGTCCATTCGGTTTCGATCGTCGCCCCGGCGTGGCGAGATCGCACCGCCGAGCGCTTGGGTCATGGTTGGCGGGCGATCTACAGCGTGATCTCCATCATCGGCTTCGTGCTGATCATCAACGGATACGGGGATGCAAGAGCCGAGGGTGTCTACCAACATTTTTGGGGACCTTCTCCTTCGCTTTCCATCGTCTCCTCGTTGCTGATGCTCTTCGTCTTCCCCTTGTTCCTGGCGGCCTATTTCCCGGGGCGCATCAAGGCTCGAATCAAGCATCCGATGCTGGCGGCGACCAAGGTCTGGGCTTTCGCCCATTTGCTGGCCAACGGCACCGCGCCGGATCTGCTGCTCTTCGGAGGGTTTTTGGTGTGGTCGGTGGGCGATCTCCTCTCGATGAGATACCGCACCCCTCGCGCCATCCCCGCATTGCCGCCCAAACCTCTCAACGATGTGATCGTGATCGTCGGCGGACTTGCACTCTATGCGCTCTTCGTCTTCTTGCACCCGCTTCTGATCGGCGTTCCCGTCGGATGATCGATGAACCTCGGGGCAAGGTCTCTTCGTGCCGAAAGCGCAATCGCCGATGCTTGAGCGATGCGCTTTTCAGATCTTCGCCTTGCGAGATCGACGACGCCCTCAATCGAAGATCGCCATTTGCCGATCGGTGATCGCCTCGAAACTCGTATCCAAAAAATGCAGCACCCCGTCGGCGGCGGGGGCGAGTTGGCGGCTTCGATAATGTTCGTAATCCGGACGAGGCAAGGGATGGCCCGGCCGAACCGGCTCCGGGCCGTTCGAAGTAACGATATAGCGCACATGGCGCAGTCTTTTTTCCGTGCCGAGCTTGCGCGCCGCCTGTACGTGGGGCGGAGCGTTGCGGGTGTACTCCGATAGCCGGCGTCGCAAGCGCTTGCGGTAGACCAAGGATTCATCGTGCAGTCCTTGGAGCATTTCCTCGGCGATTGAGCGAATGTAGTCCTCGAAGGGCTCGCCGATGAAGACTCGCCGGTAGAGTTCTCTTTGGAAACTGCGGGCCAGCGGCGTCCAATCGGTGCGTACGCTCTCGAGACCTTTGAAGATCAGCTCGTATTCGCCCTCGGCGTTGCGTATCAAGCCCGCATAGCGCTTCTTGCTGCCGGCGACGTCGCCTCGAACGGTGGGCATCAGGAATTTCAGGAAATGGGTCTCGAATTCGATCTCGAGATGGCATTCGAGTCCATGCTCCTGGCGGATCGAACGCTTCCACTTTTCATTGAGTTTCGATGACAGGCGGGATCCGCAAACCCCCGCTTTTTCCTCGCTGACTTGCGATCCGAGCAATACGAAGAGCGAATCCGTATCGCCGTAGATCACGTTCAATCCTTCCCCTTCGATCGCATCCCGGGTCCGGCGGATGATTTCATGACCGCGCCGGGTGATGCTGCTGGCAAGGCGCGTATCGCGAAAACGGCAACCGGCGGCTCCCAAGATTCCATAGAAAGAGTTCATCAGGATCTTGGTGGCCTGCGACATCGCCCCGTCGCCTTTGGCCTTGGCCCGGTCTCGCTCATCCCACAAGTCCTGCACGATCCCCGGCAGGATCGCCCCCTTGCGAGCGAAGGATGCGCCGGCGAAGCCCTCGATCCGATCCTCGCCCGGGGCATGCAGGGCATAAGGGTCGATGCCGAAGGTGCGGATGATGCTCGGATAGAGGCTTTTGAAATCCAAAACCAGGACGTTATCGTAAATACCGGGCTTGGAATCCAATACATAGCCCCCGGGGCTTTCCCCGACGGGAGCGCCGGCGGCATCGGGAGCCACCCTTCCCGCCCGATGCAGCCGCGGCAGATAGAGGTTGTCGAAGGCGGCGACCGACCCCCCGTAGCGATCCATCCCGAGCCCCGTCAACTCCGCCCGTCGCATCGAGAATTCGACCAGATCCGTGCGCTCGAAGATCGCGTCCACCAAGCGACAATCCTCGATGTTGTAGGCCGCAAGGCGAGGGCGATCATGCCGGTAGAGGTGGCTGATCTTCGATACCCGATCCTCCACCTGATCGATCCTCTTGCCCTTTCCCAAGAGCGCGCGCGCCACGGATTCGAGATCGAAGGATTCGAAGGACCAAAATGCCCCGCGCAGGCTCTCGATGCCGTCGAGGACCACCCGCCCGGGGATGCGGGCGATATGCAATGCCGAACGATCGCCGGGGCGCAGCACCACCGATCGCTCGCCGCCTCGCGCAAGGTCGAAGGGTATCGAAAGTCGCTCGCAGCGACGGGCGATGAAATCGAGATCGAAGGCGACCACGCTCCAGCCGATGATCATGTCGGGGTCGTGCTCGGCGAACCAAGCGAAAAGGCGATGCAGCAATTCGCGCTCGTCGATGAAGACCTCCACCTTGACATCGTCGCAATGCACCGGCTTGTCGCTGACCATCAACACCCGCTCGTCCGCCTTCGAAGACAGCGCCACCGAATAAAGCGCTCCGTCCAGGCCCTCGGTCTCTATATCGAGCGACACTCGAGTCGGGGGGCGGCGATAATCGTCTTTTCGAACCGCCGGATTGCGCATCTCCAAATAGCCATTGCGCCGCACCGTTCGACCTCGAGCGGCAAAACCTGCGGTGATGAAACGCTCCATCAAGAAACGATCCACCGGTTTGATATCCGATTCGAAGGTCTCGATACCCAAACCCTGCAGTTTGGATCGCATCTCGATCAGATCGCTTTGCCGACGGAAATAGAGCCCGTCGACGTCGACACCGGCAAAGGTCGAAAGCGTCAGCGAGCGCCGCTTGCATCCGCCTTCGATCGCTTGCGTGGAGCCGGGGATGAAGAAAACCGCATCCTCTTGGTTCAACAAAATACGCAAAGGACCGGCATCGGTGGTCGCCCACAAGGAGATCTCAAGCCCTTTCGGGGTATCTCGCCAGTGTCGAGTCAGCAAAAACGCTCGCAGTGTTTGCATGGTCGTTCTTCGTCAACCGCCGGTACTTAAGTTCGAGGATTCGCCGGATATTATGTTCATTGTCATCTTATATCGAAAAAAACGACCGCTTGGAAGCGGTCTGCGCAAACCATCGGTGCCCGCCGATCCCTTGCGGCCGGTCCTTTTCGAAAAAGACGCTCCATCGATCGTGAAAAAACGAAAAACCTTCGATTTTTTGCATAAAAAAGCGAAAAAAATCCGAAACATCCTTTATTATCAAGGGATTCTTGTGCGATACTCCCATCGATAGTTCACGACGGTATCATCGGGCTTTACGATCTTTTCGGAACGATTCGATTTCTGCGATCCGGGCTTTGCACCTTCTTGCCGTCGAGTGCGGAATATTTTTATCTCTCGATACCCATGATGACCCCGATAGCCTTCACTCAGGACATGCTGGCCGTCCTTCTTATTTTGGGCCTCACGATCTATTTTTTCGTTTCGGAAGTGGTGCGGGTGGATGTCGCGGCCTTGATCATCTTGATCCTGATCGGGGTCACCGGGGTGGTCCCGGCCACCGAAATATTCGACGGTTTCGCCAGCAATGCGGTGATATCGATCATCGCGGTCATGATCATGGGCGGCGGTCTCGATCGCACGGGGATCATGACCCAGCTGGCCTCGCGCATTTTGCGCATCGGCGGGCGGACCGAAAAACGCATCATCCCCATCATCTCCGGCACGGTGGGGGTGATCTCGAGCTTCATGCAAAATATCGGCGCCGCGGCCCTCTTTTTGCCGGTGGTCAGTCGCATTTCGGTCCGCGCGGAGATCCCCCTTTCTCGCCTGCTGATGCCGATGGGATTTTCCGCCATTTTGGGCGGCACCATGACCATGGTCGGTTCCAGCCCGCTCATCTTGCTCAACGATCTGATCGCCAATGCCAATGCCCGCCTTCCCGCCGGGGTGGAGCCGATGGCCGCTTTCCATCTTTTCTCCGTCACCCCCATCGGCATGACGATGCTGATCGGGGGAATCGTCTATTTCATGCTCTTGGCCCCTCGACTGCTGCCGGATACCCACGAGGCCACCGCCGATACCGCCTCCACCGCGAAATATTTCGAAGATCGCTACGGCGTCAATGGAATGATGTTCGAGGCCACCGTGCCCGCCGACAGCGCCTTGGTCGATAAAACCATTCGCGATGCCGAGAACGCCAAGGGGAATGTCTGGATCTTGGCGATTCGCTCGGGTAGAGAGACCGTTCTCGAACCCCCGATGGACTACACCATCCCCGCCGGCTCCACCCTCGCTCTGATGGGCGAAGCGGAGCAGGTGGAGGAGTTCGCCGAATCGACCGGCCTACCCTTGGCCACCAACTTGGAAGTTTTTCTCGAAACGCTCAATCCCTCCCACTCCGGGATTTCGGAGATCGTGATCCCCCCGGCCTCGGAGATGGCGGGCCGGACGGTCCGGGAATTGCAGATGCGCAAGAACTACGGCATCCAAGTGTTGGCGATCCGGCGCCGGGAGGAGACCATCACCCACGATATCTCCCAAGTCTCGATCGAGGAAGGCGATACCCTCGTGCTGCACAGCGACTGGGAAGATCTGCATCGGCTGGCCCAGAATCGGTCGGTGGTCGTGGTAACCAACTACCCCCACGAGGTGGTCCGCCCCAATCGCGTCTATCATGCCTTGGGGTTTTTCCTGCTGGCCATCGGTCTTGCGCTTTTCAGCGACATGCGCCTGTCCTTGGCGCTGCTGACCGGGGCGGTGGGGATGATCGCAAGCGGGGTGATCACCATCGACGAGGCCTATCAATCGGTCGGCTGGCAAAGCGTCTTCTTGCTCGCAAGCCTGCTGCCCTTGGGGATCGCCGTGGATACCACCGGGACCGCCGCTTGGATCGCGCAAATCACCCTGCAAGCGATGGGCGATGTCCCGATCTGGGTGCTGCAACTTGCGCTGGCGGCCTTGGCAACCGGTTTCACCTTGCTGATGTCCAATGTGGGAGCGACGGTGCTGCTGGTGCCCCTGGCCATCAATATCGCCTTGGGCGCCGGGGGCGATCCTGCGGTCTTCGCCTTGGTCGTGGCCTTGGCGGCCTCCAACTCCTTCATCATCCCCACCCATCAGGTCAACGCCTTGATCATGGGGCCGGGCGGCTATCGGGTGGCGGATTTCATGCGCGCCGGGGGCTTCATGACCCTGCTCTTTCTGGCTATCTTGATCCCGATGGTCAATCTGATCTTCTAGCCGATCGTCCGGCTGATCGGCCGGGCACAAAGAGCGCAAAGCCGATCGAAAAGGAGCCTTCATGCGATCCTTCGATGTCATCACCGATGGCTTGCTCTTTCCGGAAGGACCGATCGCGATGCCCGACGGCAGCGTGCTCTTGGTGGAAATCGCCCGCGGCACCCTCACCAGGGTTTTGCCGAACGGCGATCGCGAAATCGTCGCCGAGACCGGGGGCGGACCCAACGGTGCCGCCATCGGACCCGACGGTCGATGCTATATCTGCAATAACGGCGGCTTTCGCTGGGAGATCGATGCCGCCGGACGCCGCCGACCCGTGGCCCAAGCGGATGATTGGAGCGGCGGGAGGATCGAGCGCGTCGATCTCGCCGACGGGAGCGTCGAAATCCTCTACGACTCCTGCGACGGCCACCCCCTCAAGGGACCCAACGATATCGTCTTCGATCGAAGCGGGGGCTTTTGGTTCAGCGATCTCGGCAAGGTCCGCAAGCGCGATATGGATCGAGGAGGGATCTATTACGCCCGCGCGGATGGCAGCATGATCTGCGAGGCCATCCACCCGATGCTGACCCCGAACGGCGTCGGCCTGTCACCGGACGAAAAAACCCTTTATGTCGCGGAGACCGAGGGCGCGCGCCTGTGGGCCTATCCGATCGTCGGCGAGGGCGAAGTGGCGCAAGAAGCATTTCCGGCCTCGCTCAATGGCGGGCGGCTGATCACTTGC
>JFBG01000055.1 GCA_000583135.1 Thioalkalivibrio sp. HK1
AAAGAATGGCACATTCAGAGTAGGTCCGAGGGCTTGGGTCTTCAAGACCATTTCCATCAAAATGAAGGACATGCCCCATAAGATCGCCAGCAGGCATAGGAGCTTCCAAGCGAGGAAGTCGAGTTTCAAGGGGGCGGGGCTCATCGGCTATGATGGATCCGGGTGATCAAGGAGGGTCGAAAGAAAAGGGTTGCGGGTGACGATTGAAAAAGGCTTGGCTTCCTCGGTGCATGCAGCCACGCATGCAGCCACACTTGCAGCGAGCGATGTGCGAGGATTGAAGTGGCGGCGAGGTGGATTGCCGTTTGGTCCTATCCGCCTCGGCCACCTTCACGCTTGTCGCCGATTTCGCTTGCTCTTGGTCGTTTTTCGTCGATCCCCGCTTGTCGAGACCGGCGGCTTTTTTGCATCGCCCCTTGGCGTCACGCTCGGGTAGCCTTGCCCTCGATATCTCCCGCTATCCCCGCCTTCGATATCCCCGATGCAATCGATGTTCGACGGGCTCGTCGATCCCGCCCATGCCGGATCGAGGGATCGAATCGACGCTTCGAACCATCGCCGCTAGGTCGCTTGGCGGATATATCCATCCCGGGTCTGCGGCAGTTTGCGGCCCAAGATGCGCGATGCCACCACGGTGCGCAGGATCTGCGCGGTTCCGCCCCCGATGGTGAACATCCGGGCATCGCGCACCATCCGCTCCAGCGGCAGCCGGCGGGAATATCCCCGCGCCCCGAAGCATTGCAGGGCGTCGTTGCTGACCCGGATCGCCATCTCCGAGGAGAATATCTTGGCTTGGGCGGCCAAGGTCATATCCGGGAAGGGGTTCGCGCTCGCCGCCGCCGATCGCACCATCGCTCGGGCGGCGGCGATTTTGATGCTCATATCCGCAAGCATCCATTGCAGCCCTTGGAATTCGGCAATCGGCCGCCCGAACTGCTCGCGTTCGCCGACATAGTCAAGGGCCAGTTTGTAGGCGCCATCGGCAATCCCCAAAGCCACCGTCGCCGCTCCGACCCGCTGCGAGTTGTAGGCGTTCATCAGATCCGCAAAGCCGCGGCCGAATCCTCTCGGGGGAAATAGGACGCGCTCTTTCGGGATTTCCATGTCCCGAAAGCGGATGACGGTTTCCGGGATGCCGCGCAATCCCATCGTCGGTTCGCGAGGGCCGATTTCGAGCCCCGCGGTCTCGCCGCGGATCGCGATGAATCCTCCGATCCCCTCTTCCTTCCCTCGCTCGTCGAAAACCCGCGCGAAAATCAAGTGCAGGCGCGATACCCCGCCGCCGGTGATCCAGTGCTTCATGCCATTGACGACATAGACATCGCCGCGGCGGTCGGCGCGGGTGGACATCTCGCCGGCGGCGCTGCCCGCTTGGGGCTCGGTGATGCAGATGGCGGGTTTGTCGCCGGCCAGCACCGATTGTGCGCCCAGCCGCTTTTGAGCCTCGGTTCCGTAGTGCATCAAGGCCGAAATCGCCCCCATATTGGCTTCGACCACGATGCGCCCGGTTACGCCGCAGACCTGCGCCATCTCGTCGATGACGATGCAGGCATCGAGGAAGCTCGATCCTCGACCGCCGTAGGAGACGGGGATGGTCATCCCCATCATGCCCGCTTCGCGCAAGGCTTCGACATTCTCCCAAGGATATTCCTCGCTGCGATCCACGTGCGCCGCTCGAGGCGCGATCACCTCGAGGGCGAGGGTCCGCGCCCGCTCCCGCAGAGCCCGTTGTTCGTCGTTCAAGGAGAACTGCGACGGGTGATGGTCGTTATCGTTCGTCATTGGATGGATCGCCGGAGGAATCAAAGCTTCGGATTTCTCGAGTTGTCGGATGGATTGGCAGGATCCGTCGGTGCGAACCCGGCCCGCTTCTTCTACCCCACTTCTTCTATCCCACTTCGATTCGAATTTCGTCGATCCCCTCGACCCCCCCGACCATCACATCCCCGCGTTCCACCGCCCCGACCCCGGCCGGGGTGCCGGTGAAGATCAGATCCCCCGCCGCCAAGGTGAAAAGGGAAGAAAGCCGCTCGATGATGCCCGCAACCGGCCAGATCAACTCGCCAAGATCCCCGTCCTGCCGGATCTTCCCGTTGACCTCCAGCCAGATACGCCCCTTCGTCGGATGCCCGGTGCGTGTCACCGGATGCACCCGAGAACACGGTGCGGCGTGATCGAAGGATTTTCCCGCCTCCCAAGGGCGGCCGAGTTTTTTCGCCTCGCCTTGGAGGTCGCGGCGGGTCATGTCGATACCGACGGCATAGCCCCAAATATGATCGAGGGCTCGATCGGTGGGGATCTTCGCCCCTCCTTGCCCGAGGGCGCAGACCAGTTCGATCTCGAAATGAAGATCTTTCGAAGCCGGAGGATAGGGAAGGATCGATCCGCCGGGCAGCAGGGAATCGGGATTCTTTTGGAAGAAGAAAGGATCCTCTCGATCCGGATCGTGTCCCATTTCGCGGGTGTGAGCGGCATAGTTGCGGCCGACGCAATAGACTCGGCGCACCGGGAATCGCAAGTCGCTGTCGGCGACGGCGAGGCTCGAGGCTTCGGGAGGGGTGAAAACATGGTTCATTGCACGATCCCCGATCGAGGTGGTCGGCGAAAACGCCGCAGGCAATCGAAGGATGTCGACATCTTGAATCGACGTCCCGAAGAGCGCTCCCTCGAAGTATCCCATGAGCGCCCCAGGGGTTGTTCGGGATTAGGGATTCCCATCCGCGAATTCTTTTTTGCGGATTATGGTCCCTATCGATCGCCGGCGCACCGCCGAGGGCATTGACCGGCCGGGATTGCTTCGCATCCTCGATGCCGGTCGGGTCATCGGGAGCTGCGCATCGCCGCCCCGACCTGACTCGGGGGCGAATTTCGCTTCGTAGCACCCTATTCCCGTCAAGCAGAAGAATCCGACCCGCGGGCTTGGTCGGCCATCGCGCGAGTCCCCGAATCATCGCCGCAAGAGGGTCGGATCCGTCCTTCGGGGGATATCCAGCCGGTGATATCGAGGGCGCTCGCAAGAGGATTGCCGTCCCCGTAGCCGCTCATCGACCATCTCCCAACTCTTCGGTGAGATATCGATCCCCGCCCATCGCCTATTTTGGATATCCGCGGCCACGCAGGCGGTGGCACTGCCGCAAAATGGATCCAAAACCATATCGTTCTCGTTGCTGCTGGCCCCGATGATTCTATGCAGCAAGGCCAAGGGCTTTTGCGTGGGATAGCCGACATTCTCCTTCGAACTTCGGATCGCGACCGCGATATCCGCCCACCATGTCTCGGGGATCTTCCCTCGATCCCCGTAGCGCTTCGCCTCCTCGGCATTCATATTCCAACCGCCGACATGGGGCTTTCCGTCTTTGTAGGGAATTCTCACCGCATCTTTGTTGAAGGTCCAGCGATCGCCTTTCGAATACCACAGCAGGCAATCGTGCTTCCGGTTGAACTGGCGTCCCCCGGGGGAGCCGGGGCCGGTATAGCACCATACCACTTCGTTTCGGAATCTTTCTTTTTCGAAGATCGCATCCATGACGATTTTCAGATAATGGGACATGGTCGGATCGCAGTGCAGCCAGATGCTCCCGGTGGGCTTCAATATCCGATGCATCTCCAGCAAACGCAAGGCCATATAAAAGAGATAGGCGGTATCGGAGTCTCGTTGCGCGGCCCGGATCGCTCGATATAACATCGGATGCTTGGCTTCGATGAGATCGATTCGTTCTTTTGCGACCGCCTTCGGTGTCCAGCGATCACTGAATTCGGCGCCGTCGGCCTTGCTGTCGATCCGGGCGGCATAATCCTTGTTGGAATTGAAGGGGGGATCCAAGTAAATCAGATCGATGCATTCGCTGTCGATCCCTTGCAGAACCAAGAGATTGTCTTGCGTCCAGATCGTCCCGGATTCGAAATTCGGTCGGCGCACGGTGCTCAATCCTTTTTTTTGCGAAGCGATGAAGAGCGTTTTTCGATTCATCGGCGATCCCGATGGGAATTGTCGCCTCGGATCGTTTTTTTCAGATCGCCGATTTTCAAGCGAAGGTGTCGGATTATTGCCGCTCTTTCGAATCTTGCGAGCATCGCTTTTTCTGGACAGATGTATAGTGCCGATATACGATCCGACGAAAGATCGTCGACGATGCCATCGCCGAGGCCGTCAGGAGAGCGATGAGAACGAAAAGGACAGTACAGGTCAGCAGGATCGCATGGTCCGGATCCGCCCACCGGTCTTGGTTGAGATAAAGGGCGCAAGTCGATGAGTGAACACGACAAGCAAGAGATGATCGACAGGCTCTTCAATGAACACGAGGTCGGAATTCGAGTGATGGAAGAGACCGTGAAAAACATTGACCGAAGGCTCGGCCGGATGGAAGTCTCCAACTACATCATCGTCGGAACGATCGCCGCCGGCACCATCAAATTGATCGTCGGTTGATCAGGCACGGCACCTCATCCCGGCATCCTCTCGGTGGCCGTGGACGCAATAGCGAGGGCGCTCGATCCGGTCTCGAAGGGGGGCGTCGTCCTCGATGGCTTTATGCGGTCCGCTTCGGATGTGGCCTCGATGATGCCTCGACGCCGGCATCGGATTCACCGTCGAGATGCAAACGCCAACGACGAAGTGCCTGTCCTTGATTTGGGGCATCGCCGGAATATCGTTATTCTCAATATCCAGATCTTCATATCCAAATCCTCGAAATAACGAGTTCACCGGAGCGAGGCGATAGAGCGATGGGTGCAGCGAAAATCGATGCGATGGAAAAGCCCTCGTCTTGGCGGGGCGATGCCTCCCTGCCGCCCTCGTTGATGCTCACCGCCAGCGATCGTCTGGCCGAGCTGCGCGAGGTGAGCTCCCGAGACCTCGCCGCCATGCCCGGCGATGCCCGACGGGTTCTCGCCTGCTCCGATTTCGTCTTCACCAGCTGTCTTCGCCACCCCGAGCTCTTGGAGGATCTTCTCAAAAGCGGAGATCTGGCGATCTCCTATCCGGGCGATTCTCTGTCTTCGGCGGAGGATTCCAATCTCGGTGGAGGCATCCCCTTCGCGGTGCGGGTGCAGCAAGCCATCGAGGATGCCACCTCGATCGAGGATTTGATGGAGTCCCTGCGTCGTTTCCGCCGCCGGGAGATGGTGCGTATCGCTTGGCGGGATATCGGGGGGCTCGCCCCCCTCGACGAGACCTTGCGCGATACCTCGGAATTGGCCGATGCGATGATCGATTCCGCCACCCGTCGGCTCCACGAGATGCAGCGCGTCAGGCTCGGCACCCCCATCGGGGAGACGAGCGGCAAGCCCCAGCAAATGGTCGTGCTCGCTTTGGGAAAACTCGGCGCGAGCGAGCTCAATTTCTCCTCCGATATCGACCTCATCTTCACCTGGCCGGAAAACGGTCAGACCGAAGGCGGGCGGCGCAGCGTCGAGAACGAGCGCTACTTCGTGCAACTGGCGCGATCGCTGATAAGAACCTTGGGAGAGCATACGAAAGACGGCTTCGTCTACCGGGTGGATATGCGTTTGCGCCCCTTCGGAAGCCAAGGGCCGTTGGCGATCGCCTTCGGGCCGATGGAGGAGTATTACCGCAATCACGGGCGCGATTGGGAGCGCTACGCCATGATCCGCGCTCGCGCCGTCAGCGGCGATCAGGTGCTGGTCGCGGAATTCATGGACGAACTTCGGCCCTTCGTCTACCGCCGTTACTTGGATTTCGCGACCTTGCAATCCTTGCGAGAACTCAAGACGGTGATGGAGCGAGAGGTGGTCCTCAAGGGAATGGAGGACAGCATCAAGCACGGCACCGGGGGGATTCGGGAGGTGGAGTTCACCGCCCAGGCTTTTCAGATGGTTCGAGGCGGTCGTACGCCGAGGCTTCGTCATCGGCAGCTGATTCGGGTTCTTACCCTCGTCGGCGAGCTGCGATTGCTCCCCGAAGAGGCGGTAAGGAATCTGATCGCCGCCTATCGATTCTTACGCGCTGCGGAGAATCGTTTGCAGCAGGTGGCGGATCGCCAAGAGCATATCCTGCCCGAAAGCGATGAAGAGCGGCTTCGAATCGCCGTCGGCATGGGCGATGCCGACTGGAAGCGTTTCTACGAGCGGTTGAATCGCCACCGCGAGGCGGTCGCGGCGCAGTTCGCCCATGTCTTCGGTGAGGAAAAACGCGGCGATGAAGAGGAAGACGATCCCTTGGGCTCGTTTTTCTCGCAAGAATCGGCCGATGCCGACCCCGAGTCGGAGCGAGAGAGCCTCGCTCGGGCGGGCTTCGATGACCCGGAAGCGGTGTGGGAGGCGATCGAGAAATCCCGCTCGATCGTGATCTCGCGCACCAAGGGGATGATCGCGCAAGAGCGCTTGGTGCGCTTGGCTCCGGATCTCCTGCGGGAAATCGCCAAGTGCGACAACGTCATCGAGACCCTCGAGCGGGTGATGGGGGTGGTGGAGTCGATCTGCGGTCGCAGCGTCTACTTCGTGCTGCTTTGCGAACGAGCCGTCGCCCTGTCGCATTTCGTGCGACTTTGCGCCGCAAGCTCGAGGCTCTCTCGCATCTTCGCTCGAGACCCGGCATTGCTGAGCGAACTGCTCGATCCGAAGACCCTCTACACCCCGCCCGAGCCTCCCGGTATCGCCGCCGATATCGTTCGAGAACTACCCGACGAGCCCAATCACGAGGAGGAGCTGAACGGTCTGATGCGGGCCAGACAAGCCAATCTGCTGCGGGTGGCGGCGGCGGATGTATCGCAAAACGCCCCGCTGATGAAGGTCAGCGATTATCTGACATATATCGCCGAGGAGACCTTGCGAGCGGCGGTCAAGCTGGCGTGGCGGGATATGGTCAAGCGCTACGGTCGCCCGCAAACCCTTCCCGAGAATGTCGTTTCCCCGCCCTATCTGATCATCGCCTACGGCAAGCTCGGAGGGATCGAACTCGGCTATGGTTCCGATTTGGATCTCGTTTTCATCCACGATGACGATTCGACGGCGACGACGACCGGAAAACGTCCCACCGATCTCTCCACCTTCTATGCCCGTTTGACCCAGCGTTTGATCCACATCCTGACCACCGTTACCCCCCAAGGGATCCTGTACGAGGTGGATCCGAGGTTGCGCCCTCATGGCGGCAAGGGGGTGTTGGTCAACAGCCTCGATGGCTACGGCGTTTATTTGCGAGAGAGCGCTTGGACGTGGGAGCATCAGGCCTTGGTGCGCGCCCGCCCGGTGGCGGGGGATTTGGCTTTGGGGAAGCGTTTTTCAGCCCTTCGGCGCGAGATCCTGCTGCGCGAGCGCGATGATGCGACCCTGCTCGAAGACGTGCGCGGCATGCGCCACAAGATGCGGGATAACCTTGCGGTGCGTACCCCGGGTGTCTTCGATATCAAGCAAGGGGAAGGGGGTATCGTGGATATCGAATTCCTGGTGCAATATGTCGTGCTGCGCCGGGGTTCGAGCCTGCTCGGCGACGATATCGATTTCACCGACAATATCCGCTTGCTAGAGGGTTTCGAGTCCGCAGGCCTGATGCCCTCCGAGGATATCCGCACTCTCGCTGCGGCCTATCTCGCCTATCGCCGCCGATGGCACCAGCTCTATTTCCTGGAAAATCCCGGTCTCGTCGACGAGGGGGAATTCGGTGATTTCCCCGAAAAAGTCACGCGGATCTGGAAAACCATGATGGATGACTGAAAAGCGATTCCGGCGAGCCAAGGCTCGAAGGATCGCGAAAGCGACTCCAAGTGCGACTCCATCTGCGCCGGTGCGCATCGCCCCATGGCCTTTACGCGAGATGGTCAAGGGCTCGGGCGATCCCGGGCGGCTATAATCGGCGACCGGCGGGACGTGCATCGAAGCGATCCGATTCCATGAATCGATCTCGCCCTTCGATCTCGCAAGAGATTCGGTGAAAATCCTTTTCGGGTATCCGTATCCAAGGGCTCGTTCGCGCAAGATATCCCCGAGCATCCCGATCCGCTTCGAGGTCCGTAGGGATATGAAATCGGCGCGCTTGCCCGGGATTTTCCGTTGACGGTATTTCGATGATTCGATAGAGGTCGATCGCCTTGCTTACCACCTCCGCCGCCCCTGCGCCCGAATCCCATGACGAGCGATCACACTCCCCGTCCGATCCTTCGGACCGGGGCGATATGAAGGATCGCTACAAGGTTTCTCGCGCCGATTTGCCGCTTAGCTGTCCGATGCCGGGAATGCCGGTGTGGAATTCGCATCCCAAGGTCTACCTTCCCATCGAGGGCAGTGGATCCGCACAATGTCCTTACTGCGGTGCGCATTTCACGCTCGAGGCGTAGGCGGCATCCCCCTCCCCCTCCTTTTTCGATGCGCGGATCCCCGCCCGAAGTCGAAGCCGAAGCGCGGGAAAGCGTATCCGAAAGCGCTTTCGCCGTCTTGGATGGATCGGCGCCGACCCCCTCCGGCAAGGCCGTTTATCTACGCCTTATAAGCCACGTTCTGCCCTACCGGGGGACATTCGCCACCGGCATCGCGGCGATGATCGTTTTGGGGCTGACCGAACCTGCGATCCCTGCCATCTTGAAACGCATCACCGATGGTTTCGAGGGGGGGTCGATCGAAGCCATGCCCCTTTATGCCGCTCTCTTTCTGGCCCTGTTTTTCGTGCGCGGACTGTCCGCCTTCGTTTCCGCCTACGCCCTCGAATCGGTGGCGGCGCGCTTGGTGAGGGATTTGCGCCGGGAGATGTTCGATCGCCTGCTCGGCATCCCCACCGCCGCTTGCGACGGCGTTCCTTCGGGCACCTTGATTTCCCGCATCACCTTCGATGTGCAGCAGGTGACCGAAGCCGCCACGCGCGCGGTCACGGTATTGGTGCGAGACAGCGTCGTCGTCGTCGGTCTGATCGGGTGGATGCTCTGGATCGATCTGGTCTTGACCCTGATCGTGCTCGCCAGCGCCCCGGTGGTGACGGCGCTCACCCTCTACTTCAGCCGTCGATTGCGGCGAATGTCCCAAGGATTGCAGCAAACGATGGGCGAGCTCACCCGCGTCCTCCAAGAAAGCATCGAAGGACACAAGGTGGTCAAGATCTTCTCCGGGCGCCGGCGCGAAATGCATCGTTTCGAGAACGCCGCCGATCGCACCCGTCAATTCCAGATTCGTTTCGCCGCTTTCTCGGCCGCGGCCACTCCCATCGCCCAGATGGTGATCGCATTGGCATTGGCACTGATCCTGATCCTGTGCGCGAAGCGTTTTTCCGCGCAAGCGATGGGCATCGGTGATTTCGTGAGTTTTTTCACCGCGATGGCGCTGCTGTTCTCCCCCATCAAGCGGTTGACGAGCGTCAACGCCCCCTTGCAAAAGGGTATCGCGGCGGCCATCACCGTCTTCGCCTTGATCGACGCAGAGGTCGAAAGGGATCGCGGTCGGCAGCGCCTTGGAAGGGCCAAGGGCGAGATCGCGATCGACGGGGTCGGCTTTCGCTATCGACGTTCGGGGCCGCCGGCCTTGGATGGCATCTCGCTGCATGTCATGCCCGGGGAAACGATCGCCTTGGTCGGTCCCTCGGGGAGCGGCAAGACCACCTTGGCGAGCCTCTTGCCGCGCTTTCACGATCCCCATCGCGGCGAGATCCGTCTCGATGGAGTGCCCCTGCCCGAACTGACATTGGATTCGTTGCGTGCCAATATCGCGCTCGTGAGTCAGGAGATCGTGCTCTTCGACGATAGCGTTGCCGCCAATATCGCCTACGGATCTTGTGATCGGGCATCATCGGAGGCGATTCGCGATGCCGCTCGAGCCGCCCATGCCTTGGAGTTCATCGAGGCGATGCCCCAAGGCTTCGATACCCCGGTCGGGGAGCGCGGGGTGAGCCTTTCCGGGGGGCAGCGCCAGCGCATCGCCATCGCCCGGGCGATGTTCAAGAATGCCCCGATCCTGATCCTCGACGAGGCGACCTCCTCGTTGGACGGCGAAGCCGAGCGCCATGTCAAAGAGGCGATGGATACCCTGCGCAAGGGGCGCACCACGCTGGTGATCGCCCACCGACTCTCGACCATCGAGAATGCGGATCGCATCGCGGTGATGGATCGAGGCAAGGTGGTCGAATGCGGCACCCATGCGGATCTCATCGCCGAGAACGGTCTTTATGCCGGGCTGCATCGTTCGGGCTTCGAGGAAGAGGCGGTAAGCCCCCCTTCCTCGTGATGGTCGATGAATCCATCGTCGGATCGCTCGAGAAGGATGCACCGGGAAGACCTCGGATCATCCCTTTGCCCATCGATCCCCTTTGCCGATTCGAGCGCGACTCGTTCGTATTGGACAACCCTTTGCTATGTCGCGATCGCCGCCGCTCCGATGCTCGGCAGCGTCATCACCGCGGTGCTTTTCGTCGCCGCCGTGGTGGCCTCGATCGATCTGTGGCGTCATCGTTCGACCCTGCCTGCGGCGCCTTTGAGCGCTCGCTATCTCGCTTCGGCGCTCGCCTTTTACAGCGTGGTGATGCTTCTTTCCGGGGCCTTGGCGGGTATCGACGGCTCTTTTTTTCGCACCATCGCCTCGTTCTCGCAATTCATCTATCTGATCCCGCTCGCATTGCTTCTTCCCCGCCGGGCGCAAGGATTGACTTGGCTCGGGGTCAGCCGCGCGGCGATGATCGGGGTGGCGTTGACCGTCTTGGCCGCCCTCCTCGAAAGGGAATATTGGGGGAGCGGGCGGGTCGAACTGCTCAGCGGGAATCCGTTGATCCTCTCGGCCTTGCTCGGCGTCCTTTCCTTTCTTTGCGTGGGACAAATGCCGCGCAAGGCGCCGATCGAAAGATATGCGAGCGTCGGTCTATGCCTTGCGGGCATCGCGGTGATCGCCTTTCTCGCCCAAGGCCGGGGCGTTTTGCTGGCTTGCGCGGTATTCGCCGTGCCCGCCACTTGCCTGCTCGGATGGCTATCGAGGTGGCGACCGGCATTCTTTCTCGCCCCGCCCGTGGTGGCGGCGGCGCTGCTCTCGTCGTGGGTGCTGTGGAGCGACTTCCATTCCCCCGTCGATGAAAGGAGCGCACCGATCCCCTTCGCATTTTGGTCGCTGCTCGATCTCGAAAGGGATGCGGAGCGCTCGGCCTTTCATCACCGGCTGATCATGTATCGGGCGGGTTTGGCGGCATGGAAGGAAAAGCCGATCATCGGATACGGCCCGCAAAATCGCTATGGCGCCGCCGCCCCTCATATCCAAGAGATCGTCGAGCGCACCCTCGACGAGGAGCAAGCGTTCGCCCCGGCGCTTTATGCCCGCATCGAACGAAACCCCCAGACCTTCTCCTTCTCCCATCTGCATAATGTATTCATCACCCATGCCGTGGCTGCCGGAGCGTTGGGAGTGATGGCCTTGATATCGGTATCGAGTGCCCCCTTGGTTCTTCTTATGCGCTACGGGGGGCAGGGCCGACGGCGGGAGTCGATCTACGAGGCCTTGGTATTCTCGATCTTCTCGATCATGCTGGGGATGACGAATTTGCTCTTCTTTCACGATATCAGCAATAGTTTCCACCTCTTCAATCTCATCGTTTTTTGTGCGATATTGAGTCGGAATTCGCAGCCAAGACCATGACGAGGGTGCTAGATATTTCAAAGGTCGAGGTCGTTGCGACCAACTTCAAACGTCGCCTTTCGGGGGTGACCAGCACCATCGTGCAGTTGATTCCGCATCAGCGAAAAAGGGTCGATATCGCCGCTTTCGGGGCCGGGCTTCCACCCGATATCCCGACCATTGCTTGGTGGCGCTTTCCGAGCCTTTTGAAAAAGCCTGCAGGTCGCGCCTTTCGCATCTGGCATGCAAGGCGCAATATCGAAATGCTGGCGGGTCTGATTTTGAAGGTATTTTTCAAAGCCCCGTTGAAGATCGTATTCACCTCGGCGGCGCAAAGGCGGCATCGATCCTTCACCCGCTTCTTGATGGCGAGGGTCGATGCGGTGGTCGCAACCAGCGTTCGCTCCGGCAGCTATCTCGATAGACCGCATCGAGTGATCCCCCACGGAGTGGATTGCGAGCGTTTCTCGCCCTTCTCGCAAAGCACTTTGCAAAATGCCCGGCAAAATGATCGAGAGGAGATCTTTCAAGCGCACCGAGAGCGCTTTGCGATCGGCTGCTGCGGACGCATCCGTCACCAAAAAGGAAGCGATCTCTTCGTGCGCGCGATGATCCGGTTGCTCCCGGCCTATCCGGATTGGATCGCCTTGATCGCCGGTGCGACGAGACCGAACCATCGAGGATATCTCGATGGGCTGAAAAGAGAGATCGATGACGCCGGGCTTGGCAAGCGCATCCTCTTTATCGGCGAGATCCCGGATATCAGACCCTTTTACCGTCATCTTCGGTTATTCGTCGCCCCCTCGCGCAACGAGGGCTTCGGGCTGACTCCCTTGGAGGCGATGGCCTGCGGCACGGCGGTGGTGGCCAGCGACGCCGGCTCCTACGCCGAGATGATCCTGCCCGAAAAGACCGGGCTCATCGTCCCTGCGGGCGATAAAGATGCTCTTTGCCAAGCCATTCGAATCTATATGGAGGATCCGGATTCGGCAAAGCGCCAAGGGCGAGCCGCAAGGGTTCACGTGCAGGAAAAATTTTCCTTGGAAAAGGAAGTGCAAGGTCTTTGCGAAGTTTACGAACGACTATGGGAAGAACGATCGTGAGCGGATACGAAATCGCATTCGTGGTCGATATCAATGCTTATGGCTTGATGCAAGATGTGAGGATATTGCAAGACAGACTCGATGCCATCGGCGCCACATCGAGCGTTCTGCATCGAAAAAGCCGCACTTATCGTGATTTTCTATGCAATCGAAAGGTGGCCGATACGCTGATCCATCTCGAGCGGATCCGGGGGCTTTGGCTCAATGCCGCGGATCGGCATTGGCTATTTCCCAATCAGGAGTTTTTCAGAAAATGGTATGTCCATCGTCTTCGATATGTCGATAGGATCTTTGCCAAGACCCGCCATGCCGAAGAGATATTTTCGCGATATAAACCGCCTTGTATCCATACCGGATTCACTTCGAGGGATCGCAAGTTGGCGTCGGTGGATAAACGATGGAAGCGTTTTTTGCATGCCGCGGGAAATAGCAAGCATAAAGGGACCGAGATGGTCGTCGATCTATGGTCGAGGCATCCGGAGTGGCCGGAACTCGTTTTGGTGCAATCCGAAAAAAAGGCCCCTTCGAGCGTGCCTTCCAATATCACCTTGATGCGGGGCTATATCGACGATGCCCAGATGCAGCATATCCAAAATTCCTGTGGAATCCATCTTTGTCCCTCCCGCGCCGAGGGTTGGGGGCACTATATCTTGGAGGGGATGTCCTGCGGGGCGGTGGTGGTGACCACCAACGCCCCGCCGATGACCGAACTCGTCGGTCCCGGGGAAGGGTTGGTGATTCCTTGGCGTCAATCAAGGCCTGAGAATCTCGGATATGAATATTTCGCCGACCCCGATGCGTTGGAGAGCATCATCGTCGATCTATTGGGGCGATCGGAGGAATCCTTGGCGGGGATCGCTCGCTCGGCGCGCCGGAAATTCGAATCGATCGATCGGGAGTTCACGGTCCGGATGGAAAGGATCTTTCGCCAATCCCTCGATGATCGAAGATAGCGCGGATGGGGATCGATCGAATGATCGCATCTCTTCTATCCGTATCTGCCCCGTTGCGCCATATAAAGTTGTTTGCCCAAGCGTTGCGGCGTCGATGCCGACGGCGAAGGGCTCATCGCTCATTTCGAATCCCGCAGCATATCCGGGCCATAGACATCGCTTTCCCCCGGGGGGCGATCCTTGAATCGACGGTGGATCCAAAGATACTGCTCGATATTTTGTTCGATATGACCCTCCAAAATGGTGTTCAGGCGTTCGGTATCCGCCAGATCGTCCCCGCTGGGAAAGCCGTCCAAAGCGGGCGAGAGAATCACATCCCATCCGGAGTCGTCTTCCCGGCGGCGACACAGATAGGGAACCACCCTCGCCCCGCTGCTTCGGATCAGCCACGAAGTGGCGGTGGTCGTCGCCGCTCTTTGCGCAAAGAATCGAGCGAACACCCTTCGAGGGCCGCCGAAATTCTGATCCGGGGCATACCATAGAATTCCCCCGCCTCGCAGATAGCGGATCATCCCTCTCATGTTTTTATGTTCGATCAGCGTTTCGAGGTATCGTTGCCGACCCTTTCGAATCACTGCATCCCAACGGGGATCGTCGTGCGGTCGATAGCTCGCCGCGACCGAAAAACGCCTCGCCAATATCCGGCCGCCGATTTCGAAAGCGGTGAAGTGCCCGCCGAAGAGCAGTACGCCCTCGCCATGAGAAAGAGCATCGGCAAGATGCTCGGCGCCGATGATGCGCGCGCGCCGAAAGATCTTCGGATCGTCTCCCCACCAAGCCAGGGATGTCTCCATCAGGCTCATGCCGAGCGCCCGAAAGTGGTCGCGAGCGAGCCGATCGCGCATCCCCGGCTTGAATTCGGGAAAGCAAAGCGCCAAGTTTCTACGCACCACCTTGCGGCGCTTCGTGGCCCACCGATGCAGTAACGAGCCGATTCCGGCGCCCCAAGCGATCCGCATCCGATGGGGCAGGCGCACGCTCGCCCGCATCAGCCAAAGGAGGGCTGCAAGGCCGATCCGGCTGCCGATGCGCCGCCGGTTGCGCTCGCTTCGTCGTTGTTCGGGTGGTGGGTGCACGAGGGTTTCGAGTCGAAAAGGGGGTTGGCCCGGTGAAAGGAAGGTAGCGAAAAAGAAAGGCGAGGTACGAGGGTTCGATCGAGAATTCGCTGTCGACCCCATCCGATCGATTATCCTTGCGTTTTTTGTTTCGATGATTGCATCAGGCGATTTCACCCTCGCCCTAGGCTTTTCGAAAGAAGCGCTTTTGACCTAAGGGAGCGGGGCGCTCCAGAGCCGATTTTGTCGTACCGAGCGAAAAGGCATTCTTTTTTTCCTTCGCTTTTTCTTCTTCGCTTTGCCGATCGTGTCATGGCCGATCATGTCATGGATGGATAAGGAGTCGGATGGATATCCTGTTCAGTATCGTTTCCCCCGCCGAATTCAGTGCCCTGTTTCAGGTGATTTTGGTCGATTTGGTGCTGGCCGGCGACAATGCGATCGTCATCGGCATGGCCGCCGCCGGGCTCCCTAGGGAATATCGCGCGAAGGTCATCTTTTTCGGGATCGCCGCCGCAACCGTCATGAGGATAGGATTTGCGGCGATCACCGTACAACTCCTTCAAATCACCGGCTTGCTCTTGATCGGCGGCCTCTTGTTGGTTTGGGTGGCGTGGAAATTATGGGTCGAACTTCGCACCCCGCATGCAAAACCGAGCATCGATGACCCTTCGCTCGAACAATCCGAAGCGAAGCGACAAGCCTCGCCGAAGCAGGTGCGCCAAGCGGTCCTCAGCATCCTCATCGCCGATGTCTCCATGTCCCTCGACAATGTCTTGGCGGTGGCCGGAATCGCCCGCGATAGCACTTGGATTTTGGTGACCGGCCTCGTGCTTTCGGTGGCCCTGATGGGTTTCGCCGCCTCTTGGATTGCAAGGCTCTTGGATCGCCATCGCTGGATTGCCTATATCGGACTCATTACCATCGTCTATGTGGCGGGGGTGATGGTCTACGATGGTGGGCAGGAGCTTCTCTGCGCCTTCGAATATATCGAATGCCAAGCCCCGCCCGCCGCCGGCGGCTGACCGACCGGATTGTCGGGCTTGTCAGTGGATATTTCAGAGTATGAAGCCCGGCGCTTTCGGGCGGGGGATCTTCTTTCGCAAAGGATATCCCGATCCATCTAGTCGGGGATCGGGATATCCCCGATCCGCTTGGGCACGTGGTAGCCCCGTTGCACCGCCGGTCGCCGGGCGATCTCTACATACCAGCGTTTGACGCAAGGATATTCGGCGAGGTCGATCTCCTGCCACTCGTAGCGCGAGATCCAGGGCCAAGCCGCCATGTCGGCGATGGTGTATTCATCTGACGCGATATAGGGGTTGTTGGCGAGGCGATCTTCGAGCACTGTGTAGAGCCGTTCGGCTTCGCCACGAAAGCGTCGCTCGCCGTATTCGCTCTTGCCGGGATTGAATTTCACGAAGTGATGCACTTGCCCCAACATCGGACCCAATCCCCCCATCTGCCACATCAACCATTCCATCGTTCGCCATCGTTTTTCTCCGACGGGCAGGAATCGACCGGATTTCTCGGCGAGATAGAGCAAGATCGCGCCGGATTCCATCAAGGTCTGGCCGTTGTCGCGATCGACGATGGCGGGGATCTTGTTATTGGGGGAAAGGGCCAAAAAATCGGGGTGGAATTGTTCGTCTTTGGTGATGTCGATCGGATGCGCTTGATAGTCCAAGCCGCACTCCTCGAGGGCGATGGAGATCTTGCGACCGTTGGGGGTGCTCCAAGTGTAGAGATCGATCACGGGATAATGGCCTCGAAGTGGGGGTGAGCGGCCTTTGCCGCAAGGATCTCGGGTGTCGGGCAATCGCAGTTGCCGAGTGCCAAAGGCGCCAATGAGTGGACGATTCGTGGGCGATCCGATGCCTCGAGAGGAACGATCGAAACCTCGGATCGCCGTCTTTTCATATCGGGTGATGCGCTGCAGGATACCAAACCCCGCTTGCCTCGATGTTTTTTGCATCCGAAAAGGGCGGCCGAGAATTTTCAAACCCGGGTCGCAATCGTTCGTCGCTCGCCCGGCCTAAGTGGTAGGATCGCAAGATAACCGCAAGTGCCTAGCGAAGATATAGAATCAAGACCGTGAACTCGAGAGTCGATCATCCCCCCGCCGCTCCTTCGCCCGCATCGAGGCGCTTTTCGCGCTGGCTCTACCCGTTGCCGGTGCTTTTATTTGCCTTGATCGCGCTATCGCTCTATCTCGGTTTGAAGCGCGATCCCACCTTGGTGCCCTCGCCCTTGGTCGGCAAAACGGTGCCCGAATTCGATTTGGCTCCGGTACAAGGCCGCAATCTCGGGTTGTCCTCGCAAGATCTGAAAGAAGCGCCTTCTCTGGTCAATATCTTCGCCTCGTGGTGCGTGGCCTGCCGACACGAGCACCCCTTGCTCCTCGACCTCGATCGCGCCGGGACCATAGCGATCCACGGTATCAACTACAAGGATGACCCTCAGGCGGCGAGTCGATGGCTTGACGATTTGGGCGATCCCTACACCCGCACCGGTGTGGACGCCGAAGGTCGCATCGGTTTGGAATGGGGCGTTTACGGTGTCCCCGAGACTTTTTTGGTGGATGCGAAGGGTCGAATCGTCTACAAGCACATAGGCCCTTTGACCCGACAGGATATCGACGGCATCCTCCTGCCGTTGATACGAGCGCTCGATACACCCTCCGGCGGCTGAGAAAGCCTTGAACCCTCGCCCGCCGATCGTCTCTTCTTAATCATCATGTCCGGTAAGGTCAAAAGAAGGCGCTTCGTCGGGCTGTGCGGCACGGCGGCGTTGACGACGGTGGCCAATCCGGCCTTGCTGGCCGCCGCTGCCGCCGAAGGGGGGAAGGTCCGCTTCTACGAGCGAAGTCGTCTCGTCGATGCCAAGGGAGAGCCGATCAGCGAGTCGAGAATCGAGCGCGGTCGAAGCCATATCTTTCATTATCCCTACGCAAGCACTCCTTGTTTTTTGCTCAAACTGGATCGACCGGCACCCGAATCGATCGATCTCGTCACCGAAGACGGAACCCCCTATCGCTGGCCGGGCGGGGTGGGCAAGGATCGTTCGGTGGTGGCGTTCGCGGCGATCTGCGCTCATCGGATGAGCCATCCTGCGCGTGATGTCAGTTTCATCGACTATCGTCCCGAAGCCTTGCATTTCGTCGATCGCCGAGGCACCTCGCGCGAAGAAAAGGGGTTGATCTTCTGCTGCTCCGAGCGCAGCGTCTACGATCCCGCAGGAGGGGCCAGGGTGCTCTCGGGGCCCGCTCGCCAGCCGCTGACGGCCATCGTGCTCGCCGTCGATCCCCGAAGCGGGGCGCTTGAAGCCCAAGGCACCGTAGGCGGCGAGATGTACGATGAATTCTTCGAGCGTTTCGGCTTCCGGCTGGCGATGGAGCATGCGGGAAAGGATATCAAAAGACCCGTCGGGGCGACCTCGACGGTGATCGATATCGAGCGCTATTCGAGGGTTCGAATGCGGTGTTAGGCTCATCCGCCGAAGCCTTTGCAAGATCCGATGAACGACAAGACCGACACCGAGGAAAAGCCTCTCGTTCGCATCGAAGGCCTCGATCACATCGTCCTTAGATGCGCTCGATTGGAAGCGACGATGGCCTTTTATATCGATGTTTTGGGTTGCACCTTAGAAAGGAGCGTGCTTGAATCGGATCTTTGGCAGCTCCGCGCCGGGGGCTCTTTGATCGATCTCGTTCCCGTCGGGAGCGCCCTTGCCGGGCCGAAAGCCCCCGACCCCGATCGGGCCAATATCGCCCATTTCTGTTTGAGGATCGATCGGCCGAATTGGGAGGATCTCGAGGCCGGTCTCGCATCTCAAGGAATCGCCCTTATCGGTCCGCCCGCAATCCGCTATGGCGCTCAAGGATTCGGCCGATCGGTCTATCTTGCGGATCCCGAAGGGAATATCGTCGAGCTCAAGGCGAATCGGACATCACTCGATGATGAGGACCAAGGGTGAAGTTCATGCCGGCCCCTTGTTGCGATCGCAGCGCAGCCTGCTTTCGAGGGACAGCATTGCACGAGAACCGCTTTCATCTGCTACACGGATGATGGGATGCTGCACGAAGGGGCATCGGGTCGTCTCGACCGACTGACGGTCGGACATCTGCAAACCAGCGAGTTGGCATCGCTCATCGACCACCGTTGGGGGCAGATGGGTCTGTCGTGCAAGTTGCACTTCGATCAACACTCGGATCAACACTTCACGGTGCAGGTGATGACTCGCACCGGGGCGGCGGGGCGTTGGTCAACAACAGCCGCTACCGGCATCTTGGAGAATTGGCAGCCGAATAGGGAGTGTCGGATAAACCGACGATCTTCGAAGCGAACCCGAACCATCGCCCTATAAAGATTCGCAGGCGGCTTTCTTGCCAAAAGAAAGCCGCCTTTTTTTATGCCCCGCCGACGATGAGACGGTGGAGTCATGCGTTTTATGACGAGTGATGGAATATGAAAAGAAAGGAATGGATATCGCGCACCGTATCGATTGCGGGGTCGATCTGCAATTATGATTATGATTATGGTGAAATCACTGACGGATGTATCACCGCGCTGGCCGATGCTCGACAAGGACAAGCGATATCGCTTCGTCCCATCGGCAAAAGCAGCCCGTATCGTCATCTCTTCCCGGGGCGTGTCGAAGATACCCGCTTCGATGCATTTCAGGTCCCGTCGGCGCCATTGTCGGGGCGCGGGCGCGGCATAGTGCAAGGCGATCAATCCGCCTTGTCCTTTCGGGGGATCCGAAAATGACTCGAATCATTGCCTTGATCGTTCTCGCCATCGCTCCTTTCGCCAATGGCAGCGAAATAACCTGCAACCTGCACGATGCCGCAAAGAAAGGAGATATCACCCTCGTGCGCAATATGCTCGATGCGGATTGCGAGGTCAACGAGGGGGACGATCATAAAAAAACTCCCTTGCACTATGCGATTTATTGGAATCGATCCGAAACCGCCCGAGTGCTGATCGATGCCGGCGTGGATATCGATACGGTTGCCGATTATGGAGAAACCGCCTTGATCACGGCGTCGACATATAGCGATTCGATGACCTCGATCGATCGATTGCGGCGCCTTTATATCATGCGAATGCTGTTGGATGCGGGAGCGAAAGTCGATATAAGGGGTGATCTCGGACGAACGGCCTTGATCGTGGCCGCGAACACCGATGATATCGCTGTCAGGATGTTGCTCGAGGCAAAGGCGGACGTCGAAGCGATAGATGAATTCGGCTATAGCGCTTTGCGCAATGCGGCGATGAACAACCATACCGCCAATGTTAGGCTATTGCTCGAGGCGGGTGCGAACGCCAAGGTGATCGACGGAAAACTCAGACCCCTCACCTTGGCGGTGGCATATTATAAAAACGATCCGACGATCATCCGGCTACTGCTCGAAGCGGGGGAGGATGTCAATGCGAAGATGTCGATTCGGGGATTCGATGATGGAGTCATCGTCGATTCGAATGATAACGAGAGGTGGACTGTCCTACACATAGCGGCGATGCAGCGCAACGACTCCATCTCCACGCTGATCGATGCCGGAGCGGATGTGAATGCGAAAAACTCCGACGGGGATACCCCTTTGCATCTCGTTTTTTTGAAAAACGAATGGGATGTCGATGATGTGATCGATACCATACATACCCTTATCGATGCCGGCGCCGATATCAACGCCCAAAACAATGACGGCGATACCGTATTGCATATCGCTGCGAGGAAGGGTAAAGCCGATCTGATCCCTTTGCTCATCTCGCTCGGATCCGACGAGCGGATCAGGAACAACGCTATGCTCAGACCCGTTTCCGTCAGTAAGACTCTTGAACTCGCCATCTTGTTCAAAAACCAAGGACGCTATTGGCCGATCAAGGCTTATGCGATGGGCAATATCTCTACCGTTTCGATCGATACGAGGGCTCGGATCGGATGTCTTGACAAGAAAGAGTGCCGCGTCTTTGTCGATTGCACCGACAAGGACGGTGGTGTCATCCAAGGTTCGCTCGACAGCGATTCGTTCTATCGGAAAATCGGGACTTCGATTCCAAGCCAAGCGACGGTTTCGTTATCGATAGGAGATATCCAAAGGCATACCTTGGCCATGCGCAACAAGGCCCTCGATTGTGCGTTGCGTAGCCAACAGAACATCGTCGCGCAGGTTTGGTCCTCGACGGATTCGGTCAATGCCAATACCACCGCCTATCGGTTGAGCGAAGCGGGCAAGGCTCGGGTTCATTTTTATGCCGGGGAGGGCAACACTCCCTATATCAATATCAGATGTATTGCGATGGATGGCAAAAAATGCACCGGTACCGAACTCAAGTGCACCGACGATGCCGGTCGGAGTCGGTCGGTGATCGAAGCGGGAACGATCGATCGCTTGAATGTCTACACCGTCTCCACCGCCCAAGGCGCCGACTATCGGATCACTAGTGGCAATAGAGGTTGGTACTCCTGCGCGATCGAGTCGGATGGCCCTTTCATGGTTCATGCGACTCAAGTCCAGGCCAAAGGGGATTCGCGCTCGAAGACCGGCACCACATCGATCAGCATGGAGTAGATAACAGGAACTCGTGTTCGCGTTGCATCGAAATCGCATGATCGATCGAGAATGAAGCGGGTGCTTGGGGCAGGCGGTGTTCTTGCAATCGATATTTTTCGAAGATCGATACCGAGCGTATAAAATAGGACCGGGCAGGCGACTTATCCGGTGAGCTTTACGGGGGATCGAAAAACGAAGCGGATATAGGCTATCGATAAAGTCTTGATATTCTCTCACAGGACGTGATCGTGGCACCGGATATCGAGATCCCGTCGACTCTCGATACCGCATCGACAAGGAGAGTGATCGATGTCTTCGAAGCAAGCATTTCGTATCGCGGTGATGCCCGGAGACGGAATCGGGCCCGAGGTGATGAAGGCCGGGATCGAGGTTTTGGAAGCGGCCGCCGCCGGCGATATCGTTTTCGACTACCAATGGCTCGAAGCGGGAGCCGAGGTATTTCGGCGTAGCGGGAGCGCGATGTCAAAGGAGACCTTCGAGCGGGCGAAGGCGGCCGATGCGATCCTTCTCGGGGCCATGGGTCTGCCCGATGTGCGTTATCCCGACGGTACCGAGATCACCCCGCAGCTGGATCTGCGTTTTCGTTTGGATCTCTATGCCGGGGTGCGTCCGGTCAAGGCCCTGCCCGGGGGGGCGGAGATCTTGCGTGATGTGCGTAGCGCACGGATCGATTTGGTCATCGTGCGCGAATCCACCGAAGGCCTTTTCGCTTCGCACGGCAAGGGGGTGGTGGAGGATGACGCCATCGCCCGCGATACCATGGTCATCACTCGCGGGGTTTGCGAGCGTCTTTTCGATGCCGCTTTTCGGCTTGCGCAGCGGCGAAAGGATCAAGGCGGCAAGGGCAAGGTCACTTGCGTCGACAAGGCCAATATCTTCAGCTCGATGGCTTTTTTTCGCAAGATCTTCGACGAAAGAGCGGCCCGCTTTCCGACCATCGAATCCTCTTACTCTTATGTCGATGCCGCGGCATTGGATCTCGTCCGAAAACCGTGGGAATTCGATGTGATGGTCATGGAGAATATGTACGGGGATATCCTTTCCGATCTCACCAGCGCCTTGATCGGGGGAATGGGGATGGCGCCCTCGGCGGATATCGGGGATGAATACGGCGTTTTCCAGCCCGCCCATGGCAGCGCTCCGGATATCGCCGGTCAAGGCATCGCCAATCCGGTGGCCATGATCCAATCGGCGGCGATGATGCTCGATTGGTTGGCGGAGCGTCGGGAATCGCCGCCGTGTGCGCAAGTCGCTCGGCGCATCGACGATGCGGTGGCGGCGATGCTGGCCAATGGCCGAGTACGATCGGTCGATCTCGGAGGGCGAGACGGCACCGAGGCCGTGACCCGAGCGATCATCGATGCCCTGCCGGAAGTGACCGGGTGATCCTCGGGTTTTGGCATTCGGCAAGAGCCCTTGGCATCGATTTTTTTTGCGACCATTGATAACGAGGAGAAAACCATGTACTACGTCGAAACCCGGCTCGACGGCGAGGGGTGGCAGCATGTCCCCGGGAGCTACGAGACGGAAGAGGATGCGATCGCCCAATCGACTTTATTGCAAGCATCGAATCCGAAATTGGCGGTGCGCATCATCGACGCCGAGGCCGGCTTCCAAATCCGTCAATTCGAACCGCTCGAGTGATGCTCGATCCCGTCCCATCGATCGACATCGAAAGGTTTCGATCGCCTCCCCGATAGGTTATCTTTGGGATGCGGAGGCGATATCGAAAGCCGAAAAAGCGTCGATGGATCAATCCTCTATTCTGTAGCAAGCGGGCGGTTTCGAAGAGACCGTCCTCGTGATCGGCTTTTTTTAAGAAGTAATGGATTTGCTGCACTTTTAGTGATCATCTTGAAGAGCAGTCGATGAAATTCGGCGATTATTTGCCGAATTTTCATCTCCCGATATTGAATTCATCGATAAGTGTCCATATAATCAGCACCCGAAGGGGGAGAGTGCTAACAATGGAACTGATAGTATCGTCGATGGACCTCATCGTCGATGAACCTTGATTTCCATCCGATACGCTCCACTTCCTTGAAGAACCATCCATTCATTTGAATGACTGATCACGAAATTCTTCCAATCAGGAGAGAAACTCCATGAAAATCAGGCCACTGCACGATCGGGTGATCGTGGAACGCGAGGAAGAGGAGCGCACCTCGGCCGGGGGAATCGTCATTCCCGATTCCGCGACCGAAAAACCGATTCGCGGCAAGGTCAAGGCTGTCGGCAAAGGCAAGATCCTTGAAAGCGGTGATATCCGTCCGCTGGACGTGAAGGTCGGCGACCTGGTGCTCTTCGGAAAATATTCGGGCACCGAGATCAAGGTCGACGGCAAAGAGCTCCTCGTAATGCGCGAGGAAGACATCATGGGCGTCGTGGGCTGAACATCCCCCCGACTCGAACCCCCCAGTTGAGACAGGAGAATACAAGCAATGGCAGCCAAAGACGTTCGATTCAGCGAGGACTCGCGCACCCGGATGGCGAACGGTGTCAATATCCTCGCCAATGCGGTCAAAGTTACTTTGGGTCCGAAAGGGCGCAATGTGGTGCTCGAAAAGAGTTTCGGCGCCCCCACGGTGACCAAAGACGGGGTTTCGGTGGCCAAGGAAATCGAGCTCGAGGATAAGTTCGAGAATATGGGCGCCCAGATGGTCAAGGAAGTGGCGTCCAAGACTTCCGATGTCGCCGGGGACGGAACCACCACCGCAACCGTACTCGCCCAGTCGATGGTGCGCGAAGGTCTCAAGCGGGTCGCGGCGGGAGCCAACCCGATGGATCTCAAACGCGGCATCGACAAGGCGGTGGGCGAGGCGGTGAAGGGCCTGCGCTCGCTTTCCAAACCCACCAAAGACAGCATGGCCATTTCCCAGGTCGGTACCATTTCCGCCAACGGGGACGAGGCGATCGGCACCATCATCGCCGATGCCATGGAAAAGGTCGGCAAAGAGGGGGTGATCACCGTCGAGGAAGGCAAGATCCTCGAGAACGAGCTCGATGTGGTCGAGGGAATGCAGTTCGATCGGGGCTACCTCTCGCCTTATTTCATCAACGACCAAGATGCGATGGCGGTGGATCTGGATAACCCCTATATCCTCTTGCACGACAAGAAGATCTCCAATATCCGCGAGCTGATTCCGGTACTCGAGGGTGTGGCCAAGGCGGGCAAACCCTTGTTGGTGATCGCCGAGGATGTCGAGGGCGAAGCCCTTGCGACCATGGTGGTCAACAATATCCGCGGGATCGTCAAGGTGGCGGCGGTCAAGGCTCCGGGCTTCGGCGATCGCCGCAAGGCGATGCTCGAGGACATGGCCATCCTCACCGGTGGTCGGGTGATCAGCGAGGAAGTGGGTCTTTCCTTGGAAAAGGCGGGCCTCGATGATTTGGGCCGAGCCAAGCGCATCCAAGTGGGCAAGGAGAACACCACCATCATCGACGGCGCCGGCAAGAGCGGCGATATCAAGGCTCGGGTTTCTCAGATCCAGCAGCAGATCGAGGAAACCACCTCCGATTACGATCGCGAGAAACTCCAAGAGCGGGTCGCCAAGCTCGCCGGGGGTGTGGCGGTGATCAAGGTCGGGGCCGCCACCGAGGTGGAGATGAAGGAGAAAAAGGCTCGGGTCGAGGATGCTTTGCATTCGACACGGGCGGCGGTCGAGGAGGGCGTGGTTCCCGGCGGCGGTGTCGCCCTGATCCGGGCGGTCAAAGGCTTGGACGGTCTTGTCGGGGATAACGAAGATCAGAACTCCGGTATCGATATCGCCCGCCGCGCCATGCACGAGCCCCTTCGCCAGATCGTCAGCAATGCCGGGGGAGAGCCCTCCGTGGTGCAAAATCGGGTCTCCGAAGGCAAGGGTAACTACGGCTTCAACGCCCAGACCGAGGAGTACGGCGATATGGTGAAGATGGGGATTTTGGATCCGACCAAAGTGGTGCGGACCGCGATCCAAAATGCAGGCTCCATCGCCGGGCTGTTGATCACCACCGAGGCCACCGTTGCCGAGCGTCCGAAGAAGGATGATCCGATGCCCGCAGCTCCCGGGGGCATGGGAGGGATGGACGGCATGATGTAATGAGGGATCTCGCTCGGGGGGTCTCGATGATCCCCGGTGCTGCCCTTCGACAAAAGCCCCGCATCTTGGCGGGGCTTTTGTTTTGGCAAGATAAAGAGCCCTTGCTATCGAGCCCTTCGGATTCGACCGTGCCGATCGACCGTCGTTCCTAAGCGGGTCGAACGGCTATCGGCGAGGATTTCAAGGTCTGATATAGGAATAACCCCGTTCTTGCAAGGCGACCAATCGCACCACTCCGGAGGGCACGATATTGACCTCATCCAAGAGATCGACATCTTTTCCGGATGCCCGGGACATGGCGCTATGGGTATTGCCGCAAGCGGAGAAGGTCAGGTTATCGATGCCCAAAGCCATCGCCTCGATGCGATCTTTCACCGGAGAGGTATCTTCTCGAAAGATATGCAACCCCGGACCGTAGGCCACGAGTTCGATCTCGACCGTCTCGCCGATCGAATCATAGTATTTGCGAAGGTTCGCGATGTTATTCAATGCCATGTTCATGCGTTTGGGATCGTTGTCATCCAGATGGATAGCCACTTGATGATCCGCTTTGTCTTGCGCCGTTGCCGGTCCGGCGGTCAGCAGGCAAAGGGATAGCGCGCTTAGTAAAAGCGTCAGTGTCGATATTCGATTGCTCATTGGATCGCTCCTCGATGGGGATCGGTGTTTCGGGTTGTCCGGATATCATCGAATCATCGAGGCCTTGTCAAGGGGCTCGACAATAGCGCGATGCGCTCGCATCCCCCCTAAGATTCGACCCCGGCCTCGATCGGATCGGACGATGATGCCATGATCCGACTGTCAAGGTGATAGTCAAGGCGGTGGATATCAAGGGGCCGGATGGTCAAGGTGCTTTGATATACCGACCTCCCGATACATCTCGATGGGGCATCGAGGAGATTGTCGATCCCGATTGCGGATTCATCACCCGCCGAGATTATCCGCTGAATTCGACCACCGATGCCCTCATCGTTCGCCAAAGATGCTTGCTCGATCGATGAGGGTGGCCGATGCTTCGGTAGCGGCGGTCCGGGCCGGATCGAGCGGATACGCAGGATTTTTTCGGTAGACTTCGAAGCGAAGGATTTCGAGCCCATCATGCTCAGCTCGCCATCGCCGCCCGGCGGGGCTCGAAAAAGCGCATCGAGCGGCAATCGAGATTGATTTTTTCGCATGAAGACGAGAAGCGTTCGAGTCGTCGATCCCCTCGGTTGTCGGGGCGGTATTTTGATCGTCGACGATGCCGATTCGTATTCTTCGGCGGATGGATCGATAAGGATATTCGGTCGAAAAAGATGAACGATTGGCCCGAAATCAGAAGTTCGGTGGAGGCGCTGTGTCGGGGATTCCCCGGCGAGTACTGGCAAGCGCTGGATCGCGAGCGCGCCTATCCGGTCGAATTCGTGCAGGCGCTGACCCGAGCGGGTTTTCTTTGCATTTTGATCCCCGAGGAATACGGTGGTAGCGGGCTTCCGGTTTCGGCGGCCGCTGCGGTTTTGGAGGAAATCCAACGATCGGGTTGCAACGGAGCCGCCTGCCATGCCCAGATGTACACGATGGGCACCCTTTTGCGTCATGGAAGCGAGGAGCAAAAGCGACGGTTTCTCCCCGAGATCGCATCCGGCGCCCTGCGACTGCAAGCCTTCGGGGTCACCGAACCGAGCAGCGGCAGCAATACCCTTGCCCTTCGCACCACCGCCGTCAAGCAAAAGGACGGCGGCTATATCGTCAACGGGCAGAAGATATGGACCTCTCGCGCCGAGCATTCGGATCTGATGCTCCTTTTGGCGCGAACCACTCCGATCTCCCAAGTCGAAAAACGCACCGAGGGGCTCTCCGTCTTTTTGGTGGATATGCGAAAAGCCTTGTGTAAGGGAATGACGATTCGTCCCATACGAACCATGATCAACCATGCCACCACCGAGGTTTTCTTCGAGGATTTGAAGATCCCCGCCGACAGTCTGATCGGCGAGCCGGGAAAGGGTTTTCGCTATATCCTCGATGGTATGAATGTCGAGCGCATCTTGATTGCGGCCGAATGTATCGGCGATGCGCGCTGGTTCATCGAAAAGGCGAGCGGATATGCAACCGAGCGCGAGGTTTTCGGTCGCCCCATCGGATGCAACCAAGGGATTGCCTTTCCGATCGCCCGCGCCTTTGCCGCCACCGAGGCCGCGGCCTTGATGTGCCGCCATGCGGCGGATCAATTCGATGCCGGGGAGGATTGCGGGGCGAAGGCCAATACCGCCAAATTGCTGGCATCGGAAGCGTCTTGGCAAGCGGCGGATATGTGTATGCAAACCTACGGCGGATTCGCCTTCGCCGAGGAGTACGATATCGAGCGTAAATTTCGCGAAAGCCGTCTTTATCGCATCGCTCCCGTCTCCAATAACCTCATACTGAGTTATATCGCCGAGCACGTACTTGGATTGCCGCGATCGTATTGATCTTTCGAGGCGACGGGGCGATCGGATAACGCCGGGCCTTGAACGCCGGGCCTTGCATAGATTGCTATTCATCATATCGATAAGACAAGGCAAAATGGGATCGATATTCTATACAAACTTTGATCATCATCGATACCGGGATATATAGGAATCCATCGATGCCGGCATGACAAGGAAGTCGAAGATGGCCAAGAGCGACGACAAGATCGAGATCGAAAACGTGAATGCGCCGGGGCTCATCACTCGAGTCGATCGCATGAAATACTCGGCGATGCGCAAAGCCTTGCTCGAGGTCATGCCCGAGGGTGCTCCCCAAAATATCGGCCCTTGATGCCAAAAAGAGGCTATTGCCTTTGCTGCCGGACGATCTTTTTCCCAAGGGCGAGAAGGCCGGATGGTGGTCGAAGACGGTACAGCTCGACCTCGAGGCCAAGGGGCTGTTGCGAAGGGCTCGGACCAAACCCTTGACCTTTTACAGACCTTAGGGCAAGCACATAAAGGATCGATGCATAAAAAACGCCCGCCCTGCGGGTCGATCGGCGGCGCTCGATTTCTCGATGAGCCTGCTGCATGGTCTCATCGACCGGCATTGTCGGTCGTCCGAATCGATAAGCTCCGGATAGTCGTTCATTCGCCCCAAGGCGATCGCCTTGTCGATACCTCGAATCGTCGATACCTCAAGGCCATCGGCCATCGGATAGGAAAGTAAAGTAGACTCTTTGATCCGATGACTTTTTCGCGCTCGTTCGAAAAAGAGGCGGCCCCGATCCGCCTTGGCCGAGATATCTCGTCGATCCCTTTTTCGCTGTTCCCTCGGATCGGAGCGGCTTAGAGTTCGAAGCGCCCGCTCTTGATCGGGTTGCCGATAAAGTCCTTCGACGATGCCCGATCGACCCTCTTTTCGGTGCCCCGTACCCGACAATCCTTTTTACGATCATGATGCCTATCGATAACACCGATAAGACCGATCCCGCCGCCACCTGCAACATCGACGGTCCTTTACGCAAGATGGTGATCGAGCCGGGAGAGGGCGAAGGCGCACCGGCTCGTTATTCCCTGCGTTTCGGCGATCGCCTCGTCGCCCTCGACCCCTTGTTCGGCAAGCGTATCCGGTTGGAATTCAGCGGCACCATCCGCTGTGTCGCCTGCAATCGCACCACCCGCAAGAGCTTCAATCAGGGCTATTGCTACCCCTGTTTTCGTTCGCTCGCCGCCTGCGATCTATGCATCGTGCGCCCCGAGACTTGTCATTATCACGAGGGCACTTGCCGCGAGCCCGAATGGGCGACGGGTCATTGCATGCAGCCGCATATCGTTTATCTCGCCGCCACCAGCACGATCAAGGTCGGTATCACGCGCAAGACGCAGATGCCGACCCGATGGTTGGATCAGGGGGCGATGCAGGCGATGCCCTTATTCGAAGTGCCGACCCGGCGAGATGCGGGCTTGATCGAATCGGCACTGAAAGCGCATATCGCAGATCGCACCGATTGGCGGGCGATGCTCAAAGGCGCCGCCGGGCCGGTCGATCTCGAGGCGGCGGCGAGGGATCTCTTGGAGAGCGCCCGAGGCTCGTTGGAGAATCTATCGCTGATCGAATCGCAAGCCGCCGCCGATGGTCGCCGCCGGGCCGAGGATATCGCTAAGATGCTGCATCCGCTGGCATCCGATACTCTCGAATTCTCCTATCCCCTCGATCACCCCCCGCCGAGTTTGCGCTCGATCTCTCTCGATAAATCCCCGCAGGTGGAGGATGTTCTCGTCGGGAGCAAGGGGCAGTATCTCGTTTTCGAATCCGGGGTCTTCAATGTCCGAAGACACGGTGGCTATGAAGTTCGCCTTGCCATCATCTGACGAGGCGAGCGATGAATCTTTGGAGCGATGGATTCGAACGATGACCCATGAATCACAACCCGAATCGCAACTTGAATCGCGATCCGAGCCTTCGCTCGATCCCCATGCCCTGATCGCGTCGAGGATTCGTACGATTCCGGATTTCCCCTCGCCGGGTATCGTCTTTCGCGATATCACTCCGCTGGTGGGGGATTGGCAAGCGCTCGCTCTTTGTACCCGGCTGCTGGCCGAGCCCTTTCGTGCCGAGTCGATCGATGCGGTGGCGGGCATCGAAGCGCGGGGGTTCATCTTCGGGGCCTTGGTCGCGCAAGCCATGAGCACGGGCTTCGTGCCTTTGCGAAAGCCCGGCAAACTCCCGAGCGAGACGCGCTCGGTTCGCTATGCCTTGGAATACGGCGAGAGCCTGTTGGAGGCGCATGTCGATGCCTTTCGGCCGGGTAGCCGAATCCTTCTCATCGACGATGTGCTGGCCACCGGCGGCACTGCGGCCGCGGCTTGCGAGTTGATCGAGCTGATCGGGGGCGAGGTCGCAGCCTGTGCCTTCGTGACCGAGCTCGAGGGTCTTTGCGGGCGCAAGCGACTCGGCGAGCGTCGAATCCATGCGCTGACGCAACTTTAGGCTTCGCCGAAGCGCATTTTTTTCGAGTCAAGTTTTTTCAAGCCAAGTTTTTTTCAAGTCAAGGGCGAATATTCGATGAAGCAAAGCGCACGGATGTTGGAGGGCAAGGTCGCTCTTGTTACCGGTGCCGGTCGTGGTATCGGGGCGCAAAGCGCAAGGATGTTGGCGGCATACGGGGCGAAGGTCCTGGTCAACGATCCCGGGGGGAGCGCCTCCGGCGAAGGACAAGATCGAGCCCCGGCCGGCGAGGTGGTGGATGCGATTCGCAAAGAGGGGGGCGAGGCGGATGCGAATTTCGATAGCGTCGCCGATTTCGCCGCCGCCTCGAGGATGGTCGAGCAGGCGATCGACCGCTTCGGCACCATCGATATCGTCATCGCCAATGCCGGTATCCTGCGCGATGCGATCTTCCACAAGATGAGCGAGGAGGACTTCGATGCGGTCATCGGCGTCCACCTCAAAGGCGCTTTCAATGTCGCTCGCGCCGCCGCCACCCATTTTCGGGCCCGGCAGTCCGGCTGCTTCGTTTTCATGACCTCGACCTCGGGGTTGATCGGCAACCTCGGTCAGGCGAACTATGCGGCGGCGAAAATGGGCATCGTCGGGCTCTCCAAATCCATCGCTTTGGATATGGAAAGATTCAACGTACGCTCCAACTGCATCTCCCCCTTCGCATGGAGTCGGATGATCGGCACCATTCCGGTCGAGGACGAGGCCCAGCGCGCCAGGGTCGATAAACTCAAACAGATGCGCCCGGAAAAGGTCGCGGCGATGGTGGTTGCGCTGTGCTCGGATCAAGCATCGAAGGTCAATGGCCAGATATTCGCGGTCCGCGGCAATGAAATTTTCCTGATGAGCCAATCGCGTCCCCGGCGCGGAATTCACGAAGCCCGAGGTTGGTCGCCGGAGTCGATCATCGACCACGCATTCCCGGCATTGGCGGCGGATTTCCACCCCCTCGATCGCAGCGCGGATGTCTTTGGCTGGGATCCCCTATAGAGACAATTCGTAGAGACAACTCGTAGAAACAAACCCTCCGAGGGCGGCGATCCATCGTGCAAAATAGGCACGACGGAATGCATCCGAGGAAAAAGATCGAGCCGGAACCGATCGACTTCGACGGGTCTTCGATGGAATCGCCCGACAAAATATCCGAAGGGATCAACGGGGGAAGCGCGGGTGTATTCGGACGATATCGAGGCGAATGCGATGGACTTGGCACCCGAAGCGAAAAAAGCGGATGCCGGGAAAAGAGCCCGGGGCGCCTATTACACATTGCATAATCCATTCGATCATCCGGCCTTCATCGAATGGGCGGATGCCGCGGCCTTGTCCGGTGCCGAGGTATTGGAGCCCTTCGCCGGTGAGAACAGACTGATCGCCCACTTGCACGATATGGGGCTTGCAAAACAATTCGCGGCCTTCGATATCGCCCCCGCCCCCGCCGCCGAGAGGGTCGAGCGGCGCGATACCTTGGCCGATTTCCCGAAAGGCTATGACGTTTGCATCACCAACCCGCCGTGGCTTGCGAAAAACAGCGCGACGGTGCGCGGCCTGCCCTACCCTGACTGCGGCTATGACGATTTATATAAATGGTCTTTGGAATTGTGTTTGAACCATTGCCGATGGGTCGCAGCCCTCATCCCCGAGAGTTTCATCCGCTCCGGCTTGTTTCACGATCGATTGATCGATTTCGTTTCGATCCGCAAGCGCTTGTTTGCCGAAACGGCGCATCCGGTGGGATTGGCTCTGTTCGCCCCGCAAGAATGCGCCAATGGCAAGGATTTCCGGGTTTGGTCGCAGATGCACTCGTTGGGCCGTTGGCAGTCTTTATGTCGCCGATGGTTGGTGCCGCCGACCAAGACTCCCGGTCGATCGTTGGTTTTCAATGACCCTTTGGGCAATTTGGGCTTCATCGCATTCGATAATGTGCGCAAAGCCTCCATTCGCTTTTGCGAGGTGGACGAGATCAAGGATTACGCGATCAAACAGACCAGCCGTTTCATCACCCGCATCCGGGCTCCGGCGGTGCCGCCGATACCCTTGCTGAATAAAAGGCTCGATGAATTCCGTGATAAAACCGGTGATATTTTTCTTTCGGCCTATCGAGGCTTGAGACACGACGGTCATTATCGTCGCCGCATGGATTGGAAGATAGCCAGAACGATGGTGGAGCATGCACGATAATTCCTCGCATCGAGGCATGGTGGAAAGTGCTGGATGGATCGAAAATCAAGCGACTCGCCCGGATTGGAGAGTGTTTGAAATCAACGGGATACCAACGAGACAATGACACGAAACGCACTTGCAACGGATGCCGCCGTCGGAATCCACGCCTTCGGCGGTTATATCCCCAAGCGGCGCTTGCAAAAAAAGATCGTCGCCAAAGCCCATGCGTGGTTCAACCCCGCCTTGGCCGCTCATGCCAAGGGGGAGCGAGCCATCGCCGATTGGGACGAGGATGCCATCACGATGGCGGTGGAGGCGGCGCGGGACTGCCTTGGCGGAGATTGGTCGTCATCCCTCTTGCCGCCTCGCACCGCCGCCGAATCCGAAGGCGAGGATGCGCAAAATACCATCGCCCATGCGATCCTCGCCTCGACCACCTTTCCCTTTCAGGATCGCCAGAATGCAGGGGTGGTGGCCGAGGCTTTGCGCTTGGGTCGCCGCATCTCCACCTTGGATATCGGGGGATCGCAGCGGGCCGGAACGTCGGCCCTGATCACCGCTTTCGAGATCGCCGCCGGCGGGAGGAATGCGCCGCTGCTGGTATCGGGGAGTGAAAAGCGCCGCACCCGGGCCGCAAGCCCTTTGGAGTTCACTTCCGGGGATGCCGCCGCCGCCCTTCTCGTGGCCCCGGGCGAGGGGGTCGCTCGACTGCTCGCCCATGCCACCTGCGCCGTCGACTTCGTCGACCATTATCGAGGGCCGGATGCACCCTTCGATTATGTCTGGGAGGAGCGCTGGATTCGCGATGAAGGGCTGATGAAGATCGTCCCCGAAACCATCGCCGATGTCCTTTCGAAGGCGGGTCTCGAAGCCCGAGCGATCGATCATTTCTGCCTTCCCTCGGCTCTGCGGGGGGCGGGTGCGGGCATCGTCAAGGCCACCGGCTTGCCCGCCGAAAGCCTGTGCGATAACTTGCAGGGAGTTTGTGGCGAGGCGGGGGCGGCGCATCCTTTGGTGATGCTTTCGCATATTTTGGAATCCACGCCACCCGAGCGGACGATTTTGGTGGTCGGCTTCGGTCAAGGGTGCGATGCCATCTTGCTGCGCACGACATCGGCATTGGCCGGTGAGGACGGCAAGAGGCCGGGGCCTCGGCTAGGCATCGGGGGCCATCTGAAAAGGCGTTTCGAAGATACGAACTATCAGCGCTATCTCGGCACCAACGATCTCTTGCAGATGGAGCAGGGCCTGCGCTCGGAGGTGGACCGGCAGACGGGGCTCACCACCTTGTACCGCAACCGGGAGATGATCCACGGGCTCGTCGGGGGGCGTTGCACGCGCTGCGGCACTCGTCAGTTCCCCAAGAGCGGGATTTGCGTCAACCCGAATTGCCATGCCGACGATACCCAAGTCGATCATTCCTTTAGCGAAACGCCGGCATCGATGCGTTCTTATACCGCGGATCGCCTCACGTGGTCGATGGCTCCGCCCGCCTATTACGGTATGGTGCAATTCGAGGGCGGGGGGCAAGCGATGATCGATTTCGCGGATATCGAGCCCGGAGGCGATTCGGCCCCGGAACTCGAACCCGGAGCCCCGATGCGGATGGTCTTTCGCATCAAGGATCTGGACCCCCGCCGCGGCTTTCGCCGCTATTTCTGGAAGGCGGCGCCCGCCGGGACGGACACGATCGAAGGAAGCGCTTCGGATAATGGCGAAGCCCCATCGCAAACGCAAGGCGGTGTAAAAAGCGATGGATAAGATGTATAAAATGCCCTAAAGAGCCGAAAAGCTTTTTCTCGATCGAAGGCCATCGACAAGACGCTTGTCAATCCCTTCGAGGTTCGATGCGCACACGGGCGGCACCGATCAGCAAAAAGAGATCTTTTTTCGATCACCAAGGGTGCAAGGAGCAATCGGAGCGCCCGATAACAGGAGGCGGGAATCGTGGCCAAAGGAATTCGAGACAAGATCGCGATCGTCGGCATGGGCTGCTCGAAATTCGGCGAGCGCTGGAACGATAACGCCGAGGATCTGATGCGCGAAGCCTTCACCGAAGCCTTGGGCGATGCCGGTATCGAAAAAGATCGGATCGATGCCGCATGGTTTGCGACCGCGATCGAGGAGCAGCATACCGGCAAGTCCGGGATCCCCTTGGCGGTGGCGCTTCGCCTGCCCTTGATTCCGGTGACGCGAGTGGAAAATTTCTGCGCCAGCGGCTCCGAGGCCTTTCGCGGCGCGGCCTATGCGGTTGCTTCCGGGGCTTGCGATATCGCCCTCGCCCTCGGGGTGGAAAAACTCAAAGATACCGGCTACGGGGGGTTGCCGCAGCGCTCTCGCGGTTCGGTGAACGACCTTTATTGGGCGAATTTTTCCGCCCCCGGGGCGTTCGCCCAATTGGCCTCGGCCTATCGCGCCCGGCACAAAATCCCGCGCGAGGATCTCAAACGGGCGATGGCTCATGTCTCGGTCAAGAGCCACGCCAACGGAGCGAAGAATCCGAAGGCCCACCTACGCAATCGAATCGACGAGGATCGGGTGCTGAACGCCCCGATGGTCGCCGAGCCCCTGGGCCTTTTCGATTGCTGCGGAGTGTCGGACGGAGCGGCATGCGCCATCGTCACCACCCCCGAGATCGCCCGCTCCATGGGCAAATCCCGTCCGATCACCGTCAAGGCCTTGCAGCTGGCGGTCTCCAACGGCGCCGAGGCTCAACATAATTCCTGGGACGGCAGCCATTTGATGACCACTCGCAAGGCATCGGAGCGAGCCTACGAGGAAGCGGGAATCCGCGACCCTCGGCAAGCGTTGGATCTCCTCGAAGTGCACGATTGCTTCTCGATCACCGAGCTGGTTACGATGGAGGATCTCCACATCTCCCCCGAGGGCGGGGCGGTGAAAGATGTGATGGATGGATTTTTCGATGCCGACGGCGCCCTACCTTGCCAGATCGACGGCGGCCTGAAATGTTTCGGCCACCCCATCGGCGCCTCCGGCCTGCGCATGCTCTACGAGATCTACCTGCAAATGACGGAGCGCGCAGGCGAGCGCCAAAGACAAAAAGAGCCGGCCCTCGGCTTGACCCATAATTTGGGCGGTTTCCCCCACCAAAACGTCTGCTCGATCGTCATCGTGGGCCAAAGCGGGGCCTGAAAAAGACAATCTTGTGATAGCGGTGTTCGGTCGGAGAGAATATGACGATCACAGGTATGATTTGGTGAACGACGAAAGGGAGTGATGAAAGAAAGGATGGTCTACGAAATGATATTTAAAGAGAGGGGATGTCTCGGTTGGTGACGATGATCAAGCCGAGCGATATTTTCGATAGAGGACGATACGCTTTTATCGAGCGACGAAAACTCCATATCTTGGATTGTCTCGGGTCATGCGATCGAGAGAGATGACATCACTACTGTCGTTGCTCTTCCGTAGGAAGATGTTCGAAAGCATCCGCCTTCGTCGGTTTTCAAATATCTGTGGGCCTTATCGAATTTCGTTCACCTTCGAGAGGATCATCGATCGCGCCTGTGGCCCGAAGGTTTGGATAATCTCCAAACCGTGGGTGAACGCCATCGTCCAAGGGGTGTTGCTCGGGGGATCGTTCGCCCTCTTTGCGACCGGTCTTTCGATCATCTTCGGCGTGATGCACTTGGTCAATCTCGCGCATGGCGACTGGCGATCTCATCATCCTCGCCGCCTTCCTAGCCATCGCCATGGTCGAGGTCTTCGGGGTGCAACCGACGCACCGGGCGCTTCGGTCGGGTCTTTCGCTTCGAAGCGCAGCCCCGGCCCCGCTCGGCGATCTCGGCCCGACGCATCGGCATCGTGTCGATGAGGGCGAGAAAACCGATGAGATCTTCGGGTTTTTCGCCGCGTGCCTTGATCCCGCCATCCTTGCCGATCAGCACCATCTCGAAGCGCCTTTCGTCCACGGCGTAAACGGATCGCAAATCATCGGGCGATCCCCCCGCAAGGGAGGATGCACCCGGGCCGAGCCCATCGATGGCATCGATGCCATCGATGAAGATATCGAGGTCGCGATCCTCGATGGCACAGCCATTGGCCAAGATGATGGCCCTCAAAGCGTCGATCTCCGGGGTGTCGGTGGCTAGGGCGTCGACCGGAACGAAGACGAGAACCGTTCGTCGGGGCATAAGCGAATCGTCGAGGGTGCCGGTGGCGGTCATCGCCGAAGCGGCCGTGCCCGCATCGGCGAGGGCGACGAGGAGGATTGTCGCGATCGCGATCATCGAAGGGTCTTCGACGATATTGGATCGAGAGCGCCTGCTTGACAACCGACACCCATCGATGCAATCGATTCCCAAGGCAATTCGAAAAAGGGATAAGATATTCACGCTGCCATCGGTGTTTTTTCGAAAAAAGCGGCGTGCCGCTGCCCCCGACGATAAGGTCTTTCGAGA
>JFBG01000056.1 GCA_000583135.1 Thioalkalivibrio sp. HK1
TTCATCGAAAATTCGCTTCGCTTTTTCTCCCCCCCCCCCCCCGTTTCTGACAGTTTGCGTACATCCAATACAGCCAAGGAGGGAAGACGAGAAACGGTGATGCAAGCTCTACCCTGCTGCTGACGGCTTCCCTTCCACCAAAATGAAATCAAACCGAGAATGGTATTCATCCATAAAACAAGCGGTATTTCCCACCTCGTATCTTTACAAATAAAACTTGGCCACGCCCGGCCCCCGATAGTCTTTACCGGCGTCAGGCAACTTGCCAAGGATTGAGAATTGAGCCGGAAGTCACGGTTTAAATGTAAGCAAGAAGCAGTAGCCCATATATTTGCCGCTTTCTCTTGATATCCCGGTCGAATTCTTCCTTGACTATCCGGCAGCACGACGAATTGTCTTTCTCGAGTTGCATCATGCGACCATAAAGTCGGATATGTCGGGGTTCTCCCCTTATCGATCGGAACGATATCGAAAGGCCCGAGGACTTTTTCCGTATATTTGTTTTTACCTGATATTTCTCGATCAACAGGCCCTCGTTCACCCAAAGATCCGAGGTCCACGATCGGGATTTCGATTTCCTCCAATAATCGAGGCAACGATAATAATCCGCGATAGATCCCGCCGGCTGTTTTGGCAACCCCGTCATCGGCGATCCCGGAAAGTCCTCCTTGTTCAATATCTCCCTTTATATACGAACCATTCATCACCGCTCCATCGCTTCTGTCGGAGGAAATCTTCCCGATAGAGCGAGCCATCACCACCGCTTCGAGCACGGATTGCGGACGAGTTTTGAGATTGACAAAGGTCGTATCAGTTGTCGGTATTTTTTCCTTTTTACGGGTTGCGATGATCAAAACCTCAGCCATTCCCGTATCGAAAGAAAAGGCTCGGCTCGTGCTCCCATGAGAGGCAATGCTGACAACGATGATATCTCGATAGTGCTTGGAGAGAAAATCGCGGACTTTTTTCCAGCCTGCTCCCGATACAAAAGTCGCCGAGAGAACGAAAGCGATAGTACCCCCGGGCTTGATTTTCGCATGAGCGATATCGATGAAATTGGATGCAAGCCCCGCCCTTCCATCCCCGACCATTCCTTTTCCTTTGAATTTGCGGAGTTTTTCCGACATCTTGCGTTGCTCTTCCTCGGCCGTACCGAGCCCGGCAAAGGAAGGGATTGGAATATTATGATGTCCCCCTTCATGATTCGTCGGACGGGTAAAGGGCGGGTTCATGATGACAATATCGAAACTTCCATGCGGGATGTTCAGGGTTTCGGCACCCGCACCCTTTTCGCTTCCCCGGACGCGATCTTGTCCCGTTCCGAACAAGTCTCTTGCCGATTGATCTTCTATCAGATCGAGCGCCCCGATCGCCACGTCGCGCCCGGAGCCATCGGGTGCCTCTCCATATTCGAAAGTAACGATGGAAGTATTGTCAAAAGGCACTTCCGGTTGTACGCTGGAAAGAACGGATGCGGTAAGATGCGTCGCCGCTGGCAGAATATCTCCGCCGACGAGAACATCCTCCATCATTTTTATATGTAATGCCTTGCCATCGCCTCCCCGGTGCCGATGACGAGAGGCGATAGAGGCATAAGCGGCGTTCAACAAAGCCCCGGTTCCGCAAGCGAAATCCCCTATCCGCAATCGTCCGATGGCATCGGCATCGGACCAATTCACATCGAGCCGCCCGATGGCAATTTCCGCAAGCAGGCGAGCCGACTCCGGTAGCGTATAGAAGGATGCCAAGAATTTTCGATCGGTGATCAGGCGCTGAAACAGCCGTCCGTGCAGATCATGCTGCGTGGTCGCACCCAGATCGTCCAACTCTCCGGCAACGCGGGCAAGGCGATCCAAAATCCTTTGCGCGGTTCCGTTCGGGATCGGCTTTAGCAGCGACGCTGCGGTTTTGAATATGGGGATGTAATTGATATTTCGGTAAATATGGTGCCATGTTTTCAATATTTCGCTTTTTGATAGTTTATGATTTTCGTTCCGATGCTCGTCCAGTGTCTTGACTTCATGCGTCCCCGCTATCTTTGTGTGGAAGAAAAGAGCGTTGGCGATGATCGACATCGCCATCCCTCGCGTTTGCCGGCTATCTTTTTGGTGCAATTCGCCGGAAATGGCAAAGAGGATCTCCGGGGCGGTTTGTCCTTTATCTTCCAAAATTTGTGCCGCTTGCTCGATACCGAGATTCAGGATTCTTTCGCCTTCTCGAAGTTGGTTTTCGGATAGCGATACGAGTTCGATGGTACTCGTCAAATCGTCGATGTCGACCGAGAACCAGCCTTCATCCGGCCATCTTTCGGCATTCGCAGACCAGACGCATAAGCGAAAAGACGCATTCTCGATTGCCTGACGTATGTCCGTCGCCTTTCTTATATCACCGGGGACGCATAAAGCGACGGATTGTTCGATAGCCCTTCCATCTTGTTCGAGGGTATTTCCGATCCGGTTGAAGGCATCGTCTTCGACCGTACGGGCGGGATCGAATTCCGTTTCCACAACCACGGGGATACCGCTAGGAGTGTTGACTACAAGGTCAGGACGTGCACCTGCGCTTTGCTCGAAAATCCCTGTTTCTTCGGCAAAAATCTGCCCGTTCCAGTTGGGATTTCTGGCTACGAGTGCGTCTTTCAATCGCTCGTTGAAGATAATTTCTATTTTCCGTCCGGACATTGTCATCTCCTATGATTCACCGGATACGACCGTTTATGTCTTGGGGTTATGTGTTGAAAGAAAGAGATTTCCGAACTATAGAGGAAATCGTCTTCGATCGGCGTGATTTTTCCCGATGCTCGTCGTTGTGTGTCAGTTGTCGTTTTTCATCAGCAGTTCGATGGTCATGGCCGCGGTCCAAGTGAAATCGGATCCGCCGCAAGGGTTGCCGTCGATCGGGTCGTAGTACTCGCCGAAGCCGCTTTTTTCAACGAGGCGCAGGCTGTCTCTTTCGATTCGCCGGGCGAGGTCGTGTTCTTCGATGCGGATGAGGCCATTGCGGATCATGTAGTTGACGATGAGCCAGACCGGGCCTCGCCAGTAGCGGCTGCTCTCGAAGGCGCCGGATGTTGGATCGTGGCTCGGGATGAGATAGTCGCATCGATCTCCCAATTCCCGGATTCGATCGGCGATCGACGAGGCCCGAGCCCTTGGCAAGGGGGCGAAGATGGCCAGCAGTCCGGCGATCGAGTCGCTTTCTATCGGTTGCTCGATGATGCGATCGAAGCAGAGATAGCGTCCCTTCTCTTCGCTCCACAGTCCTTCCATCGCTTTGATCCCGGCGGCGAGTTGCGCCCTCGATTCCTCGCAGATCCGGTGTTCGCCGAGTCTTTCGGCGAGATCGGCGAGATCTGAGATCGAGCGCAGCAAGATGGCATTGAATCCGGGGTCGACGATGGCCAAGGGCGAGGCATCGTGGAGCTTTCGATGGTCCCATCGATGCTCTTTGAACAACTGGATCAGCCATAGATAGGCCTCGTATTGCTCCCTCGTCGGCCGATGGGATGGATCGGCAAGGCTGGTATCCCGGCGGGTGAAGGGGGTGATCGCTCCCTTTTCGATCCGGGCGAGGGCTTCATCCCAATCGACCGAGTTATCCCTTCCGGTCTCCCAAGGGTGGATGATGGCGGCCAATCCCGTGCCTTGGGGGTCTCGGCATTCGAAAAACCAACGATGCCAAGCGAACAGTCGGGGGAGAAGGCGCAAGGTGCGATCGATGACCTGCGCATCGTCGGGGGCGCGCTCGAAAAGACGCCGAACGACGAAGGCGGCGACCGGGGGTTGGGTCAGCCCCGAGGTCGGCGGGGTGCGCTTGGTATCCCATATTGCCGGGCCGGGGAAGTAGTCATCGCTTTCTCGGTGGAAGACGATATGCGGCACCATGCCGTCTTCCCACTGGTGGGCGAAGAGGGTTTCGATTTCGGTGAAGGCGCGATCGAGATCGATACGGGCTTGTCCGAGGGCGACCAAGCAGCTATCCCAGTTCCACTGGAAGGGATAAAGTCCATGGGTGGGAACCGTATATCCCCCCATATCGTTTCGCTCAAGGATATCGAAGGCGCGGCTCAATAATCGTTCTGACATGTCATCTCCTTGGCATCGCCCTCGTTATATGAAATCTCGTCGCCCGAAGGGTTCAGGCAAGCGCAAGGTCGGTGAGCGGGTCGAACCAGCGAATGCGATCCGGCTGCGGTGCGAAATACCGGATATCCCCCGGATTGACCGCATGATCGTTATCGACGGTCGCGCGGAAAGGGCATCCGGCGACATCGCAGGTCAATAGCAGATGCGGCCCCAAGGGCTCGACGACCTGCACCCGGCCCTCGATTCCCTCATCGGCAAGATGCATGTCCTCGGGGCGGATGGCGAATTCGATGTTCTTGGCATCGACCCGAGGACCTTCGAATTCCCGGTTCGCGACCTGCCACCGCCCGTCGCCGATCGGAGTTGCGGGCAGGATATTCATCGGGGGGTTGCCGATGAAACCGGCGACGAAGCGATCCGCCGGATAGCGGTAGAGGTGGACGGGGCTATCCGATTGCACGATCTTCCCTCGGTGCATCACCGATATCCGATCCGCCAGGCTCATGGCCTCGATCTGATCGTGGGTGACATAGATCGCGGTGGTATCGCTTTGGGCGAGCACCCCTTTGAGTTCGGCTCGCATCTCGAGTCGAAGGAGCGCATCCAAGTTCGAAAGGGGCTCGTCCATCAAGATCACGTCGGGTTCCATCGCCAGCGCCCTGGCCACCGCCACCCGCTGGCGCTGCCCCCCGGAGATCTGGCCCGAATAACGATCCAGCAGTTGCTCGATATGCATCATCTTGGCCGTGCGATGGACGCGCTCGCGGATGGTTTTTTGCGGCAGTCGGTGCATCTTGAGGCCGAAGCCGATATTGTCGAAGACCGTCAGGTGGGGAAAGATGGCGTAGTTCTGAAAGACCATGGAGATGCCCCGCTCGCGCGGCGGCAGGTCGTCCACCCTTTTATCCCCGATCCATACCTCGCCCTCGGAAGGGCTTTCGAGCCCGGCGATGATCCGCAGCAAGGTGGTCTTGCCGCAGCCCGAGGCGCCGAGCAAAACCATGAACTCGCGATCGGCGATCGTCAGATCGATGGAGTGCAGGGCTTGGTAATCGCCGAAGCGCTTTGCGATATTGCGAAGCCTGATTTCGGCCATGGTTTGATCCTTGAACGGGTGGCGGGTATCGAGGGGGGAAGGCTACGAGAGACCCTGATCAGCGGTTGGCGATGCCCCACATCGCAAAGAGATATTTGCGCACCGCGAAGATGAAAACGAGTGCCGGTACCACCAGGATGAATCCGCCGGCGAATTTCAGGTGAAGGGGCGAGGTGTCGAGGTTTTGCAGCAAGAAGGCGGTCAGCGTCCGGTTTTCGATGGTCAGCACGGCGGCGGCGAAGACCTCGTTCCAAGAGATCACGAAGGCGAAGATGGCCGAGGCGGTGATGCCGGGCAGGATCAGCGGCAGCACCACCCGGCAGAAGGCGCCGAAGCGGGTGCAGCCCAGGGTCCAAGCGGCCTCCTCGAGCTCGATGGGGATGCCGGAAAAAAGCGAGAAGGTGATGAGAACCGCAAAAGGCAGGGCCAGCATGGTATGGACCAAGCCGAGCCCGAATATCGTATCGTCGATGCCGAGCCTGATAAAGGCGATCGCCATCGGCAAAGCCAGCAGCGGTAGGGGGAAGGCGCGGGTCAACAGCACCAACAGCCGGAAGGTTTCCTTGCCCGGGAAGTCGAAGCGGGACAAGGCGTAGCCCGCAGGAGCGCCGATGAGGATGGATAGCACCATCGTCAGCCCTGCAACCCATATCGAGTTGAACAGGGCGTCGATCATGCCGTCGAAGCCTGCGAAGAAGCGCAGGCTACCGAGATCGAATTCCGGCCAGAAGCGCTTGGGGAAGGCGTTGACCGCTTCCGGCGAGGAAAGGGTGTTGATCAGCAGCAGCCCGAGCGGGACCAAAACCCATATCGTCAGCAGCGCGATCGTCGCTCCGTAAAGGTAGCGCGATGCCAAGCGCATATCGCCGCTCATGCTTGCGCTCCTTTGGGGACGCGCAAGATCCGCAAGATGACCAGAGTGAATGCGACCGAGATGCCCAATATCACCAATGCGATCGCCGCCGCTCCCCCGCTGTCGAGCAGCTCGAATTGATAGGCGTAGGTCTCGCTCATCAGGACCGGAAAGAGAGAGCCGCCCAAGGCCACGACCACCGCGAATACCTCGAAGGCGAGGATCACCCGCAACACCAAGGCGGTTTGCAGCGAGGGGCGCAGCAAGGGCAAGGTCACGCGCAGGAATCGCTGCCAGGGCGAGGCCCCGAAAACGGATGCCGCCTCATGGTATTCCTTCGGGATAAGACCGATCCCGGCCACCAAAATGACCAGCATGATCGCGGTGGCGCGCCAGATCTCGGCCAGAGCGATCGCAAGGAATACCATCCCCGGGCTTTGATAGGAGAGCAGCACCGAGGGCGTTTCTCCGAGCCCCAAGGCCACCAGCATCGAGTTGAGAAATCCGGATTGTTCGAAAATTGCAAGCCAGATGATTCCCGCCGCCAGATCCGAAATCCCCAAGGGGATGGTCCAGATATAGAGCACGAGATCGCGCCCCTTGCGCATCTTGGTCACCAAGGTGGCCATGAGCAGCGCAAGAGCCAGCTGTACCGGCACCACCGCCAAGGCGAGAAGGAGGGTGTTCTTGAGGGCGATCGGAAACTTCCAATGGCTCGCCACTTGCGCGAAGTGGCCCAAGGAAAAAACGCCGTCGACCACGAAGGCTTGCTTGGCCACCATGACGAAGGGGGCGAGGAAGAACACCCCCAAGAAGACGGTGACCGGCAGGATCAACAACCAAGGCAGGAGGTGGGGGCGCATCGGATCGAGAAGTGGCGATCGACGGTTCATGCGCAACGAGCGTTCGTGCGGCAAGCGTCGGCACCCTTATTCACGCCCTTATGTGTCGAAGCGCATCGTCGAAGCCGAATGAGCAGGGGTTCGGGCATCGCATCGCTTTTCGAACGAGGATCCGATATCGATATCGAATAGGCGAAGGGAACCCGGGGCATGCACCATCGCACGCCCCGGGGTGGCTTCGCGATGCTTGATCGATCTCGTTTATTCGACCGGGCAAGCACCCTCGGAGGGGGCGTCGGGCGCCCAACAAGGAGCGCCGGTTTCTTCCATGATCGCGCTCAAGACCTTCTTTTGATCGTCGAGGACGGCGCGGATATCCTGCCCGTTGAGGACGATGCGCTCGAAGGCGTCGACGAAGACGCGATTGAAATCGCCGCCCTTGTTGCCCAATCCCGCAGGCAGCAAGCCGGGGTTGGCGTCTTCGGAGGCGCTCATGATGGCCACGGCATCGCCCGCGGCCTGCACCGCCGGGGGTAGATCCGAGGGCAGATTCACATCGACCACCGGAAAGAAGTTGGTTGCCCGCAGGGTTTTGACTTGGGTCTCGGGGTCGAGCATATAGGCCACGACCTTTTTCGCCGCCGCCATGTCGGACGCGGTGCGAGGGATGGCGACGCCCGCCAGCACCGGCATGAAGCCCCGACCCTCGGGGCCGGCGGGAGCGGGGAAGGCCACGAAATCGTTCGGCCGCTCGTTGAAGGCGTTGGCCAGCCTCGAGGTGTGGTCGAAGGCGATCCAGACCTCTTCGCTCAAAAGCTGCTCTTGCAAGAAGGAGTAGCCGGTGGAGGCGGGGTTGGTGACGGCCCACAGTTCCCGGAATTTCTCCCAAGCCATGACCGCCTTGTCCGAGGCGAAGGTGCGGACCACGCCGTCGGTATAGGAGGGATAGAGATAGCCTTGGAAGAAGCGATGCTTGAGTCCTTTGGGTCCGGCGGGGAAGCCGAATTTGGCGCCGCCGGTCGCCTGCATGACATTGGCGGCCCACTCGATCAACTGATCGTAGCTAAGGGCGTTGATATCCGCTCCCGAGGGCAAGTGCTCCAAGGCCTTGCGATTGGCGGCCATGATATAGCTGGCTTGCATCCAAGGAATGTATTGCATCTTTTGCGTGCCCAGTCGGGCGAGTTGGTTGAAGGTGGCGCTCTTGGCTTCGAGCCCCAGATCGTCGAGATCGACCAAGTCTCGGGTGTCCATCGCCGCGAAATCGCCATGCAAGGCGCCCAAAACCCCGATGCTGCCCGATCCGGCGGCGAGTTCGGCTTGCAGGCGGGTCAACCACGGACCGCCATCGTTGGGTTGGTAGTCGACAGCGACATCGGCGCCGGAAAGAACCTGATCGCGCATCGCCTGCGCCTCTTCCACCGGCTTGGCTTGGGTGGACCAGAACAGTACCTGGGAGTGGGATGCGCTTGCAGCGATCAGAAAAGCCAAGCCCGAAAGGGCGGCCGAGAGTTGCTTGTTGATGGTCATGATATTGACTCCGTGGAGAAAGCCGCATCGGAAGCGGATAGGAATTTTCAGGTATCGAAGCGCATTCGAGTCGGCAAATCAACGAGGCTCGAAGCGTGTCTTGTCGGCACCGTCTTGCGGGCATCGATGAGAAGAAAAAAGACTCGTCGAGCGTCGCCGAAGGCTTGAAGGTTTGAGGTATCGACCAAGATTAGGGTGTCGTGAAAGCGAGATCGCTTCACGATAGGGCTTTGATTATACGGGCCGAGCCTTGGATATTGCAACATCCCCCCTCCCCTTCCCCTGACCCGGTGAAAGGGATATCTTGAAACTCGTCATTTTCCATTCCGATCGATCGCAAAGCCTTTCGCCCAAGAGGAAAAACGATGGTGAGCCATCGAGGGATATGGAAAAGGAGGTGTCCCTTGTTTTTCTCGCAGAGCGTCTTTCAAAGATCGAATGCCGGATCGCGTTTGATTGACATTGATCATAGTTCGGATAGGATTAGTCTCACTGAATAAGTGTCGATGCCCCGAAGATCGACGATGCGGGATCGGCGATGCGTCGAATGCCTTGAACCCTCGAATCATTATCGCATCGACGCTTTATCAATATCATCCTTCGAACTTTATTTCCGATGATATGCCGATCGATAAAACGCCGGGGCCTTATATAGGCATCGATGAACAAGATCGATATAAAGATATTGTTAGATATAAAAGGAAAGAATGCGCTCCATTTCGAATATTATCGACTGATCGTTATCGACCGATCGTCATCGACGAACCGAGACTTGGATTTCTTGTCATCATACGTTTCACCCGACAAGCGTAAAAGATATTTTCCATAGTCGCTGTGGCGAAGCCCCCGGCCGAGCAGGGCGAGTTGCCGGGCGTCGATCCAGCCGTTGAAAAAGGCGATCTCTTCGGGGGCTGCGATATATTGGTTTTGGCGTTTTTCGATGGTTTGGACGAAGGTGGCGGCTTCGACCAAACTATCATGGGTTCCGGTATCGAACCAAGTGTAGCCCCTTCCCAACTGCTCGACATGCAAGTCTTTTCTTTCCAGATAGCGCAGATTGATATCCGTGATTTCGAGTTCGCCTCGAGCGCTCGGTGAGAGTTCCTTGGCGATGTGCACCACATCGTTATCGTAAAAATACAAGCCGGTCACGGCCCAGCTGGATCGGGGCTCGGCGGGTTTTTCCTCGATCGAGGTCGCTTGGCCCCGTTCGTCGAAGGCCACCACCCCGTAGCGCTGCGGATCGTGCACCTGATAACCGAATACGGTGGCCCCTTGTTTGCGGCGAGCGGCGCTTTTGAGCTTTTCGGTCAATCCGTGGCCGTAGAAGATGTTATCCCCCAAGGCCAAAGCGCAAGGATCGGGGCCGACGAAATCCCGGCCGAGGATGAAGGCATCGGCCAATCCTCGAGGCGTTTGTTGGGGGATGGTACGGATGTCGATTCCCCAGTGCTTGCCGTCGCCGAGGAGGTTTTGGAAATCGCGCTCGTTTTCCGAGGTGGTGATCACCAAGATATCGCGAATCCCCGCCAGCATCAGGGTGCTCAACGGGTAGTAGACCATCGGCTTGTCGTAGACCGGGAGCAACTGCTTGCTGACGACTCGAGTGATCGGGTAGAGCCTCGTTCCGTGCCCTCCCGCCAAGATGATGCCTTTCACCGTATCGACCGTCCTTCGAAAGTAACTTCAAGCGCTTGTCGAATGACCCTTTGCGCGTAGATAGCGATCCAAAGCGTCGCTCCAATCGGGCATCGGCCCGAAGGCGGCTTCGATGCGGGCGTTGTCCAATACGCTGTAGCGCGGACGGGCGGCGCGGGTCTTGTATTGTTCGCTGGTGCAAGATTCGATCGTGGCATCGATGCCTGCGCGGCGGATGATTTCGCGGGCGAATTCGAACCACGAGGCCGCCCCGCGATTGACGACATGATAGATGCCGGGGTCTGCGCCTTCGAAGAGCATCTTGATGAGAACCGATGCGATATCGGCAGTCGAGGTGGGAGACATGATCTGATCCCCGACCACGGTGAGCGCGCCTTTTTCCCTTGCGAGCCGGATCATGGTCTCCACGAAATTGCCGCCCTTGCCGCTGGCGCCGGCCACCCCGAAAAGCGAGGCGACGCGCAGGATCACGCTTTTTTCGCAGGCGATTTGCGTCAATCGCTCGCCCTCGGCTTTGGATGCGCCATAGACATTCACCGGGGCCACCGGATCGTCCTCGCGCAAGGGGCGGCGACGCTCGCAATCGCCGCCGAAAACATAGTCCGTGCTGATATGGAAAAAGGCGGCGTTCTTTCGGGTGCAGACCTCGGCCATCGCCTTGACGGAGCGGGCGTTGATGGCGAAAGCCAAGTCCTTGGCATCCTCCACTTCGTCCGTCTTGTGATAGCTGGTGCAGTTGATCAGGGTATCGAAGTTCGCAGATTCCAAGACCCGATCCACTCCTTGCGGATCGGATACGTCGATATCTTTTCGGGTCAGCGGAATCAACTCGCAAGCCCGATCGGATCGATCTCGCCCCTGATAGGCCTTGAGGATGTCATGGCCGAGCTGACCGTTGGCACCGAGAAGCAGGACCCTCATAGGTTGATGATGCCTCCGTACATCTCCATCTCGCGGATGCGCTCATGCCAGGCAGAGAGTTCCTTGTACCACTCCAAGGTAATGGTCTTCACGGTGCGATCGATGCTTCCGGCTTCCAATGCCTCGACGATTTCCTCCACGCCGTCGATCGCGCTTCTTTGCGCTTTCCACCCCAAGGATTCGATCTTGTCGAAGGCCACCCGATAGCTACGGTGATCCGGATCCCCGTACCACTCGATATCCACATCCTTGGGGATGGTGTCGGCGACGATCTTCCCCAAGTCCCCGATTCGGTAGACATTATCCGCCGAGCCGACATTGAAGATCTGCCCGTTCACCCTCGATCGATCCGCATCGAGCATGAAAACCTGGGCGCTTGCCGTGTCGCGCACATGGACCATCGGACGCCATTGCGAGCCGTCGCGCATCAGCGGCAGGCGGCCGGTTTTCCAAGCGCCGTAGGTCATGCCGTTGATCGCGAGATCGAAACGCATCCGCGGGGAAAGGCCGTAGACGGTGGACTGGCGCAACACGACGACGCAAAACCCCTCGTCGGCCAGCGGCAAGATATCCTTTTCCGCCAATTCATTGGCGCGGGCGTAGGTGGTCAGGGGATTGGTGGGGCTTGTCTCGTCGGCGATCACCCCATCGGCTTGAAAGCCGTAGATGCTGCAAGACGAGGGCAGGATATACCTTTTCACCCCCGACTCCTTGGCCAAAGAGGCCGTGCGCCCCCTCGCCCGATGGTTGATCTCCCAGGTCGCTTCCTGGAAGAGTTCGCCCGATGGATCGTTGGACATGGCGGCGAGATCGATGACCGCCTCGATATTCGATAGATGCGAACGATCGATCTTGCGATTGTCCTCGACCACGATTTCGAGTCCGTCTCGGCTCGGCAGCAGGTCTTTTCCGAAGAAAAAGCGATCCAAAGCCCGCACCGCATACCCGGCATCGAGCAACATCGGTACCAAAACGGAGCCGATATATCCCCCGGCTCCGGTTACCAGAATCTGTCGTTGACTCATATTGTCCTCTTGGAGTTCCGTTGCGAATTCAGTCTTGAATTCAGCCTTGAATTCCGTCGGCTTGAATTCCGTCGGCGATGGGCGCGGTTTTTCATGATGCCCCGCAAGGCTTGTATTCAATCGAAAGGGGTCTCGATCTCGCTCAACCGAGGCTGCACTCGATCTTTATCCGAAAGGATCGCATCGCCCGGTTCCAAAGGCCAATCGATGCCGAGTGCGGGGTCGTTCCAAAGGATGCCCCGATCATGCAAAGGGGCGTAGAAGTTGCTGACCTTGTAGATCACCTCGGTATCGTTTTCGATGGTCATGAATCCGTGGGCGAAACCGACGGGGACCAAGATCTGATTCCACTCGTTAGCGTCGATCACCGCGCTCGCATGCTGCCCGAAGGTGGGCGATCCGGGTCTTAGATCGACGGCGACGTCGAAGATCGCCCCTCGCACCACGCGAACCAATTTATCTTGGGCGAAGGGCGGGATTTGGAAGTGCAGCCCTCGTACCGTTCCCTTTTCGGCGGAGAGGGAGTGATTGTCCTGCACGAAATCGATATCGATACCGGCATCGAGCAGGGCTTTTTTATTATAGGTCTCGGAAAAAAATCCCCGATGGTCGCCGAATTTTTTCGGGCGCAGGATACGAATATCCGCAATGGCCAAGGATTCGATCTGCATTCATTCGCTCCTTGCGATGGGTGAGTTGTGGCCTGCGATCATTTCGCGATGAACCTCCTCGAGCGCGCTGCGGGTGGCGTCGAGATAGGCATATCCGAATTTTCGATCCGGTTCCAAATAGGCTCCTTCCGCCCATTCATTCCAAGCGTTGATGAAGACGAGTCTTTCATCCCCCTCATATCGATTCACGGTCTGTTCGAGGATGAATCGCAACCATTTTTTATACCAATCGGGGGTGGAGTGATGGTAGATATTCGGGTGATTTTGCCGTCTGGCGGTATTGTCCCAATCCGGCATGATGCCGCGGAACAAGCGCCGTCCGCTTATATCCCGTCTGATATATTTTCGGCAGATTTCCGGATAATCGTTGACGAATCCGGCGAACTCGGGATTCACTACCTTTCCCGGTATTTCGATCGACGAGCCGATGTAATGCGGTGGATATTCGACCACCGCATCCATACCGTAATCGGCGGCGTTCACGGTATTTGCACCTTGTTCGAAAGAACCGATCAGACAAAGATAGATCTCGCCGATTCCCTCCCTCAAACAGGTCTCCCGCCAGCGCTCGACGGTGGCGACGATATTCGGGAAAAGGGAGATGCGATAAATCATCAGCAAGGGTTTGCCGTTGACGCGAATATAGTTGGGATGCTGCATATAGCGGATCAGGTCTCGAATCACCCCGATATCGTCTTGCGGGCTATGGTTTTGCGCCATCAGAATTTCATGCTCGGCTCCGTCCCAGCGTCTCGTCCAATTTTCATTCGCCCACGACAGACAAAAAGGAAAATCCGGGCGGTTGGTTTTTAGCATCCGCTCGAGCGGCATTTCCAGCAGGCGATGCCCGTCGAACCAATAATAGTGATAGCAAAATCCATGGATACCGTAATGTTTGGCGAGCTCCGCCTGTTGATCCATGATTTCGGGGATCCGAAGATCGTAAAAACCCATATCCGAGGGCAGGCGGGGTTGATAGTGTCCTTCGAAGTTGGGGCGAGCCTTGCTGACATTGGTCCATTCGGTGAATCCCTTTCCCCACCAAGCATCGTTTTCCTTGAAAGGATGGAATTGCGGTAGATAGAAAGCGATGAGCTTGACCGGGATCTCGGCGGGATCGATGGGCGTCGGGGCAAGGGGTACGTTGATCGCAGGCCCAGCTTCGGTCTGCAAAGGCGTGGAGAGCGACGCGCCGTTGATATTTTTCCACAGCCAAGGCAACCGGCGAACGATGAAGCCTCGGATCGCCGATCGCATCTTGTCGCTCAAAGGGAGGCGGTGATAGACGATCCTCATCCTTCGGATCAAGGCTCTGATATATCTTTTGACTTGCGAAAGGGGTTGTGTCAGCCACCATTTGATCTCGCGCGAGATAAAACGCAATTTGCGGCTCAAAGCCCGCAACGGGGCGGTGACCTTCCAGCTCCAAGAGTTATAGAAAGCCTCCTTTTCGCGGCAGATTTCATCGACCAAAGTTTCGAGTTCATCGATCCGCAGCGTTTTTTCGGCGCTGTCCAGACTGCGGGTATCGTAGATCCTCATGATTCTTTCGATCCGCTTCGAAGACTGAAGCCGCATATCATCGATATGGATTTGATGCTCTTCGTGCAATCCGTTCACATCGATCCGATGGCGCTCGCGCAGGTCATCAATGGTCCATAAAAGTTCGCGTATTTCATGACGCAAGGTGGCATTTCGATGATTGAGGGATAAAATTTCCTTTCTTTGCTCTTCCGTCTTGTAAAGGATGCGATGCCCGGCGAGGATGGCCGGGGTGAAGTATCGGGAGGATTCCTCGAACTCGCCGAGAATGCGATCCAACGCCTCGAAATCATGCGGGCGAATATCGCCTTGCGCTTGGCGAGACAGTATTTCGAAGGTGGATTCGATCCACGGCAAGATCGCAGGATCGGTGGCCACCCGTTTCACCCCCGCTCGATGGTGATGCAGATTCGATGAAATGGTTTGGTCGATCTGAAAATCGACGGAATTCGACGCTGCGGGCCAAACGATATCGAGATCGGTGGAGATCCTTTGCGCAACCTCTTTCCAGTTACCGAAAATATCCTCGTATTGAACGAAAATGCGCGGCAATCCCCGGGACGAGCGCTCGGCATCCAAAAGATGACGAAGCCAGAGCAGGCGGCTGATCGAGGGGTGGATGCCGTCTCGGGTTTCGACGGAAGCCCCGACATCCAAGGGGTTGCGGACGACGATGACGATTTTGGCTTCGGCCCCGAATTCCTCGAGCATCTCCACCCAGAATTCGAGCATTCGGCTGATGCGAGGATCTTTGAGGATGAAGAAGTCGCTGTTGCCGAACTCCCTTCGGATCAAAGTGCGGGTGCGCTCGATAAGGGCGGGGGCGACGGGCGATCGCCTCCATCGGGGGTTCAAGCGATCCCATTCATCCCAAGCGGTACCCGCACAATGCAAGATGGCATCGTTCAGATCCATGATCGCTTGGGATTCGAAGTACCCGCCCTCGTTGAAGGCATCGCCCGGCATCAGTGTTGAGGGCAGATCCCCGCCGAGAAGGGAGAGCATGCGGGTGAAAACGGAAGTGCCGCTGCGGTGCATCCCGAGCACCACCAGTGCCGTCTTTTTTACGGACTCGGACGATGCGCTCTTAGCCCTCTTCTCAAGGTTCGAAGCGGCATCCGGCTGCCCGGCGCCGGGGATCGGATCATCGATGCTCATGACGCTGTTTCGAGCCTCTCTTTATAAAGCTGCAAGACCTCGTCGACCGGGCCATGGATCACCAAACGACCGGCGTGCATCAAAATCGCCTGGGTACAGATGCTCTTGAGCTGCGGGGTTGCATGGGAGGCGAAGACCAATATCCCGGCGCGGGAGATCAAATCCTCCAAATGCCTCTCGGCTTTTTTCATGAAGGCGGCATCGGCGGCGCCGATCCACTCGTCCATCAGCAGGATCTCGTGGTTGACGCAGATGGAAACCGCAAAGGCCAGCCGCATCGTCATGCCCGCCGAGTAGGTGCTGACCGGCAATTCCAGATAGCCCCCGAGCCCGGTGAATTCCGCGATCTCCTCGGTCCGCTCCTCGATCTCGTCGGCTCTTAGACCCAATAGGCGGCCTCTGGTCTTGATATTGTCGTAGCCCGAGGTATCGGGGTCGATCCCCAAAGAGAGGTCGAAAAGCGAGGATACGTGTCCTTCTCGCATGACCCGCCCCGAGGTGGGCTCGTAGACCCCGGCCAAGACCCGCAACAAGGTGGTTTTGCCGGAGCCGTTGACCCCGATCAAACCCACTCGCTCGCCGTGGCGCAGGTGCAGGTTGACATCGTCCAAGGCCCGCACCCAAAGGGTCGAGTTGCGGACATCGCTGCCGATCCGACCGCCGGTTCCGGTATGCAGGATCCGCTTCTTGATGGAGCGGGCGCTGGTATTGTAGATGGGAAAGTCGACGCCCACCCCGTGCAGTCTGATACTGGCCATCGACATTCAGATCCAATAGGCGATTCGGCTTCGATAGCGACGATAGAGCAACAAGGCGAAAATCAGTCCGCCGACGGTGATCCCCGCCACCACCTTCCACGAGGTCGGATCCGGGGCATGGCCCAAAAGGGGTTGTCGCAGCAATTCGAGAAAATGAAAGAAGGGGTTGTATTCCAATAGCCACAGGAGCTTGCGGTCGGGTAGCAGTTCGGGCTTCCAAAAAATCGGGGTCAGGAAGAAGGCGACCTGCATGACGCTGCCGACGATCTGCGGCACATCCCGATAGCGAGCGCAAATCAGGCCCAATACGAGGCCGATCCACAGACCGTTGATGCAGATCAGAGCCAGCCCCGGGAGCACCAGCAAGGTGGTCCATGTCGGGGGGATCGAAAAGAACACGGCCACGATGACGAAGATGGTGATGTTATGAAAGAAAATGATGATATTGCGCCAGATCACCCGATAGACGTGGAGGGAAAGCGGCAGGGCCATCTGTTTGATGATATCGGCGGAGCCGTGGAAGGCATCGCAGCCATCGATGACCAGACCCGAGATCAGCCCCCACATGATGAATCCGAGGGCGACGAAGGGGAGATAGACCGTGATGCTCATTTTAAACAAGGAGGCGTATAGAACCCCCAACATCACCACCAAAATCCCCATGCTGATGGTCAGCCAGAAGGGACCCAAGACCGAACGACGATAGCGCTGACGAATATCCTGCCACCCGAGCATGGTCCACAAAGACCAAGCGGCGGTGCCTTTGGCGATATCCACCACCGCGGTGCCCAAGGCGCTCACCGGGCGATCGATCATATCGAAATCGTCGGTCGTTCCGGTATCGGAATGCCCGGTTTGTGCCTGCCGGCTTTGCGAAAGCATAATGAAATATCGAAAAATGGACGAGGAAAGGAGCGACCGGCCAAGCGAGCGCGCGGGCTTCGAGAAAGTCGGATATTGCGGATAGGTTGCAGGTGCGTAGGATACTCGCAATCGCCCCTTCGATTCAATCCCTCAAGCAGCGATGGGCGCGGAAATTTCATCCGAGGGCATCGTTTCGGGATCGTTCCAGGATGGATATCGCGGCGCTCGACTTGGCGAGTTCGACCATCGCCCTCCATCCGAGGGCATCGATCGGTGCCGATCGATGCGAATTCGCGCTTTATGATGTGGCGATTTTGAGGGCCGCGGCGGCAACGAAGGCCCCCAAAGTGCAAGAAAGAGCGGCCAAAGCGCCGAGGATATAAATTTGCCCGGTGAAGGGTAGATCGTTGGCGGCGGCGGAAATCGCTCCGGTGGCGAAAACCAGCACCGGAACATAAAGAGGCAATACCAGCAGCGAAAGCAGCACCCCGCCTCGTTGCAGTCCGGTGGTCAAGGCGACCCCGATGGCTCCGATGGCGCTGAGCGTCGGGGTGCCCAGCACGAGGGTTGCAAGCAGCGCGGGCAGCGCGGTGGTGGGCAGTCCGAGCAAGAGGGAGAACAGCGGCGCCGCCAGCAGCAGCGGGATCGCGGTGACCAGCCAGTGGGCGATGATCTTCGCCAGCACGATCAAGGGCAAGGGTGCGGGGCTCGCCAGCATCAGATCGAGGGATCCGTCCTCGAAATCCGGTCGGAACATCCGTTCCAAGGATAAAAGCGTGGACAGGAGGGCGGCGATCCAAAAGACCCCCGGGGCCACGAGCTCCAAGAGCTCTCGGCGCGGGCTTGCGCCCAAGGGAAAAAGGGCGATGACCAAGAGAAAGAAGATCAGGGGGTCGATCGCCTGTGCCGGATGCCGGATGGCCAGCAGAAGATCGCGGCGGATCACCGCGGTGAAGGCCATCACCTTCTCACCGTTTCCACGTTCGAAGCCCAAGGCTCGATGGCATCCAGGCTCGAAAGAGTCGTCGATCCGCCCTTTTCGATAAAAACCGTGCGCAAGGGGATGCCTTCGAGCGATATCGGTTGGTGGCTGCTCATCAGCACCGCCCCGCCTTCTTTGCCGTGATCGGTGATCATCGATCCGATCGCCTCGATTCCTTGTACGTCCAAGGCGGTGAAGGGTTCGTCCAGCACCCATAGGCGGGCTTTGCAAACCAACAGGCGAGCCAGCGCCACCCGCTGACGCTGACCGGCGGAGAGTCGGCGCACCGGGGTATCGCCGAAGGCCCCCATTCCCAATCGGTCGAGGGCCTCGTCGATCGGGGTCCCGGTCGGTCTTTCGCTCAAGGCGATGGCGAAGGCGAGGTTTTCTTTGGGGGTGAGATCGACCTTGACCCCTTTGGCGTGCCCCAAGTGCCCGATATCGGATCGAAGATCCGCATCACCGAAGGCGATCGGACTGCCTTGCCATCGAATGGTCCCGGCGGTCGGTGCGAGCAGGCCGCAGACGATGCGAAGTAAGGTGGTTTTGCCGCTTCCGTTGGGACCGCTGATTTGTATCGCTTCCCCAAGGTGGATGCGCAGGCACAATCCCTCGAAGAGGATTCGATCGCCGCGATGGGAGGCGAGATCGATGATTTCGAGCAGCGGGTGAGGGATCATCGAGGAATCAAGGCTCCGAAGCGTCGTATCCGCGGGCATCGTATCTGCGAGCGTCATACCCACGAAAAAATCCGAGAATGGGGATCTCGGTTATCGAAGGATCGTCGGGGCAAGCGGGGTTGATGGGCTTTGACTTTATAAAGGCGAACGATCGCGCAGGTGTCGTTCGATCGAAAAAGGGCTTTTCGACGAAGGGAAGCCAAGGATCGGCGGCGTACGATATCGCTTCGATTATACGCCCTCGACTTCCCGGCCTCGATCGCCTTCGAAGGTGATCGGGCGGGATCGAGCGAAGTTTTTTGTGTGGCGCGAACGTCTTGCCCTGCGGAAGAGCTTTGCAGTGCGGAGAGTCTTGCGGTGCGGAGAATCCGGCGGCGGCGTATGCCGATCGCGGTTTTTGTGCGCCGGCATCCATTCATGATCTCGAAGAAGGACAAGGACCATGATCACGCAATTCGATTTGATCGTCCTGGGCGGCGGTAGCGGCGGCATCGCCGCGGCGGTGCGAGCGGCGAGCTACGGAGCCAAGGTGGCGGTGATCGAGCGGGGTCGGCTCGGCGGCACATGCGTCAATGTGGGCTGCGTCCCCAAGAAATTGATGTGGAATGCGGCCTCGATCGGGGCCGCGATCGAGGAAGGTGCGGGCTATGGCTTCGATGTCGAGCTTCGAGGCTTTGACTGGCCCACCCTCAAACGCGCTCGAGATACATACATCGAGCGGCTCAATGCTGTCTATGCTCGGCGCCTCGAGAGCGAGGGGATCGCCCGCTTCGAGGGGACGGCGCGTTTCATCGGACCCAAGACATTGGCGGTTCGCTCGCCCTCGACCGGTGGCGAGGTTTCGCTCGGCGCTGCCGAGGTGGTGATCGCCACCGGCGGCCGACCCGAGATCCCCTCCCTGCCGGGGGCGGAACTCGGCATCGACTCCGACGGTTTTTTCGAACTCGAGGACCTTCCCAAGCAGGTGGTGGTGGTCGGCAGCGGATATATCGCGGTCGAGCTGGCCGGGGTTCTGCACGCCCTCGGCAGCCGAGTGTGCATGGTGCTGCGTCGAGATCGGGTGCTGCGGGCCTTCGATGAGATGTTGAGCGATGAGTTGATGCAAGCCATGCAGGCCGACGGTATCGAGATCATCACCGAGGCGAATGTCCAGCGCCTTTCGCGCGGCGAGGAGGGTCTCGAGGTGGAGATATCCGCCCGCGGGGTCGATGGCGATCGCTCGTCCATCGTGCGCAAGACGGATCGGTTGTTATGGGCGATCGGTCGCCGCCCCGAGATCGACGATCTGGCTCTCGAAGTCGCCGGAGTCGAAAGCGATTCGTCGGGGGCGATCACGGTGGATGCCTTTCAAAGGACATCCGCCGCCGGGATCCATGCGATCGGCGACGTCATCGCAAAGGCGCCTTTGACCCCGGTGGCCATCGCCGCCGGGCGGCGGCTTTCGGATCGACTCTTCGGCGGACAAGCCGATCGAAGGCTGGATTACGAGAATATCCCGACCGTCGTTTTCACGCATCCGCCGATCGCCACCGTGGGGGCGAGCGAGGCCGAAGCCCGTCGAAGGTGGGGGAACGATGCGATCAAGGTCTACCGTACCCGCTTCAATGGCATGCATTACGCCTTTTCCGAGCGCCCCCGGGCGACGGCGATGAAGTTGGTCACCTGTTGCGACGAGGAGCGGATCGTCGGTTGCCATATCATCGGACATGCCGCAGATGAAATGATGCAGGGCTTTGCCGTTGCGGTGCGCATGGGGGCGCGCAAGCGCGATTTCGACGATACCGTGGCAATCCATCCGACCAGCGCAGAAGAGATGGTAACGATGCGCTGAAAGACGATGCACTGAAACGGATAACACTTGATAAGGCGCTCGCCCGAAGCCTCTTTCAATAGGGAATGATATCCAAGGAACTATATCGAACAGTGCCGAAAGATAACTGAAAAAAAAGGGGCTCGCACGGAGCCCCTTTTTTATTCGCCTACCTTAGAGTTGGTTGATTATCCAGATAAGAATCGGGATAGCAATCTGCATATTCTCCTGCACCACGGTAGCGTCATGATCCGCTAGATGGAAGCAGGAGTACGGGTCGGTGTTGCAAAGCGGGTCATCGACGAGTTTCAGCGAGTCCGCATCGGCGATGATCGGCTCATCGGTCGGCTTGGTCTCGATCAAGCCCGACTCTTCGTTTTCGGGCCTCAGATAGCCGCAATGGGGCGGAACGCAGTTCCCGTTATAAGCGGTCTGCGTCTCTTGCTCGACCGAAGACTGATACTGGATTTCGCTTTGACCTGTCGCTTTTTGCGGATCGGCATGAACCGCACCGACGAAGCCGAAGAACATCGCAATCATCGCTATCTTTTTCATGGTTACTTCCTCCGTGGTTATCACTTGTGTACCCGTTCCTATACCCTTACTTTATTTTGATCGAAATGTCAAGATATATTTCTCGGCACCATTCGATATAACCCCCTTTCAATATCCCCGAGGCTTCCTATCGCTCTTGCGCAATCGAAGCCTCGAGCGATTGGACGAAGCTTCCGCAAAGCCCGTCTTGGCTTCGGGTCGTCGGGCCATCGGATAGAATGCATCGATCGACCTTTTCGCCCCTCGTATCCCCTTGCCGAGCCTTTTTCCTTTCGATGGCCAGATTCAAAATCGACGTCGCGCTGCTGGCGACCTGCCAAGCGCTGTTCATGACCTCAACTTCGCTGCTGATATCGATATCGGCGATCGCAGGGTTGATGATCGCCCCGCGCGAGGGATTGGCGACCATCCCCTTGGGGATCCAATTTCTCTCCACGATGCTGTTCACTTTCCCCGCCTCGCTCTATATGCAGCGCGCCGGGCGACGCGCCGGATTCATCGTCGGAGCCATCGCGGCCTTGGCCGGCGGGCTGCTCGGGACATGGTCGATGTTCGAGCAGAGCTTCGTCGGGCTTTGCGCGGCCACTTTTTTCATCGGAATGTTCACCGCCTGCGCCAACTATTACCGCTTCGCCGCCGCCGATGTCGCCGATGAAACCTATCGCTCGAGAGCCATCTCGTTGGTGATGGCCGGAGGAATCGTCGCCGCCTTCGCCGGACCGAATCTTGCAATCCACAGCAAGGATGCCCTCGGTGCGGTCTTCGCCGGGGGCTATTTGACAGTGGCGGTGTTGGCGCTGCTGACCATATTGATCCTCCTCTTCGTGCACTTCCCTCCGCCGCCGGCAAAAGCCATCGGGAAAGAGAATCGACCCTTGGCGGAAATCGCCCTTCAACCCCGCTATATGACCGCCGTTCTTTGCGCGGTGATCGGCTATGCGGTGATGAACCTGCTGATGACCTCAACCCCGCTGGCGATGGAAAGGCTCGAATATCCCTTTTCGAATACCGCGCATGTCATTCAATGGCATGTGGTGGGGATGTTCCTGCCCTCGTTTTTTACCGGACATCTGATTCGACGCTTCGGGGTGTTGTCCATCATGCTGGTCGGGGCGGTTTTTCAGGCCCTTTGTGTCGTGGTGAACCTGAACGGGGAGAGTTACCTTCATTTTCTGGCGGCCTTGGTGCTGCTCGGCGTCGGTTGGAATTTCCTCTTCATCGGCGCGACCACCCTCTTGGCCGAAAATTACCGGGCATCGGAAAAGGCCAAGGCCCAGGGTCTCAACGATCTGCTGGTGTTCTCGGTCGTCGCCATGACCGCAACCTCCGCCGGCTATCTGCTGATCGAATATGGATGGCAAAGCGTCAATTCCGGGGTGCTGCCCTTCATCGCCTTGGCCGCGGCGGTGATTGTATGGACGCATCGCTCGACAAAGAACGCCCCTGCGAGCGGACCTTCGAAATCCGAAAAAGAAAGATCCGAAAAAGAGGCGTCATCATCGGGCTGAAAAAAGGCTTGCGATCGATTGACCGATGATCGTTTTTCTGCATATTATTATGGGAGCGATGCACTGCTGTCCGATCGGCGGACAATCTCGTGCAAGAGGGGGATGGACCCCCACCCACCAAGCGATGACGGAATTTTAAAAGGAGAGACTCATGGACAAGCCCTTGATTGCGCAACGCGCCCCTTTCGCGCTTGAACTCGAGCCCGGAGATTACTTCTGGTGCAGCTGCGGACGATCCTCCCGCCAGCCATTTTGCGATGGCTCGCATAAAGATACATCCTTCACCCCGATGAAGTTTTCCGTCGACGAGCGGAAAAAACTCGCCTTGTGCGGCTGCAAAAAAACCGACAACTCACCATTTTGCGATGGCTCGCATAACTCCCTTCCCGAGTAGGACGGCTCGGTAAGGCGACTCGGTAAGGCGGATTCGGTAATGCGAGCAAGCGAGAAGCCTCGAGAAAACGCAGATTCGCAAAGAGGCTCGGAACAACGCATCGTGACCTTCGCATGATATTCGGTAGCACGGCAAGCCCGATGCCCGACTATTCGGTCATCGATGCCTTCAGCGGCGCCGGGGGAATGACCCTCGGCTTCGTCGATGCGCGATTTTGCGGCGGGTTTCGATCGGTTTGGGCCATCGACAACGATCGAGCGGCCATCGAAAGCTATCAGAGCAACTTCGGCGAACACGCCGAGTGCAACGATATCGAAAAGCGGCTGTCGACGGGCTCCGTGCCGCCGGCGGATGCGGTGATCGGCGGGCCGCCCTGTCAGGGCTTTAGTTTGCTGAATAAAAACAAAGAGGGGGACGGGCGTCGTCAGCTGTGGGAACCCTTCATGGAGGTTGTGGAGCGCTCCTCCTGTCGTGTTTTCGTGATCGAGAACGTTCGCTGGCTCCACAATTCGACCGAGCTGGCCATGATTCGGGCCAGGGCTTCGGCTTTGGGCTTCGAAGTCCATGCCGGTGTCTTCAACACCGCCGATTACGGAGTGCCCCAAGCGCGTCATCGCGCCTTGGTGTTGGGGGTGAAGCGGCGAAAGGGCACGAGTTTGGATTTCCCTTTTCCTGCGACCCATCGAGATCCGGCGAAGTGTCGCGGTATCTTCGATTCCGATATTCCCGTTTGGCGCACCGTACGAGATGCGATCGGCGATTTGAGCGCCCCGGTCGGTACGGAAATAAGGAGCGAGCGACCACCTTTGGATCTCCACTTCGGCCGCAACCCGACCGAGTTGAGCAAAAAACGCTATGCGGCGGTGCCCTACGGCGGAAATCGCTTCAATCTACAAGAAAACGCTCCCGCTTTGACGCCCGGATGCTGGATCAGGAAGAAATCGGGCGGTACGGATCTATTCGGCCGATTGTGGTGGGAGCGCCCGTCGGTGACGATCCGAACCGAGTTCTTCAAACCCGAGAAGGGACGCTATCTACATCCGGATCAAGATCGCCCGATCACCCATCGAGAGGCGGCGAGACTCATGTCCTTCCCCGACGATTTCGAGTTTTGCGGATCGAAAACGGAGATCGCCAAACAGATCGGAAACGCGGTCCCCCCGCTATTCGCCGGGGCGGTGGCCAAGAGCGTCAGAAATTGGCTGGCGAACGAAGACCGGGTGTCTGCAGCGTGAAAAAGGTCTCGGCGATCGATCGCACCTATCGATGCTTTATTGAGTCGCTGGTTCACTCGAAAATCCCTTGTCTTTACTGGTCCCGGGTCCCGAAAGACAAGAAGCATGGCGGTGATCTCGCACCGTCCAATGCAGATCTTTCAAGCAGTTCCAGCGTGAGAATCGCTCGACAATGGGCAAGGCGGCTTGAAGCGCATCTTGGCTTGGAATTGGCGGTATTGAGCGGCAAGCGAGATGGTCAACGGGTCGGGAGGGCGTTTGAGATGATCGTTGCCCGATTCGTCGACCAATCATTTTCGGCTCTGATCTCGGCTCGCCCGGGAATCTGGAAGACTTATGGATTGAAGCAGGTGCCCAAGATATCTCATTTTTGTCAATATGAACACTTGGGCGAACTGGAAAGGGTTTTGGAAAATAGCCGAGAGTTGGAGGCCTCTCTTGGTTCAGGGCATATCATAAAACCCGACATCGTTTTGAGTCGATCCCCCATCTTGGATGACGAGTTGGAGATATTGACCGGCACTGCCGTATCGGAGGGCGCAAAAAGAACGATATTGAGGCGAGATTACAATCCCAAGGAGATTTTGCATGGCAGCATATCGGTGAAATGGACATTTCGCTCGGATCGTGCGCAAAATGCGCGATCCGAGGCTTTGAATTTAATAAGGAATCGCAAGGATCGGACGCCTCATATCGTTGTTGTCACCGCCGAGCCGGCGCCGAGCCGGATCGGATCCGTGGCATTGGGTACCGGAGATATCGACTGTGTTTACCATATCGCTTTGGATGCCCTGATCGAAGCAACCGAGTCGGTGGATGCGGGTGATGCCTATGACAATTTGAAGATGATGGTGGATGGACGAAGGTTGAAGGATATTCGAGATCTTCCCTATGATCTCATCGTATAGATTCCTATCGAATAAGTCGGATATCCCAAGATGCCGTCGTCGATACCAAGGATCCGATGGAGTCTGCCCGATACGAATCGTTTTTCCGCATATAATTGTCGAATCGAGCGGTTTTGTCCGGTTGACGGGCAATTTCGCGCAAGAGGGGGGATGGACCCCCACCCATCGAGTGATGGCGGAGTTTCAATCTTGACGATCGAACATTGGATCGCCATCGCCGGGCTGGCGCTGGGGATCATCATCCCTATCATCGGTTTGATGATTAGCCGAGCCAACAAAACCGATGCGAAGATAGATACGCTATCGGCGCAGTTATCATCGATGGGCTATGATATATCCGGTCGAGTGGGCAGACTTGAAGGCAAGGCGCAAGTCGAACAAGAGCGACCTGAATCCAAGCCCTCCGGCTCGAGTCGGGTGCCTGCCTGATCGCTCGGCTGCTTGGTTCGAGATCGCCGGCGATGGCGAATGAATATGGCGGTCGATTGAACGCTTTTTTGGAAGGCGAGACGGGTCGGAAGCGAAGGGTGCCGGGGAAAAGGGGATTTACGAGGGGCTATTTACGAAGAGATTCGAGACAACCTATCGACCCAATTTGAGGGTATGGACGCCGCCCTCTTGGCTTTCGTACCACGCCGCCAAGTCTTTCATATCCTGCTCGCTTAAAGTGGCAGCGAAACCGGCCATGATGGGGTTGTTTCTCGCCCCGCTTTTATAGTCTTTTAGAGCCCGCACGATATAACCGGCATGCTGACCGCCGAGCTTGGGGAACTGCGTGGTGGGGCTATTGCCATCCGGTCCGTGGCAGGATTGACAAAGGGCCGACGCCTTTTCCCTTCCGGCTTCGATATCACCGGCGGCCGATACGGCGGTTGCCGATACGAGGCTTGCCATGGCGACTAATACTATGCGGAGCATCGATGCATTCTCCTGATCGATCGTTGGGTCGGTTGAAAGAATTCCGTCAAGGGTCAAGATGGTCGAAGGGCCGGTGAGCGGGTGGCTTCACCCTCGGCTCGCAGGGGGCTATCGACGCGGCGCCGAGGCGAAGTAGGCGGCGATATCTTCCATGTCTTCCCGGCTCAAAGGGGCGGCTTGCGCCTGCATCGTTTTATGGGAGCGTTGGCCGTTTTTATAGGCCTCGAGGGCGGCCACGATATATTGTGCATGCTGACCGCCTACCCGAGGCACCGGATAGCTCGGATAGACATTCTGGTAGCCGGGAATTGCATGACAACCCATACAACCGGCGGCTTTGAGACGACCCCTATCGGGATCGCCTTGGGCGGTGGCAACAGGGGCGGAGATCGCACCGATCAAGGCGATCGACACGGCGATGAGTGTTTTGTAGCGCATCCGGTTCTCGCTTCTTTACGGATTGGGTCCGAGAATTCGTTGGATATCGCCGTTTCGCTCTGTGCATGCTTCGAAAAGAGCGCAAGACCGCATGATGGGCAACATACCGAACGATATCGCTTATCAAGGGGATTATAACCGCTTGCCGCCTGATCGTTTCGATCCTTGATCATCCTTTCGGCGCTGATCGGGTTGATTTGTCGGGTTGTCGGGGCTTGATTCGATCTCTCCATCGTTCTCGCCAGGGCGTAGAATTCCCCGCAAGATCTCGTTTCGACGACGACCGCCTCGAAGATCGGTCGGAGCGTCGATTTCGAGCGAGGGAACGAATGGCGAAGGAGCGATCGTTGACCAAAAAGAAGGTCTTATACGGAATCGTCCTGTTATCGGGTGCCCTTGCGATACTGGCTTGGATCGCTTTTTCCGGGCATCATGCAGGTGGGGAGTCGATTCGCACTTTCCGCTCGGGATCGATTTCGATCGAATCCCCGTGGGCCCCCGAGTTGCCCCCGGTATCGGTCAACGGGGCGGTGTTCATGACCATCGTCAACGAGGGGGAGCGGCAAGATCGGTTGATCCGTGCCACCGGGGCGATCTCATCCAAAGTGGAAATGCACGACCATATCAAGGATGAAACGGGCATGCTCTCGATGCGCAAAGTTCAATCCATCGAGTTGTCGCCGGGAGAGCGGGTGAATCTCGAACCCGGAGGGCTGCATGTCATGCTGATGGGGCTCGAACGCCCGCTCGAGAAAGGGATGGAATTCAAACTGCAACTGGAATTCGCCTCGGGGACATCGCTCGAGATCGATGTTCCGGTCGGTCGCTTGCAAGACGAAGGACATACCCATTCCCGACACTGAAAAAGACTCTCCGCTTCGAGTCCATCGAGGAAGAGGGATTCGAAAAGCGGGGAAGACCGGACCGGAACCCCGATATCGGCGAAAGATGCGCCGCTTGCAACCATCGACATCGATGATGAACGAGCCTTTTTGACCATGAATAAACGAATCGTCGTTATCCAGGGAGTCGAGGATCTCGCGCAAGTCCCCGGCATCGAGATGCTCGCCGCCGAAGCGGAGCTTCGTCCGGTCAAGGATGCCCAAGGCATCGCCCGCGCCCTGCCGGGGGCCGAAGTGTTGCTCGGATGGGACGCCGACGCCCGCAACTTGAAATTATCCTTCGATGCCTCGGATCGATTGCGCTGGATCCAATGGGGGGCCGCGGGAGTGGATGCCGCGCTCTTTCCCGCCTTGGTCGAAAGCGAGGTGATGGTGACCAATGCCCGAGGTATCTTCGATCGGGCGATGGCGGAGTACGCGCTGGGGATGATTCTCTTTTTCGCCAAGGATTTTCGCCGGACGATCGACTTGCAAAGCGAGGCCAAGTGGCTCCATCGTCATACCCGGCGAGTCGCCGGAACGCGGGCGTTGGTGATCGGGACCGGCAGTATCGGGCGGGAGATCGCGCGCTTGCTGCAAAGGACGGGGATCGAGGTGGAAGGGGTGGGGCGTCGGGCGCGAGCCGGCGATTCCGATTTCTCGCAGGTGCATGGAGCGGATGATTTCGACGCCGCCCTCGGGCGCTCGGACTGGGTGGTGCTGGTGGCTCCGCTGACGCCGCAAAATCGAGGCTTCTTCGATGCCGCGCGCTTTGCGGCGATGAAGCCGAGCGCGCACTTTTTCAACTTGGGAAGGGGGGCGTTGGTGAATGAGGCGGCGATGGTGCAGGCGCTGGCGCAAGGAACGATCGCCGGGGCCGGACTGGATGTATTCGAAACCGAGCCTTTGGATCCGAAAAGCCCTCTATGGGCGATGGATAATGTGATCGTCTCCCCTCATATGTCCGGTGAATACCACGGATTCGAAAAGACCTTGGTCGATCTCTTCATCGATAACTTCCAGCGCTTCGTTCGGGGCGAATCCCTCGTCAACCTCGTCGACAAGCGACTCGGTTTCGTATCGAGCCCTGATTGAGTCTCGCCTTTCGATCCCATTGTCGGCAAGCACGGATTTAGGGATCGGTGGGCGTTTTTTCGAAAACGAAGACCGCTCTTGTCCAATGAGTGCCGCTTGCCTTTTGGCGATGGATGTCAACGAGGATCACCATGACCGATACCCCGAAAGCGGGCGGCGTTCTGAGCGCCGACATCGCCTTTCCCGATGCCGAGAGCGCCCGGCGTTTTTATGCGAAGGTGCTCGTAAGCGGCGAGAAACCGCTTTGGCGGGAAGATCTGATGAACGCCCACGGGGTGCCGGTGATCGGCTTGGGGGCGCTTAGCCCGGAGTATGCCGACCTCCCCTTGCAGTGGATGCCGCATATTCAGGTCGCCGATGTCGGCCGAAGCGTGGCGGCGGCGATCGAATCGGGCGGTTCGGAACTCCTGCATTCCAAGAGCGATGACGGGACGAGCCAGTGGGCGGTGCTCCTCGATCCAAACGGAGCGGCCTTCGGGTTGATTCCGGTGGTATCCGGCCAAGGTATCGAATTCGCAGGCCAACCGAGCGATGCAGGCCATATCGCCTGGCTCGATCTGACCGTCCCCGACGCCGATGCCGCCGTTGATTTCTATAAAAACGTCACCGGGTGGACCGTCGAAGCGATCGAGATGCAAGACGCCGGTGGACGCTATGCCGACTATTTTCTGGTCGGCGGCGACGGCAACCCGACGGCGGGGATCTGCCATGCGCGAGGGGTCAATATCGATTTGCCCCCGGTATGGCTGATCTACCTGCCGGTCGGCGATCTCACCGAAAGCCTGAACCGAGTCGAAGAGGAAGGCGGTGCGATCATCCACTCGACGTCGGGAGAGGACGGGGGGCACACCTATGCGGTCATTCGAGATCCGGCCGGAGCGTATCTGGCATTGATGCCTGCACCGGCACGAGGCGGGCGTTGTTCTTAGCGAGCGAGAGGACGAGAAGATTCGCCCTTAAATTAACGACATGGCCCTTTTTTCGAGAGCCTGTTCGTGGTATCGATATCGTATCTTGTAAGTTTTCTTTATCGATAGAACGATCCCCTTTTGAGACGTTGAACGTCGTTCATCGGATATTCCCGACCGTTGCAAGATAGCCGACGAAGGCGGCGCAGGCATTGTAGAAAAACAGTGCCTCGGGCAAGCCGACATTCGCTTTGGTTTGATCGAGAAGGGCGTGGCGGATGCCTTCTGTATTGGTATATCCATAGAGTTTTTCAAAAGCGATTTTGAAAGCCTGATGTTTGATGATGCCGCTCTTTTCGAGTTTTAATAGAGCATCGCCGAGTGTCTTGGCATCGGGTTCTATCATTCTGGCGACGGACTCCACGGCGGTGATGCTATGACGGATCGAGTCTTTGAATTTTCTCCCGTTGATGAATTCGGCAGCATTTCGTAGGTGAGTCAAGGCACCGTCGAACCCACCGATATCTTTGATAGTCTGGAGCGATCGCGCCGTTGCTTCGGCTTCTTCTTTGCTTGTATGCTGAAAAATCCGAAAGGGTCTTGTGCTTAAATCGATCCGATAGGGGGCGGTATGTTTTTCGAAGAGATCGAGCAAAGTTTCCGGAATCCCTGAAACGGAAGATTGCAAAACCATCGAGTTTTGAGTGAACGGTCCCGAGATCAATTCATCGTTGAGAAGGATCTCGATGAATTGGAGGGTATTCTCGGCGGGATCGTTGATGATGATATTCTTGACTACTCCTAGTGCATAGTTCTCTTCCATACCGATATCGTCGATAGGGGATTTGGTATATTCACCGATCGTGCGTCTATAAAATATAAGCCACCTCGAATCGAAACGATCGGTATAGGATTCGATAAATTGCAATATCGAATTCCATATCTCCCGCCGCAAGTCGGCAGATAGTTCTCCCACCCGCATCGCTTGCGGCAGATCCTCCAAGCAATAGCGTTGTTTATAAGGCAGATGTCGGTCTTCGTTCATTTCGGGTTCTCTCATAAGGGTAGAGAAAACAAGCGGGCTCGTATCGAGAGCGTATCGCCTGATCTATCTTTAGCATCGATCATCCGCAAGATTTTGCATCATCTCAGGGTAAGGCATCGAAAAAAGCCTCGCCGAGTGTCTTGGCCCGTTCGACGGCGCGCTCGATATCCTCTTCGAGCATCAATCTTTCCTCGACAAGCCGCCGGGCGGCGGCTTCGATCGCCCGTAGATAGTCTTCGATGCTTCCGTAGCGGCTTTGGATCGAAGGGCGGGGATCGCCGGTCCACTGCGCTTCCTCATCGCTATCGGGAAAGGGGATGGTGCTACCGCTGAGAACATGCATCGCACCATGGCCGAAACCCTTTCGTCGCAGATTCCAGCCGGTATAGGTACAAAGCGGCGCCGCTACCATCGGGGCTCTCACCCCCGCCACATCGTTGCCATCGGCATCGACCGCCGGAACCAGGATCGCATAGTCATCGCCCTTTGCGCCATCGGATATCCATCGGGGTGGCTCGCGCAGCAGTCCTTTCGAAAAATCGGGGCCGAAATCCAATCTAGGCAGCAGGTTCGGGCTCTTGGGTTTGACAACGCCGGGGATGTGCGGAAATTGCGCGGCCCACTCATCGAAATCGACCAAAGTGCCATCTGCGCGCCGGGGGATGCGGCTGGCCGGAGGGGGCCTTCCCTCGACCACCCAGGCATCGAGGGCATCGAGCATCGCCCGCAGAAACATCGATGTCTGCACGATATTCTCCGGTTGTCGGCAGATTCCGGGCGACGGGAGCTCGGTGATATTCGGATTGGCGAAATGCTGCGAACTCGACCAGAGATAGATACGAACATTCTCCGGCGGTTCCAGATCCTTGCCTTCGGTATCGGTATGGACCAACGATCCCCGGCGCTGCCAGTATTCGCTCGCGCTTTGGGTGTGAATGACCAAGGGGTCGGTATCGGGTCGTTTGAGGATTGCATCGTCGAGGCCGCTCAAGTGATCGGTGGACGGGCCATAGGCGAAGGGAAAACGATCCGCGCAGTTGTCATGGTCTTCGTATTGCTGCCCGGCGGGGCTGACCACCCGCGAAAAGCGCTGATTCATCCACATCAGCCCCGCCCCCGAGACATGGGGCATCACCGCATCGAAGATACGGCCCTTGGAAGGGGCGGCGTTATATCCCTTGTGGACGAAATCCCGGATGCAACGACCGGTTTGGGAGCGCCCCCATGCATAAGCCCGATCGATGGATCCGGCCAAGGGATTGCGAGCGGGATCTCCCTCGCATCGAAGGAAGTTCACCAGATCCCGCACCACCGCATGCCCTGCGCCATAAGGGCGCGGATCGCAGGCGGTATAGGTCAGTTCGTAGATCTGGCCCGCTTCGAAACCATCGAAGAGATGGAGGTGGCAGTCGGATTCGACCAGCGCGCTCTCGGTTCCTTGGGCGTCCAAAGCGCTTGCGCTGTATTCGATGCGGGCGAAGGCGAAGCGATCTGCGGCGATCTTCGTGCGCGTCGAGTCGGGATATCGGCGTTTGGTCAGCACCGCGCGCGTCGTATCGAGGCTAAGGGTCGGGTCGCTTCGGGTCGAGGCCTGTCCGCTCAAAGGAAAGGTCGAGACACCAAGGCGATCGGCGATGAACTCTCGTCGGATGAGGCCGGTGATGCGGCTGCCATCGGGGTGATAGGCCACCGGGAGATCGAGGCATAACCGCCCGTCCCCCGGCAGAAGGTCGCCCTCCCAAGCGGCCCAGACCACGGTATAGCCGCGCCGCATCAAGAATCCGTTCCCGGCGTCGGCAAGGCTGCGAGGACGGTTGGATGCCGGGGCGTCATTGAAAAACTGCAACTCGCGTTTGTTGCCGCGATTGCCGTAGGCGAAAAGAAGGCGGCGATTGCCCGCACCCTCTTTCGGCTTCAAGATGCAAAAATCGCTTGCATACTCGACGAGCCCTTCTTCGTTGCGCGCCACCTTATCCAGATCCACGATATCCGCCCACGCCGGATCATCGGGATCGACCGAAAAATGCGCCCTTCCCTCCAGTCGTTCAAAAGGCCCGCTCTCGCCGAAGCGATGCCCGTCGGCAAAATCCTCGCGTTCGTCGATCTTCAAGCGCACGATATCGGGCATCGCTCATTCTCCTTGTCATCCGCCTCGTTCGTTCCTTCGATATGAGGGATCGAATCGTTCGTGAAAACCGGATCATAAAAAAAAGAGGCGCTCCGTCGACCGTCGACGAAGCGCCTCTTTGTACAAACCCACCGATAAGGAAAGGACGGCGACTTGCGATTCGAGGAGATCAATCCCCGGCAAGTCACCGCCGAGATTGGAAGATCATTTCTCGACCCATTTCCCGTTGTTGTCGATCACGCTCAAGGAGTAGGTTCCCGCAACGTCGCCGTTGGCATCGAACTCGATGGAACCCGAAGCCCCTTGGTAGTTGATATCCCGACCGGCGGCGATGGCGGCCTTGGCCTTCTCCCATTGCCCGGGCATGATGGCTTCCCCGGGGGCGTTGGCGACTTCCATCAAGGCCTCGGCGATGGCACCGCGATCGGTTCCGCCCGCTTTCTCGATCGCCAACGCCATCAAGAAGGCGGCATCGTAACTACCGGGGGTGTATACCGCGCTCGGATCCTCGCCGGCGGCGGAGAACTCCTCGGCGAACATCTTGTAGCTACTCGATTCGGTATCGGAGGAAGGAGCGGAAACCATGATTTTGCCGCGCAAGTTATCCGCACCGATATCGGTGATGATTTCCTCGTTTCGCATGCCGTCGGCGCCGAAGAACATATCGAACAGACCGTTCTCGAGGCTGTTGCGGATGATGGTGGTGCCGCTCGAACCGTAGTAGGCGAAGACCATCAAGGCTTCGGCGCCGCTACGAGAGAGGGTGGAGATTTCCGAGGTGTAGGAGGCTTTTTCCGGCTCGTGTTCGGCGCTGGCGGTGATCATGCCTCCGCCCGATTTGAAGGCGGCCTCGAAGACCTCGGCGATGCCCTTGTTGTAATCGTCGTTGGCGTAGGTAACCGCGACCTTGTTGTAGCCGCTTTCCATCACCATGTCGGCCAGAGCCGCGCCCTGATAGGCATCGGAAGGGGCGTTGCGGAAAACGAGTCCTTTATCCTCGAGATCGGTGATCGACGGGGCGGTGGCCGACTCCGAGAGGATCACGACCCCGGCGGGGATGGTGACGGATTCGGCCATGCCGATGGTCGCCCCCGAGCAGTTGGGGCCGATGATGGCGACGACCTGCTCGACATTGACCAGCTTTTGGCCGGTATCCACCGCGCCCTTGGCGTCGCACTTGGAGTCGCCTTTCACCAGCATATAGTTGTCGCCGTCGAGCAAACCGCCCTGCTCGTTGATATGTTTCGCCGCGAGATCGCGGGCGGCCATCATCGGAGCGACCAAGTCGGGGATGGGTCCGGTGATACCACCGGCCGAGCCCACTTTGATATCGGCAGCGAAAGCGGAGGAAATGCCGGTGGCGACAACCGCAGCCCCGGTGATCAAGAACGATTTTTTCATGGGAAGATTCTCCATGTCATAAGGGAATTTCGGTGCAAGAAAAAGACCTCACCGATCCGAATCGTTATTGTAGATGATCGAGGCTCGTCGGCGAAAGAAAAAATCGCCGATTGAGTCGATAAAGTGCCGGCTCGCTTGAGCGAGCGTTCACTTACCGATCGGGCGATGTTCTTTCAATATCCCCGCCGGATATCTCTGCAAGATGATCTGCAGTGCAAGTCCGACGAGAAAGAAGCGCAGATAAGCCGATTTGAGTTCCCATTCGGCGGGGAGCCTGGTGGTCACGATCTCCGAGGTGGACCACAGGGTCCAGACCAAAAACGCCCCGAAAAGCGCGCCCTTGTTGTTGCCGCTGCCGCCGATGATCAGCATCACCCATACGATGAAAGTGGTCGAAAGCGGTTCGGCCATATTGGGATCGATGAATTTGACATGGTGGGCCATCAATGCCCCGCCCAAGCCCATCAGCGCCCCCCCGAGGACGAAGGCCTCGATCCGAAATCCCTCGACATTCTTCCCTGCGGCTCGGGCGGCGGCTTCGTTTTCGCGGATTGCGGTCATCACCCGCCCCCAAGGCGCTCGACGGGCTCTTTCCAGCAAAAGATAGAGAACGAGGAGGATCGCCAAGACCAGTAACAGCATTGCGATCTGATTCCAAGGCTCGGGCAGATCTTCGAAGGGTTTGGGAATGCGGGAGATCCCGCGGGCGCCGTTGGTCGCCCAGTCCTCGTTCTTGAGAACAAGGCGCAGGATTTCCGCGATGCCCAAGGTGGCGATGGCGAGGTAGTCGCTGCGCAGGCGGATGCAAATCCAAGCCACGGCCCAGGCGATCAGTGCACTGGCGATCATCGCCCCCGGCAACGAAGCCCAAAGAGGCAGCGAAAGTCCACCGAGATGACGCCCCGAAGAGGCGGTGGAGATGATGGCGCTGGTATAGGCACCGACCGCGAAGAAGCCTGCGATCCCGGCATTGAAAAGGCCGGTGAACCCCCACTGGATATTGAGCCCCATCACGAGCACCGCATAGATCCCCCCCATCGTCAGCAGGTAGATCGCATACAGGAAAATGCCGTAGAGAGAGTCCATATCCGAATCGGGTCTTTGTCGTTTGAAAAAAGAAGTGGATGGGAAAAGGAATCGATGGGAAAAGAAAGACGACGATGCCTGTTTTTCGCGAAAATCGAAAATACCGTGGCTTTCGGTGGCTTTCGAACGAAACCGCTGTTTAAAAAACGCGGCCCCGGAAAAGACCGCTCGGGCGCCAAATCAACAAGGCGATCATGATCGCGAAGGCGACCCCCGATTTATATCCGGGCGATACCAAAGGACCGTCCCCGATCCAGGAATAGGTCGAGAGCTCCTCGGCGACCCCGATGACCAGCCCTCCGGCCATGGCGCCGTAGGGGCGTCCCAGCCCCCCGAGCAAGGCGGCGGCGAAGATGGGTAGGAGGACCCGAAAGCCCATCCGGCTATCAAGATGGGTATCGTAGGCCAGCAGCACCCCGGCGGCGGCGGCCAGCACGGCCCCGGTGATCCAGGTCGCCATCACCACGCGTTCGGTGTCGATGCCGGTCATGCGCGCAAGTTCCGGCGAATCGGACATCGCCCGCATCGCCTTGCCGATGGGGGTATGGCGCAGCAGTCCATGGACCCCCAGCATCAACAACAGGGCGGCGCCGACGATCAACAGATGCTTGGGAAAGATGCGCAGACTTTCGAACAATACCCAAGGAATCGCCAAGCCCTTGCTGAGGGTTTCGAGATCCACCCCCCAGATGATCTGAATGGCCGAGCGCATCATCAGCATCAGCCCGAAGGATGCGATCAACAAGATGACGGTGGGTCCGGTGCGCAAGGGGCGGAAAAAAAGACGATCCATCACCAACACCGTCAGCACCGTGAGCAGCATCGCAAAGGGTAGCGTTGCCAGTACATGCCAGTTGGTCAGGTCGATCACCACAAGGGCGACGAAGGCCCCCAGAGTCATCGTTTCGCCGTGGGCGAAGTTGGCGAAACGTAAGATCCCGAAGGTGAGGGTGAGTCCGATGGCGCCCAAGGCGTAGATACTGCCAAGGACGATACCCGGGATCAGATGGAAGTTGACGAAGCCGATGAGTTCGTTCATGGCCGACCAAGGACTCTAAGGGCGCATCGATTGGGTGGTCGAGCCATCGACGGCGGGGGCTTCGGATCCGGGGTTGGGGGCGGGGGAGGTTTCCTCGTCCGCCCGCCGGCCCAAGAACATCGCCCCCACTTCCGGATTGGCCAGCAGATCCTTTCCGCTTCCTTCCATGCGGCAATGTCCGTCCACCAGCACGTAGCCTCGATCGGCGATCCCCAAGGCCTGACGGGCATTTTGTTCGACCATCAAAATCGGGATGCCGCGGGCGTTGACCTTGCGAACCACGGCGAAGATCTCCCCCCGGAATCTCGGTGACAGGCCTGCGGTGGGTTCGTCGAGGAGCAGGATTTCGGGATCCACCATCAATGCCTTGGCCATGGCCGCCATTTGCCGTTGCCCCCCCGAAAGGGCCCCCGCCGGAATCCGGCGGCGTTCGGACAAAGGCGGAAAGAGCGCGAACATCTCCTCCATCCGGGGGCGGAAGTCATCCCGACGAATCCAAGCCCCGATCTCCAGATTTTCCTGCACCGTGAGGTTGGGGAAGACATTGGAGACTTGGGGGACATAGGAGATTCCCCGGCGCACCGCTTGTTCGGGGGCGATGCCGGTGATCTCCTCGCCCTTCAACAGAATGCGGCCGCCGTTGATCTGCAACTGCCCGAAGGTCGCATTCATCACGCTCGATTTGCCGGCGCCGTTGGGTCCGATCAAGGTCACGATTTCCCCGGCTCCGACGCGGATCGAGATATCGTGGATGATCTCGCTGCCGCCGTAGCCGCCCGAAATGCCCTGAAATTCGAGTGTCGGGCGATCGCTTAGGGCGCTCACTCGGAAGCGCTCCCGATCGACGCCTTCGACTCGACCGCCTCGTCTGCCTCGTCGCCCCCTCCGAGATAGGCTTCGATGACTCGGGGATCTTCGCGCACCTTGTCCATCGTTCCTTCGGTCAGCACCGCGCCCTCGGCGAGCACGATCACCCGATCGCAAAGGGAGGCGATCAGATCCATATCGTGTTCGATGATCACGAAAGTGTAGTTGCGCTCGCGGTTCAAGGTGCGGATCATCTCCGCCAGACTTGCGAGCAGGGTTGGATTGACCCCCGCCCCCGGTTCGTCGAGCAGTGCCAGACGAGGCTCGGTCATCATCGCTCGTCCGAGTTCCAGGAGTTTTTTCTGGCCGCCGGAGAGGTTCATCGCAAGTTCGTCTCGAAGGCCCGAAAGATTCAAGAACTCCAGTGTTCGCTCGGCCTTTTCCCGCACCCCGGCTTCGTGATTTCTTATCCTCCCCGGCGATGCCCACACCCGCCACAGATTCTCCCCGGGCTGCCCCGAGGGGACGGTCATCAGGTTTTCGAGCGTCGTCAGACGACCGAATTCATGCGGTATCTGGAAGGTGCGTACGATGCCGCGATGGAACATCTCGTGCGTCGGCACGCCGGTGATATCCTCGCCTTCGAAGAGGATGCGCCCGGAGCTCGGGGCCAAGGCTCCGGCGACCATCCTGAAGATGGTGGTTTTGCCGGCGCCGTTGGGTCCGATCACCCCGGTGATCCGACCGCGCTCGATCGAGAAAGAACAGCGGTTCACCGCAACCACGCCGCCGAAACGACAGGTCAGATCGTGCACCTCGAGGATCGGGGGGGCTCGCTCGGCATCGGCTTGCGAAACCGAGGCCGGAGCCCAAGAGTGATTGCGACCCGTATCCATGGCACGGGATTCTAAGTCGTTATCGCCCGATGATCGGGGAAAAGCGCGATCGATTCGCGATCGATTCATTATCCGAATCTTGGCTTCCAAGGTTCTCGATAAGACATCGATCCGATGTCCGCTGGCTACCTGCGGGGCTTTTCGGGTAGCGCACCATCGAATATCGTCGAGGCCAAAGCGTTCAAGACGAGTCACTCGAGCCAAGCGGTGGTCATTTCGCCGAGTCGTATACTTCGCCCATCGATACCTTCGATGCGTTTTCGCCGCCCATCCGACCGCCGGCTTTCGAACCCCGGTTTTCAACCGCTGATTTTCAACCGTTAGATTCCAATCGCTAGATTTCAACCGCTAGCTTTCAACCATCAGGGAGCATCGCGATGAGAAAAGTGTCGATCGCCGGGGTGGGCTCGACTCGATTCGGACGCCACGATGGAATTCCCGTCGACGAACTGGCGGCCGCCGCCGGTCGTTCGGCGATCATTGATGCCGGCGTCGAGCCCGAGCGCGTCGGGGCCCTCTATCTCGGCAATTTCGTCGGTGGCATGCTCACCGGTCAAGAGATATTGGCGGGTCTGGCGGGCGAGGCCATGGGGCTTAGCGGCATTCCTTGCACCAAAGTCGAGGGGGCTTGCGCTTCCGGGGGCATCGCTTTTCGACATGCTTATCTGGCGGTGGCGTCGGGGATGACCGACGTCGCGCTCGCCCTCGGGGTGGAGAAGATGACCCACGCCACGAACCCGCAGATCACCGAAGCCCTCAACAGCGCGATGGACAATCGGGCCGACGCTCCGAGCGGTCTTACCTTCCCCGGGGTCTTCGGCATGGCTTGGCGCAGGCATGCCGACCGCTACGGCACCGATCGCGAACAGGTCTCCGCGGTAGTGATCAAGAACAAGCGCAACGGACTTTCCAATCCCTTGGCCCAGATGGGGGCGGAGCTTCGCTTCGACGAGGTGCGAAATGCCAAGCCGATCGCCGACCCCTTGCGCCTTTACGATTGCTGCCCGACCAGCGACGGAGCGGCGGCGGTGGTGGTGATGGCCCAAGAGGCGGTGCCCGCAAGAGATCGGGCGATCGACATATTGGCCAGCGTCCAAAGCTCGGGCTCGGCCCGCGTCGCCGGACATCCCGATCTGTGCAGCTTCGACGCCACCGTGCGGGCGGCGCGGCAGGCCTTCGGCGAAACCGGGCTCGGCCCCCAAGACATCGATTTCGTCGAGCTCCACGATTGCTTCTCGATCGCCGAGATCATCGACTGTGAGGATTTGGGGGTCGTCCCCAGGGGCCAAGGCGGCGGTTGGGCGATCGAGGGGCGAACCGCGGTGGGAGGCGATATGCCGATCAATCCGAGCGGGGGATTGCTCGCCAAGGGCCATCCGGTGGGGGCGACGGGCTTGGGTCAGGTCTACGAGGCGGTATCCCAGCTGCGGGCGGAGCATCCCAACCAAGTGCCCGGCGCCCGCTTCGGCCTCACCCATAACTTGGGCGGTACCGGGGTGGCGTGCACGGTCAGTCTTCTTGCGCGTCCGGATGCCTGATGCCGTGAGCCCTGTCCAAGCCCGGTCGATCACGGTATCGCGCTGCGAAGGGTGCAAGGCGATGGATACCAGCGCCGGCAGCCGCCGCTGTCGCCGCTGCGGTAGCGAGGATCTGGTGCCGATCGATATCGATGGTCGAGGAAAGATCCTCTCATGGACGGTGATCCGGCGTCCCTCCGGCGCCGTTTCCCGCCAAGGACCCTTCGCGGTGGCGCTGGTGGAGCTCACCGCCGGGGTTCGCATGACCGCCAACCTCGAGGGCTGGGAGAACGAACCCGCCCCCGGCAGCGATGTCGTCGCCGTGGGCGAGATCGACGGAATCCCGATCTTCGCTGCGAGCGATCCATCGAGCTGAAAAAGCGCACCCGTCGATCGAAGTGCCCCTGCATCGATAAGCGCCGAGATTCGAACGCCGATGGCGATCCGCATCAAAAATCGATGGCATCGATCGAAGCGCAACGATGCCGCTTGCAAGGACTTCGGTGCCAATGCCGGGGCGCTGGCGTTCATTATCTGGCGGCTTGCGGTCGAGCACGCCATTGATCTGCATCGGGAGGGTTATGACTACGATTCCGATCGAGAGCGAATTCGTGTCATCGGCGAATATTGCGCCTTCGGTTTGCAACTGATCGATCGCCTCGCCCACCATCGAGTCGACGACGAGGCGCGCACCGAACTGTTGACGAGCTTGGGTCGGCGATTGGCGGATCGGATGCACGATAACTTGGTCGATATCGCAGGCCCCGGGGATTATCGCGCCCCCTTCGTTGCGATGATCAACGAGCGCATCGATAAGTACGCCCGCTTCGGATTCGAAGGGGGTGAGCCGGATTTTCCGATGCTGCGCTTTTTCGGCAACGAGGTGATGTCGGCGATGGGGATCAGCCAGACCAACCGCTGGGTGATGGATCAGGTGATGGATATCTCGGCCCCCGAGTTTTGCCGCAAGATCACCGCCAGCGTCGAGAATCTGTTGGCGACCGCCGACTGAAAAACCGACGAGGCATCCTCGGCCGATAACAAGTCAAGGGCAAGCGTCGGTCTTATGGGGCAAATAAAGAGGGAGATAGCGATCGTTCCTATCGTTTTCGGATCGATCGTTTTCGCAAGCGATGTCGTATCGGAAGGGTTTGCGTGCAAAGCCAAAGGCTTGTTCGGCGGTTTTTTCAAAATCGATATTCATCGATGGTCATCGATGCTTTTTCGGTGTCGATCCCTTGTGCGCCAATAGCCTTTGCAGGGCGGCATCGGCTTTGGAGTCCACCTCGATGGCGGCCTTGATTTTTTCGATCACGGCCTTGGTCGGCTCGTTTGCGCGCTTGAACTGATTGCATCGATGGCAGGCGGTTTTCAAGTTCTCCTTCGAATTCGATCCGCCCTTGGATCGAGGATGGATGTGACCTATCTCCATCGCGCTGAACGATACCGATTCCTGGCATAGATAGCAGCGGCCTTCATCTCGTAGCCATAACTTGTACTGCCGGGCTCGACGCCAGCCCGAAGAGACTCCCGATAAAATCGATCGGCAGTCCGGGCATCTCGTTTGCGCCCCTTGAACGATGAACGCTCTCTCGCAGCAATCGCAGTCCTTCATGAGGGGAGCGACGCTTTGTCCTTGACGGCGCGCGTTTTTTCGCAGTCCGCTTTTTCGTCGATTCTCCCGATAGCCGTTTTTCTTGCATTCGTCGGTGCAATAGGGCGATTGGCCTCTTTTTATCGGTATTTCGTTCTCGCACCATCGGCAGGCCCGGCGATCATCCGAAAAATTTCTCCTTGGCGGATGGGTTCGGTTGTATTCACGCTGATACGCCGATCGCGCATCGTAGGCACATCGTTCGGTGCAATATTTTCGGGCGGGATGGTCGCTTCCGAAAGGGGTATCGCATCGAGCGCAAACCACCATCGACGACTTGGCCGGATTGCGCGATCGCCGCTCGGAGGATTTTTTACATCTCGGTAGGCAATAAACGATCGATTTGTGAATCGGAGAGAACCATATACCGCACCCTTTGCAATGAATCGGGGCAAGCCTCGCTCGGCGGCGCGCCCTTTTCTTTCGTTGCGCCGCCGCTTGCATCTCTCGATCCCTTGCGTCACGACACTCCCGGCAATATTTACGATGATGCGAGGGAGACTCGAATTCGATCCGGCATCGAATGCATCGCGAAAAAACGAGATCTCGGTGGACGAAAGACGAGGGACGACATTGCACCGAGCAGTATTTCTTTTTCCGGTGAAAACGGAATTCTTTTTCGCAAGTCGTGCACTTCAAGAGTTGCCATCGGGTTTGGGGTTTGTCTACCGACATGCTCGATCTCCGATTTGCGCCAAGACCTTGGGATCAATCATCGGGCTCGGTTCGCCTGTCAAAGGCAGTCCGTCTTGATACGGTGCCGACACAGCCCCCGCCGGATCAGTTCCTCTCGGCAAGCGGCGACGAAATCGCTCGGACCGGCCAAGTAGGCATCGGCCCTCGATTCGAGCGAGCCTTGACCGGGCGAGATCTCGCAAAGAGCGGATTCGCAGACCCTCGAAGCGATCGAATCGGAAGGCTCTCCTTCGTTCGCAGCGATCGGATAGTAGCGAAAATCATCGAGGGCATCGGCCCATGCCCGACAATGATCGTGGCGATAGGGCACTCCCTTTTGCACCCTCGCCAATCGAATCGGCACATCGAATTCGCGGTTGATCACATGTTCGATCAGGCTCTCGATCGGCGCAAAAGCGGTATCGAAGGCGATGAAAATCAGCGTTCGCCCGCCGGGGTCGTCCAGAACGAAACGACCCGTCGGGCCTTCGATCTCCAACCTCGCTCCTTGCGCATGGTCTTCGAAAAAAAAGGCATGAGCCAAGTGGTCGCCCAAGCGAAGATGTACCCTCATATCCACCGACTCGCAGGGGCAGCTGGCAAGCCAAGTCTCGAAGGTGGGGCCGCCCTCGATATGCAACCGTACCCGCTGACCGGAAAGATAGCGAAGCACCCGCGCCCGTCGAAGCTTGATATGCACCGAAAGCACGAGGGGATCCTCTTTCGTCCTTTCGATACGAATGATCCGGGCGCGCACCCGTTGATGCGCGATATCGTCCACCCCCAAGGCCTCGGTGGATTCGATCACCACCTCGCCGACGGGAGCGACCGAGCAAGGCAGGATCCAACCCTCGATCTTCTCGGCATCGGAAAAGGCGTAATCGTGAAAGCGGATCCGCTCGGTCTTTCCGCTTAGTACCTTCGCCCGACACTCGCCGCAGCTTCCGTTGGCGCAGCCGAAAGCGGGCGAACGGCCGGCGCGCAATGCGGCCTCCAAGATGCTTTGTCCGGGCTTTGCATCGAATCGATGCCCCGAAGGGGAAAGCGTGACCGTGCCGAAACCCCGCTTCGAAGGAGTGTCCGAAGGAGCGTCCATCGATCATGCCTCTTCGCGCTTCGATCCTTACCCGAGTCTCATTCGGGAAAGGGCAACGAGGCGCGAAAATCCCGTCTGCGGGTGCGAAGGAGGCATCGTATCGTATCGCTTCCAAGCGCTTGGTTCGGCGGATAAGGATCTTTAGCGCGTGACATGAGGGCAAGTGCCATCGACGGTGTAGTCGTGCACCTCGATCGCCCCCTCGACGATACCCGCTTTGGCCTCCTCGACGGCGGCCAGCATCCCTTTCGTGATCAAACCCTCGTTATGCTCGTCGATGGCGATATCCAGGCCCTCGTTCTTCAAGGTCATGACGATCGTCTCCCCGGTGGTGATGTCATCGCCGGCATCGAATGCCTGCTCCACCACATTGTCCATCCGCTTGAGCATCGATGTCAGAACCGCTCCGGGATGCAGATGGTTCTGGTTGCTGTCCACCCCGATCGAGAGAATTCCCTCGTCGGCCGCAGCCTGCATGATGCCGATATTGGTGCCGCCGGCGACCCCGTAGATCACATCGGCTCGTTGCGCGACCTGCGCTTTCGCAAGTTCGGCGCCCTTGATCGGATCGTTCCACGCCGCAAGGGTCACCCCGGTCATGTTTTCCAAGGTCTTGATATCGCCTCGCACCGCCTTCGCCCCTTGGAAATACCCGCAGGTCATTTTTCGGATCAGCGGGATATCCATGCCCCCGATGGCTCCGATCACTCCGCTTTCGGTGGCCATCGCCGCCATCAGCCCGACCAAGTACGACCCCTCTTGTTCGTTGAACAGAACCGAGCGCACATTCGGGGCTTTGACTTCGCTGTCGATGAGGACGAATTTCGTATCGGGATATTCAGGGGCGATTTCTGCGAGCATGGTGGCGAAGGAAAAGCCCACCATGACCACGGGATTGAGTCCGCGTTCGGCGAATCGTCGCATGGCCTGTTCGCGCTGCGCTTCCGCTTGCAGTTCGACCTCGTGGAATTTCATACCCGTCTTTTCGCTCCAGCGCTTCGCCCCGGTATAGGCCATCTCGTTGAAGGATTTATCGAATTTGGTTCCCACGTTGTAGATGATGGCCGGCTCCCCCGATGCCGTCCCGGTTGCGACCGTCAGCAACAAAGCGGCGATGATTCCGATCGGTTTTTTCGCAAAGATTCTCATGGTTCATCTCCTGATGAAGTCGATGACAAAGACGGTCATAAAAACGGTCATAGGAATACACCGTTCGGCTCATCCGGCGCCCCGGCGCGCTCGATCTTCGATCGATTCGGATGGATAAGGCTTTGGATTATCACCCCTTTCGGTTTCGATGGCAGGCGATCGGGGGGCTCGCCCGTCATCGCCGCCGATATCGACGAGGCGGGCAAGATGCCATCCCTTGCAATCTGCTGTCTTGCAACCCATATCGACATCGGGGCGAATCCCTTGTCTATCCCGATAGGCATATTGTCTTTGCCCGGCATTGGCATCTTAATCATCGAAACCGTCTTCGATATCGGCTAAGCATGCCTTCAATCCCCCTAAGGGAATATCGAAGGCTTCGAATGCGCGATCGTCGATCGATCACAGTCGATCGACCGCAAGGGAGGTCAACCATCATGGATCCTCGTTTTTATCACGACACCGTCAAACGGATGGAGAATGCCGGGGTCGAATCGGAATATATACAAGGATGGGTCGGTGGATTCATGGGCAATCCGATGCGCGAGGAACAAAGGCTGACCGAAGCCTATAAAGCAGGTTATGCCGCCGGGGAAGAGGGCAAGGGGGATGGCTTCGAGGCTTGGCGGGCAGGCGCCGAGGTCTCATCGCAAGCATCGGATGCCGTCGCCGTCGCTGCCGCCCCGGCATCGGGAGGGGTATCGGGAGAACCGTCATGAGCGAGTGCCAGATGAAAACCGTCGAGGCCTCGGCGTCGTGGAGCGCGAAAGAGCGCACCGCATGCGCAGAGCTACTCGGCGATGCCGCGCGACGCATCGACGAGGCCGTCGCGATCTGGGAAGATGCCCTGCAATCGCCGGATCATCGGGAAGTGCCCTTCACCGCGATCGTCCACTTCGGGGCGCAGCGAGCGCGAACGTTGCAGCGATTGCATTTCGAGCAAAGAGATCTGGCGGCCAAGTTGACCGGACAAACCGGCATCGTCTATCGAGACTCGCTGGGGATGGATGAATCGATCGACGTGGTTCAGCCCTTTGCCCAATTCGAAAAAGACGAGTCATTGCACGATCGCGCGCGAAAAGCCATCGAGACCTTGCGCGAGCGAGCCGGTCGATTGGCGGATACGATCAAATCTATCGAAGAGCGAGGCTCGTAGCGCTCGGGGCTGGTCCCTTACTCGAGGGTCCGAGGAGGAATCCGGCGATGGACGCAATTCCCCTGATCGATGATTTGGCGGATTTCGCAAGCAAGGCGATCGATCGGCGTTTGCCGATCGTCCTGCTCGTCTCCCGTTCCGATTGCTCGTATTGCATGACGCTAAAAGAGCAAGTGCTCGATCCGATCGCGATGAGCGGCGAGTACGAGGACAAGGCGTTGTTGGGCGAGCTGATGCTCGACGCTCCACAGGAACTGATCGGATTCGATGGCACCGTCTTCGATGATCGCGACGATTTCGCTCGACGATTCGATGCCCTTTTCACCCCGACCTTGCTCTTCCTCGCCCCCGATGGCTCCGAACTGGCCCCTCGCATGCGAGGAATCAACACCCTTGAATTGTTCGCCTTCTACCTCGATCGTTCGATTCGCAAGGCCGGGCGCACGCTTTCGGAAGAGGAAATCTGATCGGATAAACTGATCGGATAAAGGAGAGTCGTATCGTCTCATCTTCGATGGGGGATGGATCGAGACGATGTCTAAGACGGTGCCAAAACCTCGACATCGCCGCTTGATCGCCTTCGATTCGCCCCCGCCGGGCTTTTTCCGATCTGTACATTGCCGCCCCTTTTGCGGCTATCATTGATGCGCAGAAGTCGAGGCATCAGCGTCAAGGTGCACGAGCGAAGCGGCGGCGCTTCGAGGGATCGGCCATCGATCTCCCCGCCGATATCCCCCCGCCGAGACGAGTTTCGTACGAAAACGACTTCGAAGGATTCGCAAAGACACGATCGATTTCCAAAGGGATACCGAGATGATCAGACACTCACTTCTCGCTCTTGCGATCGCCGGCGCGCTTTCGTCGGTCAGCGGCGCGGTGCTTCTTTTTTCGCCCCCCGCTCTCGCCGCCTCCGTCATCGAGGAGGGTCGGGCGATCGCTCTCGATCGGCGAAAGGGCAACTGCATGTCGTGTCATATCATCCCCGGCGTCTCTTCGGCGGGCAACCCCGGACCGCCTTTGATCGCGATGAAGGCAAGATGGCCGGACAAGGCCAAACTGCGCATCCAGATTCACGATGCGAGGAAACTCAATCCTCTATCGCTCATGCCGCCTTTCGGAGCGCATGAGATTCTTACGGAAGAGGAGATCGACAAAGTCGTGGAGTTCGTCCACTCTCTTTGATATCGGTCTTTTGATATCGATCCTCGATATCAAAAGACTTCGAGGGTCGTTCGAGGATGACGATCAATCCCGTCGAACAAGGCGGGCGAGCATCGTCGGCAAAGCGAGGTGAGCAATCATGAACAGAAGATTCTTCGTCAAATACGCCGGGGCGGCGGTCGGCCTGCTGCTCCTGCCCTTGCGAGCGTTCGGGTCCCGTCCCGAATCCGCCTTCGAGTCGGAGTCCACCGGCGATGCCTTGGAAAAACTCTTCGGGAGCGCCGATCTCACCGAAACGGATCGCATCAAGATCAAGGCTCCGGAGATCGCCGAAAACGGGGCGGTGGTTCCGATCACGGTCAACTTCGATATCGAGAACGCCGAATCCGTCAGCATCATCGCGGAGAACAACCCGGCGCCCTTGGCCGCCTCCTTCGATCTGACACCGAACTCCGCCGGGCTCGTTTCGACCCGTATCAAGATGGGTAAAACCTCCCCGATCCATGCGGTGATCAAGGCCGGTGACACGATCTATCACGCCAGCCGGGAGGTCAAGGTCACGATCGGCGGTTGCGGGGGCTGAAAATAAAAGCCTTTTCGCCATCGCAAATCACGAAGGAGAGTTGACATGAGCACGATCAAAATCCGCGCTCGCGAGAAGAGCGGGGTCACCACGATTCAGTCGCTGATGAAGCATCCCATGGAAACCGGATTGCGCAAGGATGCCAAAACCGGCGAGACCATTCCGGCGCATTTCATCAGCGATGTCACGATATCGCTCAACGGCGAGAAGGTGATGACCGCTTACCTCGGGCCTGCGGTATCGAAAAATCCTTATGTTTCCACCAGCATCAAGGGAGCGAAGAAGGGCGATACCATCACCTTGTCCTGGGTGGATAACACGGGCGAGAATGCCAGCGCGGAAGCGGTGGTCAAATAACGAAGCGGACCTTTTCGAGGATCGGCAGGTATTTTTGCCCTCTTCGAAAAGGCCGGACCTCGGTCGAAGTCGAGCATCGATATTCAAAGCGCATCGATGCTCGGGCGAGCCGGATCGGGCGGCGTTTTCGCTCATCGCTTTCGAGCGCGAAGTCCGGGTGCTTTGCGAAAGATGCCCGACGAAGAGCCCCAAGGAATCGAAGCCGAGGCGTGCATAAGGGAGTCTTTCGCTTGACGCAAAAGCGAATATCCTCGCCGATCATGCGGAAAAATGCTCGATCAGGCAGCAAGACCGATCGGTCTTCGAAAGCCGAGAAATCAAACGAGGTGGAGATATCATGAGAACCGTGCGCATCCTCTTGGCAGCATTGCTGTCCTCGTATCTTGCCTTCGGCCCGAGCGTCAGCCTCGCAGGCTCTCCGGAAGAGGATCGAGAGGCCTTCCAGAATTTCTACAAAGAACGCTTTCCGAACACCCCCTTCGAGGATTTCGCCAACGGTATCTATTCCATCGACAAGGAGCGTCGGCAGGAGTGGGAACAGATGGAGGAGTTTCCCCAATACGAGCTGGACATAGACGCCGGGGAAGCCCTCTTTCACAAAAAATTCGCCAACGGCAAGGGGTTTGCGGATTGTTTTCCCGATTACGAGACCGGGGTGCGACAAAACTACCCCCATTGGGATCCCAAGCGGGGCGAGGTGGTCACGATGGAGTGGGCCATCAACCTGTGTCTCGAAGAAAACGGCGAGAAGCCGCTCAAATACAATCGGGGGCCGCTGGCCGAAATCTCCGCCTATCTCGCCTATCTTTCCCGCGGGCATGTGATCGATGTCAAGGTGCCCAAGGACGATCCCCGGGCCTTGGCCGCCTACGAGGATGGCAAGCGTTTTTACTATACCCGGCGGGGACAGCTCAATTTCTCCTGCGCCTCGTGCCATGTTCATACATCGGGGTTGAAATTGCGCTCGGATCTGCTTAGCCCCGCCTTGGGGCAAGTGAGCCACTTTCCCGTCTACCGGAAGAAATGGAGCGCGGTCGGGACCTTGCATCGCCGCTATGGGGGCTGCAATCGTCAGGTTCGAGCCGCCTCTTTCAAGCCCCAAAGTCGCCAGTATCGCAACTTGGAATATTTTCACACCTATATGAGCAATGGCATCCGGCTCAACGGCCCCGGCGGTCGGCAGTGAGCGGGCTTCGTTGCGCGATCGAAAACGTCATCTCGTGGAAATGAATGAGAGGGGAGACAAGAACAATGCAACGCATCTCGAATCGTTTACGGCGAGCCGTCGCTCCCGGCCTTCTTGTCTTTGCGATGGGGCACGGCGTTCCCGCTCTTGCAAGCGATCAAGCGGCCTTCGAAGTCGCCTACGATGCCGGTCAGGCGGCACGCAAAGCGGCCGCTGCCGTCGGCCATGAGTGGAGAGATACCAAGAAGATGCTGAGCGATGCGAAGAAACTCGCCGAAAAAAGCGATTTCGAAGCGGCGATCGCCCTTGCGGAACGGGCGAAAAGACAAGGAGAACTCGGCGTGATCCAAGCCGAGCACGAGGAAAAGGTTTGGATGGATGCGGTATTGAAATGAATGAGGGCTGCCCATAGAGGCAATTTCATCAGGAAATAGCAGAGTATCTCGATCGGCGGTGATGTCCCGAGGAATCGGTGCCGCTCTTTTACGATGATTTTTCGCTCCAAGGCGGGGCTCCCAAGGTCTTTGATGAACTCAAGTCTTGGATAATCGCCGAGAGGGTCGATGCCCAAGCAATCGCTTGGATCCCTTTTCGCCGATTCATTCCATCGTTCATTTTCGGCGCGAGGCGGTCGGGTTGCCATCTCCCGATCCTGTTATAGCCCGTATCCCCTATCCCCTATCCCCTATCCCCTATCGAGTCTCGTTGTAAAATGGCAAAGCTTACTTAAGTATTCGATCGCCCGCACTGATCGTCGATAAAAAGAAAACGCGCCGATGACAAGGAGATTTCGCCGATGACGTTCCCTTCGAGACTTTGCATCTTCCCCCTGATTTGCTCGCTGCTTGCGATTGTAGTCATTCCTCATGGCGCCGTTGCCCAATCGCCGCCATCGGGCATGATCGTATTGGATAACACCGGTACGCTGACCATCGAAGAGGGGACCTCGGGGAGATTCAACGTCGATCTCAGTGTGGCGCCGAATGCCGATGTCATCATTGCCTTGGCTTCCGATAACACCGATGTGAGCGTCTCGCCGACATCGCTCACCTTCACGACCACCAACTGGGATACGGCCCAAGAAGTGACCGTAAGCGTAGCGGACGACGACGGAGCCGATGACGAAACCGCCACAATCACCCTGAGTGCCATCGGCGGCATCACCGCGACCGCGGTGGAAAAAGATATCAGCGTGGAGGATGACGAGACGGCGGCGCTTTTATTATCCGCAAGGGCGCTGGCCATACTCGAAGGTGGCAGAGGCTATTTCGAGGTGCGGCCGGCGACGAGGCCGACTGCCGATATCAAGGTAACCATCACCGTGCCTTCGAGTAGCGGCATCGGCATCGATACCGACCTGAGTACGCCGGGCATTCAAAATATGCCGCTGACATTTAAGCGAGACGGCCAACAAAATGCTTGGAATACCTACCGAAGGGTGGTGGTTTTCTCGGCCTTGGATGATACCAATCAGGCCGATCACTCGGTCGACATCACGCTATCGGCCGCTGCCGACGATCCGAACGGGAGTTCGGATTACGACAACGAGACCGAAACCGTATCGCTCGGCGTGAGGGTGCGACCGAGGGGCAATTTCATCTTGGATATCCCTCGTACGCTCGCCTTCGTCGAGGGTGATTCGCAAACCTTCGAGGTGAGCCTCGATACCGAACCGAACGACAGCGCCATCATCGATTTCGATCATTCCTTGGGCGCCTCGTATCTGGTCATATCGCCGCCATCGCTGACCTTCACCCCCGCCAATTACGACCGACCGCAGAGGGTGACCTTTACCCCGCTGCAAAACCGGGATGATTTGCACCGAAGCGGCACTTTCACCGTGAAAGCCATCAGCGGCATCAGGGCCCCGGCATTCACTTCGACCGTCGATATAGCGAACGCCCCGCCCAGGGGTCGCATCGTCTTGAGCCAAACCGACCGGCTCATCATCCCCGAGGGCCAATTGGAGGTATTGACCGTCAATCTCGATACCCGGCCGACCGGGGCTGTCTATGTGGCATTGGAAAGCGATCACCTCGATGTCACGGCCTCGCCGTCGGTCTTGACCTTCACCGAGACGAACTACGCCAAGGCGCGCACGGTGGTCATCATCTCCGAGCAAGACAGAGATCGATCGGATGAGGATGTCACGATCACTTTTTCCGCCACCGGTGGCATCAGAGCCCCGGGGGCGATGATCGAGGTCATCGTGATCGATGACGACGAGACCACCCCCGATTGGCCGGTGAAGACCCAGGCGCTCGCCCTTCCGTCGACCGCTGCGCAAGACGATGCGACCATGCGTTTGTATTGCAAGGAGAAGAATAGGGATTGCGCCGTGCATCTGGCATGCGCCGCCCAGTCGGACGGATCGGTCTACGAAGGCTCGATCCTCTCGGTTCCGGCCAATGGCGCGCTGACCCTGACGGTATCGGATATCGAGCGAACGCTCGGCGGGTCGTCATGGTCGAATAAAGGACGCTTGGGGTGCGCCTTGCACAGCGAGCAAACCATCAGCGCTCAGGTATGGACCCGCTCGGGGGATGGGGTGCTGGTCAACAACAGCGCCTTCATACGCAGCATCAGAGAAGGGGAGATGTACCGAGCCGATATCGAGTCGATTCCCTCGCCGGATGAGATGGAGGAATCGAATATACGGATTCGCTGCACCTCGGCCATCACCGCCTCCCATTGCGCCGTCTCTCTCGCCTGCTACGACGATGCAGGAAGGCGATACGATGGCGATTTGGGCGCGATCGGACGCCTAAGGGTGCGCCACTTGCAACGAGATGAGTTATCCCGCTTGATCGGCCACCGATGGTCGGGCTTGGGTCTTTCATGCGAAATCCGCTCGGATCGGATCTTCACCGTACAAGTGATGACCCGCACCGGCGGCGGTGGGGCATTGGTCAACAACAGCGCCACCGGAGGGAGATGATCGACCGGGAGCCCACGTGCCCCGCGCGCCGCGCTCGGAGTCGATCGTATCGAGGATATCAAGTGGATGCCGTAGCCATCGGCGAGGGGCTTGGTCGATATCGCGAACAAGCAAGTCGATAGCGGAAAAACGAGCACCGGATGCCGCCGGAGCGAAGACCGATAAGGGCACCGGCCCGGCGGGCGGGCCTTCATCGATGGTGGCGATGCTGCGACCCGCCGGCGGATTTATCGCTGATTTCGATAGGGCGTCAATAGGCATTCGTCAAAGATCCTATTGACGCCATTCTAACGCTCGCCCAATGCCGCTTGGATGGTCTCGACGATCAAGTTGTCGTTGGGTGAGCGTTAGATGAACTTTATTTCCATAGTCAATATTTCATCAAACAAATAACTCATCCCCAGAATGGCAGCAGTATAAATAACCCACAAATATATCAAATCTTTCAATTTGGATAATTCAATTTTGGATAATTCATTTTTTGACTTGAATAGAGATGATTCATCTATAAATGAATATGTAACCATCACCCTTTCCATTCTTCTAAGTTCTTTGGAGTATGCCTTGATGAGCTGAACGGATAATATACCAAACAACGTTCCGGTTATGCTTGCATCCATGAAAGTTGCTATGAGCCCAAAGAAAAAACCAATGATAATCCCTAGGGCTGAATACAACTCATTAGCTATAATCGTTCGTACCGGGTTTTAAACGGATACCGCCGGCCATCCGAGAGGGCCGGGAAGATCTAAGGTTGGAGGCTTTCTCCGCTTGGGCTCGCATCTCGATCGGTGCCGGTATCCATCGGGGGATAATCCCGTCATCCCCAAATCCAACGGCGAATCGATCATGTCAATGCGCAACGACTTCGAAGAGCGGTTTCTTTCTCACCGGTAACGCCTGACGGTATTCCACATTCCGAATACGGGAACAGAAAAATACCATCAAAACTGCCCGGCGCTGGTAGTGATTTGATATCACTGAACAAGTGCCAAGTCGATTCCGGCGACTTGGTTGTTAATGCTCACGACATGGATTTTTCATCTATATCGATGTCATGGATACAAATAAAGGATAAGCAAATGCAACCGATAAGAACGATAACCGATTACTTTTTTACGTCAATGGAAGAATCTCCATACCATCGCTCACCGCGTCCGATTCTCCGAGCGAGGATGCCATTCAAAGGTTAAAAGGTTCATCTTGCGCTGTTGTTGACCAAAGCCCCGCCGCCTCCGGTACGGGTCATCGCTTGCACCGTGAAGTGGTTGTCCGAACGCAGTTCGCACGATAGCCCCATGTTTTGCCAGCGATGGTCGATGAGCGATGACAGTTCGTCCGTTTGGATATGCCTGACCGTCAGGCGATCGATGCGGCCCACCGCCCCTTCGTGCAGCGTTCCGTCGTCGGTGTAGCAGGAAAAGGCGGTGCGGGTGCAATGCTCGCCCTTGGGAGCCAGACATCGGATACGCAGGTTCGTTTTTTCGCCCCCGTCGGTCGCGGGAATCGACTCGATATCCGCTCTTTGCTTGCCGGTGCGAGCCTCGAGAGCGCTTTCGAGCACGGCGCTGTTGTTGACCAGCACCCCGTCGCCGGAGCGGGTCCAAACTTGGGCTCCGATGCGCTCCTTGCTGCGCAGCAGGCAACCCAAGCGACCCTTGCCGAACCATGAATCACCGGTGAGGCGGACGATATCCGAAACCCCCACCGTATGCGTTCCCCATGCCGGTATCAACTCCGG
>JFBG01000057.1 GCA_000583135.1 Thioalkalivibrio sp. HK1
ACCCGAAGGCACCCTGATCGCCTTCGATTTCGGCGAAAGACGGATCGGGGTCGCCGTCGGCCAGAGCATTACCGGCAGCGCATCGCCTCTTTGCACGCTCGATCGGCGTTTGGGAAACGAGCCGAATTGGCCGGAGATCGAAGCCATCGTTCGCGCTTGGAAACCTAAGGCCGCCATCGTCGGCTTGCCGCTGAATATGGACGGCAGCGAGCAGCGGCTCGGCACCCTCGCCCGTCGTTTTGCGCAGCGCCTGCACGAACGCACGGGATTGACGGTCCATCTTTGCGACGAGAGGCTGACCACCAGAGAGGCATGGGAACGATTGATCGAGGGCGGATCGCGGCGCCACGGTCCGGATCCGGTCGCAGCGCAAATCATCCTCGAGAGCTGGTTCGCCCGCACCCGCAGTTAGAAGAGAAAACCTCTGCGGGGTTCGCCGGGGCGATCCCGCTTCGCTCGAAGCGCAGCCCACCTGCGGGATCCCCATCCGTTCGAAGTGCGCCCCGAGCGGGTGGATGAAACCGGGACGCACCTGCGCCGATTCATAGCATGGGTGCAGATGGGTTTTATCCTGTATTTACCAAGATGCAAATATCGGGTGTCGGGACGATTCAGGCTTCGGGACACGGGATCGAGTTCGAAGGTTCGCAAGACCCGATCGGGTACTCTTCGAGCGATGCCGAGCGGGCGCATAGCCCACCTTCATACACGCCGAGCGCCACGAGCGACTTCCGATACTGCGCCAATAGGCTCGCTTCGAGCGCATAAAGGGCGTTCGCTCGGTTCGCACCCGTATCGTAGATATCTTCGCCACCCGCTCGGGGGGTGCCAGGTCTCGGCGATTTGGGGCGAAGCGAATCGCCTTCATCCTTCAAAAGCACCGATAAGGATCGCTCGCTCGGTTTTCTTCGCTTTTGCTTACGAAATCGATTCCGACATCGATCCGGCTTGGCTCGAAGCCTTCGCTTGCGCTTCGAGATAGCCCCCGCAAGGGCTTCAAGCAGGGTGTTTTTCGCCGAATATCGAGATAAGGCGCTGCAAGAGAACGAGATAGGTCGGTTCCGATGCGTCGCCGATGAATCCGGATCGCCTACGCTCGCCGCCGGCGAGATCGGGCATTCATGGCGGGTCGATGACTAGCGCGGCAACTCGCCATCGACCTCGAAGATCGAAACCAGCAGCGCCACCCGCATCCACATCCCGTTTCGCTCCTGACGCCAATACATCGCCCGCGGATCGTCGTCCACCGCCGGATCGAGCTCCGGGCCGCGCGGCAAGGGATGCATGATCACCGCATCGGATCGCAAGGAGGGCAGCTGCTCGGGACCGATCCGAAAACGCAAGTGATCGAAGCTCGACGATTCGTCTTGCAGATCGTGCTCTTTTTGCAAGCGGGTGATATAGATGGCATCCAAATCCGCCAAAACCGATGCCGGATCGTCGGTCTCGTCGAAGGCGATATCGGCCGTGCGAAGATCCTGTTTGATATCCTCTTCCATCGCGAATTCCTCGGGGGCGATGAAAATCAACCGCACATCTTTATAGTTCTTCATCAGATAGGCCAACGAGCGTACCGTGCGCCCGCGGCGAAGGTCGCCCATCAGGCCGATGGTCTTGCCGTCGATTCCGCCTCGCTGCTCGAAACTGCGCCCCAAAGTGTAGATATCGAGCAGGGCTTGGGTCGGATGATGATCGCGACCGCTGCCGGCGTTGATGATGGGCACCGGTCGCCCGATCCGATCCATCAAGGCCGCGGACTGCGAGGCCATTCCCGGCCCTTGGGTGCGCATGATGATCACATCGGCATAAGAGCTGAAAGTGCGGATGCTGTCCTCGAAGCTCTCCCCTTTGACCTCGGATGAGACGGCGGGATCGCGGATCTCGCTGGTGCGGATCCCCAGCAGATGGCAGGCGTTCTCGAAAGAAAGAAAGGTGCGCGTGGATGGTTGGGTGAAATAAAGCATCGCTCGCTTATGCGGCAAGAGGGTCTGAAAGGATCTCGATCCCAAGCGGGATTTGGCGTACTGACGCATGCGGGTGGCGAGCGCGCAAAGTTCGTCCAGTCGACCGCGGTCGAACTGGCGAGGGTCGAGCACGTGAAAGATGCGTCCGTTGCGGGATCCGATATCGGAAAAGGTGCTATCTGAAGCGGGGGTCGGATTCGAGCGGCTGGTTCGGGTCAAGATGATTTTCCTTTGCCGTGATGGCTTGCACAGCGCTTGGAAGCCTGTCGAAGAATCTTATCCAGCGCGCAAGGAGCGGGAGCCTGGCCAAGAACAGGCACGCCAAGAACAGGGTAGTACACTTGGGACAAGGATTATCGTGGATTCGCCTCTTGGCCGGATCTTGACAAGCCTTGCACGCCTTCCTTTCATCCCCTTGGCCCGAGGCTTCTTCTTGCGACGAGATCGAGGACGCATCGGCGGCGATTTGCCAAGCATCCACATCAAGCATCCACATCGAGCATCCGCACCGAATCACCTGCACCGAATATCCGCATGAGCGCGAAGATCGACCGACAACACCGCGATTCCATCGCCGTCGAGGACTGCGAGATCATCGCCAACGAGGCGTGGCCGGGCAATCAATGGCGGCTTCGCTTGCGCTCATCGACGATCGCCGCCCGCGCCTTGCCCGGATCGTTCGTCCACCTTCGATGCGATCCGGAACTGCCGATGCGCCGGCCGATGTCGCTGATGCGAGCCGAAGCGGGGGTGATCGAAATGCTCTACAAGGAGGTCGGCCACGGCACCCGTCTCCTTGCGGGCAAAAAACCCGGGGAGAATTTAAACCTCATCGGCCCGATCGGGCGGGGATTCACCCCCGTGCCCGAACGCCCCTTCAACTTACTGATCGGGGGCGGGGTCGGAATTCCTCCGATCTTCTTTTTCGCCCATCACCTGCAACGCAACCCGCCGCCGGGATCGGATGCGGATTCGATCCTCGTGCTGCTCGGATCCGAACTGCCATTCCCCTTCGCCACCCGGCCTGCGCAAACGCCGGTGCCCGGTGCGGTGCAAGATCCCACCCTCATCGACGGGGCGGCGATGAGGGATCTCGATGAAAAGGCCATCGCATCCCGCTTAGCAAGCCGATCCGGATTCGAAGGCTGCCATTTCGGTCATGTCGGCGACCTCGCCCGCTTGTGGCTCGACGGCCTCGATCGGACTTGGCGGGATCGGGTGGCGATCCATGCCTGCGGTCCGCTTGCGATGCTCGAAGCCTGCGTTGCATTGGCTCATCAATACGATCTGCCTTGCCGGATATCGTTGGAGGAATCGATGGCCTGCGCGGTCGGGGGTTGCGCCGGATGCACCGTGCGTATCCGCAAGGGAACGGGAGTGACGATGCAACGGGTATGCGTCGACGGACCGGTCTTCGACGGCCGGTGCGTCGTTTTTCAAAGCGAACTTCGAAACGAGGATGCGTCCCCGACGAACTCATCGCCCCTCGTCGATAAGACCTTGTGATGAAAGCGAATCCGAACCCCTCGACCGGCGATCCCGAAAAGCGCCCCTCGCCTCGTCCTTTGGAGGGCATTCGCATCGTCGAGGCCGGTCAATTGATCGCCGGCCCTTTCGCCGGTTGCATGCTCGCCTACTTCGGCGCCGAGGTCATCAAGATCGAATCCATCGGCGGCGATCCCTTGCGCCGGTGGCGGGTCTTGGAGGAAGGAACCTCGCTGTGGTGGCGAGCGATAGCGCGCAACAAGAAATGCATCACCCTCGACCTGCGCTCCTTGCAAGGACAAGAACTCGCCCGCTCCCTCATCTTGCGCAGCGATGCGCTGATCGAAAACTTCCGGCCGGGGACGATGGAACGATGGGGGCTCGGTCCCGAGCGCTTCGAGCAGGATCATCCCGACCTGATCTACGCCCGCGTTTCCGGCTACGGACAAACCGGCCCGCTGGCGCACAAGCCGGGGTTCGCCTCGGTCTGCGAGGGGTTCGGCGGCTTTCGTCATATCAACGGATTCAGCGGCGAGCCCCCGGTGCGTCCGAATCTGAGCCTGGGCGATACCCTCGCCGGGCTGCATGCGGTGATCGGAGTGCTGCTGGCCCTGACCCACCGTCGGCGGGGCGGCGACGCCGACGACGAGTCCGCAAGACCCAAGGCGAGAGGGCAGGTGGTGGATGTCGCCATCTACGAATCGATCTACAACATGCTGGAGTCGATGGTGCCGGAGTACGACGCCGCCGGTATCGTGCGCGGTCCATCCGGATCCACCCTGACCGGCATCGTCCCCACCAATACCTACCCTTGCGCCGACGGGAAGTTCGTGATCATCGGCGGCAACGGGGATTCGATCTACAAAAGGCTGATGCGGGCCGCAGGCAGAGAAGATTTGGCCGACGATCCGCGCTTGGCCGATAACGCCGGCCGAGTGACCCATCAAGAAGAGGTGGATCTCGCCATCGAGGAATGGACTCGCAGCCTTTGCGTCGACGAGGTCGTCGAGGCCTTGGAGAAAGCGCAAGTTCCGGTCGGCCCCATCCATTCGATCGCCGATCTGATGGCCGAGCCGCATTGTCACGCCCGCGGTCTGTTCGAGACCATCGACATCGGCACTCGTTCCCTGCAGATCCCGGCCATCCTCCCGAAGCTCGAAGGCACCCCCGGGGCGACCCTTTGGCCAGGGCCCGAGATCGGCTCGCATAACCGGGAGGTCTATCTCGATATCCTCGGACTCGACGAGGAGCGCCTCGCCCGGCTGCAAGACGAAGGGATCATCTAGGCGGGATCGGCAAAGCCTATGCAATCATCCGACAAGCACGATATCGGTCAGGCGCTCGCCACCCTTCGAGCGAGGATCGGGCGCTTGGAGGAGCGCTACGATCGCCCGGCGGGGTCGGTCGATCTGCTTGCGGTCAGCAAAACCATGCCGGTGGATGCGGTGCAAGCGGCGGTGAAAGCAGGGCAGCGGGCCTTCGGCGAAAACCACCTCCAAGATGCCCGAAGCAAAATCGAAGCCTTGGCCGCCGCCGAGAAGATCGCAGGCGAACCACCCCTTTCCTGGCATTTCATCGGCGATATCCAATCCAACAAGACCCGGGAGATCGCAGCCTCCTTCGATTGGGTGCATAGCATCGGGAGAGAGAAGATCGCCCGCCGGTTGAGCGAACAGAGAGCGAGCGAACTTGCCCCGCTTTGCGTTTGCATCGAGGTCAATATCAGCGGCGAGCCCACCAAGGCGGGGGTCGCTCCGAAAGAGGTCGAATCTCTGGCCGAGATCGTCCTCAGCCTGCCCGGGCTAAGGCTGCGCGGACTGATGGCCATTCCGCAGCCCGCACCGGATATGGCAAGCGCTCGGCTTGCCTTTCGCCAACTGCGCGATCTGCTCGACGATCTGAACGCCAAGGGTTTCGATCTCGATACCCTCTCGATGGGGATGAGCGGCGATCTCGAAGCGGCCATCGCCGAAGGGGCCACCATCGTACGCATCGGCACCGCAATCTTCGGCCGGCGCCATCGATAAGCGGGCGATGAGCGGGGCAAAATCCGCTCATCTCTTCGCCCTCGGCGACCTGCGAGCGCGGAAACGCTCGCCGATTGCCGTTTCGAGTCTTGCCTTGTCTTGGATGGTATGAAAAGTGCGATGCCATCGAAAACGTGGTAAAAAGCCTATCTTAGGGTTTCGTTGGCCTTCCCATTTCGATACCCGACAACGATCTCGCCCCGATCACTCCACGGAATATTTGCCACCGTGAGACCATGAATCGGGGACATGAAAAGGCCGCCAAAGAGCCTTTCATGCCTTCGGCGTTATCCTTACCTGCCGAAGGTCTTTACAAAAAGGGTCCGCCAAGGCCCTCGTTCATCTTGCACATGCTCATCAAGAATCCAAGAGGATCACGCAAATGCATCTGATTCAATCCAAAGTCGGTCGAATGCTTGCCGTCCTGTCGATGGCCACTTGTTTGGTCTTGACAGCCACGAGCGCCCATGCGCAAAAGCGCGTCAAGTGGAAGATGCAAAGCACTTGGGGTTCGTCCTTGCCTCATTTGGGGGAGTCGGCGAATCGTTTCGTCGATGATATCGATCGGATGTCCGGCGGCAAATTCCAGATCAAGTTCTTCGAGCCCGGGGCCTTGGTGCCGGCCTTGGAGTGCTTCGACGCCGCCTCCAAGGGTTCGGTCGAATCCTGCTATACCACCCCGGGATATCACACCGGCAAACTCGGCTTGGGTGTGGCCTTTTTCACCGCAGTGCCCTTCGGACCGCAGATCGGGGAATTTCTGGCGTGGAAGTGGTACGGCGGGGGCAACGATATCCGCGAGGAGGCCTATAACGCTCACGGGATGACCGCCTTCGATGTCCTTTGCCATGCCCCCGAAACCTCCGGCTGGTTCCGTAAGGAATATTCATCGGTCGACGATATCCGAGGCATGAAGATGCGCTTCTTCGGCTTGGGAGCGAGGGTGATGGAGAAACTCGGGGTCTCGACCCAGCTGCTGGCGGCGGCGGATATCTACCCGGCATTGGAAAAGGGCGTGATCGACGCCACCGAGTTCTCGATGCCCGATATGGATATTCGCTTGGGATTCCATCAGATCGCCAAGTTCAACTACTTCCCGGGTTGGCATCAGCAAATCTCCTGCTCCGAATTCCTCGTCAACAAAGAGAAATTCGACGCTCTGCCCGATGAATACAAGGCGATGATCGAGGTCGCCGCCGGCAAGCAGGTCATCGAAACCTACGCCCGTTCCGAGTATTCGAATCCTTCGTCGATGAATACGATGCGCACCGAACACGGGGTCACCATCAAGCGCTGGTCGGATGAGGATCTCGCGAAATTCGAAACCGCTTGGAACGAGGTCATCGAAGAGGCCAAGCAAGAAGACGAACTCTTCGCCAAGGCCGTCGAGAGCTACTCGGCATTTAGAGATGTCTACCGCGGCTGGGGCGATGCGCAGTCTTTGAAGGGCACCTATTTGAGATAAAGGTGTCGTCTACTTGCGAAGCGGTCTTATTCGCAGCCGGCGAAGGGGCGGTTTTTTTCAAAGCCCGACCCCCGCCGCATCGGTTGCGAAAGCCTTGAGCGCTCCTTTATGAGGGTCCGCCGCATCGGCGGCGGACCCTCGTTTTACAAGGACACCATCGAGGCAAAGCCGATTCGGCGCTTTTCGAAGATTGCAGCCTTTGCAAGGACTGCACGTGGGGGTCGCCGCCGATGGAACTGATAGCGAGAATCGCCCGCAACGGCAAGATCGTCCTACCGATCGCCCTGCTGGCGATCGCCGGGATCGTCTTCGCTTGGGTGCTCGGTCTGGACGAAGAGGGCCGAGAGAACCTTCTGTATTTCATGCAGGACTACCTGCCGATCATGATGTTCCTGACCCTGGCCCTGCTGCTGTTCTCGGGCTTTCCGGTCGCGTTCATCTTGGGAGGCCTGGCTCTGCTTTACGGGCTCATCGGCTACTTCCTCGAAATCTTCTCCCTGATCGAATTTTTCAACTTCCTGCCGCGGATCTGGGGACAGGCGGCGGAAAATCTGGTCTTGGTCGCGATCCCCGCCTTCGTCTTCATGGGCGTGATGATGGAGCGCAGCGGCATCGCCAACGATCTCCTTTATTGCGTGCAGGTGCTCTTGCGCCGCGTTCCCGGGGCGTTGGCGCTGGCGGTGACCATCATGGGGACGATCCTCGCCGCCATGACCGGGATCATCGGAGCCTCGGTCACGATGATGACCGCGCTGGCGCTACCGACGATGATGCGCCAAGGCTACAACCACGGCTTGGCCTGCGGCACCATCGCCGCCTCCGGGACTTTGGGGATCCTGATCCCGCCGAGCATCATGCTGATCATCATGGCCGATCTGCTTGCGGTCTCGGTCGGCAATGTTTTCATGGCCGCGATCGTCCCCGGACTGATCCTGGCCTCGATGTACCTCATCTTCGTTTGGGGGATCTCGGCCCTGCGACCGAGTCTGGCCCCGCCCCTGCCACCGGATCTGCTGCAGGTTCCGAAAGGCGATATGCTGCCCCTGCTCCTTCGCGCCTTCATCCCCCCGGTGCTGCTGATCACCTTGATCAAGGGGGCGATCCTCTTCGGCTTTTCCACCCCCAGCGAGGCCGGAGCGGTCGGAGCCTTCGGCGCCATCTTGCTGGCATTGTTCAACCGCCGCCTGAACTTCGAGACCCTGCGCTCGGTCTGCCACAGTTCGGCCAGAACGGTGGCGATGATCTTCTTCATCATCATCAGCGCCACCTGCTTCGCCTATGTCTATCGCTCGCTCGGCGGGGACGATGTCGTCGAGCATCTGATCCGGGAAGCGGGACTCACCTCCTGGCAGCTGCTCTTTTTATTGATGGGGATCACCTTCTTGTTGGGATTCTTCCTCGACTGGATCGAGATCACCTTGATCGTGCTCCCGGTCTTCGCCCCCCTCGTGGCGGGGTTGGAGTTCGGCGATCACATCGCCAAGGAAAATATCGTTTTTTGGTTCATCATCTTGATGGCGGTCAACCTGCAAACCTCCTTCCTCACCCCTCCTTTCGGCTTCGCCTTGTTCTATCTCAAGGGGATCGCGCCCAAGGAGATCAAGATTCAAAGCATTTACAAGGGAATCATCCCCTTCGTCTTTTTACAGTTGATCGGGCTCACCCTCGTGATCTGGAAACCGGGCTTGGCGCTGTGGCTGATGAGCTCGGTCTACGACGATTGATGGATGCACACGCCCGAGGAGGCTACCTAAGCGATGAACGAAGCCACCGCTGACCTTCCCAAGGACGATCCCGATCTCGATGATCGAGCCTTGGGCGACAAACCCCGCACCTCTTCGGATCCGAAATGGGATGCGTTGATCCGATTGAGCGAGCGCCTGCGTTCGGCGGTGGATGCCGTCGGGCGCTTCGGCTCTTGGATGATCGTCCCCCTGATCGTGATCACGGTGCTCGATGTCAGCATCCGCAAGGTCGGTACCTTTCAGATCATGATGGTCGAGACCTTCGGCCGCTTCTTCAACTCCACCGTCTTGCAGGAACTGGAGTGGCATTTTCATACGGCGTTGTTCGCGCTGGTGCTCGGCTACGGCTATATCTGGAATACCCATGTGCGGGTCGATCTCGTGCGCGAACACCTGCACTATCGGCGCAAGGCATGGCTGGAATTTTTGGGATTGATCGCTTTTTTGATCCCCTATATCTGCATCGTCATCTACTTCGCGGCCATCTACGCATGGGATTCCTACGCGATGAACGAGATCTCCTCGTCGACCGTCGGGCTGACCCATCGCTGGATCATCAAGACGGTATTGGTCACAGGTTTCGCTTTCGTATTGGTGGCCGGAATATCGGTATTGCTGCAGATCGTCGTGGTGCTCTTCGGACCGCAAAACAAGCGATTCCCCCTGATGACCATCGAATGGCCGGAAGAGGAAGGCACGCGCATCGAGGGCAAGGAACGTTTGGATCTTTCCACCGCCGAGGATACGCTGAGGAAGCGCGCCACCGAATCCGGGCATATCAACCCCGTGGACGAGGCGGCAGGCAAGACCGACAATCCGAAAGGGGGAGCGGGCTAAAAAAGGGCGACAAGGGCTTCATCGAGGGCTTTGCCGGTCGTGGATAAAAAACCGGCGGCTCTCGATGACGAGCCCGATCGATGCTGCATTGCCGCATTTGGAACGAGGGAGGGATCGCTCGGTGCTGGACTGGGAAGGTCTTTTCCGACGCTATGTTTGGAACGACGAAAAAACGCCCTTTTTCACCAAGGTGCCCGATCTCACCCGGCGGCAGGCGGATTACGAGATCCACCTTCATTGCGTCTTTCTCGGCGTTCTCTTTTCGGTGATCACCGTCATCTTCGCTTTGGGTCTCGATTCCGACTTCGGTATTCGGGGGCGCTCGATCGTCGCCGCCTTCTACGGCTTCAGTGTGGTTTGTGCCGCGATCCTTCTCGCCTTCTTCAAGCCCTTGTCGATCGCCTTTTATTGCACCCTCGCCCCGATGGTCGCCATCGCCTCGGTTTTTTTCAAAGGATTGGCATCGAATCTCGCCCAAATCGATCATATCGTGATCTTCTCGATTCTTTCCCTCTTGCTGCTCCACTCCTTTAGGGTCGTTGCCATCGTGCGCCGCTATCCGCAAATGCAGCAGCCTTCGCAGCCGCCGCAAGAACGATGATCATGAGCGAGCCTTGCACACCCTCGGCGGCGACGACGGGTGATCGACCCTTCGCTCGCTCCTTCTTGGCGAGAAGCTTCGCAGCGCATTTTTGGCTATGGCTTTCGATCGGGGGCGGGCTTTTCCTCGGCGATGTCTTGCTCGACTCGCTCAGGTGGTCACCTTTTTGGCCGGTGAGCGGCTGGGGGCTGATACTCGGCGTTCATTTTCTTTTCTTGCGCGCCGGAAAAGTCGACGATGAATGGGTGCAAGAACGCAGCGACGATCTGAAACTGCGCAGCTACGATTTGGGTCATATCGTCGATATCGAAGATCGGGTGCGACAAGGCGACCACAGCACCTCCCCGATCGCCGAGCGCACGGGATCCAAGTAGAAATCAAGCGCCGATCCCCGGAGCAACGATACCGAAATCGTAAATAGGGCGATCGAATCGAGGGCGCCGAGATGAGCGAAACTTCCGACGACGATGACGAATCCTATCGCTCGATCCCGCTGATCGACGCCCACCATCATTTTTGGGATCCGGTGCATCATCGGATTCCGTGGCTGAGCGAGCCTTTGCCGATCCCCTTTCGCTACGGGGATTACCGTTCCTTGCGACGCCCCTTCCTGCCCCCCGATCTTACGCGCGTGGCGGCGGATTTCGATCTTCGAAAAAGCGTGCATATCGAAACCGAATGGGATCCTCAAGATCCCTTGGGCGAGACCGCATGGGTCAAATCGCTGGCGCAAGAATACGGTTTCCCGCATGCCATGGCCGGACAGGCATGGCTGGATCGCGACGGGATCGAGGAAGTGCTGGCCGGGCATGCCGAATCGGGCATCGTGCGCAGCGTTCGAGACAAACCCACGACCACCCACAGCCCTTGGATGCCGCCCCCCGGTCCTCGAGGGCAAATGAGCGACGATCGCTGGCGAAAGGGCTATGCCCTGCTCGAAAAATACGATCTCGATTTCGAGCTCCAAACCCTGTGGTGGCACCTGCCGGAAGCGGCGCAACTGGCACAGGACTTTCCCGCCACCCGGATCATCCTCAACCACACCGGCGTGCCCACCGGGCGAGACCCGGCGAGCCTCGATGCATGGTCGCAAGCGATGCGCGTCTTGGCGGTCGAGCCCAATGTGGTGGTCAAGATATCCGGGCTCGGCATGAGCGATGCGCCTTGGAGCGCAACGAGCAATCGCAAGGTGGTTTTGGATACCATCGCCATCTTCGGGGTGGAGCGCTGCATGTTCGCCAGCAACTATCCGGTGGATGGCTTGGCCGGCGATTACCGAACGATCATGGGCGGTTTTATGGATCTGGTTGCGGATCGATCCGAAGAAGATCGACGAAAGCTCTTCCATGACAACGCCCGGCGCTACTATCGCTTGGGCGATGACGAATCATCTTAAAGAGACACGCCTTTCGAATCGAGAGCCTATCGAGAGGCGCAACGAGCCCGAACCCGAGAGGGTCGCCTCGCCATCGGCAAGGCGACCTTGAATGCTTTATCGAATGGCCCCTTTATCGGATGCTCGGAATATCGCCGACGGGAAGTCTTGTCGGGATCGGAATCGATATCGTCATTCCTCGTCGAAATCGCAGCCCATCGGCGGATCTTGCACATCCGGGAAGGTATGCTTGATCACCGCTCCGATCTCGTCCCCTCGTTTCTCGATTCGACCGACATAGACATTTTGAATCACATTATGGGTTTTCGGATCGATCCTGAACGGCCCTCGGGGACCGACGAATTCCACTTCGAGCAAGGCCTGCATCAAGTCTTCCGGATTGTCGGTTCTGCCCTCGATATTTTTCAGCGCGGTGACGATCAAACGAGCGCTGTCGTAGGCCGCAACGCCGAATTCGGTTCCCGCCCGGTCGTATCTTTCGCGAAACCTCCTTTGGAAGTCTCGATTCTCCGGGGTGTCGATCGACGGGAAGTAATTGAGCGCGCTATAGGTTCCCAAAGCGGCCTCCCCTTGTTTGTCGATATACAAGGCGGAGTGAATCCATCCGGGACCGGCGAGCTGCACCTCGTCCTTCATGCCGAAGGCGGCCCATTCGTTGACGAATTTGATGGCGGGTCCGCCGGCGAAGAAGGCGTAGACCAGATCCGGCGATGCCGCCTTGATCTCGGTTAGATAGGGGCCGAAATCCCGGATCTCCCCGAAGGGCGGATAACGCTCGCCGATGACATCGCCCCCGGCCGAAACGAAGCCCTCCTTGAAGGTATCCATCATCTGATGGCCGGCAACATAGTCGAAGGCGATGAGGAAGGCTTTTCGATAACCCTTTTGCGCAAGCCACGGGCCCATATCCCGGTTGATTTGGGAGTTGGAAAAGGAGGCGCGCACGATCCAGCGGCTGCACTCCTCGCCGGTGATCTGATCGTTGCCCGCGGTGGTAACGACCAAAGGCGTCTTGGATCCATGGGCGTAGTTGCGCACCGCTCCCACCACCCCCGAGGAGACGATCCCGACCACGATATCGACCTTGTCGCGCAGGATCAGTTTTTTGATCTGCGCCAGCCCCGCCGAAGGCTTCGATTCGGTATCGGCTTCGATCAACTCGATCTTGCGCCCCGCGGCTTCGAGACCGAAATCGTCGAAGCCCATCTTCAGCGCATCTTTTTGGTCTTTGCCGAGCCCGGCAAAAACTCCGGTATCGGGCAATAAAACCCCGATTTTGATCGGGGACTCGGCGAGGGCGACACCCCCTAAGGCAAGGGCGAGTATCGTGCCGATGATCGCTTTTATCAGGGAACTTACCGTCCCGAATCCGTTTTTATCGTGCATCGAAACCTCCTCGATTCTTGTCTTCGAACGAAAGCGAAACGCTTGGCCAAAACCCGATCGCCTTGGGGATCGATTCGATGGGGGCGGATAAAGAATATCCCGCTTTGAACCTTGGAACCTTCCGCCGATTCGATAGCGCCCGATCTATGAAATCGACGGCGCCGGCGCACTCGGCGGCATCTCGGATTGTAGCCGTTGGGATCGAGGGCATCGCCTTTCGATGCGCGCCTCGAGCAAGGGGATATCGAGAAAGGCGATCTGCGATCGGTCTTCGCCGCCGGCGATCGTACAAGGCGATCGACCCCCCGAGCGAAGCGGGATCGAAAAGACTCGAAGGATATGAAATATGAAAAAGGAGGGTCGCCTCGTTCTCGAGAACGAAACGACCCTCCATATTCGATCGAAATCGAGGAACCGAGATTATCCGGCCAAACCACAGCCCATCGGGGAATCGCGCACATCCGTAAATGTATGCTTGATCACCGACTCGGACATACCCTCCCGCATTTCGTTTCGACCGACATAGATATTCCCGATCACATTATGGGTCTTCGGATCGATCTTGAAAGGACCCCGGGTGCCCGAGAACTCCATCTCGACCATCGCGCGCATCAACGCCTCGGGGTTATCGGTTCTACCCTCGAGTTTTTTCAAAGCATCGACGATGACGCGAGCGGTGTCGTAGGCGATCGCCCCGAATTCGGTGGCTTCCCGACCATATCTTCCCAGAAAACTCTCGCGAAAGATCCGATTTGCCCGAGTGTCGATCGCCGGATGATACCAAAGGGGGCTATATGCCCCCGAAGCGGTATCCCCTCCTTCTTCGCCGACATAAAGAGCGGATGCGTTCAAAGCCGGACCTGCGAGCTGTATCTTGTCCTGCAAACCGAAAGCGTTCCACTCGCTGATGAACTTGATAGCGGGTCCGCCGGAGAAAAATGCGTAGACCAGATCCGGCTCGGAGGCCTTGATCTCGGCCAAATAAGGACCGAAATCCCTGACTTGGGCAAAGGGCGGGTAGCTCTCGCCGATGATATCGCCGCCGCCGGCGGTAAAGCCCTCGGCAAAGGCATCCATCATCTGGTGACCGGCAACATAGTCGAAGGCCATGAGGAAGGCCTTTTTATAGCCTTGCTTGGCAAGCCACGGTCCCATATCGCGATTCAACTGAGCGTTGGAAAAAGACATCCGCATGATCCAAGGGCTGCAATCTTCGCCGGTGATTCGATTGTTGCCCGCCAAGGTGAGGATCAAGGGGGTCTTGGACTCGTGGACATAGTTGCGCACCGCTCCCGCCACCCCCGAGGAGACGATCCCGGTCACGATATCGACCTCATCGCGCAATATCAGTCTCTTGATCGAAGCCAGCCCCGCTGCGGGTTTGGTTTCGGTATCGGCTTCGATGAGTTCGATCTTGCGCCCGGCGACCTTGCGTCCGAATTCGTCGAAAGCCATCCTCAAAGCCGCTTTTTGCTCCTTGCCGATGGCGGCGTTGACGCCGGTATCGGGCAATAAAACCCCGATCTTGATCGGCGGCTGGGCCACGGCGCCGGCGCTGCCGAGGGCGAGAATCACCCCGGCCATCATCATCGTCGTCGAACGTATCTGCCTTCTTCCAAACAGGTTTGCAAAGCGGTTCCGATCGTGCATCGAAATCTCCTTGGGTGGACTTCGTGATCGCAGAAAAAGACGCGAGTCTTTGTTATTCGGCTTATTGGACTCATAGAAGCGGTGAGCCTTAAGCATTAAGGTCACAAAAAAACCGCTTCGATCAACATTTACACCAATAGGGATTGAATTGTCAAGCCTAAACAACGCTTGCCCCGCCGAGGCGGTCGGGGAGCGAGTATCCGCGCAACATAAACATTCGAGAGCGCCGCGGTCGAACCCGCCGGCGATCGAGCGGGCACTTGGATCGTCGGCGAATCGACGGCGATGGGTCGACGTCGGCGGATCCGAAAGTGTCCGTTCAAAAAGGACGCGTATCGGTGCGCAAATCCAACCAATCGCGCTCGGGGGCGCTTAGCTGCAGATCACCGGCACGAGCGCAATTGTCGACCTCCTGAACCGTTTGCGCTCCGCAAAGAGCCACCACGGGAAAGGATTGGCCGGTCACCCAACCCAACGCCGCTTCGAAGATGGTGATCTGCCTTGCCTGCGCGAATTCCGACAATCGCGCTTTACGCCGGAAATTCTCCGGCGAATGAAAAACCCGCACCATATCCGCATCGCTTTCATCCCCCTTTTTGCCGTGCGCGAGGAATCCGCGACCCAACGACGACCAAGCGACCAGCGGCATTTCGCTGCGCTCGAACCATCGACGATCCTCGTCGGTGGTGATCACGGTATCGGGCCAGTAGGGCTCGGCGGCTTTGGCGAGCGAAAAATGGGGGCTCGATGCGACCGGCCGCGCCCGACCTTCGCGATCGGCGTAGTCGATCGCCTCTTGCAATCGAGCCGTGGTCCAGTTGGATGCACCCCACGCCCGGATGCGCCCGGATCGCACTTCCTCGTCGAGGGCATCGACCAGCGGGCCGACCGCCAACGAGGGATCGTCGCGGTGAAACATCCACAGATCGACATGCTCGCTTTTGAGGCGGGCCAGCGAGCCGTCGATGGCGCGGTGGATTTGATCCGGGCCGATCGAGGCTCCACCGGGGTGGATCGGAGCGCAATAGCCCGGAATCAGACCCTTGGTCGCAAGGATGATTCGATCGCGTCGGCGAGGGTCGGCCGCCAGCCAGTCCCCGATCACCATCTCCGAATAGCCATGCTCCTCCACCGCCCCGTAGACCTCGGCGGTATCGACGTAGGTACCGCCGGCATCGGTGAAGGCATCGAGCAAGGCGTGATCTCGATCTCGGGTATCGGGATGGAAGATCATCGTTCCAAGGCCGATGACCGAAGAGGGCACGGCAAGCGGTTTCATCTCGAATGTCCGCATTCTTCGATTCCTCCTTGTCGGTGGGCCGCCGAAGCGCTCGATGCTTCGGCGGCGGGCATCGAAATCGTGGTAATTGAAGTAGTGATTGGAGTGGCGATCGAAATCGCGGCGAATCGCGGCAAGGGGATAAAGAGGGGCGATCGCCGAAAGCGATATCCCCTAGCGGGACGCTCCTCGGTGACCTCGGGTGAGGGCGTCGAAGGCGACCGCCAACAAGAGGATCGCGCCCGAAACCATCAATTTATCCGCCGCGCTCGCCCCCGAAAGATCCAAACCGTTGCCGAGACTGCCGATGACGAGCGCGCCGAGCACCGCATTCCAGATGCTGCCTCGCCCACCGAATAAACTGGTGCCCCCGATCACCGCAGCCCCGATGGCCTCCAGCAACAAGGGACCGCCGGCGAAGGCATTGAACGAGACCGAGGCGTAGCGAGACGCCCCGATGATACCGCCGAACGCCGCCATCAATCCGACGATGGCGAAGGCGGCGACCCTCGTTCGGTGCACCGAGATACCGACCCGCCTCGCCGATTCCGGATTGCCGCCCAAGGCGAAAAGATGACGACCGAAGGGGGTGCCGGTGGTCACCCACCACAATATCGCCAGCACCGCCCCCAAGACCACCACCAGCACCGGAACCCCTCGGTAGGCATTGAGGGTGGCCACCGCGGCGATCACCGGTACGGAAAAAAGAGCGATCCGGGCCGCCAAGGGGGCGGTTTCCATGCGCTCGAGCCCCCGTTGCCTGCGCCTGCGGTTGAGATGGATCAACGCCCCGGCAACGATAAGAAGGATCGCTCCGGCAATCAGCCATCCGAGCCACGAGGGAAGGCCGACGGTGGTCAGCCCGCGAATCACCGGATCGCGCATATTGAGCGCGCCGTGGATGCCCAAAATCTTGAGCATCAGCCCCTGAAATCCGAGCAGGCCGGCCAAGGTGACGACGAACGAGGGAATCCCGACCCAGGCGATGACCCAGCCTTGGGCGAAGCCGAGAAGGGAGCCCGCTGCGAGCGCCGCGATCACCGCGATCCAGCTCGATACCCCGAGATTCGTGATCAGCGTGGCCAGCAAGGCCGCCCCGACCCCGGCCACGGCGGCGATGGAAAGGTCGATATCGCCGATCAGCAGCACGACCGTAACCCCGGCGGCCAAAGTGGCGACCACCGCGCTTTGCATCAGCAGGAAATGGAAGTTGCGCGCGGTGAGAAAAGCGGGTTCGGTGATTCCGAAAAAAATCCAAATCACCATCAACGATGCCATGACCGGCAAAAACTGCCCGAGATTGTCCTCTCGGATCCTTTGCAGCCTCATCTTGAGCGCCGACGGAGTATCAGGCGGCATCGGTCTCCGCCCCTTCGTCATCGTCCTTGCCTCGAGTGATCGCGATCACGATCTCATCCGGATTCGTCGATCGCGTCTCGCGCAGGGCCACCCGCACCCCATGACGCAACACCGTGATGCGATCGCAGACCTCGAAGATATCGCGCAGGTTATGGGAGATATAGATCACCGCATGGCCGTTCTCGCGCAGTTGGCGCACCACATCCAGAACCTGCGCGGTCTGCGCCACCCCCAAGGCGGCGGTGGGTTCATCGAGCAGCACCACGGTGGACTCGGCGCGGACCGCGCGGGCGATGGCCACCGCTTGGCGCTGCCCCCCCGA
>JFBG01000058.1 GCA_000583135.1 Thioalkalivibrio sp. HK1
ATTCCTATCAAATATCGCCGATTATGAACCTTTTTCCTCGATTCCTATCAAATATCACTCTAATGCTGCGAATCTGGAGGAATCTGGTTTCTCAACGGATCACCTGCTGGCATGGATAGGTGGTGCTGTTTGCCAGCCATCGCCCCACACCTCTCCCGTGGCAGCCGCCCGAACCTAGGCCGACGAAGGTCTTTTTCAGTGATCCCGCAAAACAGTGCCGACCAGTCTTGCCGTGATGTCGACGATGGGGACGACGCGTTCGTATTCCATGCGGGTGGGGCCGATGACTCCGAGGGCTCCCAAGACTTCGCCGTCGCATTCGTAGGGGGCGCTGACGACGCTGCAGCCGCCTAATGCTTCGTAGCCGGATTCCTCGCCGATGAAGATGTGGACCCCTTCGGCTTCCAGGCATTGGTCGAGCACTTCGAGGAGTTCGGTTTTCTCGCGGAAGGCGTCGAAGAGTTGGCGGAGTTTTTCCATGTCGGCCAGTTCGCCGTATCCCATCAGGTTGGTCTGGCCGGAGACGAGGAGGTTCGCTTCCTGGTCGTTGCCGCCGATGAAGCTCTTGTCGGCCATTTCGATCGCGGTCAGCATCATCTCGTTGAGGTCCGCGCGGTGTTCTTCGAGTTCTCGCAGCAGGGATCTGCGCACTTCCATCAGGTCTTTTCCGGCGCAGACATCGTTGAGGTAGTTGCCCACCTGTTGCAGCAAGGCACGAGAGCAGGAGCGGCGAGGACGGATGATCCGGTTTTGGACCTCGGTGCCGTTGACCACGAGCACCACGAGTATCCGTTCGGGAGAAAGAGGCACGAATTCGACATGGCGCAGGATCAGCCGCTCCTGTTTGGGCAGCATCACGATGCCCGCCATGTGCGTCAGATCGGAGATCACGGAGGTGGCGGCGTCCATCAGCGATTCTTTCTCGTCCTTGCGCTGCAGCCTGTGCCGCAAACGCTCGAATTCGGCGCCGTCGATGGGCGCGACCTCGAGCAAGCAATCGACGAAGAAGCGATAGCCCTGCACGGTGGGGATGCGACCGGCGGATGTATGGGGAGCGCATAGCAGGCCGCATTCTTCGAGGTCCGCCATGACATTGCGCACCGTCGCCGGACTTAGAGCCAGCCCCGAATCGCGAGAAAGGGTGCGCGAACCGACCGGCTGCCCGGTGCCGATATAACGCTGCATCAGCACCCGGAAGAGGTGCTCGGCTCGCTCGTTCAGGCCTCGGTCGCGAGCGATTGCGGTGCGGGTAATTTCGGATTCGGGATTCGGGCGGGCCAGCGGCGTGCGCCCGGCGCGATCCATCGCACTTCGAATCCCTTCGGTTTGCGTTTTACGCCCGCTCAAGGTTCGCCTCCTAGCCCGATGGGCACCCTTTGCTTCGAGAAAACACCTTGTGCTTTGTACATCGCGATGCTTTGTAACCCATGGTGCTTTACTTTGATACCTCGTACCTCATACCCTGCAAATCACCCTTGTTCGCTGATAATAGCCTCTCGTTTCGCTTTCGGCTATCGGGAATCGGCCCGATGCTTGCGGATATTATGCCCGGCTCCGTTTGCGCCGATGCGTCGGGACGGCGGGCAGCAAGGTCATCGAGGCGGTTTTTTTCGAATATCGGATCGGATCTTCGAAATCGGGCACGGATTCAAGGTTCCGATATGGATTCGATCGTTTCGTAGTTCAAGCCCCGATGCCATCCGATGGCGCCGAAAAAAGCGCTCGATACAGCCTCGATTTTGGCATCGCCGAGTGAAAAATCCCCCAAAAAACTCCTCGTGGCGACCCTCAAGACGGGCTGCATGGGATATACTGAAAATGCCGTATTCGAATGCTCCATTTTCGCATTCCCCAAGACACTGATGCCACCCTCGTTCGGTCTTGTGAAATCGGGCCGGATGTCGGGCCTGATTGCGATCGGCCCTGATTGAGATCGGATCCGGATCGCAAGGGTTCGCAGCATCGTCTGCGTCGAGGATGCAAGGCCGGAGCCGACCAAGCACAGGCGATCCGCAGGCTTTCATCGGACACGATCCGATGGGCTTCGGTTGCGATTCGATCGGGATTCGATCGGGATCAAAGCGCGATCGAATCGGGCTTCGAAAAGAGCCCGGCGATTTCCTTGGCAAGAAGTGCATAAGAAGAGGCGCCCCGGGACTTCGATACCGCCCCACTCGGGTATCCAATGCCGCTACAACGCACCGATGGCTCGAAAGCGGGCCGTCGATCAAATCGATCAAGAGGACCAGTAACATGAACGGATGGGTGATCTTCTGGGCGCTGATGGCGCTTGGCCTCTTCTCTCTTTGGTACTCCCCGGAATCCAGTTCCAATTGGCAAGACGCATATAAGTGGAGCGATCGAGGGCTGAGCGTAGAGCGGAGCACCATCCGGCCGACATCGATCCATCTCGAAAACGAGGAGGGATAGCGGGTGTCGATATTGGCTCTCTGTGGCTCATGGGGTGCATCGAGCGGATAGGGTCGGACCGTTCGGGCGAGGATATCTTCTACCGGCTCGCTCGGCGATTCAAGGAATAGTGGCGGGTTGCAGCAGCAACGCTATGCGAAACCCCTTCAAAACCATCTCGGGTTTTAGCGCACGGGTTTTAGCGAAGACGCTCCATTCGGGGCGATTTTTTTGAACGACTTGTCTTTTTTCGACTGAACCAGGGGAGATCCTCAGCAATGCCAAGCCATCTCTTCACGAGCGAATCGGTTTCCGAAGGCCATCCGGATAAGATCTGCGATCGTATCTCGGACGAGATCGTCGATATGTACCTCGGTACCGGGGACGAGCGGGTGCGGGTCGGGTGCGAAACCCTGTGCACGACCAATCTGGTGGTGATCGCCGGCGAAGTGCGCCCCGATCCGGATCGGGCGGCGATCGAAGCCAAAGCGCGCGAAGTCATCCGGGATATCGGCTACGAGCAGGAGAGTTTTCACTGGGAAAAAGCCGTCGTCGATGTGCGCTTGCACCACCAATCCACCGATATCGCTCGCGGGGTCGATGCCTCCGAAACCAAGGACGAGGGCGCCGGAGATCAGGGGTTGATGTTCGGCTACGCCTGCTTGGAAACCCCCGCCTATATGCCCGCCCCCATCCACTATTCGCACGGGATATTGAAACGCATGGCCGATGATCGCCGGGCGGGAAAGATTCCCGGCATCCTCCCCGATTCCAAAAGTCAGGTGACCTTGGCCTACGATGAGAACGGCACTCCTTTCAGGGCGCAGTCCATCGTGGTTTCGACCCAGCACGAAGAGTCTTTGACGATGGATGGCGTCGAGGAGATCGTCCAAGGCATCGTCAAGGATGTGATGCCCGATGGCTGGATCGATGACGATACCCGCTTTCATATCAACCCCGCCGGTCCCTTCATCACCGGCGGCCCCGACGGCGATTGCGGTCTTACCGGGCGCAAGATCATCGTCGATACCTACGGGGGATCCGCTCCGCACGGCGGGGGGGCGTTCTCCGGCAAGGATCCCTCCAAGGTGGATCGCTCCGCCGCCTATGCCGCCCGCTATCTTGCGAAGAATATCGTGGCCGCCGGTTTGGCCGAGCGCTGCACCATCCAGCTCGCCTACGCCATCGGGGAATCCGATCTGCTCTCCTTCTATGTCAATACCCATGGCACTTGCCAAGTGGACGAGTCGCGCCTGACGCCAACGCTTCGGGAGATGGTCGATCTCTCGCCGCGCGGCATTCGCCAAAGGCTGGGGCTCTCCCGCCCGATCTATGCCCGCACCGCGGCCTACGGCCATTTCGGGCGCGATCCGGAAGCGGACGGCGGGTTTTCTTGGGAAAAGACGGATCTCGTGCCCGAACTCAAAAGCGCTTTCGCCTGAATCCGCTTTCGGCGGTAGGCCACGGCGGGGCGAAGCGGGCTTGCCGCCGATCCTTGTCATCGGCTTCGAGCGTCAGTGCCGGCATCGGCTTCGAGCGTCAGTGCCGGCATCGGCTTCGAGCGTCAGTGCCGGCATCGGCGTCGATGCCGGCGTCGATGCTGATATCGACATCGATGCCGGCGACAAAGATCGAGTCGCAAGCCGACCCCAATCCAACCACACTCCGATTGACGATCCATCGACGAACCGAACGAGAACCTGAAACGATGAATGGAATGGAAGACTTCAAGGTCAAAGACCTCTCGCTGGCCGAATGGGGGCGAAAGGAGATTGCGATCGCCGAAACGGAGATGCCCGGTCTCATGTCCTTGCGCACCGAGTACGCAGGACAAAAACCCCTCGCCGGGGCCCGCATCGCGGGCTGCCTGCATGCCACCATCCAAACCGCGGTGCTGATCGAAACGCTGACCGAACTCGGCGCCGAGGTGCGCTGGAGTTCGTGCAATATCTTCTCGACCCAAGACCATGCGGCGGCGGCCGTCGCCGCTTCCGGGGTGCCGATCTTCGCTTGGAAGGACGAGTCGGAGGAGGAATTCTGGTGGTGCATCGATCGCACCATCGAGGGTCCTAACGGCTGGCGGCCGAACCTGCTGCTCGATGACGGCGGGGATCTCACGGCGGTGATGCACGAAAAACACCCCGATCTGATGCGCGAGGTACGCGGTCTTTCGGAGGAAACCACCACCGGCGTGCTGCGCCTTTACGAGATGGAAAAGGCCGGTCGCTTGATGACCCCGGCGATCGATGTCAACAACTCGGTGACGAAATCGAAATTCGACAACCTCTATGGCTGCCGCGAGAGTCTGGTGGACGGCATCAAACGCGCCACCGATATCATGCTCGCGGGCAAGGTGGCGGTGGTCTGCGGCTTCGGCGACGTCGGCAAGGGATCGGCCGAGAGTCTGCGCAGCCAAGGGGCGCGGGTGAAGATCACCGAGGTCGATCCGATCTGCGCCCTGCAAGCGGCGATGCAGGGCTACGAAGTGGGGACGATGGAGGAGTTCGCACCGATCGGGGATATCTTCGTCACCGCAACCGGCAATGTCGATGTCATCACCATCGATGACATGCGCCGGATGCGGGATCGGGCGATCGTCTGCAATATCGGCCACTTCGACTCCGAGATCCAGATCAAGGCCCTTCGCAACCACCCTTGGCATCCGGTCAAACCGCAAGTGGACGAGGTGGAATTCCCCGACGGCAAGCGCATCATCGTTTTGGCCGAAGGACGATTGGTCAATCTCGGCTGCGCCACCGGACACCCGAGTTTCGTGATGAGCGCTTCTTTCACCAATCAGGTCTTGGCCCAGATCGAGCTTTGGAATCACTCCGATCGTTATGAGAAGAAGGTCTACCGGCTGCCGAGAAAACTGGACGAGAAGGTCGCCGCCTTGCACTTGGAGAAACTCGGAGTCCGGCTCACTCGGCTAAGCGATGAGCAGGCGAAATATATCGATGTCGATCCCGAAGGGCCTTTCAAGCAAGAGTACTATCGCTATTGATATCGCTCGTATCGGCTCCCCTGCCGCGCGCGGCCCGGACCTTTCGGCTCGATGCGATTCGGGCGGAGAGGTGGATGGGTCGGGATCGAGCCGGGGTCAAGTCGGGGATCAGGGAAATAAAGTATCGCAAGGAGGGGGAGCGATCTAGCCCTCGGCGTATTGACCGTTCATCTCCAGCCATAGGTCGCGGGCGAATCGCTGGCCCTCTTCGAGCTGCGAGGGGGTGAGGTAGCTCGCGATCAGATCCCTAAGTTCGGGGCCGTCGGCAAAGCCCAAAGCCGCGGCCATCCCATACCAAGCGTAGGCAAGGACATAGTTCCGAGCCACGCCATAGCCTCCCCGATAAAGATGTCCTATATAGGCATGGACTTCCGCATTCCCCGATGTGGTGGCGGCGAGAAACCATTCCATCGCCTTGACATGATCCTGCTCGACTTCGCGCCCGTTGAAGTGCATCAGCCCCAAGTTGAATTGCGCATCGGGATCGCCCCGGGCGGCGGCGAGCCGAAACATGCGCAACGCCATGGCATCGTCCTGCGGCACGCCGTCGCCGTCCAAATACATCTGCCCGAGATTCTTCTGCGCGGTGCGAAGCCCCATGTGAGCGGCCTTGCGAAAGAGGAGCACCGCCCGTTCGGGATCGCGCTCCACCCCTTGACCGCGCACATACATCACCCCGAGTCCGTTCGAGCCGCGCGGATCCCCGCTTTCGTGCAGGCTCTCGAAGGTGAGTCGGGCTTGCTCGAAATCCCCGTTTTCGATCGCCTCCAACGCCACCTCGTATCGATCCTCGGTCGCAAGAGCGGGTACGGAGAAAATGCAGATGATGGAAAGAAATAATGCGCACGACCAAACAGCGAGATCGCTTGCCCTTGCCCGCGCTCGCCCAAGAGAGGGGCACAAAGAGGTGGGGAGTAAGGGGGATAAGGAGAGTCTTACCGCAGCCCGCAGCATGGCGTTCAATACCGACGGAGCAGACGACGAGGGAGTATCGGATCGCACATACATTCCCACTACCGAAGGTGATGAACCGTCAATGGGATGTCGATGAATCGTCGATAAAAGCGATGTTCGAAACAGCGAGACTCGAAACCCGCCTCGACTCTTTATCGACACGAGTCTAAGCGGTCTTTCGAAGAAGATTGGTCGGGGCGAGAGGATTTGAACCTCCGACCACCTGAACCCCATTCAGGTGCGCTACCAGGCTGCGCTACGCCCCGATGACAAACAAAGATACCGAAAAAGTCCGTTTCTTGGAAAACCGCTCCGGTCCGAGGGCTTGGCTCCCGCCGGATCGATGGTGCCGAATCGAAAACGGGCGATCCCCCAAGTGCGAATGATAGCCTTGAATCCCTCTTTTCGTAAATAGCCATTTTGAAAAATGGCGTGCATCGGGAACCATCTCGATCCCGCACCGCTCATCGACGCTCGCCCTCTCGTAAAGACCGGGTAAGGATAAGCGATACCGACGCTCGAAGCCCAACCGATCTTCGAAGAATCTATCTGCCGCCAATCACCGGCCGGGATTATCGCAGATTGCAGGCGGCATCGTTCAAGGACCGTCGTAGTGGCGTTCGACCTTGGCGATGCGCAAGACGAAATGCTCGTACCAACGCTCGCGTCCGATCTTCCGGGCGATGCGGTGTCTCGCATGATTGCGCCAAGCGGCGATGGCATCTTCGCTTTCCCAATAGCTCACCGTTACCGCAAAACCGTTCTCGTCGCGCGCACTCTCGATGCCGATATAGCCCGGCATCGTGGCCGCGATCTCGCGCATTTCGCCCACCATCTGCGCATAACCATCCGGTTTGTCGGAGGCCTGATTGGCGAAGATCACCGCATAGTAAGGAGGATCCGGCATTTGCGCGAAACGCGATACGGTGGTCGCAGTGGTGATTGGGGCGGTGGTTGCAGCGCTCATCGCACTATCCGCTGCCGGGTTCCCTGCCCCTTTCGATACCGCGCTCACGGCGGGCTCATCCTCGATGCGGTACTTGGTTTCGTCTTTCATCGTTCGCTCCCATTCTGTCGGATTCGCCGACAGACATGGACCCCTGCACGAAAAACGATGTCGATGCAAACGATGATGGCAATCGTCTTGCCCAACGCCGCATCCTCGATGATGATTGCAACTGCACCACCGAAGATGTAGGCGACGACCGAGAGCATGGCGGATACGCTCACTCCTTGGATGCGCCAGAGGAAGAGCCCGGCGAAGATGTGGATCGTGACGAAGGTAATGTAGATGAGGACGATGGCGATAAAGACAACGAAATCCACGGGATAGACCTCTTCGGATGCGATGACGGCTTACCTGCTCGATGCTCATCGATCGCCGGGCTACCAGTTCACCCGCCGGCGTCTCTCATTCTTTCAGCCGTGATTTGGCTTCGGGGTCTTAGCAAACGCCTTCGCCGATGCGTCTTGGCATGGCGGATGCGAAAAAACCGACCGGCTCGGCAGGTCGCAGTTGTCGGTGATGGCTTGCTTGGTTGTTCGCCCGAATAGCGAGCGAATCGTCAAAAGGGCGTGTCCGCTTGCGAATCATCGTCCGCATCGGCATTCGCATCGGCGTCCATATCGCCGGCTTTCAACTTATCCCTCAACTTATCGCTGGGATGGAAGGTGACCACCCGACGGGCGCTGATCCGATGCTCCTCGCCGGTCTTGGGGTTCCTGCCCGAGCGCTCCTTCTTCCAACGCAGATCGAAATTCCCGAAGCCGGAGATCTTGACCTGTTCTCCGCTTTCCAATCGATCGCCGATCGTATCGAAAAAGAGCCCGACCAAATCCCGGGATTCGGTCTTGCTCAAGCCGATCTCTTCGTAGAGATTTTCCGCCATTCCGGCTTTGGTGAGTTTCATGAGGGCTTTTCCATCATATCGTGCAGGTATATCGTGCAGGTCGTCGCGCTCGGCCACCTCGATCATCGAGGGATTTGTGAAGCGCCGAATACCATGCCGACGAGGATCGTTCGAAAAAGACGAATACGAGCCTTGCTCCAGCGGGGGGCTGCGGGCGATGATCGCTCGCTCTTTCCTCGCCATTCCCCCGCCCTTAGGAATCGCCTCGCAAAATCGCCCCCGGATCTTCGCGCAAAGAAACGAGGGTCTTCTCCAAGTAGGCGTCGACTTCCGCATCGTCGAGGGTGCGGGTCATAGAGCGGAAGGTCAACCTGAGCGATACGCTTTTTCTGCCCGGATCGAGCCCCTTGCCCTGATAGACATCGAAGACCTCCACATCCTCGAGAATTTCGGAATCCGCCAAAGAGCCTCCGATCTCGAGAATGCGGGCATTCAAAGCCGCACACTGCACCGTCTCCGGCACCAGCAGCGAAAGGTCCCGGCGCACGGCGGGGAATCTCGAAAAACCCTCGAACTGCGGCACCGCCTTGTCGAGGATCGCATCCAAACGCAACTCGAAAAGCAGCGCGCCTTTGATTCGAAACTCATCGGCGAGATCCGGATGCAGCGCCCCGACTCGTCCGATGCTCTGCCCTCGGTGCATGATGACAGCGCACCTTGCCGGATGCAGCCCCAAGATTTCGGCTTGTTCGAACTCCACTCTCTTACCCGAAAGGCCGATGATCGCCTCGATATCGTTCTTGATATCATGGAAATCGGCATCGAGGGCCGAAGCCGACCATTGTAGCGGCAGGGTCGAGCCGACGGCGATGCCGCCGATCATCGTGGGCTGCTCCAAGCGAGTCTCGCCTTGCCGGTCGGGGCATTCGAAAAAGACCCGGCCGATCTCGAAAAGCCGTACCCGCGGCTGTTGCCGTTTGCTGTTGCGGGCGGCGGCGTGCACCAGCCCCGGCCACATCGTGGTCCGCATCACCCCCATATCCGAGGCGATGGGATTGGCAAGCGGGATCGGCTGCGCATCCTTCGCGCCCGCAGCCGACAGCACCGAGAAATGCGCTTGTCGTCGGGCGTCCACGAAGCTATAGGTCAATGCCTCGTGATATCCGCGATCGATCAACAAGGTACGAATGCGCCCTTCATCGACCCGATCTTCCGGCACACCGGCGAAGGACAGCTCGATCCGAGGCATGCTCTCGGGGATGGCATCGAAGCCGACACCTCGCGCCACCTCCTCGATCAGGTCGATCTCGGTGCCGATATCCGGCCGGAAAGGCGGCACGCTCACCTGCCAAACACACTGCTCCTCCGAGGCCTCGATCTCCTCTACCGTCATGCCCAACCGGGAAAGGAAATCGACCACATCGGGCGGCGAGACGGCGGTGCCGAGAATTCTGTCGATGCGGGCGCTGCGCAAGCGGATGGATTCGCTGCCGGGCAAGTCATCCGCAGCCGTCGCCTCGCAAAGCGGCCCGGCTTCGCCGCCGGCAATCTCGACCAACAAAGCGCTCGCCCGCTCGATGGCATCGCGCTGCAACTGCGGGGAAACGATGCGCTCGAAGCGATGCGAGGCATCGGTGTGCATCGAACGCCGCCGCGCTTCCAAGGCGATCCCGCGCGGTTCGAACCACGCCCCTTCGAAAAAGACATTGCGGGTGGATTCGCTGACCTTGCTGCCCTCCCCGCCCATGATCCCGGCAAGGGCCACCGCTTGCGAGGCATCGGCGATAACCAAGGACTTCGCATCGAGCAGGTGCCGAGTGCCGTCCAGCAAGACCAACTCCTCCCCTTCCAAGGCCTCTCGCACCCTGATCTCCCTGTCGATACGGTCGAGGTCGAAGGCGTGCAAAGGCTGCCCGAGTTCGAGCATCACATAGTTGGTGATATCGACCACCAGCGAGAGCGGGCGCACCCCACAACGGCGCAATCGCTCGCAAATCCATAGCGGACTGGGAATGCCGGGATCGATATTGCGCACGATGCGCCCGACATAGCGCGGGCAACGCGCCGGAGCCTCCAAGACGATGGGCAGGGTATCGTCGATGGTCGCGGTCAAGGTGGCGGAGACCTCGGCCGGTGGATGCAACTTCGTGCCGCAGGCAAAGGCGACCTCGCGGGCGATCCCGGCGATGCTCAGACAATCGCCGCGATTGGGGGTCAATCCGATCTCGATGACGGCATCGTCCAAGCCCAGCCACTCGGTGAGATCCGCCCCCACCGGAGCATCCCTCCCGAGATCGATGATGCCGTCGGCGTCCTCCCCGATCCCCAACTCGACGGCGGAGCAAAGCATCCCTTGCGATTGCTCGCCCCGGATGCGGCTTGCGCGAATCTTCTTGCCGTCGGGCAAACGGCCCCCGATGCGGGCGAAGGCGGATCGCATCCCCGAGTGCACATTCGGCGCCCCGCAAACCACCTTGGCGCTTTGGCCGCTCCCGTCGATCACCTCGCAAAGATACAGGCGGTCGGCCCCGGGATGGGGTTCGACGGCGACGATTTCGCCGACCACCACCCCTTCGATTCGACCGGCAACGGAGTCGATCGACTCGACTTCGAGACCCGCAGCCGTCAGCCGCTCCCCCAACGCTTGGGTATCAAGCGGGGGATCGACCCACTGCCTCATCCAGCGCTCGCTGAATTTCACGCTTCGATGACCATTTCAGGCGAACTGCCGCAGAAAACGCAGATCGTTTTCGAAGAACATCCGCAGGTCGTCGACCCCGTAGCGCAGCATCGCGAAACGCTCGACCCCGAGCCCGAAAGCGAATCCGGTATAGCGCTCGCTATCGATGCCGCAGTTCTCCAATACCTTGGGATGCACCATTCCCGATCCCAAGACCTCCAGCCAATCGCCGCCGGCGCCGCGCCGAATATCGACCTCCGCCGATGGCTCCGTGAAGGGGAAATAAGAGGGTCGGAAGCGGATATCGAGATCGTCGGCCTCGAAGAAATTCCGCAAAAACTCGTGCAGGATCCCTTTCAGATGCGCAAAACTCACATCCTCGCCCACCATCAGCCCCTCTACCTGATGGAACATCGGGGTATGGGTCTGGTCGGAGTCGCTGCGATAGACGCGGCCGGGGGCGATGATGCGAAGCGGCGGGCTTTGCTTCTCCATCACCCGGATCTGCACCGGGGAGGTATGGGTGCGAAGCAATCGCCCGTCGGGGAAATAAAAAGTGTCTTGCATTGCCCGCGCCGGATGATGCGCCGGGATATTGAGGGCTTCGAAGTTGTAATAATCATCTTCGATTTCGGGGCCTTCGGCGACCTCGAAACCCACCGAACGAAAGAGCGAACATATCCGATCGAGGGTGCGGGTGACCGGATGCAGCCCACCGCTTCGCTGCCCTCGGCCGGGCAAGGTGATATCGACCCCCTCCTCGATCAGCCGCGATTGCAAAGCATCCGCCGATAGCACCGCCTTGCGGGCATCCAAGGACGCTTGTATCGAGCGTTTACCGTCGTTGATGCGCTTGCCCGCTTCCGGCCGCTCCTCGACGGCCAAGGAGCCGAGCGATTTCAGTTGCGCGGTGATTTCCCCTTGCCGTCCGAGAAAGCGCACCCGAACCGCATCGAGCTCGCTCAATGTATCGGCGGCGGCGATCGCTTCGAGCGCGCTCGTCAAAAGGGCATCGAGGGGAGGGCTTTTCATTTCGAAGGTCATCTCGAACGACCTTCCCCTCATCGATCGATATCCGCTTTATCGACCCTGCCCGCCATTGGAACCAAAGGTAGGGTCGTCTCGGACTTTATCGGACTTCGAAGGGATGGCAATTCGTCGAAAAGACGACGATGCGAGGATGAATCTAAAGGCTCGCCCGGGCCTGCTCGGCCAAGCGAGAAAATGCCTGCTCGTCTCTCACGGCAAGATCGGCAAGGATCTTGCGGTCGACGGCGATACCGGCTTTGCCGAAACCGTTCATCAGCTGGCTATAAGAAAGGCCGTTGCGTCGAGCGGCGGCATTGATACGCACGATCCATAAAGAGCGAAACTGCCGCTTGCGCTGACGACGATCCCGATAGGCCATCTGCCCGGCGCGGATCACCGCCTGCTTCGCAACCTTGAATGTGCTTTTGCGCCGTCCGCGATATCCCTTGGCCTGAGCGAGTATCTTCTTGTGGCGAGCGTGCGCGGTCACGCCTCGTTTGACGCGGGGCATATTGCCTTATCTCCTGGTGAAAACCGAAATCGCGGCTCGAATCGACGAGGTGATGCGAGAAAACGAGGCTCGTCAGAACCCGCATCATCGAAAAAATATCGAAAGCAGTCGATCCGTGGAGCGATCGCCTTGGGGCGCTTTGGGTCAGGGCACCCTAGGCGCCGACGAGCATTCTGCGCACCGATGGCGCATCGGCGGCGGAAACCGCCTCGGGGAAGCGCAGATGTCTTTTGCGCTTCGTGCTTTTCTTGGTCAGGATATGGCGACGATGGGACTGGATGCGTTTCAACCGCCCCGTGCCCGTCTGTTTGAAGCGTTTGGACGCCGCCTGCTTGGTTTTCATCTTCGGCATGATGAACGATTCCTTATCGACCGTCCGCTTTCAATGCGGAACTTTCCTGATGTGCCTGAACTTGGGGTACCCAAGCCTAAGGTGCCCGATACAAGCGCGCGCTTCAAGTCGGTGTGCTTGGAGGTCTTGACTGCGTGCCGGAGCCACCACCCGATGCATCTCGAAAGGCCGTTATGAGGAAAGACCTGTTCTCGAAGGAATATCCCTCGACGATAAGCAAGGTCTTCTCGACAAGATCCTTTCGTTCGCTTGGGAAGGAAGATGTCGGATCATCGACGCGGAGACAGCACCATCGACATCCGCCTTCCTTCCATCTTCGGGAATTGCTCGACCTTCGCAAGATCATCGAGGTCGCCTTCCACCCGTTTCAGTATCTTGGAACCCAAGTCTTGGTGACGAATCTCGCGCCCTCTGAACCACAAGGTCACCTTCACCTTGTCTCCGTTGGCCAAAAAACGCTTGAGGTTGCGGAGTTTGGTCTGGTAATCCGCTTCCTCCGTCCCCGGACGAAACTTGACTTCCTTGATTTGCGCCTGAGCCTGCTTCTTCTTGGCCGCAGTTCGCCGCTTGTTTTGCTGGAAGAGGAACTTCCCGAAGTTCATCAACCGACAAACCGGCGGCTCGGCATGAGGCGCGATCTCGACGAGGTCAAGCCCATCTTCTTCGGCGAGTTTCAACCCCTCGGCGCGAGAGACGATTCCTCGTTGATCCCCCGCATCCCCGATCAGCCGAATGGTTTCGGCCTCGATCTCGGCGTTGACCCGATTCCTTTTTTCCGCTGCGATCTCGGACTTCTCCTAAATACCGATGAATACCCTTCAAAGGCGATGAAATGGAACGGGCTTTGCAAGCCCTCCGAACGCCTTCCCCCCGAACGCTCTCACTCTTGATCGATGCCAAGTCCGCCTTCTTATGAAGGCAACTCGGGCACGATGGCCGGTAATGATACACCGAAGCAAAGCCGCCCCGCCTTTGAAAGATCGAGGTTCGGCCGCAGGCTTCGGTGTCTTCTCGATACTCTTTCCGACCCTCTCGACGGAATATCCGATATGGGATTCAACGGCGATGGCCGCCGGCAAATTCCACATCCACACGAAAAAGCCGCGATGGGAAAAAGATCGTATCGCCTTCCGCCGCCGATCAAAAAATGGTAGGCGCGAGTGGGATTGAACCACCGACCCCCACGATGTCAACGTGGTGCTCTACCACTGAGCTACGCGCCTTCATTCAAAACAATCCTGCGAATGATAACGACTTATTCGCTTCATCGCAATATTTCATGAGCGAAAAATGCCGAAAAATCACAAAAAACAACCGAGCGTTCAATCGAATGGCCAATCAAGCGACGATTCCACGATGATCGGGAGTCGAATCCGAATCGCAAAATACCCCGCGCGGGCAAGGCGGGCGTCCATCGAAAAATCCCGGCATGGCAACAATGCCGAGGCGCTCAATGCCCTCCGGCGGCGGTGGCGAGTCCGTGATCCCGCATCGCCTGCAGTTCGTCCCGCATCTTGGCCGCCTCCTCGAATTCGAGGTTGGCGGCATGCTTGTACATCTGCTGCTCCATCTTGCGCAACCGGGTTGCAAGGGCTTTCGGAGACAAGGCGGCGTAGTTCGATAGCGATTCCGCCACTTTGTCGTATCCCCGTTTCAAGCCGCTGCCACCTCGGCCGGGGACGGATGCCACCTCCAAGATATCGCTGACTCCCTTGCTGATCCCGCGGGGAACGATCCCGTGCGCTTGGTTGAACTCGATCTGTCGTTTGCGCCGACGATTGGTCTCGTCGATGGCTCTTTGCATCGAGCCGGTGACGGAATCCGCATAGAGAATGGCACTGCCGTTGATATTGCGCGCCGCCCGGCCGATGGTCTGGATCAGGGATCGATCCGAGCGCAAGAAACCCTCTTTATCGGCATCGAGCACCGCCACCAGCGAGACCTCGGGCATGTCCAAGCCTTCGCGCAGGAGATTGATGCCGACCAATACATCGAATTCGCCCAAGCGCAGATCGCGGATGATCTCGACGCGCTCGACGGTATCGATATCCGAATGCAGATAGCGCACGCGAACGCCGTGCTCGGAGAGGTAGTCGGTCAGATCCTCGGCCATCCTTTTGGTCAAGGTGGTGACCAGCACCCGCTCCTTGGCGTCGGTGCGAAGGCGGATTTCGGAAAGGAGATCGTCGACCTGAGAGGAGGCGGGGCGAATGTCGACTTGAGGGTCGACCAAGCCGGTCGGACGCACCACCTGCTCGACGATCTCCTGCGCGTGCTCTCGCTCGTAGGTGCCCGGGGTGGCGGAGACGAAGATCGTCTGGGGGGCGAGGCGCTCGAATTCCTCGAAGCGCAAGGGGCGGTTATCGAGCGCCGAAGGCAAACGGAAGCCGTATTCGACCAAGGTTTCCTTGCGGGAGCGATCGCCGCGATACATCGCCCCCAGCTGGGGCACGGTGACATGGCTTTCGTCGATGAACAGGAGGGATTCGGGGGGCAGGTAATCGAAAAGGGTCGGCGGCGGTTCGCCCGGCTCTCTCCCCGATAGATAGCGCGAGTAGTTCTCGATCCCCTTGCAATGGCCGATCTCGCTCATCATCTCGATATCGAAACGCGTTCTTTGCTCCAAACGCTGGGCCTCGACCAAGCGATTCCCTCGGCGAAGAACATCCAGATGGCCCGCCAGTTCCTCCTCGATCCGCTCGACGGCATCGACCACCCGATCCCTTGAAGTGACGTAATGGCTCTTCGGGTAGATCGTCAGACGCGGCACCCGCAACAGAACCTCGCCGGTGAGGGGATCGAACTGACTGAGTTGCTCGATCTCGTCATCGAAGAGTTCGATCCGCACCGCATCGCGCTCGGATTCCGCAGGGTAGATATCGATCACCTCGCCCCGCACCCGATAGGTGCCGCGATGGAGGTCGGTTTCGTTGCGGGTGTACTGCATCTCCGCCAAGCGCCTGAGGATGAATCGCTGATCGATGCGCTCCCCCCGCACCAGATGCAGCACCATCGAGTGGTAGGAGACGGGATCCCCGAGACCGTAGATCGCCGAGACCGTGGCCACGATCACGCAGTCCTTGTATTCGAGCAGCGCCTTGGTCGCGGACAGGCGCATCTGCTCGATATGATCGTTGATGGAGGAATCCTTCTCGATATAGGTATCGGTCGAGGGGACATAAGCCTCCGGCTGGTAATAGTCGTAATAGGAAACGAAATATTCGACCGAGTTATTCGGGAAGAACTCCCGCATCTCGGCGTAGAGCTGGGCGGCGAGGGTCTTGTTCGGCGCCAGGATCATCGCCGGGCGCTCGGCTTGCTCGATGACCTTGGCCACCGTGAAGGTCTTTCCCGATCCGGTCACTCCCAGCAGGGTTTGATGGGAAAGACCGTCGGATATGCCCTCGAAAAGCCGTCTGATCGCCAGCGGCTGATCGCCGGCGGCTTTGAAATCGGAAATCACTTGCAAGGGGCGCGCTTTCATGGTCGGTATTCGAGGAAGATTTGCCGGAAGGTGGGGTTATCGGGAAAAGATTTGCCGGAAATTTGCCGGAAAGAAAATGGAAAAGAATGGAAAAAAGAATGGATGATTTGCAGATCAAGATTGTCCGAAGCGATCGATGATCGGCGGATCGTACAAGGATTCGGTCTTGGATCCGAAATATTTCGCCGAAAAAACGACGACGCCCTATTGATTCCCAAGGCTCGAACGCGTATGATCCCCCACATTCGAGTTTTTTCAAATCCCCGGTAGCTCAGTCGGTAGAGCGGGTGACTGTTAATCACTAGGTCGGCGGTTCGAGCCCGTCCCGGGGAGCCAAACCCTCAATCGAAGCGGCGAATCCGAAGCGAGCCCTTAGAAAAGGCAGCCGCTTCGGGGTCTTCGCCGGTCTTCGATCCTTTGGATGTCGCTGAAAGCCGCGCAAGGATCGTCAGGCCTTCGAAGCGGCATCATCCCCCGAAACAGCCTTATTTTCTTTGCCGATTGTGGGCCGGATCGGGACGAGTTGCGTTTCGCGAACGAATTCGTCTTGTGAAATTGTATTCGCAAATCCGCGCAGGCTCCGAGCGAGCGGCTGCGGTCGATGCAATCGCATTTTGAATTTCCTTGGCGAATTTCCCCCGGTGGCTCGCCTCATCGACTCCACCCTTAGCACATCCTCCGCCGATTCCGTTGAAGATATCTTGGATCCGACCGGCTCCGATCGACTGCAATCCGCCATTCGACCTCGAAATCCGAGGAGATGGCATCACCGATGATCCCGTAAATAGTTGACGCTTGCCGGTGGAAAGTGCAAAATTGAGCCCGCTTCGATCTTGGGCGGGTATCCGGCGGCAACGATTGCCGATCCGGGTGTCGCCGAGACCGAGCGGATACTCATCCAAACAAACCCGATCGATCTCGTAGCGCCCGCCTTCGGGTACCTCGTACTGACGAGGACGATGATCCTTCGTACCAACAGGGGAAGACGGCCCATGAAAACTCTCCATGCGATTTTCGCCGAGAGATCTTTGACGCTCCGAAAAATGATCGGGTTCTTGTGGATGTCCGCAAGCGGACTCCTTTTATTGTCTTATGCCGGGGTTGCGTACTCGCAAAGCCCTGGGTTCACGTTCTCGAATAGCAGCCTGACGTTTTATGAAGATGCCAATTTGACTAAAACTTTCACAGTGAGGTTGGCAACCGTGCCGAGTGCCGATGTGACGGTGACTTTGACTCAGCCATCAAATACCGATGTGACAATTGATACCGACTCCGGCACAACCGGCAATCAGGCCACATTGACATTCACGACCACCAACTCGGCAACGGCTCAAACGGTAACCGTCACTGCTCAGAAGGACAGTGACGGGATTGACGACATGGCGACGATTGAACTGTCTGCCTCGGGCGGAGACTACACCGGCGTCACCGGCAGCGTAGCGGTCACCGTCAAAGACGCCGACCACGGAATAGTCGTTTCCAACTCTTCACTGAGTGTCACTGAAAACGGCGAGGCTTCCTTCACTGTCAGACTGAACCGACTGCCGGCTTCAAATGTGTCAATCAGATTGACCGAAGCCCCCTCCAATTCGGATTCGGATATTGAATTTTCCCCTCGTGCTTTGACTTTCAGCTCCGCCAACTGGAATATCGAGCAGACGGTGACCGTCACCGCCACCGATGACGATGGCGATGGCGGGGAGAATGATAATGCGACATTGCAGTTGAGAGGTACCGACAACGCTACTCAATACCAAGCCGATGTAAGGATTACGATAGACGATGATGACGACACCCCCGCCTTCATTCTTTCGAGGAATGCTCTGACGATTCTTGAAGGTGATAGTGCGGGAGCCAGCTTCAATGTGGCGTTGGCAACCGCGCCTAGCAGCGACGTGACGGTCACCTTGGCACCAGGCGGAACCAATTCCAGCAACCTTACCCTCTCCGCTACCTCACAGACCTTCACGACTAGCAATTGGAGCACAGCACAACCGATAACCGTAACCGTTAACGGTGACTTAAGTAGCAATGGATCGGCAACGGTCGGTCTAACGGCTTCGGGTGGAGGCTACGCTAGCGCCACCGGCAGCGTGACGGTATCGTTGATCAATGATGACGTCGACGGATTGATGATGACTCCGGTAAGCCTATCGGTCGATGAGGGGGGCAGTGGTACCCTCATGGTACGGCTGGCAAAAGCCCCGACCGTTAGCGTGACGGTGACTTTGGCTCAGCCTTCAAATACCGATGTCAAAGTCGATACCGATCTCAATGCAGCCGGCAATCAAAACACGCTGACTTTCACAGCCAACGATTTTGCTAGTCCCCAAGCGGTAACCGTCTCCGCCGCAGAGGATGATGATGCTGCCCAAGGTACGGCGACGATTGATCTAACTGCTGTGGGTGGCACTTACGCTAGTGCTACCGGCAGTGTGACGGTAACAGTGAACGATAACGATACCGCGGAGTTGACGATCTCAAGTAAGAATCTGTCGTTAGCCGAGGACGACACTGCCACCTTCACAGTACGGTTGGCGAGCGAGCCGAGTGCTTCCGTAACGGTGAATTTGGCGCAAAGCGTAACCGCTAACACCGACGTGACTTTCAACCCTTCCACCTTGACCTTCACGGCCAGCGACTGGGAAACGACCCAAACGGTAACCGTCACCGCCGCCGAGGATGATACGGATAGAGTCCCAGATACAGCAACGATCTCCCTGACGGCAGCGGGTGGCGACTATGCCAGCGTCACCGGCAGCGTGTCGGTATCGGTCGCCGATGATGATATCACGATAGTCACTACTCCAGTCACTACTCCTTCTTCTCCGCTAACTGCGAGAGAAGGAGGCACGGGCACTAATCTAGGTGTCGCACTCTCGCACCAACCGAGCCATAACATCTATATCCGCAGCGACATCACCGAAGGATCTTCAAGTGATGTGACGAGGGTCCCCGGCGATGAATTCCTCGTTTTCACACCCGATAACTGGAATGTCAACCAAAATATAGGGATAACCGTGGCCGAAGACCCCGATGCGGTCGATGAGGGGCCATCGAGCATCGAACTCATGGCTTCGGGTTTTGGCTATGACATTACGAATTTAACGGTAGACATCGACGCCCGCGATGACGATCCTCCAGATCTGACCCTTTCGCCGGGGAGCCTGACGATCAACGAAGGCGAGACCGCCACCTTCGAGATCGAATTGGCGAGGACCACCCCCTTGGGCAGTGGCGAAGAACTTGAGATTTTCGTCCTTCATCCTCTTGGTATCTCTGTTGATACCGATGAAAGAACCTCCGGTAACCAAAACAAACTGATATTCACCTCATCGAATTGGAACCAACCCCAAACCATCGAGGTCTCCGCAAGCAGCGACGAAGACGAAGACGATGAGACTGCGACCATCAGTTTCAGATTCGCCGGCACCGCCAACTACGAAGGCACCAGCAAGACGACGATGAGTGTGGCGATAACGGATAGCGGCACGCAGTCCGTGATCCTCTCCGACACGACATTGCAAGTCGTCGAGGGCGGGGAAAGCAAAGAGATCACCGTCCGATTGACAAGCCCGCCGAGCAATAACGTGACGGTGACCTTGGCGCAACCATCGATCGCCGATATACGGGTCGATACCAACCCCGGCAGAGCCGGCAACCAGAACACCCTGAC
>JFBG01000059.1 GCA_000583135.1 Thioalkalivibrio sp. HK1
CGGGGGGTGCGCATCGAAGTCCGCCCGCCCCCGCCGCCCGCCCCTCGGGATCCGGCATGCCTGAGCCGACGAATCAGTCTTTCACGAACCCCCCACCGGCCCCAGGCCGGGGCACCGGGGCTGTCGATCATGCCCCGCGCGCACCTCATCCTTCGCCGGATCGTCCATCGCCGAGGCAACGATCATGGTCCCCGAGGGAAAACAACCCCTTGACCGAGCGGCCGATGAGTCAAGCCCCATCATCGACAAGGACGCCTCCCCTCTCGACCCCGAGGGGTTCCTTCGAAAGACAACCGGATATCCCCAAGGCACCTGCACAACCCGATACCCCGCCGAGGGAGAGACACTGGCATCCCGAGCCGTCATCGAGGCGTTTTTCACCCTCGCCTCCTTGGTCCGGCTCCGCTGCCACCCCCCGTTCGGATCATCGAGGGGGCGTCGACTCCTTCAAAAGCGAAACGCCCAAGATCGGCGGCACGGGCCCGAGCCGAGGAAGGCCCTTCGTCGATCCGGCAAGCAGATCCGATGGAACGGGCTTGAGCGGTGCGCCGAGCCCGGCAACGAGGACGACACCTTCGCCGACGAGCGATCCCTTCCGCGAGCGAAGCCCGGGGCGCATGGAGGGTTCTCACGGCGATCGAAGGGGCGAGTTCGATACCCGCTTCGCCTCGACCCCTGCAAGAGGCGAGGGATCGTCCTTTTCGTCTCCGGCGGCGCAAGGCGGATCGGCGGCCCCCGTCGACGGCGGCAGGCAACAGCCACACCGCTCTCCCTACGAAGCAACTCCGGCAAGGGAAGAAAGAACGGAGGATCGCCCGGTCGACGATCGCTATCGAAGGGGCAGCCCGGGATCGATGGATGCAAATATCGAACCCCGCCGATCGACCGGCGGCGGTGATGATGATTCGCATCGGGATTGACCGATCTTCGATCGCCCCCGATCGTTTTTCGCCTCGATCCGGTCGCCTGACCGGTCGAGGCGAGCGTCGAAGGGCAAGGCAACGATCCGCTGAATGAGATAGAGACTCACAAGGAATCTTTTTTCCGCCACCTGATTTCTCACCGAGGATGCAGCGCTTGGGCAAGCGTTGATCGCTCATTCGATTTGCGGATGGACAAAGCCCTCGTCCGCAAATCGAATGACAGTGATTGAAAAGGGTGGGGATTGAAAAGGAGCGATTCTTTTCGAAAGCGAGCGATGGCCGCTTTATCTCGGTGATGGACTCCCAATCGGGGCGTCGAAGACAGCGGTTTTCCTTGACGGAAATCGGCTCGATGCCAAATTCGAGCCTACGGATCCATCGAACGATCATTCTCGATGGCATCACAGGCCCTTGGTCGCTCGGCCTTGGTCGCTCAATCTTGACAGCGGGGTCTTCGAAATTCCACGATCACCGATATCTTCATCTCATCTGCGAGAAAAAAGGGTCGCCCCCATCCTTGGCTGCCCCCTCACCCCCGCCGAAGCCGGTCCCGGTCTTTGCGAAAAGTCTTCCTCAGCACTTCACGATAGGGGTTTGCCCGAACACCTTCGCTCGAACACCCAAGGCGCGCCCCGCTCGCTCCTCGCTCATCGTCATCGCCCTTTGGATTTCAGGCGGCATCCGATGATCGTCGCCGACGCCAGAGATTTCGAGAAATCAGCGTTTTTTCTCCGCTGTGGGCGAAGATGACCCGCCGCATCAATTGCTTGGCCTCCCGCAATGTATCGCGCTTCGATAGCCGCTCTTCGGACAAGGCCAGCAGGGTCTCCCCGCTGATGCCGGCGCCGGAGTGTCGACGGGGATCCCAAGGCTCGGGACCCGAATCCGGCCGATAGATATAGCGAGCATCCGGTACGATCCGAGCGCCGCTCTTTGCCTCTCTTTCCAGCTGCAAGGCATAGCCGGTGGCCTGCAAGAGCCTTTTTTCGAAAATACGCAGCGAAGGCTCCGGATCCTCTTCCAAGGCGATTCGTTGCAAGGTACGACGGTAGGTTTCGAAAAGATCCGGTTCCGGATCGTGGCGATGCAGAAAATGGAGCAGCAGTTCGTTGACATAAAAACCGATCAAGGTGGCGGAGCCTTGCGTCGGAACGATCTCCCCTTGGGCTTCCGCTGCGGTCAATGTCGCCAGCTCGCCCCGCCCTCGCCATGAGATCAACAAAGGTATGAAGGGTTGGAGCAGGCCGCGCATCCTGGACTTCGGACGCAGGGCGCCGCGAGCCACCACCGCGAGCCGGCCGCTATCGTGCCCGAAAGCCTCGATCAGCAAACTCGTTTCCCGGTAGCGCCGGGAATGCAAAACGAAGGCCGGCTCGAGATCGATGCGCTCGGTACGAATCATCGGCTATCCCCGAAATCGCTTGCGCGCTTGCGAATACGATCGGAATCGAGACCGACAACGAACCGAGACGAAGCCTCGACCCCGCTCGAATCCATGGGAGCCAAGAAAAAACAATCCCCGAAGCCGAGCATCGGACGATTCCTAGCGCTCTTCCACATAACCCAAGGACGCCAATGCTCGCTCGTCATCCGGCCATCCTTGTCTGACCTTCACCCATATCTCCAAGTGCACCGGGCGGCCCAAGCGCTGCGCGATCGCCTGACGGGCTTCGATACCCACTTCCTTGAGGCATCGGCCGTGGCTGCCGATCACGATCGACTTATGCTGTTTGCGCGCAACCCATACCAAGGCGTGAATTTGCAGCTGTCGGCCCTCGTCCCGGCAGTGCTCGATCTCGACCGCGAGTTGATGGGGCAACTCCTGGCCCAATCGCCGAATCAATTTCTCCCGCACGATCTCGGCGATATGGAAATTCTCGCCCCGGTCCGTATTCACTTCGGGGGCGAATATCGGCGGACCCTCGGGCATCAGGGGCTCGACCACCGCCATCAGGCGATCGAGATTCTCGCCGTTGCGGGCACTGATCGGGATCACCTCCAAGAAATCGTGCCGCTGCGAAACATCGCGCAGCATCGGCAATATCCGCTCTCGCCGCCGCAGGCGATCGATCTTGTTGATCACGAGGATCACCGGAGCCCCACTTGCCGCCGCCAACACCCGATCGAGGATGGGATCGTCATCGACCTGCCAACGAGGGGCCTCGATGATCATCAATACGAGATCGACCCCGGCGAGAGCCCCGACCGCCACCTTGTTCATGAAGCGGTTGAGGGCGCGGCGGTGGTGGCGATGGATCCCCGGAGTGTCGACGAGGACGATTTGCGAGTGCTCCTTGCTCAACACACCCGAAATACGGTGGCGGGTGGTCTGCGGGCGCCTCGAGGTGATGGTGAATTTGCGCCCGGCGATCCGATTGAGGAGGGTGGATTTGCCCACATTCGGCCTTCCGGCAACGGCGACGAGACCGCAGCGATGGGGAATCCCGGGCGGCGGGGAACAAGCCTCTTTATCCGAAGGTGTCGGTATCGATTCCCGCTCGTCCTCGTCGGCACCGCCGCCCGACATCGATATCGTCTCGCAAGCCGTCTTCTTCCTCTCTCTCAGATCGGCGGGAGGGGTCTTTTTTCCCTCTCGCTTCTTTCGTTTCTCGGCCTTGCTTCGCCCTTTGCCGGTTTGCGGATCCTCGTCGACGCCGAGACGCACAAGGGCCGAGGCGGCGGCCGAACGCTCCGCCCGGCGACGAGAAGAGCCTCGCCCCGTCGTATCCCCGATCATCCCCTCCACCTTGCAGTGCACGATGAAACGCCGCTCCTCATCGGCTCCCTCGACCTCTGCGATCCGATAATCGGGCAAGGGTTTGCCTTGTCCTTGCATGTGCTCCTGCAGGCGAGTTTTGGGATCCTTGCGCCCGCCCTCGCTCCTCGCCGCCGCAATGGTTTTTGCAAGTATCTCCAATATCCGCTCGCGGCAAACCTGCAGATCCGAATCGAGCCAGATGGCACCCATCAAGGCCTCGAAGGCACCGGCGAGGATCGAATCGCGATCGCGGCCGCCGTTGCGACGCTCACCGGGGGAAAGGCGCAGCGCCGGTCCCAATCCGATGGATCGAGCGGCGGCGGCCAAACTCTCGCCGCGGACGATCCGGGCCCGCATGCGCGTCAGTTCCCCTTCCTTGGCATCGGGATAAAGGTCGAAGAGATGCTCGGCGATCACAAGGGACAGGATTGCATCGCCCAAGAACTCCAAGCGCTCGTTATTGCGGGCGTCGGCGCTGCCATGCGTCAACGCCCGTTTCAACAATTCCCGGTCGGAGAAGAAATAACCGAGGCGTCGCTCAATCGATGCTCTGGCCAATCCTGCCCCATTCGATCCCATGACCGAAATCCCAGTGCATCCAGATCCCGAATGCCCTGCCGATCAGCATCTCGTCCGGAACCATCCCCCAATAACGACTGTCCCGGCTATGGTCCCGATTGTCACCGAGCACGAAATATTGTCCTTCGGGAACGACGACATCGCGGGTCTCGCGAGAAAAAGCGCCGGGTCGAATCAATATGGGATGGCGATGATCGAAAATCCTCTCTTGGATCAGACTCGCCCCGTCCATCACCGCTCCCGATCCATAGCCGGTATAACGCACCGCCGGACCTTGTTCCATCTCCTCGCCGTTGATATACAGGGTTTTATCCCGGTATTCGATCCGATCCCCGGGAAGACCGACGATCCGCTTGATGAAGGGCGTTTTCATATCGCCGGGATAGCGAAAAACGACCACATCCCCGCGTTCGGGGGTGCCGGTGGGCATGACCATGGTATCGACGACCGGCAAGCGAATGCCGTAGCTGTATTTGCTGACGAGGATGAAGTCCCCGGTCAGCAGCGTCGGCATCATCGAGTTCGAGGGAATGCGAAAGGGCTCGATCACGAACGAGCGAAGCAATAAAACGATCAGGAGAACCGGGAAGAAGGAGCGCGAATACTCGACGATGCGCGAGGGGGCGGCGGGGACGAGGAGCTCGCCCCCGGCCTCTTTCGCTCGCAGGGCGATCGAGCGACGACGAGAGAGCACCAAGGCATCGAAGGCCCAGATCAACCCGGTGGCCAGAACGAGCAGAACGATCAGAGTGGGAAAATCAAAGCGCATCGAGGGTGTTCCGGATCATCGAAAGAAAAGCGCAAGGGGTATCGAAGATCGTCCTCTTATTCAGCAGGCGAACATCGACCCTCGGGCGCATGAAATTCCTTGGATTCGAACTTCGAAGGCGGGGATGATGCGATAAGCGATATTGACCGAGGGTCGATATCATGATATCGGTCTTCGGTTTCGACAACGAAAAAAAGCCATTCGATCTACTCCGGTCTCAGTGCGAGAAATACGGGATCGCCGTTTCGATGCACCAGCATCGAAACCGCCTTCCCGGACTCCAATTCCGATACGATGCGCTTGAAATCGACCGCACTCGTGATCTTCTCGTTCTTGAAAGTCTTGATCACATCGCCCGAGCGCAACCCCGCCTGTCGCCCGATTCCGTCTTCGACCTCGGTGACCACCACTCCGTGTCCCGGTCCGTCCTCGGCGGTGAGTTCTTCCTCGCTAAGATCGCGCACCGTGATCCCGAAGCGGTCGATATCCGCTTCCCGTTTGCCCGAGGACTGCTGCATATCGTCCTCCGGCAACTCTCCTAGTTTCACCGTCAGGGTGATTTCCTCGCCGTCTCGCAAAATATCGACATCGACTTCCTCTCCGACTCTCGTCAACCCCACCACCGGCGGCAAATCGGATGAGCGTTCGATCTCTTGGCCGTTGAACGCCAAGATGATATCCCCGGTGAGAACGCCGCCCTTGCGAGCCGGACCATCCAAGACCCGGGCGACCAACGCCCCTTTGGGTTTTTCCATGCCGAAGGATTCGGCGAGTTCGCGAGTCAGATCCTGAACATGCACCCCGAGCCACCCTCTCGATACCCGCCCCTTCTCGCGCAGCTGCCGCACCACATCCATCGCCACCCCGATGGGGATCGCAAAAGACAGGCCCATGAACGAACCGGTTCGGCTGTAGATCTGGGCATTCACCCCGATCACTTCGCCTTGCAGATTGAAAAGAGGACCACCGGAATTCCCGGGGTTGATGGCGACATCGGTCTGGATGAAGGGTACGTAGTTCTCGCCTTGCAGGCTACGGCTTTTGGCGGAGACGATACCGGCGGTCGCCGAATAGTGGAATCCGAAAGGCGAACCGATGGCCAAGACCCACTCCCCGACCCTTAGATCGTAGTCGGTGCCGATGCGAACGGTCGGCAAACCTTGAGCTTCGATCTTCAGCAATGCGATATCGCTGCGCTCGTCGGAGCCGACGATCTCCGCATCGTATTCGCGACGATCGCTCAAGCGCACGATCACATCGCCGGCATCTCGGATCACGTGGTGATTCGAGATGATATAGCCGTCCTCGGAGATGATGAATCCGGATCCGAAAGCCGTCGATCCGTACCCCTGCATATTCCCTTGGTCTTGGAAAAACCGACGGAAAAAATCGTTGAAGGGGCTATCGGGGGGCAATTCGGGAATATCGAAACCCTCGGGGAAGTTGCGTCCGGATTGGCGCTTGCGCTCGATGCTGATATTGACCACCGCCGCTTGATTGCGCTCGATCAGATCGGTGAAGTCGGGCAGCGAGGCGGCGCTTGCCGGCGGGGCGAGAACAATCGGGATCAGCATCGCCGACAACGAAATGAACAGGTGAGCGCATCGCAAGCGAAGGGGAAATCTCATGACAACCTCGTATCGATACCGATGATGAAAGAACCGTTCGTTTTCAAAAAGGGGCGAAAGGGTGGAGGTCTTGGGGTGAGTATCCCTTGCGATCGAGCGATGACTCGATCAAGACATCCTTCCTTTCGTATCCTAAGATGCCAATGATATCGCTTTTTCGCCGGCGACGGACCATTCGAAGGAGAGCGACCGAAATGTCGCTTACAACGATCCCCCGCCGAGTTCACCTTTTTTCGAGTTCGCAAAAGGAAATCGGGCCAGGCATTCGACCCCCCGGCGACGAAGGTTCGATCGGATCCGGTCGATGGGAAAGACGCTCGAGGCGATCGGCCATCGGCGATCTAATGTATCGGGGCAACGGAAAGCGCCACTTTCTCGACCGTATGCATCGGCACCTCACCGAGGACGATGATCTGCACCGAACCCTCGATGCGAGTGAACGAATTGACCGCTCCCAAGATATCCCTTGGAGGCGGCGCAGCGGAATCTTTTTGGATATCCCCTATGAACAAGGAAAACGATGCGTGGCCGTCGCTGAAAAGACGATGGTCCACCGGTTTTCTCCCGGGGTGAGCGATATCGAAGGATCGACTGATCATCTCGAAGCCCTCGGGCACCCACTTTGCCGACCACCTCGCAAAGTCGGGCGGCGGATCCGAGGGCACCGTCTCCCTTCGAGGTTTCAGCTCGTGACGTGTGAATCCGGTATCGGGAATCTCGGGGCGCAAAGCGATATCGGGGATCGATTCCGGTATATCCAAATGGGTATAGAAGAGCCGCTCGAGCGAGGTCCCGTCCGATGATCGCAGATCGGACTTCAACAACAACCCGGTATGCCGGTCGATCACCAAACGGGAGGCGTAGCGATAACGATCTTTGGGAACGATATCGATCACCACCCCTTCGCGCCCCGCAACCCGCTCGAGAGTGCGATGCTGCGAGATCTCGTAGGCACCGAGATCGTCGATCGTCGAGCGCTCGAAACGACTCCCGGGGATGGGCAGGGATCCGTCATGAACATCGGATAAATGCTCCGCGATCAATACGGATCGGGTATCGGACATGATGCACACCACCTGATCGCCGTCTCGGATCACCTCTCGGGCAACCCCCGATAGCGAAAAAAGGCGCTCTTTGAACCCTCGGGGGTCGATGCGACGAACGATCCGCACCGACTGCATCGCCGCCCCGTCATCATAGACGTATGTCCCGATGTGACTTAGCGACGAAGACGCTTTGCGCATGCGTTCGATCCAATCATGCGCATCGGGATCCGCTTCTCCTTGCCCCCTGGCCGTCGGCAAAAACAATATCGCCAAGATCAAAGCGGCGATCGAATGAGCGAACATCCCGCCCCGCCGAGGACGATAGCGGTGCTTCGAGCGTGAAAAAATCGATCCGAGTCCCCCCATCTCCGAAGCTCCCGCTTGCCCGTTGAAAATCGCTCGGGAATACAAAAAAGCGCTCACTATCAGTCGTCGATCTTGCCTTTTCGAAGGGTCTCCTTTTTCAATGCGCCGCCTGTGCTTGATCGCCGACGATGCTGCTATAGGCCTGCATCGCTCGCAGCTCACCGCCCCGGTACCCGGCCCGCCGCAGCAGATAGAGATTTCGATAGCCGCTGTCTCGATAAGCGGAGCGAGCGTCCAACGAAGGATTCGAAGAAGTCGGCAACGTCGGCGCGATCACCTCTTCGCTCGGCATCGTATCACCCGAAGGCGCCGGGTCCATCGAGGCGCTCGATAATTCTTGATGGCGGGCTCTTTTTTCCGATGAGGGAATCATCTCGACACTCATGATCGCGATGATGGCGATCGATGTCGCCAACACCGGCCCGGTAAAGAAGCGCATCCGAGAGGGCTTCGATGGAGATGTCTTCGGCGATGAAGCGCATGAACCCGAGCTCGAGAAGGCCTTCGGTTCCGAGGGGGTCGATGGGTGCGAATGCTTCGAGCGGCGGCGGGGATGGATCGGCATCGGGGAGGCGGTGGAGCCCCGACAAAAAGAGCGAGGAGCGTCGGCTTCGGCGTCCGAACGCTCCTTCTCGATCTCCTCGATTTCCTCGGCGATCCTCGCCGATAGACAATCGCCGTCATCGATCGCCATCTGCACTCGACACTCGGTGCCTCGAAGGATATCCCCGATCAGATGGTAACTCGCCCACCGGCGACGCAGCGTCTCGTCTTCGAGCAGGCGATCGACGAGAGCGCCCCCCTCCTCGGGGGGAAGCTCATCGTCCATGAATGCGCTGATATCCTCCAAGATATCGGATCGATCCTCGTATTTCATGCGCCTTCAGCCTCTTGGCGGCTTTCGCCGACGTTTGCGCTCGAGCACGGGAGCGATGCTGTCGTAGATTCTGGTGCGGGCGCGATAAAGCCGAGATCGCACGATATTCGGGGTGCAACCGATAATGCGACCGATTTCTTCATAGCTCAACCCCTCCAATTCCCGCATGGTCGCCACCGCTTTGAGATCGACGGGTAGGGCATCGAAGGCCTCGATGATCGCTTGGCGAATCTCGTCGCTTTCCGCCAAATCCTCGGGGGTATCGGAGATATCGAAGATCATCCACTCCGAGCCATCGATCGACTGATCGCCGTCCATCACCTCCGCTTCATGATAGACCCGGCGCCTGCGCTTGATCTGACCCATCAGATGGGTCTTGGAGGTATTGGTAGCGATTCTGTAGATCCAAGTGTGGAAACCGCTCTCGCCACGAAATCCTTTGAGTCCGCGCCAAGCACGGACAAAGACCTCTTGGGTCACATCGAGCGCCTCGCAAGGATCTTGAATGTAGTGGGAGACGATATGACCGACTTTACGCTGATACCGAAGCACCAGCAAATCAAAGGCCCCTCGATCCCCTTGCTGGGATCGATGAATGAGCTCCCGGTCCGACGATTGTTCGATTTTCTCGGGCTTACCGTCGCTCGCTCGCTCCGACTTCGGATCCGGCGAATCGGTATCGGCAGAAAATCGAAAGCCTTTCCTGACCATCCGCACCCCCAGCCATCAGCCATCCTTACCAAAGCCACAATTTCGCCGATCCCTTTCCCGCCTCTCCATTACCCCGAAAAAAACGACTCTTCGGGACGACGGGCAAAAAAACCCGATGATCGGCATGATTCGAAATCGCCTCGCTTGCGATTTCACTTCTCTACGCTTTCGGAACACTTTTTTGTAATGACTATCTCATTGTCGCATATTTGCCAAGACTCCTCCCCTTTGCCAAGACGATTTCAAATGAAAGAGGATTTCAAGGATTTTTTTTCGCGAGCATCGATATCCCTAGGTATCGCATTCGATCTTCAAGTTTCGAGCTTCGAGCTTCGAGTGTCGAGGGAATACCTTGCATCGAGACTTCATGCTCGGGCGCTTCGGTCATTGGATCCTTATAGTACCCCCATATCCCTTCGATATCGGCATTGGTGCAAAAAGCCCCAAGTCCGGTTCTTGACCGTGCGCACATTGCAGGGTATGAATCAGGCGATCTGCCCGGCAAAGGGAAGGACTTGCGCCAAGCCGGTGCGACCGGCGGCGAGCATCAGCAGTCGATCGAAACCGAGGGCGACCCCGGCACAGGCGGGAAGGCCCGCAGCATGCGCTGCGATCAATCGCTCGTCGGGCTTCGGGATCGACTCCGGATCCGAATCGACATTCGCCCCAAGCCGCCGCCGATATTCCACCGACATCCTTCTTCGCAACTCGTCGGCATCGCGCAGCTCGTGATAGCCGTTGGCGATCTCGATACCGTCGATATAGAGCTCGAATCGCTCGGCGACGGGAAAGTCTCCCGGCCTTATTTTGGCCAACGCCGCCCGGGAGGCGGGGAAATCGAGCACGAAAACCCTCCCCGCTCCCAAAGCGGGCTGCACCACCTCGGCCAACAGCCAATCAAGGCAGGTATCTCGATCGGCCTTTGCCCGCCGGCTATCGAATCGATAAGCCCCACAAGCCTCGTGCAGCGTATCGAGATCGACGACGAAGGGATCGAATCCCGCAAAACGCTCGAAAGCCTCGCGAAAACTCAATCGTCGGGCGGGCTCCTCGCCGGGGCCGAGGAGGCGATCCAACAAGGCTTCGATATCGTCCATCAAACGATGATGATCGAATCCGACCCGATACCACTCCAGCATCGTGAATTCGATATTGTGGTACCGACCCCGCTCGCCATCTCGAAAGGCCCGGCTTAGCTGGAAAATCGAACCGCTGCCCATCGCCAGCAGTCGCTTCATCGAGAATTCCGGCGAGGTTTGTAAATACCACAAGCGGCCGGAGCGATCCCTCGTATGCAGGCTCGATATCGCCGGATCGGTGACGGTGGTGGCACAAAGCACCGGGGTATCGACCTCCATCACCCCCCGCTCATCGAAATAGGCACGGATCGCGCGCAGATAGCGAGCCCGCAAACGCAGGATATCGAGATCGATGCCGGGCCGCCAAGCCTGCCCGTCAGCCCTTGGCTCGAGAGACATATTCGCCGGTGCGGGTATCGATCTTGACCGATTCTCCGACCTCGATGAACAGCGGCACCTTGATCACCGCCCCGGTCTGGACGGTTGCGGGCTTGGTCGCCCCGCTCGCGGTATCGCCGCGCAGTCCGGGATCGGTTTCGGTGATTTCAAGGGTAACGAAATTCGGCGGCGTCACCGCGATCGGCGCGCCGTTCCATAAAGTGATGATGCAGGTATCTTGCTCTTTGAGCCATTGGGCGGCATCGGCAACCGTCTCGGCATCGGCGGCATGCTGCTCGAAGTTCCCGGCATGCATGAAGTGATACATCTCGCCGTCGCTGTAAAGATATTGGAGTTCGACCTCCATCACATCCGCGGCTTCCATCGACTCCCCCGACTTGAAAGTGCGTTCGATCACCCGACGATTCTTGAGGTTTCGAAAGCGGGTGCGCACGAAAGCCTGCCCTTTGCCGGGTTTGACGAACTCGTTTTCGATGATCGAGCATGGATCGCCGTCGATCATCAATTTCAATCCCGCTCGAAATTCGTTGGTATTGATATTCGGCATCGTTCCCTTCCTTTCAAAAGGTGGAAAAATTCAGCCCCGAACCATCGTCGATGGCGGCATGAGTCCCCATCGAAAATCGCCCGCGATCCAATCCGACTCGTTCGGCCTCATCCTCGGCCTCGCTCTCGATCCCTCATTCGACTTCTTATTCGACCTCCAGCGAGGTGGCGCGCTGAAAACCCTTGGGCAAGCGCTTTCCGCGCCGTCCTTTTTCGAAAAGATAGGCTTCGAGATCGCCGCTTTTGAGACGCAGATGACGCTTGCCCGCACGCACGATCAAGGAGGCTTTGGGCGAAAAGACCGCCATCGCCACCACGAACTCCTCGCGCGATTTGACCCTCGCCGACGGGATCTGAAGGATTCGAACCCCCCTTCCTCGTCCCAAGCGCGGCAGATCATCGAGCGAATCGAGCACCAATAGATTCCCGCCGCTGCTCAACATCGCCAATCGCTCGGCGCCAGAATCCACGATCGGCGCCGGGGGCAAGACCCGGGCTCCATGAGGCAAGGAAAGACAAGCCTTACCCGCTCGGGTGCGAGACCACAAGGACTCCATGCGCACGATGAAGCCGTAGCCCGCATCGCTGGCGATGACATAGAGGGCATCGGCCTGCCCCATCAACACTCCCTCGAAGGTCACTCCGGGCGGAGGGCTCAAACGGGCCGCCAGCGGCTCGCCTTGACCTCGAGCGGAGGCGATGGTGTGCGAGGCGATGCAATAGGCGCGACCGGTCGAGTCGAGGAAGACCGCGAGTTGATTGCTTCGCCCCCGCGCCATCGCCCGATATCCATCCCCTGTCTTGTAGTTCAAAGACTGCGGATCGATCTCGTGTCCCTTGGCCGCACGCACCCACCCTCCTTGGGAGAGGATCACGCTGACGGGCTCGACCGGGGTCAGATCCATCTCCCCGAAAGCCTGCGCCGCCTCCCGCTCGACGATGGGCGAACGCCTTTCATCGCCGTACTCTGCGGCATCGGCGATGATCTCCTTGCGCACCACCTTCGCGATTCGGGCCTTGGTTTCGATGGTTTTTTCGAGGAGATCGCGTTCGCTGCGCAAGGCATCCTGCTCGGCCCGAATCTTCATCTCCTCCAAACGCGCCAGATTTCGCAGGCGGAGGTTCAAGATGGCCTGCACCTGGATATCGTCGAGACCGAATCGCTGCATCAGCACCGGTCCCGGGCGATCCTCTCGCCGGATGATGGCGATGACCTCGTCGATATCGAGAAAGGCGATCAGCAGCCCGTCGAGTATCTGCAAGCGCTCCCGCACCCGGGCGAGGCGATATTCGATCCGGCGACGCACGGTGGCGATACGGTGTTCGAGCCACTGCGACAATATCTGCCTCAAATCCGCCGAAACCGGTCGACCGTCCCTTCCGATCAAGGTCATATTGACGCGATAGCTGCGCTCGAGATCCGTGGTGGCGAAAAGATGCGACATCAAGCGCTCGATATCGATCCTTTTGGAGCGCGGGATGATCACCAATCGGGTCGGATTCTCGTGATCGGATTCATCTCTGAGATCATCGACCATCGGCAATTTCTTCGCCAACATCTGCTGGGCGATCTGTTCGAGCACCCGCCCGCCGGAGACCTGATAGGGCAAGGCGTTGATCACGATCGCCCCGTCCTCCACTTCGTAGACCGCCCGCACCCGCACGCTCCCCGATCCGCTCTTGTAGATCGCCGCCAGCTCCGCCGGAGGGGTCACGATCTCGGCCTGGGTCGGAAAATCCGGCCCCGGAAGATAGACCGGCAGATCCTCGATCGTCGCCTTCGGATGATCCAATAGATGCACGCAGGCCGAGGCGATCTCGCGCAGGTTATGGGGAGGGATATCGGTCGCCATCCCCACCGCGATCCCCGCCGCCCCGTTCAGCAATACATGGGGCAATCGCGCCGGCAGAAGGATCGGCTCTTGCAATGTGCCATCGAAATTCGCCGCCCAATCCACCGTTCCCTCGTGCAGCTCCGAGAGCAGGATCTCGGCGAAGGGGGTCAATCTCGCCTCGGTATAGCGCATGGCGGCGAAGGATTTGGGATCGTCGGCACTCCCCCAGTTGCCTTGACCATCGATCAGCGGATAACGAAAGGCGAAGGGTTGAGCCATCAACACCATCGCTTCGTAGCAGGCGCTCTCGCCGTGGGGATGGAACTTCCCCAATACATCGCCCACGGTGCGCGCGGATTTCTTGAACTTGGCATCGCCGCCAAGACCCAATTCCGACATCGCATAGATGATCCGCCTTTGCACCGGCTTCAAACCGTCACTGAGATGCGGCAAAGCGCGATCCAAAATGACGTACATCGAATAATCGAGATAGGCCTTCTCCGCGAATTCCTTGAGCGGACGACTTTCTCCTTCGGTGATGGAGGGATCGGGGATGGTCAAAAGGTCGTCCATGGGCTGTTCTTTGCGCAAGATTCAAAGGGGTGAGAGGGGGGCAGAAAAAACGATGTTCGTTTCAAAGATCGAGGGGGATATCCTCGGGCTCTTTCTTGGCCGGAGCCGGAGTCGATCTTCGAAGACGGGGGGTCTTCGAGGGCGGGGGCTTGGCGATCGACGCTCTTTCGGGTTCTTTTCGCTCGTTGTCTTTTCGTTCGGGCGCTTTCTTGTGCGACCCTTCTTGCATCCGGTTCATTTCCGGCGGCGCTCCCGATGGGATTCCGGCCGTAGGAGAGGATATCTCGTCCTCGTTCGACTGCGGATCGGCATCGACGGGCGCCGATTCGGCACCTGCGAGCTGAGGAAGATCGGCGAGATTGCCGCTTTGCGTCAACCACGCGCGCCGATCCGCCGAGCGCTTTTTGGCGAGCAGGCGATCGACGACTTCGCCGGTATCATCGCCGGCTTCGATGGTGAGCCTGACCAGACGCCGCGTCTCGGGGGCGATGGTGGTCTCGCGCAACTGCAAGGGATTCATCTCCCCCAAGCCCTTGAAGCGCTGGATGCCGACCTTGCCTTTTCGCTTTTTCGCTGCAATGCGATCCAATACGGCTTGGCGCTCATCGTCGTCGAGGGCATAGTGAACATCGTTGCCGATATCGATCCGATAAAGCGGCGGCATCGCCACGAATATGCGCCCGTCCTCGATCAACGCCCGAAAATGACGCAGGAAGAGGGCGCAAAGCAAAGTGGCGATATGCGCTCCGTCGGAGTCGGCATCGGCGAGGATGCAGATCTTGCCGTAGCGCAGACCATCGAGATCGTCGGAACCCGGGTCGACGCCGATGGCGGTGGCGATATCGCTGACCTCTTGGGATGAAAGAACCTCCCTCGGATCGACCTCCCAAGTGTTGAGGATCTTTCCGCGCAGCGGCATCACCGCCTGGAATTCCCGATTTCGCGCCTGCTTGGCCGATCCCCCGGCGGAATCCCCCTCCACCAAGAAGAGCTCCGTGCGAGCGAGATCCTGCGAACTGCAATCGGCCAACTTGCCGGGCAGGGCCGGGCCGGAGGCGATCTTCTTGCGCTGCACCCGACGCGCGCTACGCATCCGCTCTTGGGCGCCGGCGATGGCCATCTCGGCGATCCGATCCGCGATCTCGGGATGCTTTCCCAGCCACAGGGCGAATTGATCCCGGCTCACCCCCCAAACGAAGGCGGTGCACTCTCTCGAGGAAAGACGCTCCTTGGTTTGACCGGTGAACTGCGGCTCGCTCATCTTCACCGAGAGCACATAGCGACAACGATCCCAAAGATCCTCGGGGGCGAGTTTCAAACCGCGCGGCAGCAAGGAGCGGAATTCGCAATAGTCGCGCAGCGCTTCGATCAGTCCGGCGCGAAAGCCGTTGACGTGCGTCCCCCCGGCGGGGGTCGGGATCAAGTTGACGTAGCTCTCGGTCGGTCCCTCCCCTCCCTCGGGGAGCCAGACCACAGCCCAATCCACCGCTTCGTCTCCGCTTTCGCGATTGCCGGTGAAGGGAGTATCGTCGGGAAGGAAGGGCGTTCCCGGCTCCAAGGCGGCGGCCAGATAGACCCCCAACCCCTCTTCATAGCACCATTCATGCCGCCGCCCGCTCCCCTCGTCTTCGATGGAAACCGCAAGCCCGGGGCACAAGACCGCCTTGGCGCGCAACGCATGGACGAGGCGCGAGAGGGAGAATTTCGGGGAATCGAAATAGCGCTCATGCGGCCAAAAACGAATGCGGGTGCCGGTTTTTCCGCGCGCCACGGATCCTTGCTCCGCAAGCGGGGCGCTCTTCTCGCCCTCTTGGAAGGACATCGCATATTCCAAGGACCCTCGCCGAACCCGCACCTCCAAGCGCTTCGACAAGGCATTGACCACCGACACCCCCACCCCGTGTAGCCCGCCGGAAAAGCGATAGTTCTTCGAGGAGAATTTTCCGCCGGCATGCAATCGGGTGAGGATCAACTCGACCCCGGGGATTCCCTCCTCGGGGTGCAGATCCACCGGCATGCCCCGCCCGTCATCCTCGACGCTGAGCGAGCCATCCTCGTGCACGATCACATCGATCCGGTGCGCATGACCGGCAAGCGCCTCGTCGACGCTGTTGTCGATGACCTCCAAGGCAAGATGATCGGGGCGTGATGTATCGGTATACATCCCGGGACGTTTGCGTACCGGGTCGAGCCCCGCGAGAACCTCGATCGAGGCGGCATCGTAATCGGCGGCCATGGAAACTTGCGAACCCTCTTCGACGAATCGTCTTCGAAAATATCTAAAAAATCGGAAAACCGGATCGAGCGCTTATACGCTCGATCCGTTGATCATAAAGGAAAGCCAAAGGGTTCGCCTATGCCGTGCAGCATATCGCGCAAGGCGAAAGGAGGGTTTTTCGAGATTTCACCCCAAATCCGCACTCAACGCCCTGCGGGATTTCGGATCCAAGGCAACTTCGATGCGATAGCCATCGTGATCGATGCCGATACGCACCTCGCCGTCTCCCAAGAACGCTTGCCGCACCTCGGCGCCAAGCTCGAAACGCAGGAAATGCACCGAGGAGGTCTTCTCATCGGTGGTGCGCTCGATATCCTCGTCGGCGATCGCGAATATCCGCTGCGGGCCGCTCTTCGTATCGGCCTCGATCCAAACCCGATCCTCGACTCCGACCAGCTGTGCGAGCATTTCTCGCCGCTGTTCGGGATCTCCGTATTCGAGCATGAAGGTGGCTTTGAGGTTTTCGCCGTCGGGGATCAGGGGGTTGTAGGCGGCCAACTCCTCCTCGATGGCCTCGGTCTCGAAAATCCGCTCCACCCGCAGCATCTCCTGAATCTGGTAGTGGATGGTCAGGCGATCTTCGAAATACAAGGTGGCATTGTCCCCGAGGGCCACTTGACGATCTCGCTTATGGGCGAGGACGCGTTCGCGAAATTCGGGGCGATGCGCATGGTATTCCTCCAAGGAAAACAGATCGGCGCAAACGAGCTTGTCCATCGAAAAAATGCCTCTTCGGTCGAAAGAAAATCCGGATCAGATGCCGTAGGCTCGGCGCAGCAGGGTCATCGGGGCGACCGGCTTCGATCCATCCCCGAGCACGCTCTCGATATGATGCCCCGCCATCACGCAATCGCTGGTATAGCAATCGGCCTCGATGCTCTTGACCCGGCGCGCTACCGGACGGGCGATCTCCACCGCCATCGCATGGAATTCCCGCTTGACCGCATAGGTACCGTCGTGGCCGGAGCAACGCTCGATCGGAACCACCTCGGTATCGGGAACCAAGGAGAGCACATCCCTCGTCTTGAGGCCGATATTCTGTACCTGTTGATGGCAGGCGACGTGATAGGCGACCTTGCCCAAAGAGGCGGCGAAATCGGTATCGAGCAATCCGGCGCGATGGCGCAGCATCAGATATTCGAAGGGATCGAAAAAGGCTTGCCTGACCTTCTCGATCTCCGGATCATCCGGGAAAAGCAGGGGCAATTCCTGCTTGAACATCAGCACGCACGAGGGCACGGGGGCGACGATATCCCAACCCTCGTCCACCAAGGCGGAAAGGATCGGAATATTGACCTCCTTGGCTCGCGCGACCGCCTCGATATCGCCGTTTTCCAGTTTGGGCATCCCGCAACAGCGCTCTCTCGCGGCGAGGGTCACGGGGATGTCGTTATGCTCGAATACCCGCACGAGATCCTCGCCCACCTGCGGCTCGTTGTTGTTGCAATAGCAGGTGGCGAAGAGGGCGACTTTGCCGGAGGTCTCGTCGGTGGGAGTCGCCTTGGCCGCCGAGGGCTCCCCTCCCGCTCGGCGATCTGCCAATCGGCGGCGCAGGGTCTTCGAGGCGAAGGGGGGCAACCAAGCATCGGCATGCACTCCCAAGACCTTGTCGAGCAGCCCCCGCATCGGCTTCGAGGCGTTCACGGCGTTGACGACGGAGGCCACCACCGGCTTGGCCGCAACGGCTCCCAAGGCATCGGTCGAGCTCAACACTCGATCCCGCCACTTCATGCCCTTTTTTTCCCGTTTGACCACTTTGGCGCGCAGCATCAAATGAGGGAAGTCGATATTCCACTCGTGCGGAGGGACATAAGGACATTTATGCATGAAACACATATCGCAAAGGTAGCAATGGTCCACCACCTTCCAATAATCCTCTTTGGCGACCGTGTCGAGCTCCATCGATGCCGATTCGTCGATCAGATCGAAAAGGGTCGGGAATGCCTTGCACAGACTCACGCATCGACGACATCCGTGGCAATGGTCGTAAACCCGCTCGAGTTCGGCGAACAAGGAATCCTCGTCGTGAAATTCCGGATTCTTCCAATCGATCGAATGTCGGATCGGAGCGGCAAGTCCACCCTCTCGGTGGCTTTTTTCGGTCATGGCGGCGATACTCGGGGAAATTTCGTGGCATCCACAGGTGATCGAAAACGAAGCGGTCGAATGGCGCTCGACGGAAAACGGGCTCGGATGACGATGCCGCGATCGATCATGATGTCATCGCCGGTCTCGTTCTTTTTCGCTCCGCGCGATTCTACCGGTCGGTCAATCGCGCGCACCCGGGTGAGCGAAAAAAATGCTTTTCGACCCGACCGGGGCTTTTTTAGCGCTCGGTCGGCCGCATCTCGAGGGATGCGGCCGACCGCGCAAGGCAGACAACGAAGCCTCTTGTCAATCCAAGCTATCGAGGGCTTTTTGGAAGCGATTGGCGTGAGAGCGCTCGGCCTTGGCCAGCGTCTCGAACCAATCCGCGATATCGTCGAAGCCCTCTTCGCGAGCGGTCTTGGCCATCCCCGGATACATATCGGTGTATTCGTGGGTCTCGCCTTCGATCGCCGCTTTGAGGTTGTCGGCGGTGGTGCCCATGGGCAGCCCGGTGGCCGGATCTCCCACCGCCTTGAGATAATCCAGATGACCGTGGGCGTGACCGGTCTCTCCTTCGGCGGTGGATCGAAAGACGGCGGAAACATCGTTATAACCATCCACATCCGCCTTTTGGGCGAAGTAGAGGTAGCGCCGATTGGCTTGGGACTCCCCGGCAAAGGCGTCCTTGAGATTCTGCTCGGTCTTGCTGTTCTTGAGTTCCATCGGATGATTCTCCTTTGGGAAAACGAAATCGATCATGGTCGAGCCTGGACGGTCGATCCTTCGAACCGAAACCGAAGGGCGGTCGTCGATCTTGCGATCGCATGATTTAGAATCATTCTAAATCATGACATATCATGAGGGCAATGCAAAGCGAATTCAATATCGGCGCAGATGATTTCGATCCGAAAAACGACGAAAAAATCGGCGATGAGGAACGATCGCTTCAAGAGATTCGATATCGGCTCGCCTTCGAAATCGACCTGCCGGGGGATGTCGGTGAAAAATGGCATGGTGACCTTCGACCGACGAATCTATGATAAGAGGAGGCCTTTTCGGTCATGATCGTCTTTTATCGAATCCGATCTCCTTCGATCGCTCATTCGATCTTCTTCGATCACCCATTCATCGCCGTCTTCTTCGGCGAGTTTTTTGGATCGTCGATGTCCTTTGAAAACCCATCCTTGCCGCCTTGATAGAGAATCATCCGATGAATGAAAAAACCGAAACGCCCCCGAAAACGCCCCCTTTCGAAAAGATGCTCGATGATCTGGAAAAAATCGTCGATCGCATGGATGCCGACCCGCCCCCGGGCCTCGAGGAATCCTTGGCGCTCTTCGAGCGAGGAACACAGTTGAGCCGTCAGTGTCGGGAATCGCTGGCCCTCGCCGAGCAACGAATCGAGACCCTCACCAAGGATGCCAAGGATCATGCGATCGATGACGGGCAGGACGAAGAAATCGACGATGACTACGACGATGACCGTCCCTTCTAAAACCGAAGCCGATGACATCGGTGGGCGTTTCGTATGAAACGCGTTGCCTGCGTTCGGTACTTTTCATCGATACCAAGTGATCCATGAGCGCTTCCGCCTCATCGACAACGCACCCATCGCTCCCTTCTTCGGCGAGCGACGATGCGACTTTCGAACGCTCGCTGAGCGATGAGCGAAAGCGTATCCACACGCTGCTGGATCGGGCGCTGCCCGCACCCGATCTGATCCCGCAGGAACTCCATCGGGCGATGCGTCATTCGGTGCTGAACGGAGGCAAACGTCTGCGGGCGATTTTGGTGCTGGCGGTGGCCGATGCGATAAAGGGTCGATCGAAAAAGAGCGACGATGCCGCCTGCGCCGTGGAGCTGGTTCACGCCTACTCGCTGGTGCATGACGATCTGCCGTCGATGGACGACGATGATCTGCGGCGCGGTGTCCCTACCTGCCACCGCGTCTTCGGCGAGGCCAACGCTCTGCTGGCGGGGGATACACTGCAGTCGTTGGCCTTCGAGGTCTTGGCGCGCGAGGAGCATCCGGCGAACGGCGAAATGGTTCGTACTTTGGCGCGCGCGATCGGCTCCACGGGGATGGGGGGCGGACAGGCGATCGATCTCGCCGCCGTCGAAAAAACGATGCGCCTTTCGGATCTCGAGGATATGCACGAGCGCAAAACCGGGGCGCTGATCCGAGCCTGCGTCCGATTGGGGGCTTTGAGCGTCGGAATCGTCGACAATATCGGGGGCGAGGGTTCGAAGATCCTCGCCGCGCTCGATCGCTATGCCCGATGCACGGGGCTGGCATTTCAGATCCGCGACGATGTTCTGGATATCGAGGGCGACACCGATACCCTGGGCAAGCATCGAGGAATGGATGTAGCGCTCAACAAGCCCACCTACCCCGCCCTGATCGGGATCGACGCTTCTAGAGCCAAAGCGCATGAACTTCACGATCGCGCTCTGGCGGAGATCGAATCTTGGGGCCCGGCTTTCGATTCGCTGCGGCGGATCGCCGGATTCATCGTCAATCGGCGATACTGAAAAAACGCTTGCGGATCGACCGCATCGAGACCCGAGGCAAGGGCGCGGATCTCGAACGGGATGCACATCTTCACATCGACTTCACGTCTTCACCGTCATCATCGGGCAATGAATCCGGCGGATTCGACGACATCATCGCCCCCGAAGGGGCATTCGGACGATCGATTTTCATCAAAAGGCGAACTCAACCATGACGATCAACTCGGCCCTGACCGGGGCAGCGGATGATAGGGAAGACGTGGATTTGGCCACCGAGGCGATGCTCGATGACGATGCGAACGAGCCGATGATCGACGATGTGCAAAGCTCGATGGATACGCGCAACATCGCGATCGACAAGGTCGGGATCAAGGGCATTCGCCATCCGGTCCGGGTGCGGGATCGATCTCAAGGCGAGCAACACACCATCGCCACCTTCGATATGTATGTCGAGCTTCCCCATAGCTTCAAAGGAACGCATATGTCGCGTTTCGTGGCCATCCTCAACAACCATGAATACGAGATCAGCGTTCGCTCCTTCCGCGACATGCTGACCGAGATGGTGACAGTGCTCGAAGCCGACTCCGGGTATATCGAGATGCACTTTCCCTATTTCATCCGCAAGAGCGCCCCGATCAGCAAAGTGGCGAGTTTGATGGACTACGATGTGAGCCTGATCGGCCGGATCGATGCCGACGGTCCGCGAACGGAAGTCAAGGTGCTGGTCCCCGTTACCAGCCTTTGCCCTTGCTCCAAGAAGATCTCCCGCTACGGCGCCCACAACCAACGATCCCATATCACCGTGCAAGCCCGCACCCGAGGATGGATGTGGATAGAGGAGTTGATCGATATCGTCGAGTCGGAGGCTTCGTGCGAACTATTCGGCCTGCTCAAACGACCCGACGAGAAATTCGTCACCGAACGAGCCTACGAAAACCCGAAATTCGTCGAGGATATGGTGCGCGATGTGGCCCAACGTCTGAACGAGGAGGAGCGCATCGTCAGCTATGTGGTGGAGGCGGAAAATTTCGAATCGATCCACAACCATTCCGCCTATGCCTGCATCCAGCACGATCGCGAAACCGATACCGCTGCGCGGTGAACGAGCGATGCGGACTCGAACGGCCGCATCGCTTTGTCCGCCTCGGCAATATCGCCCTTTCCCTTGCGCCGATGCGCTCGTCCTCGCTTCGAAGCATCGAAGGCATCATCCTTTCGACGAGGACGACTCCCTTTGCCGGTCCTTGATCGAAGACCACAATCGTTCCAATGATTCGATGGGCTGCTTAGGGATCGGGGCATCGCCGGCGGCCGCGGCTCTCTCCTCGCGCCGGACTTCTTCTTCGAGAGCGCGGAATCTTCGCTCGAATTTTCGATTGGCGGATCGCGCCGCGACCTCCGGATCGACCCCGAGGTGGCGCGCAAGGTTGACGAGGGTGAAGAACATATCCCCGATCTCTTCCTCGATCGACGCTTTTTCCCCCGAGGCGACGGCTTCGGCGAGTTCTTCCTTCTCCTCGGCGAGTTTGTCGAGCACCCCTTGCGCATCCGACCAATCGAATCCGCATCGTGCGGCTCGGCTTTGGAGCTTGGTCGCCTTGGAAAGGGCGGGAAGAGCGACCGGAATGCCATCGAGATGGCTTCGCATCGACGGATCCGCCGAACGCTCGGCCGCTTTCATCGTCTCCCACGATGCAATCTGCTGTTGCGCATCCGGCATCCTCTCGTGCCGAAAAACATGCGGATGGCGGCGCACCATCTTGTCGATGATCGCGCTCACCACATCATCGAAATCGAATATCCCCGCCTCGCGAGCGAGCTGCGCATGAAAAACCACCTGAAAAAGCAAATCGCCGAGTTCGTCCGCAAGATCGTCGGCACAATCGCGTTCGATCGCATCGGCCACTTCATAAGCCTCCTCGATGGTATAGGGCGCGATGGTGCGAAAAGTCTGCTCCCGATCCCAAGGGCATCCGCTCTTCGGATCGCGCAATCGCATCATGATCCCCAACAGCTCATCCATTCGACTCATCGATCACCGCTCCCTTTTACCAAAGCGCGATTCGCTCGCACCGATCCGCCGCGCCGGCATCCCGGCTTCAAAGGAATCGCCGCCGCCGGCCTTCTCGCGGCCACCTTGGCGGGTTGCACCCTATCCTCGGTCGCCGGCTCGCCCGGGGCGGCCCCCGAAGCGGAAGTATCGATCATCGAGGCCGACCAAGGAGATTCGGAGCCGGTGATCACCATCCGGACCCCGGCGACGCCCCCCGTTTGCCCGGCGATGGAATTTCCCCGAGAACATCGCGATCGCTTCGAGCGCGCGGAGAAGGATCCGCCGCGCAGCGCAAAGGCATGGGAAGCGCTACAGGCCACGCTCGGCGACTATCCCCTTTTGCCTTATATCGAATATGCCCGCCTGCGAAGGGATATCTCGAGCGCATCGAATGCGTCGATCGAATCCTTCCTCGAACGTCACGCAGGCGGACCGGTGGAGAAATGGATACGCGAGCGTTGGTTGGAGAAACTGGCAAAGCGCGGGGATTGGCAGCGATTCGTGCGGTGGTATTCGGATGATGCACCGACCACCCTTCGCTGCCACCACGCATCGGCGCTGTACGAGACCGGCCAACATCGGCGCGCCCTCGACGAAGCCGAAGATCTATGGCTTTTCGGTCAATCGCGCCCCAAAGCCTGCGATCCGATCTTCGAGGTCTATCTTTCCTCGGATCGATTCTCCGACGATATCGCATGGCAGCGCATCGGCCTTGCGATGGAAAAAGGCAGCCTTGACTTGGTTCGCTACTTGGAGCGATTCCTCGGCGATGAGGATCGACGCCTGTCGACATTGTGGCGACGATTGCATCGCAAGCCGAACGAAGTCGCCCAAGCGCAAGTAAACGAGAACTCCGATCGAGCCCAAGAGGTCCTGCGCCATGTCATCGAACGCCTTGCGCGCAACGAACCCTTGGCCGCCGCCGAGGCCCTGCGCCGACTCGAAGAGCGCGGCCTTGCCGGGGAGACGGTGCGGGCCGCCGCCATCCGTCGGATCGCGCTCACCTTCGCCTTGCGGCGAGACCGCCGCGCCCTGCAATGGATGCCGCTTGTCGATCCCGCCCCCGACGATCACCGACTGCTGCGCTGGCGGGTGGCGAGTGCGGCTTTGCACGAACAATGGCCTGCGGTCCTCGAGGGCATCGCGATCATGCCGAGCGATGAGCGCATGCGCGAACGCTGGCTTTGGTGGAAAGCCCGAGCGCTGGAGGAAACGGGAGAGGAAAAAAGCGCTCGACGCATCTTCGAATCCCTGGCCAAGAAGCGAGACTACTACGGCTTTTTGGCGGCGGACCGTATCGATGCGAGCTATCGCTTCAACCACGAGCCCATCGCTCCCGATGCCGAGACGGTGAGCCGGGTCGCAAATCTCGCCCCGACCCGCCGCGCCCTCGAGCTGATGCGTTTGGGTCGCTCGACGGCGGCGCGAAGAGAATGGCAATTCCTGCTACGGGGCCTCGACGAGGAAGAGACCCTTGCGGCCTCGTGGATCGCCGGCTGCACAAACTGGCATGGACGGGCGATCGCCACCATCGCCCGCATCAAGCAATGGGACGACCTCGAACTGCGCTTCCCCTTGCCCTATCGCAAAACCATCGACGAGCGGGCGATGCGCCATGATCTATCGAGCGCCGTGATCTTCGCCCTCATCCGACAAGAAAGCGCCTTCATCCCCGATATCCGATCGGGAGCGGGGGCGGTGGGGCTGATGCAGATCATGCCGAAAACCGGGCAGTCGATCGCTCGCTCGCTCGGAGTTTCGTGGCGGGGAACGAACCAGCTCCTTTCGCCTTCGACCAATCTCGACTTCGGCAGTTATTACCTGCGACGGATGCTGAACTCGACGAAGGGGAGCCTGCCCTTGGCCGCCGCCTCCTATAACGCGGGGCTAAGAAGGGTGAAGACTTGGCTGCCGAAGGACGATTCGATCGATGCCATCGCTTGGATCGACAATATCCCCTTCACCGAGACCCGACGTTATGTGCGTCGGGTGCTGACATACTCCGCGATTTACGAATATCGGCTGGGGCTACCCATCACCCCCTTGAGAGATCGCCTATCCGAGGTGCCCCGACAAGGCGGAATCTGAATCAGGTGAATCAAGTCCATCGATGCGGGCAAAAAAGCCCACCCTTTCATCGCTTGCGCGAGGATCGAAGGGGAAATATCGAAGGAAAAGCCATCGAACGGATATCTAAGGTAAGTGGCTCATGCCCGGCAGCCCCGGCAAGAAGATATGCCCTTGGTGGAGACAAAAGCCGAGCCATTTCATCAAGAACCGATTCATCCGCCACTTGCGTTCGAGTTCCGGGGTCGGGCTCGGTGACTTCGCCGAGGATCGAGGGTCGTGATCGAGGCGAAACGACGATCGGCGATTTTGCGAAATCAACTCCGCCGCCCGGGCATCGTGATAGATATGGATACGGGCATTCGGCTCGAGCACGCCTCGCCCCTCGTCGAGGCCTTTGCGGGATCGGCCTTTTTCGCAAGCCGGCCCATCGACACCCCTCTTTTCTCGGCAATCCTCATCGATGGCGGCGGGGGAAAGGCGATAGGTCAAATTCACCACCGTCGTATAGCGCCGGTGCTCGATGATCCGAAGATAGAGATCCTGCGCCCCGACGACCCTTGAAATCAGCAAGATATCCCGCGGCGAGAACGATCTCTCACCCCCCGAAGGAGGGTCGGACGCCACCGCCAAGCGATGAAGGCGATCTCTTCGCCCCAGCAGTTCGTCGATATCGGGAAGCAGGGTGATCATACGAACGTAATTCGCCTCGCAAGTGCGGATAAGGCCGGCGATATCGCGCTTGACGAAGCGATTCGAGGATGGAGCGTTTCGGTATCCGCCGAATGAGCGCGGCGCTCTCGTCTTCATCGACGATCCTCGCTCCGGCCTATCTCTCATGATGAATATCCATAGTCGATCCTCTTTGGAGGAAATCCTCGTCGAAATCGCAAAGAAAAAAAGAAGTGTATCGGGTCAACGAGGGGGTTCGAGTCTCGATCTTTTGGATACCCGACAACCCCTCTTTTCATTTCTCGAACCCGCCATCAAGTGCGCGATTGTCCTATAAAAGAACGAAGGAGCGTCCGGAATCGATCCCATTCGAAGGAGGGACCCGGATCGCTTTTGCGCCCCGGAGCGATATCGCTGTGACCGACGATACGCGCCGGTGAAATCGCAGGCCATCGATGCATCAATAGACCGCAAAGCGAGGCGAGGGTATCGTACTGCGCCGAGGTATAGTGAATGAAATCGCTCCCTTCGAGCTCGATCCCGATCGAAAAATCGTTGCAATCACGCCGTCCTTGCCAAGAGGATAAACCGGCATGCCACGCCCGCTTCGACAGGGCCACGAATTGCACCACCTCGCCCTCTCGCCGGATCAGAAGATGGGCCGATACCCGCAAATCCGAGATGGTGGAAAAGTATTCATGCTCATGCGCATCCAAACGATTGCAAAAAAGGGCTTCGATCCACGGTCCGCCGAATTCCCCCGGAGGCAGGCTGATGCCATGCACCACGATCAGATCGGGGGCGCAATCCGGTGGGCGCACATCGAAATTCGGCGAGGGCGCATACCTCGCCCCCGACACCCACTCTCCTGCCTCGTCCAAGCTCAAAGGCACAGTCTGTACCCGGATTCGGCGAAGGTCCTCACCATCTCTCGTTTGGAAAGGGACTCGCCGGATGCGGCGTTTCCATCCAACCCCCGGCGATAAACCCCTTGGAGGATGGCCGCAAAACGAAAGCAGGAAAAAGCGAGATAGAAATTCCAATGGGGAATTCGCATCGAGGTCTTCTCGAAAGTCTCGTTCGAAGGAGCACCCTCCAAACCCCGGCCTTTCAGATAATGCTCGATGATCTCATGCTCATCGGGAATTCCCGTTATCGCTCTCCCGGGCGATTCGAGCATGGAATAACCCGGCACATCGTGATGAAAGGCCATACAAACATAAGCAAGATCCGCAAGGGGATCGCCGACGGTCGCCAGTTCCCAATCCAGCACCCCGATAAGACGAGGCTCGTGCAAGGCAAAAAGCAGATTGCCCAAACGATAATCCCCGTGGACCAAACTCGCCCTTCTCATCTTTTCGAAGATCGTCGTCGAGTCGGGAGCCCCGCTCAAATACTCGATGTAATAGTCTTGCAGGTATTCGGCCAGTCGATCCATGATCTTGATATCATCCGTGCGACTCGCCTCGTACTGCTTCGTCCAGCGCCGCAGCTGACGCCCCAGATAATCCCCGGGGCGAACGAGATCCAAAAGCCCCGCCTTTTCGATATCCACCGAGTGGATCGCAGCCAGCCCGGCCGCAGCGGCAAGGATCAAGGCCCGGCGTTCGGCGACGGAAACCCGAGGCAGGCGAGGGTCGACGAAGACCCTGCCATCCAAATAATCCATCAAATAAAAGGCGGTGCCGATCACCGAGTCATCCTCGCACAACCCTAAAACGGCAGGCACGGGCACCTCGGTCAAGGCCAACGACGAGAGAATACGGTATTCGCGCTCGATCCGATGAGCGGTGGGAAGCAGCATCCCCGGGGGCTTCTTGCGCAAGACGACCCGCCGCTTCGGGGATTCGATCAGATAGGTCGGATTGGACTGCCCGCCTTCGAACTGCCTGATATCGAGACCTCGACCGAAGCCCTCGAGATGTCTTGCAAGCCAATCATCCAAACGCGCCTCGTCGATGGCGTGAACCCCGGTCGCCGGCGACAATATCGGGATCGCAGGTGCGGTTTCTTTCGATCCGATGCCTTCGCTCGTCGCTCCCATCGAGCCTTGCGGCCCGGGCTCGGTTTTCGAAGCGCCGAGAATCCGGATCTTCTCGCTCATATCCGGTTTTTCTTCGATATGGTGCCGGTGAGTGGACTTGAACCACCGACCTGCTGATTACGAATCAGCTGCTCTGCCAACTGAGCTACACCGGCAAAAATGGCTGGCAAGACGGACATCTCATATCCGATATCACGATATCCGGCGCAATCTGATGATGGTCTCGATTCCATCGATGGCGGTGCCCGGCGGCAAGTCGGGCAGACCGTTCAATCGAATGGTCCCGGGGGCGATATCGATCAAAAGCCCCGATTCCACATCATGAAAATGATCGTGATTCGAAGTATTGGAATCATAGAACACCCGGCTTCGATCCACGAGGACTTTGCGGAGCAGACCCTTGCGCACGAAAAGCCCCAAGGTGTTGTAGATCGTCGCCTTCGAGACCTGCGCATCTTGCTTGACAAGGGCTCTTCGCAACTCATCGACGCTGATATGACATGGACGATGCAGTAGATGGGCGGCGATGGTCAAGCGCTGCTTCGTGGGATTGACCCCGCGCTCTTGCAGCAAAGAGGCGAGCGCCTCGCGATCGGCCTTCGTCGAGACCGCATCGGCCTTTCTCCTCATTTTGCCACTTCGAGTCGGTTTCTTCATCGATCGTTCTTCGACGGCGATGTCTTGTCGGACGAATGCGAGGAATCAACCCCGCCTTGCTATCTGCCCGCCAAAAAACGGACTTGCAAGGTCGCACCGAGATCATAGAGTACAACAACTCGCCCACCCGTCGACACGAGTTCCAAGGGTTTCGGCCTCGCTTTCCCCAAACATCGCCCCTTCGACATGATCGCTCAATCGTCGATGGCCCGGCCGATCGCTTCGTTCGAAGGGCATCGATAGCCCCTAGGCCAGCTCCTTCGGCAGCGAAAAGATCACGTTTTCGCTCGTCGTTTCTTGCGCACCGACCGGTTGCCCTCCCCACTCGACGAGACGGTCAACCACCTCTTGCACCAACCCTTCCGGTGCGGAAGCACCCGCCGTCACCCCCACTCTACCCGCCCCTTCGAACCACCGGGGATCGAGCTCGCCCGCGGTATCGACCAAATGGGACGATGGGCAAAAACGAGCGGCGATCTCGCGCAGTCGGCTGGAATTGGAACTGTTGACGGAGCCGACCACGACGAAGACATCGCAGTCGGGGGCGATGCGCTTGACGGCATTTTGCCGGTTCTGCGTCGCATAGCAAATATCGCTTTTGCGCGGCCCTCGTATCGCGGGAAAACGCTCCTTCAAGGCGGCGATGATCTCGGCGGCATCGTCGACGGAAAGGGTGGTCTGGGTGATATAGGCAAGACGTTCCGGATCTTCGACCTCGAGCGCGGCCACATCCTCGGATGATTCGAGCAGGTGAATCCCGCGAGAACGAGCCCCATCGCCGATCGAGGCCTCATCGAACTGACCCAAGGTGCCCTCGACTTCGGGATGACCCGCATGTCCGATGAGGATGCATTCGAGCCCCTCTTTTTGATAACGCGAGACTTCGACGTGCACCTTGGTCACCAAGGGGCAAGTGGCATCGAATACCTGCAAACCGCGTCGGGCCGCTTCCTTGCGCACTTCCTTGGAAACGCCATGAGCACTGAAAATGACGATCGACCCGTTGGGGATCTCGTCGAGTTCATCGACGAAAATCGTACCCTTTTTGGATAGATCCTCGACCACCGACCGATTATGCACGACCTCGTGTCGAACATAGATCGGGGCGCCGAATTTCTCCAATGCCCGATCCACGATATCGATGGCCCGTTCCACCCCGGCGCAAAAACCGCGGGGAGTGGCAAGCACGATCTCCATTGACAAAACCTCGCATGGCAGGACGGCAAAGGCGAAATTCTACGCGATGATCGAAATACGCTTCGCCCAAGTCGCATTCCGTGGATAAAAAGCGGCTCTTCGAAAAGATGCGGCGGCCTTTCGATCTTCGCTTCATCCCTTGCGTCATCGAAGCGCATGGATTTTCCGATCGACGATTCAATCCTCGGAATCCGAATTCGGCCGCAATGTGCAGATCATCAGTAACACCACTCCGATGCAAATCGCGCTATCGGCCACATTGAACGCCGGCCAATGCCGGCCTGCGACATGCACATCGATGAAGTCGATCACCGCTCCGAGATGGATCCGATCGATCATGTTGCCGATCGCACCGCCGAGCAGGAGCGAGAGCGCGCATGACATGAGGCGCTGATTTCGGGGCATCGTATAAAGCCAACGCACGACCAAAGCGCTCACCGCCAAGGCCAAGCCGATGAAAAGCCCGCGCTGCCAACCGCCGGCGGTGCTGAGAATGCTGAAAGCGGCACCGGGGTTGTAGGCGAGCACGAGGTTGAGCATCGGGGCCAAGGCTTTGGGAGCCAAAGGATCGATCCAAAGAAGCGCGGCGATTTTCGTCAGCTGATCCGCAATCACCACCGCCAGCGAACACCACAGCCATTTCAACGCCCCGCGGGATGTCGGAGGCGCATCCGGCGGCGCATCCGCTCGGATATCGGACAGTTCCGCGGTCGAACCGTCTTTGTCGATGGAGGGCTGCACGGATTTTTCCTCACCCATCGGCTTTGGCCCGGTTTTCAAGGATCGAGCGAGCATCGGCGCTATCGACGACGATCTGATCTTTGAGGGCGTCCAAGGAATCGAATTTCCGATCCCCTCGGATGTGAGCGACAAAAACCACCTCGACATATCGACCGTAGGCATCCCCCGTCCAATCGAATACATGCACCTCGAGCACCGTATCCGTTCCCCCGACGGTCGGCCGCGGACCGACATAGGCAACCGCATCTCGCACCCGATCCCCCAAACCCTTCACCCGAACCGCATAGATCCCGAGCAGCGCCGACCGGCGGCCGCGCATCGGGAGATTCAAGGTGGGAAAACCGATGGTGCGGCCTCGAGCGTCGCCACGGCGGACGCGCCCACCGATGCTGTAATCGCGGCCGAGCAGGTCGCGGGCGAGGGCCAGATCTCCAAGCGCCAGCGCCTTTCGGACCCAAGAACTGCTGACCCGACGTTCGCGCACCGAAAAGGTCTCGATCCGCACCACTTCGAAACCTCTTTTTGCGCCGATACCGAGCAAGCGATCGAAATCCCCCTCTCCTTTATGCCCGAAACGAAAATCATCCCCCACCAGCACCGCCCGCACCCCCAAACCCTTCACCAAGACGATATCGACGAAATTCTCCCAGGTCATACGCCTTAGATGTTCGTCGAAGCGAAGCAGCAACACTCGATCCAGCGGCAAAGAGGAGAGCAAGGCGATCTTCTCGCGCAACGAAGTCAGACGAGGCGGAGCCGCCGAGGCGGAAAAGAATTCCTGCGGGGAGGGATCGAAGGTGATCAATGTCGATGGCAGGCCGTGCTCCGATGCCAGCGCATCGAGCTGATCCAGCAAAGCCCGATGCCCCCGATGCACTCCGTCATAGTTGCCTATGGTCGCTACGCAGCCACGATGCTCGGGTCGCAGGCTGTAGCGCCCGCGGATCAACTCCAATCCGGCTTTCAATCCGTCTCTTGCGTGCATTCTCGGTTTTACCGACACTGTCTTTTATCCAAGGGATCGGGTCCCCCGACGGGTTCTTTCATCGTCGGATCTCGCCAGATCTCAACGTACCGGCGAGGAGATCATACTTTGCCGTCGCTTCGAGCATCCGACACCGCCCCGCCGCCGGCGGGCATCGCAAGATGGTGAGGACGAAGACCCAAAGCCAGCATGATCAAGGCATAAACCACCGCCCCGCCGAAGACGAGAAGGGTCAATCGCAGCGCTCGCTCCGTGGCCGCCATCTCCAACCATCGAGCGACATCCCCTTGCGCAAACCACAATCCCGCGGCCAGCAAGGCGTTGGCGATGAACACCCGCGATATGAGCGCGATCCACCCCGGGCGAGGACGATAGACATCTTGCGCCAATAGACTGCGCAGCAGCAAACCGGCATTGAGGAACGCGCATACGGTGGTCGCAAGCGCAAGCCCCGCATGGGCCAACGGCTTCATCAGCAACAGGTTGAGGATCACATTCGCGACCATCGCCACCATGCCGATTCGGACCGGGGTCCGGGTATCCTGGCGCGAGAAAAAACCGGTGACGAGGACCTTGACCGCAACGAAGGCGATCAATCCCGCGGAAAAGGCGATGAGGCTGCGCACCGTCATCTGAACATCGTGCGCGGTGAAGGCTCCGTAATGAAAAAGGGAGGCGATGATGGGAACGGCCAATATCGCCAGTCCCACCGCTGCCGGCGTTGCGATCACCAATACCAATCGCAGCGCCCAGTCGATGGTGTTCGAAAAATTCGCCGGATCCAAGGTCCGGGCATGCTGGCGGGAAAGGTGGGGAAGTATGACCGTCGCCAAGGCGATCCCGAATATCCCCAGCGGAAACTCCATCATCCGATCCGAAAAATAGAGCCATGACACGCTTCCGGTCACCAAAAACGAGGCGATCACCGTATCCACGAGCAAGTTGATCTGGGAAACGGATACGCCGAAGAGGGCGGGGATCATCAGTTTGATGACCCGGCCCACCCCTTCGTGAGCCCGCCGCCATCGGGGACGCACGAACATCCCGATCGCGGCGAGGAAGGGAAACTGAAAGGCGAGCTGGACGATCCCGGCGACGAAGACCCCGACGGCCAGTGCCAATGCCGGCTGTTCGAGCACCGGAGCCAGCCAAAGAACCGCCGCGATCAAGCATAGATTCAAGAACACCGGGGTGTATGCGGGTACGGCAAAGCGACCGAATGCGTTCAGCACGCCTCCGGCGAATGCCACCAAGGAAATGAACAGGGCATAAGGGAAAGTGATCCGAACCAGCTGCACCGCCAGTTCGTATTTTTCCGGATCGGCGCTAAAACCCGGAGCGAAAACGAGGATCAACAACGGCGCCGAGACGACCCCGACCACGGTCACAATGCTTAGCCCACCGGCCAGCGCCCCGAGCACGTGGGAAAGGAGATCGCGTACGTCCTCGGGCGAACGCTGCGCTCGGTATTCGCTCAAGATGGGGACGAAGGCTTGGGAGAAGGCGCCCTCGGCGAAGAGGCGGCGCAGGAAATTCGGGATGCGAAAGGCGACGAAGAAGGCGTCGGCCCCCGCTCCGGCGCCGAAAACACGGGCGATCAGGATATCGCGCACGAAACCGAGCACCCTGGAAGCGGTGGTGCCGGCACCGACGGCCGCAACGGATTTGAGAAGGGATTGGCTCACCGTGAACCGAGGAATCGATGAATCGAAAAACGCATTACCGAGGAGGATATCGAAGAACGTCGAAAGAACGAAGCGAAATCGACATCCGAGGTATCGAATTGCGTTGCCATGGAAGCCTTGGCTGGTGCATAATACCCAGTTGACTTTGCAAATGCCCTTTTTTCGGATATTTGCAAATATCTTCGCTCGATCGATATTGTCGCATCGAATTCATGATTCGAAGGAGAGTAGAACCGGTGGCCAACAGTTCCCAAGCGAGAAAGCGTGCGCGACAGTCCGAAAAAAGACGCATGCACAATACCAGTTTGCGCTCGAGGATGCGCACCAGCATCAAGCGCATGATCCGCGCGCTCGATAGCAACGATGTCAATGGTGCACAAGAGGCTTCCAAGCGCGCATTCCCCCTGCTCGATAGCGCATCGGGGAAAAACCTCATCCATAAAAACAAGGCGGCACGGCATAAAAAACGGCTCAACGCCCGACTCAAAGCCCTCGCATCCGCCTGATCGCCCTCTTGAATAGGAGACGGCAAGGCGGTTTGCCGCCGTCCGAGCCTCGGTTCGGCGGGACTCGTCCCCGATATTGATATCGATATTGATTTTATATGGCGACGAGGGCGCCGACGAAGCCGGCTTTCGCAATATCGTCGCTTTTGCGGCCAAGGCTCGAACCCTAGAGATTCGAGCCTTGATCGCAAAGACCGCTCGGCGCTTTGTCCAAAGGCTTCGGCGATCGAGTCTTCGGCGATCGTCTTCGACATCGATTCGCTCGGGCGAAGCCCTTGATCGGGCGTTGCATCGCCAAGGCCTTCCTTTCGGCCCTCGCTACATCGTTCGAATTCCGCTTGCGCCCGTTCTTTGCGGATCATTCGGTCATCACCACCAGATTATCCCGGTGGATCAGCTCCGGATCGTTGGCATAGCCCAGTAGATCCGCTATTTTTTCGCTGCGATGGCCCATGATCCGGCGCGTTTCCTTGGCATCGTAATTCGAAAGCCCCCGAGCGATCTCGACGCCCGATGGATCGAAACAGGCAACGACCTCCCCGCGCGCGAAATCACCCGTTACCGCCCGCACCCCGACCGCCAGAAGGCTACGTCCGGACTCGAGCAGAACTTTCGCCGCCCCCTCGTCGATGGATAGACGGCCGCGCACGCTCAGCTGACCCGCCAGCCATTGTTTGCGGGCCTGCAGCGGTGCCTGCCCCGGCTCGAGACAGGTTCCGATCTCCTCGCCTTCGAACAGGCGGCGAAGCACATCGGGCTCGCGGCCGGAGACGATGCGGGTGCACGTCCCGGAACGAGCGGCCAAGGCGGCGGCCTTGAGCTTGGTCCGCATCCCGCCGCGGCCGAGCGCTCCGCCTTGCCCCGCCCCCGCTTCCAACGCCGGATCCCCCGCTTTGCCGCGGGCGATCAGTTCGGCGCTCGGATACAAGCGCGGATCCCGATCGAAAAGCCCCGGCTGATCCGTGAGGATGATCAGAAGATCCGCCTCCACCAGATTGGCCACCAAGCCTGCAAGATTATCGTTATCGCCCAAACGGATCTCGGGAGTGGCGATCGCATCGTTTTCGTTGATCACCGGCAAGACCCGGTGTCGCAACAGCTCCCGAAGCGTGCGACGGGCATTCAAATAGCGGCCGCGATTCGAAAAATCCTCGTGGGTGAGAAGAATCTGCGCGGTATGCGTATTTCGCCGTTGAAAGCACGATTCATAGACCTGCGCCAGACCCATTTGACCGACCGCCGCCACCGCCTGCAACTCGTAGATGGCCTCGGGGCGACGGACAAGCCTCAAACGGCGCATCCCCTCCGCCACCGACCCCGAGGAGACCAAGACCACATCGACCCCGCACCGGCGCAGATCGGCCATCTGCTCGACCCAGATATTGATGATGGATGGGTCCACTCCACGCCCGTCATCGGTGATCAACGCGCTGCCGATCTTGATGACCCAGCGGCCCGCTCCGCCCCTGCGCTGCGTCCTTGGCGACTCGTGCGAGGGGATCACCGATGCGATGTCGCCTCCGATCTCAAGCCCGGATTTCTCTCTCGATTCGCCGCCTTCTTGCGCTGACATCAATCGGATACCTCGAAATCGCCGGCACCGCTCGACTCGATCCTTCGCATCATCGCCTCGCTCAACGCATCCACTCCCGAGCCGGTCAGGGCCGAAATCGGATAGACGGGGAAGCGCCAGTTCAGAGCCTCCACCAGCGCCGCCACCGCAGGCTCGCGCTCGTCCGGGGGGAGAAGATCCATCTTCGACGGGACCAGCCAACGCTCTCTGCTCGCCAGCAAGCCGGATTCGAAGGATAAAAGTTCGCGCTCGATACCCCGCACTTGAGACACCGCATCGCTTTGCTCGGTGATCGGTGCGATATCGACCAGATGCAGCAAAATTCGATTACGGGAAAGATGGCGCAAAAAACGGCTGCCGAGGCCGGCGCCGGCATGAGCCCCCTCGATCAACCCCGGGATATCCGCCATCACGAAACTACGATCCGGCCCCAAACGGACCACTCCGAGCGCCGGATAGAGGGTCGTGAAGGGGTAGTCCGCCACCTTCGGGCGAGCGGCGGAGACCGCTCGGATCAAGGTCGACTTGCCGGCATTGGGTAACCCGACCAACCCCACATCCGCAAGCAATCGAAGCTCGAGTTTTAGTTCTAAGAACTGGCCTTGCTTGCCTTGCGTGGTCCGCCTCGGAGCGCGGTTGATGGATGATTTGAAGCGGGCATTGCCGAGCCCCCTCCCCCCGCCTTGCGCCACCCGCAATCGCTCGCCGGGCGCCGCCAGTTCTCCTATCGGCGAGCCGTCGGCGGCATCGAAAATCATCGTGCCCGCCGGGACCTTGATATGGCGGTCGGCGCCATCTTTGCCCGTGCGATTTTTTCCTTGACCGGGCTGCCCGTTCTCGGCTTTGAAGCGACGGGTATAGCGAAAATCGACCAAGGTATTGAGCCCGGCATCGGCGATCAACACGACATCGCCCCCGACGCCCCCGTCCCCTCCGTCCGGCCCCCCTTTGGGGATGTATTTCTCTCGCCGAAAGCTCGAACAACCATGACCACCCGCCCCCGCCTCGATCGTAATCAGCGCTTCATCGACGAATTTCATGATGGATAGGAGGTCTTCGAGGATCGCAAGATCAACCGATCATGGGCGTTCAAAGCGCTGCCGACCGAAACGAAAAACCCTGCCTCGGGCGGCAGGGTCTAGGCAAGGATCGAATGCCCCTCGACATCGGGCCGCATAACGCAGGCTGCACTCGAGTTGCGATCCGATCATTCGCATCGCCGACAAGCGCAAAGCGATGCCGATCAGGTCGCCGGGCGAACGCTTACGTATTTACGCCCCAAAGGCCCTTTGCGTTCGAAAAACACATGCCCGTCGAGGGTGGCGAAAAGCGTGTGATCGCGCCCGCAGCCGACATTCATTCCCGGATGAAAACGCGTTCCTCGTTGACGAACGATGATACCCCCGGCCTTGACTTCCTGTCCGGCGAAGAGTTTGACGCCCAACCGCTTGGAATGCGAATCGCGTCCGTTTTTACTGCTTCCGCCCGCTTTTTTATGCGCCATTTCGCTGCTCCTTGCAACTAGCCGGTCGTAATCGACCCGATTTCCAATTCCGTGAAATTCTGGCGATGGCCATGCTGCCGAAGATAGTTCTTGCGACGCTTGAATTTCACCACTTTTACCTTTTTCGAACGGCCATGGGCTCGAACGATCGCCCTCACCTTGCCACCGGACACAAAAGGGGTTCCGACTTCCACCTGCTGACCATCGCTGACCAACAGGACTTTATCGAGATCGACCTCGCTACCCTCCGTGGCATCGAGCCTTTCGACCCGCAGGCGATCCCCTTGGCTGACCCGATATTGCTTGCCGCCCGTTGCTATCACCGCATACATTGGATTGACTCCCGAAAAGAAATTCGTTTATCGACCCGACCGCCACCTCGAAATCGACGGGCGACCTCGAAAAACCAAGGTCCGCAGATACCGCCACCGACGAGTCCCGATGGCTCTTAGCGACTCGAAGCCTTGGATGGATCGCGCTGTTTCGGCGGATATCGTTTCAGCGGATAGATACCGTTCCGGTGGATAATTATAACCGGCATCGGCATCGATCTGTTCGCCCGAAATCCATCTGACTTGTAAAAGACGACATCCTCTCCCGGCAAGGTCAGTCGATCGATGGAAGGAGACAAGAAAAGGATACCGGATGCGAAATTCGATCCTCGATCCCGAATAAACCGATAATTCCCCCTCGCCGCCCCCGATACCCTTCGAAAGACGGACTTTCAACCGAAAAAACCACCGACCTCATGACCGCCACCGAATTTCACAGCCACCCCCCCACCCCCTTCCTCGATCTGGCATCGATCAGGAAGTCGGTCGAGATCGATCTCGAAGCGGTGGATCGGCTGCTTCGAAAGCACCTCGATTCCGATGTTCCCCTCGTCAACGAAATCTCCGAGCATGTCATCGCCGGCGGCGGCAAACGCCTGCGCCCGATCCTCGTCCTCCTTAGCGCCCGCGCTTGCCACCATACCGAGGACAATCTTGAAATAAACGAGCGGCATATCCGGCTTGCGGCGGTGATCGAACTCATCCACACCGCCACCTTGCTACACGATGACGTTGTCGATAGCTCGGGGATGCGACACGGACGAGAGACGGCGAATCGTCTATTCGGCAACGAAGCCTCGGTGCTGGCCGGGGATTTTCTCTATTCGCGCGCCTTCCAGCTGATGGTGGAGGTCGGCAACATCAGGATCATGGAGATCATGGCCCATACCACCAATCGGATTGCCGAGGGCGAAGTGATGCAGCTGATCAATTGTCGCGATCCCGATACCACCGAGGCCGGCTATTTCGAGATCATCGGTCGCAAAACCGCCGATCTTTTCGCAGCGGCGGCGCGCATCGGGGCGATCTGCGCCGAAGCCATGCCTGCGCAGGAGGATGCGATGGCCCGCTACGGCCATCACTTGGGGATTGCCTACCAGCTCATCGACGATATCCTGGACTATCCGGTGAACGATGGCCAAGGGCTCGGCAAGAATGCCGGCGACGACTTGGCCGAGGGCAAACCCACCTTGCCCCTGATTCACGCCATCCGCGAAAGCGATCCTCGAAATGCGGACATTCTGCGAGAAGCCGTCACGAGCAGCCGACTCGATGCCATCGAGGAAGTTCTGGCGATCATTGAATCTGCGGGGTCGATCGCCTACACTTCGCAGATTGCGACGGAGCATGCGAGCCTTGCGGAGCGAGCGTTGCTCGAGATACCGGATTCTCGCCGGCGAGAAACCCTGCGAGGGCTTGCAAAGTTCGCGGTCAATCGTCGCACCGACTGATCGGCGTATCCAAAGGTCGCCGAGGATTCGCTCAAGCGCTAAAATATTCGGGGTGTAGCTCAGCCTGGTAGAGCACTGCCTTCGGGAGGCAGGGGTCGGAGGTTCAAATCCTCTCACCCCGACCATTCAAAAAGGCCCTTGACGGGGCCTTTTATTTTTCGCCGATCTCAATTCGCAACGATACCCGCTAACGTCAAGACGATCGCTCGAGATTGTTCGGGCTCTCGGGTGCGGGGATCGATCTCGCCGAAAAGCCGGACCCATCATCGCTTAAACCCCATCGCCTTGGATGACCTTGAATACGTTCGCTCCCGAGACGGCTTGATCGCCGGATCGATAAGTCCGATATCGGACTTGTGCTTCAACCCTCGTTGAAAGGGTCTTGGACTTTCGGCCAATAATCGTCGCCAAAGTGCCGATAGGGAATCGTCGCGAAATCCGGAGGGATGGCGCCGGGGCCCGATAGATATTCGATGCGGGAGGCGATGGGGGCGAAGCCTGCATAGAAGTGCTGCGTGGATTTCACGACGATACCCCGATAGGCGGTTGGATCCACACCCAGCTGGGTCATGCCGTCGGGGTGAAATACTTGGGTCCGCTTGGTCGTCAGAATCAGGTCGATATCCCCGGTTGTCACCCACACCGCCGTACCCATGGGCATGCGGGCATCCCCGAAGGTCTGCCCGGCTTCCTCTAAAATGCGCTTGACCCTCACCCGAAGATCGACCGGATCGCCGGAGGACACCCCGCATTTGCCGCCGATGCGCAGGTCGATGCTCGCCCCTTCTCCGGCCTCTTGGCAAAAACGCACCGCGATCGGATCCCAGTAGTGACCGGTCATCAGTCCTGCGATGCCGCGATCCAGTGCCGCCCGGAGCACGAAGGTCGAATCCGAGGGGGCTCCTCCACCGGCATTGTCCGCGACATCCGCAATCACCACGGGTCCGGGGCCCGCCTCGATCAGATCCAATGCTTGATCGGTCGATATCATGCTCTGGTTGGCCTCGTCTCGGACGGACCATAGGCGCTGCGCGAAGCGTTTCGCCGTCTCCGCCGCCGCCTGTGCATTTGCGTTTGCGACCACGACCATCTTTCCGCTGGTACAAGGCACATCCTGCCAAGGAAAGCCGTGCGCAAAGCTGACCGACAGGATATCGCCTTGGCCTTCTGCGTCCTGCATCTGCGAGACGATGGTCTTCATCGGCTCCGTGGGCGTGCGCCACTTCATGATCATCTTGCAGTCATGGACGGCGATGACCGGATTCACCTCGCCCGCATGCACTCTGGCGCAGATGTCGAACAGCTCCTCGGCCCGAGGTCCGACATCCGTATGTGGATACTCCTTGAACAGCACCATGACATCGGCCGCTTCGGTCATGGCCGGCGTTATGGAGCAGTGCAGATCCAGTTCGACACCCAAGACGACATCCGGGCCGACGATATCTCGGACCTTTCGCATCAGGTCGCCCTCGCAGTCGTCATAGCCCTCCGCCGTCATGGCCCCGTGGAGGGATAACAAGACGATATCCACCGGCGAAGCGGCTCGTAGATCCGCAAGGATCCTATCCCGGAGACCTTCGTAGACCGAGCGCACCGTCAGTCCGGCGGGTTGCGCAAAAGCGGCGATGGACTCGACGACCTCTCCTTGGCGCTCCTCGGTCTTTCGTCGCCAAATATGCAAGGGCAGCGAAAAAAGATTGGGCGGGTGCCGTGTCGCATCGCCCTCGAAGTACATCGAGTCGAGGAAGGTCTGCATCCCGGTGGGCAGATTCGAAAAGGAGTTCGTCTCCGTACCGAGACAGGCAATGAATGTTTTCATCTTTTTCACCGAGTAGTGGGGCTCGCATCCATCCAGACAAGGCCCCGAGGGATTGCGAGCGGGATTGTCGTTTTTTCGCACCCGTATTTTTCACTCATATTTTTCGCACCGACCGATGGGAGCGAGCGGAATCCTTCAAGCGACTTCGGCTTCGTTCGTCTGGTATCGATGGCATTCGATCATTCGCCCACCCTCCACCGAAGGCTTCGGCGCCTTTTTGCTGCATATATCCATGCATTCGGAGCAGCGTGGATGGAACGAACAGCCCGAGGGCGGATCGATGGGGTTGGGGAATACGGTTCCAAGATGCGTATCCGGCACGCCCAGCGACGGATCCGGCGTCAGAACCGACCCGAGCAGAGCCTTCGTATAGGGATGGCGGGGATCGTCGAACAGGGTATTCGCATCGGCCTCTTCGACGATCCGGCCCAGATACATCACGGCAACCCGATCGGCCATATGCTCGACCACCGCCAAGTTATGGGAGATCAACAGATAGGTCAGCCCCAGCTCTTGGCGCAAATCCTGCAAGAGGTTCAGTATCTGGGATTGCACTGAGACATCCAAGGCGGAGGTCGGTTCGTCGCATATAACCACCTCGGGTTTCATGATCAGCGCTCTGGCGATGGCCACCCGTTGGCGCTGCCCACCTGACATCTGCGAGGGATAGGATTGCGCGACCCTTTTCGGCAGGCCGACGAGATCCAAGATGTCATAGACCTTCTTATCCCACTTTGAGGGATCACCGATATTGTGGATCCGCAAGGGAAGACAGACGATGGAGTGGATGGTCTTCGTCGGGTTCAGCGACGAATAGGGATCTTGAAAGATCGGCTGGATGCGCCGGGCGATCTTCTTGCGATCAAGATAACCGGTCTGTTGGCCGTAGTAGAGCGAATCCCCCGACATCACATCTCCCGATGTCGGCTTTTGCAAGCCCAACAGGATATTCGCCATGGTGGACTTGCCGCAGCCGGATTCCCCGACCAGACCGACGACCCGACCCTTCGGGATATTCAACGATACCCCATTCACCGCGCGCAACGGTTTCGTGCCTTTCATGAAGCCTTGGCTGACTTCGAAGACGCAGGATACATCGACGGTTCGAAGAGCCGTTTCGCTCATGCGACCCCCTGTACCGCCGCGGTCTTTGCGGCTTCTTCCGGCGTCAGGCGGCAGGTGAAGGCATGGCCATCGTCGATCCGCGTCGGCTCGCCGGAGAGAGTTTCGCAGATCGAACTTGCATGCGCGCATCTGTTACGGAACATGCACCCTTGCAGATCACCGACCAGATTGGGAACGATTCCCGGCACGGATCCGAGCTTCGAACCCCGTTTGGCCTTGCCCGGTACCGGAATGCATCGCAGCAAGCCCGCTGTATAAGGATGCAGGGGATTGTCGAACACTGCCTGACAGGGCCCTTCTTCGACCGTGGTCCCGGCGTACATCACCTGCACCTGATCCGCAACGCGAGCGACGACACCCAGATCGTGGGTAATCAGAATCATGCCCATCTCGAACTCGTCTTGCAGCTCGGCCAAGAGATGCAAGATCTGCGCTTGGATCGTCACGTCCAAAGCGGTGGTCGGCTCGTCGGCGATGATCAGATCCGGCCCGCACATCAACGACATGGCAATCATCACCCGCTGCCGCAGACCGCCCGATAACTGATGCGGATATTGCGACAGGCGCGAGGCGGCGGCGGAGATCCCGACCTTTTCCAAAAGGAAAATCGCCCGCGCTCGCGCTTCGGATCCGTTCTTGGAAATATGGCGCCGATAGACCTCCATCAACTGATTGCCGATCGTATATGCGGGATTCAAAGAGGTCATCGGCTCTTGAAAGATCATCGCCATCTTGACCCCGCGCAGCGCCGCCATCCGGCGTTCTTTGAAATCGCGGATATCTTGTCCCAAAAAATCCATCCTGTCGGCGGTGCGGATCGCGGTCTTGGGCAACAATCCCATCAATGCCAAGGAGGTCAAGGACTTGCCACATCCGGATTCGCCGACGATGCAAAGCGTCTCCCCGCGGGCGACGGTGAATGAAACCCCGCGCACGGGATGTAGCATCCCCGCCGTTACCGGAATATCGACTTTGAGATTTTGAACCTCCAAAATGTTGTCACCGCTCATCGCTCGCGCTCCAAGGCGACATCCCGAAGACCGTCGCCGAAGAGGTTGATCGCCAAGACCAGCAGGAAGAGGCAACCGCCGGGCAAAGCCAACAGCCAAGCCGAGAAGAACATGTACTCGCGCCCTTCGTTGAGCATCAGCCCCCAAGACGGCGTAGGAGCCTGCACCCCGAAACCGAGGAAAGAAAGGGCGGCCTCCAACAAAATTGCATTCGCCATCTCGACTGTTGCAACCACTGTCAACGACGACAACACATTCGGGAATATCTCCCGCACGATGATATAGGGCGTCGAACAGCCCAATGCGCGTGCGGCCTTTACATAATCCAAGTCCCGCGCCTGCATGGTGATACTTCGCATGACCACTGCGAATCGATCCCAAAGAAACAGCCCCAAGACCATGATCACCACCAAAAGCGAGGCCCCGAACGCGACCACCGCGGCCATCGCCACCAGAAAAACCGGCATGGCCAAGCGAGTGTTGATGATGAAGTTCACCACCATATCGATGCGGCCGCCGAAGTAGCCCGCGGATACGCCAAGGACGGTGCCGATGAAGCCCGAGATGATCATGGTCGAAAAACCGATCAACAACGATATCTGCGCGCCGTAGACGAGGCGAGACAGGTAGTCGCGCCCTACCTTGTCGGTGCCCAAAATATGATCGGCGTCGAACTTCTTCTCGTGCCAAAAGGGATTGTTCAGCCGCTTGCTCAGATCCTGTGCGTAGGGGTCCTGTATCCAGCCCGAGGCCTCGAGGACCGGGGCCAGCAGAGCGATCGAGACGATCAGCACCAAAATGAAGGCGCCGATCAAGAAGCTGTAATTTTTGAAAATCCGCCGCCGGAGCTTCGCCATCGGGCTCGGCTCGAGGATCTCCTCGGCGATCCGCAGGCTTGGCTGCGAAGATGGGCTCGCATCGGTCATCGCACGGAAATTCTCGGATCGAGATAGGCGTTCAATAAATCCGCCGACAGCGTCAGCACCACATAAAACGATGCGAAGATCAACACGATGGCTTGGACCACCGGCAGATCCGATCGCAGCAGCGCATCGTAGGACAACCACCCGATGCCCTTGAGATTGAAGATCGTCTCGATGACGATCGACCCGCCCAGCATGAAGCCGAACCAAACCGCCGCCAGCGCCACCACCGGAATGATCGCATTCCTAAGCGCATGCTTGAACAAGATCGAGGTCGGCGAGAGTCCCTTCGCCCGGGCGGTACGGATATAGTCGGAGGCCAAGACCTCGATCATCCCCGCCCTCGTCAAACGCATCAACGCCGGGGTGGCGTAGTACCCGAGGGCGATGGTCGGCATCACGAAATGGGCCCAGGTCGTATTGCCGGATATCGGCAACCAACGCCACCAAACTCCGAAGACGATGATCATCATCAATGCGAACCAAAAGGTCGGCAGCGCCTGCCCGAGGACGGCGATCAGCAAGGCGAAGCGGTCGATCAACGAATTGGGTCGCATGGCCGCGACCGTGCCCAAGGGGATCGAAACGATCAAGGCGAATAAAATGGCCGCAACGCCCAAGGTCATGGTCGTGCCGATTCTGCCCGATATCATTTCCACCACCGGCGCTTTATAGTGATAGCTTTCGCCGAAGTCCCCTTGCAAGGCGCGGCCGAGCCAACTGAAATATTGTTCATAAACCGGGCGATCGAAACCGTAGAGGATGCGGATCGCCTCGATATCCTCATCGGAGGCGTTTTCCCCGCCGATCGTCAACGCCGGGTCGGTGGATAAATGGGATAGCGAGAACGTCAACCCCGATACGACGATCAAGATCAAAAAGGCGACGAACGTTCGCTTCAGCGCATAGACCAGCATCGAATCGCCCCGGCGAGACCGGGGTGCGCTTTACCGCGCACCCCGGGGCTTGTCAACCCATCACTTCCAGCCATATTGCCAAAAGCGCGGGATCTCATCCGCATAGCCGACGAAATTCAGATCTTCATGGAAGGCATAGTTTCGGACATGGTTGAACATCGGCAGCCAATAGAGTTCGCCGGTGATTCGTTCGATGGCCTTGGCGTAGTTCTCTTTGCGAACGGCCGGATCCGTATTCGTATCACCGGCTTCCAGCCAAGCGGCCAGCTCGTCGTCCAAGGCGAAATCATCCGGGCCTTTTTTGAAAAAATGCGAGGTGATGGCGGACATATCGTTCATCGAATAGGACCCCCAGTCCATCAAGAACATGGGTGTCGTGCCTTCATTGCGCTGCTTGTCGCGCAGAGCGAAATAAGGCATCTTGGTCAGATTGGCCTTGATCCCGATCTTGGCCAGATCGCCCATGACCGCCTCGGCCCAGTCCGCAGGGCGAAAGGTGTAGAACTCGATCTCGAAACCATCCGGATAACCGGCCTCGGCCAACAGAGCCTTCGCCTTTTCCGGATCGAATTGATATGTCACGGCCGCGTTTTCATCACAGCCGAACTGGGTGGGGAAACAAGGGGTGTGGATCACACCGGCATCGCCGCGGATCAGATTCCTCACCAAACTCTCGCGGTCCACGGCGTGGGCGATGGCCTGACGGACCATCGGGTTGTTGATGGCTTCGTGCCCCGAGCGATTGGCGGCGTCGAAGCCGATATAGCCGGTCCGCATGGTGCCCGCTTGCATGGCGGAAAAACCCGGCACGCCGCCGATTTGATCGACGTGGTCGGCGGAGATATCCGCGGTGATGTCGATGCCGCCCGCCAAAAGCTCGGCGATCTGCGTTTGCACATCGGCGATCTCGCGCACGACCATGCGGCTGACCTGCGCTTCGCCCTTGGGGGAGCCCCAAGTGTAGTCGGGGTTCTTTTCGAGCACATACTCCTCGGCGGTCTTGACCGAGACCACTCTCATCGGACCGGTACCGACGGGTCGCTCGTGCATGCCCTCCGGTCCGACCTCGGCATAGTATTCGTTCGGATAGATCGTGATGGGACCGCTCAAGAACTCGAATGCTTGGGGGAAGGGGCGTTTCATTTCCACATCGACGGTAAAGCGATCGACCTTGCGGGCGTCCTTGATCCAGTTGACGTTCCGTTGAACCTTGACTCCGTTCTCGGGGTTCGCAACCCAGTTCAAGGTGAAGACCACATCGTCGGCATCGAAGGGCTCGCCATTGTGGAACTTGACCCCCTTGCGCAGATTGAACCGCCAAACCGTATCGCCGAGTTGCTCCCAACCGGTTGCCAGCAATGGCTTGTATTCGAAAGTCTTGGGCTCTCTGTAGATCAGCTGATCCCAGACCATGCGGCTGAACCATATACCGTAGCGGGTATTGTTCACATAGCTGTCGACATTCTCGATGGGTCCTGCACTGCCCCAAGCGATGATCAGGCTGTCATCGTCCGGTCCGGCCACGGCGGTGGTGGACATCATCGCCCCCAAAGCGGCGGCGGCCGCGAATTGCACGATGGTTTTGGGTTGCATGGTTTTTCTCTCCTCGTTCAAAAGTTCCGATGTCGACTCGGGCGGAGATCTCGGGCGCTTCGATGATTCGGATCCCGATGACACGAGAGCGCCTTTCGAATACGGATCCGCTGCGAGCATCCAATGAAGTGACGCATTAATGCAAGAGGGTTGTCAACACGCCAAATCATCGGGCGGGTCTTGGTTTGCAAAATCCGGCGCCTTGAAAACATCGGCGACCATCGCCGCCGAATGCGCCGTTTTTCGGCCCCCGCATCCAACCGATGCCCCCCTCCCCCCGCGGTCGGGCGTCGATGCCGGTTTTTCAGTCAGACCCCGAGCGCCACGCCATCATGACCGGGATCGGCCCAGCCCGTCAGACGACCGTCATCGATCCGTATCCCATGCACCGCAGCGATCCCGAAGCTCATGGCGGAGCGGATCACCTGATAACCATCCTTCTCCAGCGGTTCGACCACATAGCCGGGTATCCGGTTCATGATGTCGATCGCATCGGAGGTCGCCGAAAACCTCGGGCAAGAAACCGCCTCGACCATCGACATGTCGAAATCCAAGACGTTCAGCAGCGCCTGCAGGACACCCATGGCGATCTGGGTGCCGCCCGGTGCGCCCAAAAGCACCTTCGGGGCGCCGGATTGGAAGGCGATCGTCGGGCATAAAGACGAGAAACGGGACTTGCCCGGCGCGATCGATCCCGCCCGTCCCGGGCGCGGATCGAAGACCGCCATGCAGCCATTGAACATGAAGCCGAGCCCGTCGGTGATCACCCCCGAGGGCATGCCCAGCGAATGGGTCATGGTCACGCACATGCCGTTTTTATCGACCACGCAAACATGCGTCGTGTCCTTCGGCTCGGGCGTGCCTAACCGGGGCACGTGCATTTTCTCGCCGCCCTTGATCCGTTCGGCGATCTGCGCAGCATAAGTCTTGTCCATCAAACGCTCGGGAATTTCGACGAAGACCGGATCCCCGATATAGGCGTCCTTGTCGGCGGTTGCCGCCTTCATCGCCTCGCTGACGATCCGGATATAGTCGGTCGAATTGTGTCCCATCGCGGCGAGATCGAAATGTTCGAGGATGTTGAGCATCTCGATCAGCATGAGGCCGCCGCCGGGGGGATGGTTCGTCGCCAGATCGAATCCCCGGTAGGAACCGCGCAGCGGCTCGGTACGGGTCGTCTGATAAGCCTCGAGATCCGCCTTGCGCATCAGGCCGCCGTTGGCGGCGAAATCCGCATCGATCCGATCCGCGATTTCGCCTTTGTAGAACACATCCGCCCCTTCGCGGGCGATCAACGAAAGCGTGCGCGCCAAATCGGGGTTCTCCAACCGTTCGCCGATCATCTTCACCCGCCCGTCCGCGCGGAAATAGATATCGCGCCCGGTGCGAGAGAAGCCCAACCGTTGCTCCACTCGAACCCGCCCCATATCGGCCCCGTGGGTCCACCAGTGATGGACATGCGGGCGCACAAGAAAGCCCCGTTCCGCTTGGCGCACCGCGGGGGCGACTATATCGGCCCAGTCCCATGTGCCGTAGTCGTGCGCGGCCTCGAAATAGGCCATCAACGAGCCGGGCGTGGTCACCGCGCCATAGCCGAGATCGTTGGCATTGTCTTCAAGGACAAAGCCGAATCCGTCTCGGGTCTCGCCTGCGAGCCGGTCCTCCCACATATCCGGCGTCGCCGCCAACGGGGTCTTGCCGTGAAAGTCGATGACCTCGTGGCGGCCGGAATCGGGGTCGTAGATCTGACAGGATCCGAAACCGGCGATGCCGCACATCTGCGGATCGACAACCCCGGCGACCAAGGCCGCGGTCATCGCCGCATCGACCGCATTGCCGCCGCGCATCAATACGCGGGCGCCGGATTCGGATGCCTCGGGCTGAGCGGTCACGATCATCTGAGTCGCTTCTTTCATGCCAATCCCCCCTTGGTCAAATGCCTCTCGATATCGATGCTTGCGCACATCGACAATCCATGCTTTCCAAAGAGATATCTGTCTGCTCGTGCCGATGCGGGCATCGGTCCACTGCCTTTTCTTCCATAAAAACCTTCGGAAATTCGAAAGTCGACATGACCCACCGCACCACTTGAAGCGATACCTCAGTCAAAGGAGCCCTGCCGATTCTTGATGGCTGCTTGACGAACTGAATGAGCATGTTTCCACGAAGTTAACAGCAACCCATCGCGGTGCTATCCGTCGAAAATCGATCTTTTGGAATATAACGTCGCAATCCGATAGATATTTTCAAGGCTTTACATCAAGGAATCAATTTTGCAAATACGTTCTCGCAACGACAACGCAAGCGAGATTGCAAAGCGCCCGCTTCTTCTTGCTCGCTCAAAGGAGCGATAAGCTATGAGACTCGGAGCGCCCGAGGCAAAGATCGGAAAGATCGCCCCTCGAAGGACTATGCTCATATCACTCCCACGGTTTGATATCGTATCTCACGCTTCCCTCGATCGAGAGATCGGGATCGCCTTGCCCGCTTTCGCTTTCCCGGCTCGTCAAATAGACATCCATTTCCAAACCGCCATCCTTTTCGTCTTCCAAACGATAGCCGAGTCGATTTTGACGCTCGCTCGACGAGCGCACATGCTCCAAATAGGGCGAGCCCACCAGCCCTCGTTTGCCGAATTTCATTCCGTAGGCAGCCTCCGCTCGCCAGCGCATTCCTCGACTTTCGCTGCTGCCTACCAGACTCGGGAAGGCATCATCCGAGAACAGTGCGGTCGTCCCTCCTTCGGGCTCGATCCCTCCGAGATCGTTATGGACCCTAACCGAGAATCCGCGACTCGTACCCGGATCCCCATCCCATTCGATACCCGCCGACACACCCCAATCCCGAGTCGCCTCTTCTCGGTGATAGACCAGCACCCGACCTTTCAACGACATTTCCAGCCCCGCCCTGCCGTCGCCGTAGGTCAAGCCCGCTCCCACATCCAATCCCCATCCCTCCTCGGCATCCCCGCTGTCATGACGAATCCCGGCATCCACCCTTTGGGAGAAGCGGGCTCCCGTCTCGCTCCTTTGCACCAACGAGCCCTCGATTCCCGCCCGCACCCGCCTTGACTCGCCCTCGATCTCCCCCCCTTCATCCATCTCGTCCGAGCGAATCTTGGTCCACAGAAAATCCGTGGTGTAGGCAAGGCCGAATCCCTCTTCCGGCGACTCGGTCAGATTCTTTCTAAGACCCAAGTTCATCATCCCCCAATCCAACGAACTCTCGGAGGCGGACCCATCCGGCCGATTCAGTCTCATCTCTCCGCTTCCATAACCGAGCGCCCCGCGCAAGTGCATCCCGCCTTCGAAGGAAATCGCAGCCCACGGGATCATGGTCGTCAGATTCGCTTCTTTGCCCGTCAGCTCGTCACCCTTTTTCAAACCGCCTTCACCCTCGCTATGCATCCCCACCAATCCCACCATCCAGTTCCCTCGTGCGTAATCCACTCCCAGCATTCCGGTGTTCACCTCTCCATCCACCGTGGATGCCGCCGACTGTCCTTCGTAGCCCGATGCTTGGATCTCGCCCCACAGCGACACGCCGCTCGCTTCGGTGGATTGGGCGATATTGAACGATGTCCCGTTCGATAGCACCTCGCTCAGCGTCAGGGTATTTTCGCGCTCGAAGTCATCGTTCGAATCATCGTCCCGGTCATCATCCAAATCCTCCCTCATCTGATCGAGGCTCTCCATCGAGATATCCCCGGCCTTGACCTCGCGACCGGCCACTCTCGCCGACACCCCCGAATCCCTTCGTTGATCGCCATCCATCCGAGACTCGATCCCCTCGATCGCCTGCAATCCCACCGTCCTTGCAAATCGTGTCAGCCACGCCGAGCGGTTCCCGGCATCGCGCACCGTCACCCTCATCCGATCCGTCATCCCGTCGTAGTCCCCTCCCGAGGCCTGCACCGAGATCTCCGCTCGTTCGTCATCATCGTTCGCATCTCGCAGAGCCTCCACTGCCACCTCGCGCATCTTGTTCCAATCCGCAGGTTCGATGACCATCGTGCTTTGTCGGCCTCGGGCAGTCGGATCCGCATCCACTTCGAGATCGGCTCCTTTGGATGCCTCCAACCTAAGCGTCACCGCACTTATCGGGCGTGTCGCCAACCTCACTTCGAAATGCTTGATTTCTCCTTCGGCCAACTCCATCGGCCCCCCATCGAAAACCAATCCCCGGATGTCGTCATCCTTGATCGATACCGTTATGCGCTCTCCCACACCGTCATAACCTCCCCCGGTCGCCGATAGGGATAAACGGGATTCCTCATCCACCCCGTCGGCATCATCCGATGCCACGAAGACCACCTCTTGCGGTTTGTTCCAGTTATCGGGCGTGAAAACCAAGATCGGCAATCCTGCCGACTTCTGCAACACTCCGGAATCATCCGCGTCGACGATCCGGGGTTGTAGCGAGCTCGAAACCAAAGACCTGGTTTCCTGAGAGAAGGCCACTTCCACATCCCCGCTCGGACGCGTCGCCAAGTTCATCGTGAAACGACCGCCTTCTCCCTCCCTTATCTCCGATGGCACTTCCATCAGCACGAGGGCCGCTTCGTCGTCATCGACGATCGACACGTGCACATCCTCCGTGACGCCTTGATATCCCCCTCCCATAGCCGACACCGGGATCACCGCACTCTCGTCGAGCGCATCGTCATCCTCGGCGGCCGAGACGACGATCTCTTGCATCACCTCCCAATTCGATGGCCCGAAGATCAATCCGAACGGCATGGTCGTGATATCCGGGTTATCCGATACCCCCACGACCAGACTCACTTCGCCCCTAGGGGGAGCCGAAAGACAGACTCGGAAGCGGCGATCGCCCCCTTCTTCGACTTCCAGCGGCACCTCTTCGAAGACCAATCCCGCATTTGGAATCGGGCCCGAGTCTTCCGGATCGACGGGATTGGGGTTCTCCGGATTCTCCGGATTCTCCGGATCCTTCGGATCCTTCGGATCATCCGGACCACTCGGATCCTCCGGACCGACGGGCGGGGGCATTGGATCGACTGGCGGGATCGGGGGATAGATAGATTCAGGGGGATCGACGGGCTCCGGTATCACCGTCAGATCGTTCACCCTCACGGTTACCGTGCCGCTCACCCCCGTATAGCCTCCTCCCGAGGCCAATAGCGATATGCCGTCGCGATCATCGACGGTATCGTCGTCCGCGGCCGCGAAGACGAATACCGCCTGCGATGTATTCCAATTGGAGACCGTGAAACGAAGCTCGGTCTGATTGCCGGGAGTGCCGAGATCGGTATCGACCATGACATCCGCGTTGCTCGGCTGGACCAAGATCACCCTCACATCCGATCTCGGCTGCACCGACAA
>JFBG01000060.1 GCA_000583135.1 Thioalkalivibrio sp. HK1
AGGCGATCAGGGTGCCTTCGGGTAGGGCCGGGGGGTCTTTTTCCACCATATCCCAATCGATCCGAGGGTCTATCGAAGCCGGTGGCATCGAAGGCTAACAAGACGATGAAAGAGGGCCTGTTCGATCCTCGATGGTCGATGCGAGTCGGTGTTCGATGAATCGCAACCCTTCGAAGGCAAGCGGAGGGTTATCGATCCTCGCCGTCTTCGATCGAGCGAAGGCGATCAGGCGTGGCCCGCTTGCGAGGAGAGCTGCGAAGGATCGATGCCGAGCGAGCGGGTCGCCTCGTCCCAACGCCGCTCGAAGGGGGTCTCGAAGACGATTCGCAAATCGGCGGGGCCGGTCAGCCAAGCATTTCGCCGCATTTCGTTTTCCAGCTGCCCCGTATCCCAACCGGCATAGCCAAGGGCCACGATCGCCTTTTGCGGCCCTTCTCCCTTTGCGGTGGCGGACAGGATATCTTTCGAGGTGGCGACCCCGATCCCGCTTTCGAGCGTCAATACCGATTGGAATCCTCCCGCCGGATAATGCAGGACGAAACCCACCTCGCCGCGCACCGGCCCTCCTTGGATCAACGGGATGTGATCGACATCCGCGCTACCTGCTTGGATTCCCACCTGCGATAGAAGATCGGTGAAAGGCATATCGATGGGGCGATTGATGACGATCCCCATCGCTCCCTCCTCGCCATGGGCGCAGATCAGCGTCACCGTGCGCTCGAATCCGGGATCGCTCATCCCCGGCATCGCGATCAGGAACTGGTCGGTCAGATTCATAGGAAGGATTATCGCAGCATCCGGGCTTACTAAAAGCAAATCGGTAAAAGCAAGGTCCGTGAAAAACGAGCCATCGATGCGGCATCGATGGCCCGCATCGACGGTCTTCGCCCCTTCGAGGAGGATGGGAGTCCGAGCGAATCGGCAGCCGCCCTTTTCGATTTTCCGATAAAGAGCCGCCGCCGGATCGGGCCGATTTTTCGGATCGGGGTTTTTATAAATGAGAATCATTTGCATTTGATCGAAAAATGGATTACTAATTGCCCGGCTCCGGTTCATGGTGATTTTCATCGACACGAAAAGGGATGAAGGGGATTCATCGATGCGCTATGCGCTCGCTCTTTGCTTGACGACATCGCTGTTCATGCAGCCGTTCACGCAGGCCTTCGCCTCGGGGGAGGTCAATCTCTATTCCTACCGGCAGCCCTTCCTGATCGAGCCGATGCTCGAATCGTTCACGCAAAAGACCGGTATCGAGGTCAATATCTCCTTCGTCGACAAGGGGATGGCGGAGAAGATTCGGGCAGCGGGAAACAACAACCCTGCAGATGCGGTGCTGACGGTGGATATCGGTCGTTTGGATGCGCTACGCAAGGCCGGATTGTTGGAGCCGGTGCAATCATCGATCCTCGAAGATGCGATTCCTTCTCATCTGCGTCATCCCGAGGGGCTTTGGTTCGCGCTTAGCACCCGGGCTCGCATCGCCCTCGTATCGCGCGATCGGTGGCTTCCCGGTCCCTTGAAAACCCTTGCCGATCTCGCCGATCCCGCTCATCGAGGGAAGATCTGCACTCGCTCGGGCAAGCATCCTTATAACGTCGCCCTCATCGCCTCGATCATCGCCCATGAGGGAGAGGAGGCGGCAGAAAGGTGGCTGGCGGGCGTGCGCGACAACCTCGCTCGCAAACCCCAAGGCAACGACCGCGCGCAAGCGAAGGGCGTCTACGAAGGGGTCTGCGATATCGCCATCTCCAACCACTATTACATGGGCAAGATGGCCACCAACGAGGAAAAACCGGAACAAAAGCGATGGGCGCAAGCGGTGGAAGTGCGCTTTTTCGATGTGGACGATCGCGGAAACCACGTCAACATCTCCGGAGCGGCGTTGCTCAAAGGCGCCAAAAATCGGGATGAAGCGATCGCCTTGATCGAGTTCCTCGCCGGGGACGAGGCCCAAAGCCAATACGGCACCGTCAACTTCGAATACCCGGTCAAGGAGGGGATCGCAACGCATCCTCTGGTCGAGTCCTGGGGGAGGTTCAAAGCGGATTCTCTTCCGCTGGCCGAGATCGCCCGCCATCGGGAGACGGCCACCCGATTGGTCGACAAGACCCGTTTCGATAGCGGCCCGTCCCGATAGGGATAAAGGATCCGATGATCGCCCGATCGTTCGATCGTTTTCCATAATTGTTTTCCATGCCGCGTCGAATGCGCCCGGATCTTTGGGTTCTGATCGCCTTGCTGATCGGAGCGCTGATCGCCATTCCTTTGGGCTCCATCCTCTTCGTCGGCTTCGGCCCGAGTTCGCAGCCGGACTCGGGTATCTGGGCGCATTTGGTCTCGACCGTCCTTTGGGACTACCTATCGAATACGCTCTTGTTGATGGTCGGGGTGGGGATAGGGACCGTTCTTTTGGGGGCATCGACGGCGTGGTTGGTGACGATGTACCGCTTTCCGGGGCGCTCCATCCTCTCGTGGGCTCTGTTGCTGCCCTTGGCGGTGCCCGGCTATATCCTCGCCTTCGTGATCACCGACCAGCTCGAATATGCCGGCACCGTGCAAAGCGCGCTGCGCGCCTGGTTCGGTTGGAGCTCGGCCAGGGACTATTACTTCCCCGAGATCCGCTCCTTGGGCGGGGCGGCGATCGTGCTTTCCCTCGTTCTTTACCCCTATGTCTATCTCTTGGCGCGAGCCTCTTTCATCGAGCAGGGGACGGCCTTGTTCGAAGCGGGTCGTTGTTTGGGCAAAGGAGCCCTATCCGCTTTTTTGACCGTCGCCTTGCCGCTGGCCCGTCCGGCGATCGTGGTCGGAGCGAGTCTGGCCTTGATGGAGACGCTCAACGAGTACGGCACGATCGATTTCTTCGCGGTGCCGACGCTGGCCGCGGGGATCTTCGATGTATGGCTCAATATGGATAGGGTGAGGGGAGCGGCGCAGCTGGCCTCGATGTTGGCGGCATTCGCCTTGTGCCTGGTCGCTTTGGAGCGGATCAGTCGTAAAGGCCGGCGCTTTCACGATACCACCCGCCGCGGCCGTCCGCCGCTGACGCCCACCTCGTTGACCGGGCCTTCGAAGATCGTCGCATCGATATGGTGCGCCTTGCCGGTGCTCCTCGGTTTCGTATTGCCCGCGCTGGTGCTCGCTCGTTATGCCATCGAGTTCTATGCCAAGACTCTGGATGCCGACTATCTCGATTTTGTGATCAATAGCGTGTTCCTGGCGGCATGGGCCGCTTTGCTGACGACGGCGATCGGGGTTGCGCTCGCCTACGGGGTGCGTTTGTCATCGAGTCGCCCGGTCAAATCCTTGGCGGAGTTCGCCACCATCGGCTATGCGATCCCCGGAGCGGTGTTGGCGGTGGGGATCGTCGCCCCCTTGGGTCATATCGATCGCGCCCTCGATTTCATCGCTACGCAGATCTTCGGGATGTCATCGGTCGGGCTGCTCCTTAGCGGCACGGTGGTGTCGCTGATCGTCGGGTATACGGTTCGGTTCATGGCCTTGGGCTATCGCACCATGGATGCCGGTCTTGCCCGCATCACCCCCGCTATCGAGGGGGCGGCGCGCACCTTGGGCGCAAGTCCCTCTCGCTCCTTTGCCGAGGTCCACTTCCCGCTCCTGCGGCCGAGCGTTTCGACCGCGGCTCTGCTCGTTTTCGTCGATACCATGAAGGAGCTCCCGCTGACCCTGATTCTGCGCCCTTTCAACTACGAAACCTTGGCGACTTTCGTCTATCGCTATGCCTCGGACGAGTTGTTGGAGGAATGCGCTTTGGGGGCATTGACCATCGTCGCCGCCGGGATCGTTCCGGTCATTTTGATGAGTCGGGCGGTGGCATCGATGCGCAATATCCGACGATAGGGCATCGCTCTTCGAGCCGGTAGCGGATATCTCCAAGCCTTGGACGGATTTGATCGGCGCATCTGAGAAAACGATGTGATTGAATGAAATGTAGCAATAGGATATAAAATGAAGTCTTGCGAGGGTGAAGATCGTCGATGATCGGCGGCATGAAAATGCCGCAGGACTTGATGATGACAATGCGGCAAGCCGCTCGATCCGAGCAAGACGAGCCTCGGGAAACGAGGCGAATGAACAGCGGGTGTAATCCAAAGGCTTCGACGATATCGAAGCGGTTATGGCAATCCAAAGCGGAGTTAATCAATGAATATTTTCAACGACGAATCAACGACGAATCAACGACGAATCAACGACGGACGATGGGAATCGACGGCGTTCGCTCGATGGTTCGGGGGTCTTTTCGATTCGACAAGAGGCGGTTTTGCCTTGGCCTTTGCCGGATCGGTGCTTTCGATGACGAGCGCCGCTTTCGCCCTCGATTTTCCGCCTTCGACCACCGCCTCGGGAGGGCCGGTAGGACCGGGGTTCGTCATGGGAGCCCAAGTCTTGGAGCGAGGCGATAGCACCTTGCGCTTTTATTGCAACGAACATGCGACAAGTTGCACCATCTCCATGGAATGCGCCACCTACGATGGTGAGAATCAATTCGAAGGCACCTTTGCGCCGATGCCCGCCAGACAAGGTCGCACCGTCGAGATCGAGGAGTTGATGGAAGTGATCTCGTGGGATAGGACCGCAGGTATCACCTGCCGGGTCTATAGCCGGCAAGACGCAACGGTGCAGCAGCTCGAACGCACCTCCGACGGGCGGTTGTCGCTTATTTCGGGGTGGAGCGAAAGCGAGGAACGAGGCATCCTCGACATCAGCGGCGTTCAAACCGGGCACTATCAATCGGCGGTGATTCATTCCATCAAATCCCCGGCGATGACCTCGCCGACCGAATTCACCCGAGTGACCATCTTTTGCAAAGCCCCCGAAGGCGAGGATTGCGGATGCAGCCCCACCACCGACCCCTCTTGCGAGGTCGAAGACCAAGTTTGGGTGAGTTGCAGCGATGATGACGGTGCCGTGCACGAAGTTCCGATCGGGATGCTCCCGCGTCATTCCAGAGCCTTCCTGGACGAAGTGGTCATCGCCTCGATCATCGATCATCGTTGGGAGGGAAGAGGGCTCTCCTGCGAGGTTCGCTCCGATCAACCGATCAATCTGGGGATGAGCGATGTCATCGACGGGGCGACCTTTGCCAATCAAAGCGCAGTCTCGCCCAAAATGCCCGCCGACGATACCCCTTCTTCGGTCGATCCCGCCACCGACCCCTTCTCGTTGCCGATCCGGGCTTATGCCTACGCCATCTCTTCTTCGGAATCGCGCGATCAGGCCAGTTTGCTGATGTATTGCAACGACGATCACCACCATTGCCCGGCGTGGCTCGAATGCACCACGCAGTCGGGGGAGGTATTGGGAGATCGGGCGGCTTCGGCGACCGGCGATTCACAGCGAAACGATCGATTCTATCGCCGAGCCCATCTCGAGATTCCGCCTCGAGGGGTGCGCAGAATGAGCGCAGCGGAGATCGAGGAGAGAATTACCAAGACTTCATGGGCGGGGATGGGGCGATTGACCTGCGCCATTCGAAGCGACAAGGATATCCGGGCGCAGGTGTGGATGCGCTCGGGCGACAATCCGCAGGTCAACAACACCGCTTATATCCGCAGCGAAGAGATGGAAGGCATTGGCGACGATATGGGTGTATCGACCCATGTAGCCCGAGTGCATTCGGTTCCGGCTCCGAGCGCCATCGATGTATCGAATATCCGCATCCACTGCACGGCGGCGACGGGCCAACGATGCGGGGGATCGGGGGATCGGCTGCGCATCCGTTGCAGCGAGGATGACGGTACCATGCGCGAAGGCACCCTCGATCCCATCGCTGCCGGAAGCATCCGCCATATCAACAGCGTGGAACTTGCCGAGATCATCGGCAGTCGCTGGGAGGGAATCGGGCTTGCCTGCGAGGTGCTATCGGACCAGCCCTTCAATGTGCAGATCTTGACCCGCACCGGCGACGAAGGCCTGTTGCTCGATGGCGGCCGGTCGGTCCGAGCCGCTGCCCCCTCGAGGTAGCGAAATCGGATACGAAGGAGCGAACAGCGGCGCTTCGAGACCGGCCTCGAAGCGCCGCTTTGCCTATCGATCGTCATCGATGGGGGCTGATCGACAGGAGCGAAACATCGATCCATGATGCCTTTTAGCCCGATGCTTGGCGTACCCGGCGCTTTTTCGACCCCGATCAAGATAGACGATGCCAAGACTCGAGATCGACTCCCTCTCCCATCGCTTCGAACAGACCCTTGCCCTCGACGATTTGAGCCTCGAGGTGGCTGCCTGCGAGATCGTCTGTCTGCTCGGTCCATCGGGTTGCGGCAAGACCACCTTGTTGCGGTTGATCGCCGGGCTCGAGCGCTTGCAGGTCGGAAGCATCGCCATCGGCGGGGAATCGGTCGCCCGAGGCGGCAGCGATCCGCAGTGGCCTCCGGAGCGGCGCAATACCGGCTTGATGTTTCAGGACTACGCCCTTTTCCCCCATCTCACGGTGGAAGGAAATATCGCTTTCGGTCTCAAAGGTGTCGATCGCCGAAAAGAGAGGGAATGGATCGAGGGGGCGCTGGGCGAGCTGCAACTCTCGCACCTTCGCTCGCGCTGGCCGCATACCCTCTCCGGCGGGCAACAGCAGCGCATCGCCTTGTTGCGAGCCTTGGCTCCCAAGCCGCAGGTCATGCTCCTCGACGAGCCCTTCTCCGGCCTCGACGGTCATCTAAGGCAACGGGTGCGAGAGGAAACGCGCGCGATTTTGAAAGGATGCGATGCCGCCACCTTGATGGTGACTCATGACCCCGAGGAGGCGATGTTCCTCGCCGATCGCATCGTGGTCCTCCATCGAGGAAGGGTGATGCAAGACGCCGCCCCTGCCGATATCTACACCGCTCCGTCGAATCCCTTCACCGCCAGACTCTTCGGAACCGTCAACGAACTCGAAGGCGAGGTGCAAGGAGGAAGAGCGATCACCGCCCTCGGATCCCTCTTCGCGCCGAAGATGCAAGATGGCCAAAGGGTTCTGTGCTTGGTGCGGGCCGAGGCGATCGAAATCGCCGAGGACGCTGCCGATGCCGAGGGATTCGTGTTCGCAAAAGTGGAATCGGCGCGCTTTTTGGGCACCGCAACCCATATTTCGTTGCGCTTGCAGCCTAAGTCTGCGCAAAGCTCGGCGCCTTGCTCGGATTCGAAGGGTCTTCGTATCGAATCCCGCTTGCCCGGCTTGATTTCGCTGCCTGCGGGCAAGGCGGTCGGGGTTCGCGTATCCGGCGATCGTGCCTTTGTCTTCGCTGCCGATGATTGGGACAAGGCGGACCTCGGGGTATCGACGAAGAGGTGAGGATCGCCGATCCGTAAGAGCGATCGTCGCCGATGATCGCATCGATACCAGGGTGTCGGCGAGATTGCCCTCGATAGAGGGCGATTCGTCGAAAAAAGACTCGATATCGAAGGGCTTTGCATCGCTTCGAGGAAATTGTTTATAACGAGAGGTCGAGTTATGTCTAAAATACCCCGATCACCGAAGATCCGAAGGGTCAAGGGCGTTGTGAGTCGGGCCGAATGCCGAAATAATGAATAATGGCGATGGCCGCCTTCATACCGAAATCGATATTGACCGAGCAGCCGTGACAAGGAGCGTTTTTGATCATGAATCCGTCGACGATGGATAGCACCGGTTCGAACCCTCGCCCTCAGCCGGTGCCCTTCGATGGCTCGCCCGGTACCGAAAGACCGTCTCGCTTGGCTTTCTTGCTGACATCGGCGCTCGCCTTGGCTGTCATGCTCGCCGCCGGCCCCGGCCCGGCAAGCGCACAGACCCCGTTGGTGTTGGATAACTGCCTTGTCAAGACTGGCGACAAGGCGACATCGATTGTTTATACCAATAACTGCAACGAAACTATCAGTGTCACGGGGGCGCTCCAAACCAGCGGATCATGCGACGAGTTGAGTGGTGCCGAAATCAGTGCAACTCCTGGCAGCAATACCGTAACCTACGCAAGCGACCAACTTCCCGGAAGGGTTTGCTTCGAATATAAAAGTGCCATGTCGCAATATCGATCGGGCTTTCGAAACTGCGCATCCATCACCTCCCCCGATCTTTCCGGATGCGGCCAAGGAGACGATCTCGTGGTCGCCAAACCGGCCGAGATCCCCGATGGCACCATTCACTCATCACCGGGCAACTCTCGGATCGCCGAAGGCTCGAACTCACACGTCCAAGCTGTCTGGCTGACGGCGGCTGTGCCCCCTGTATCAAATATCGTTCTCAATATAACAAGCGATAACCAAGATGTGACTGTCAATCATTCTTCGCGGACCTTTACCGGCATCCGCGTCGGCAACACCAGCACCAACATTGATTCCATTACCGTCACCGCCGAACAAGACACTGACGGCACGGACGATACCGCCATTATCACCTACACCCCCACCGCCGCCAGCGGCCTTCTCCTCGATAACAAGACCGTAAGGATCACCGTGACCGATGATGACGGTTCCATCGATGTCAGCACTCCGGCGGTCAATCTTACCGAGGGCGGCACCACCGGCACCTTCACCGTCACCTTGGGCGCCCCTCCGGCTTCGAACGCCACGATATCGGTTGCGAGCGGGGATACGGATGCGGTCACGGTCTTGCCGGCCACGCTGACCTTTACTGATGATAACTACGATACGGCGCAGATGATAACCGTCACCCCGGTAGAGGATAGCGACGGCACCAACGAGTCCGTCACCATCACCCTCGCCGTCACCGGCACCGGCTACACAGCATCGAATGCGACGAAAACGATCACCGTGACCGATGACGACGGTGAGATCGAGATCAGCAGCGGGGCGGTCACCGTCGTCGAAAGCGGCAGCACCGGCACCTTCACCGTCAAATTGGGCACCCCGCCGTCATCGACCGCCGTGCTATCGGTTGCGGGCGATTCGAAAGCCACGGTCTCGCCGTCAACGCTGACCTTTACTGCTGCCAACTACGCTACGGCGCAGGAGGTGACCGTCACCGCCGCCCAAGACACCGACGGTACGGATAGCACCGCCACCATCACCGTTTCCACCTCCAGCGGCTATACGGCATCGGATGAAACGAAAACGGTTTCCGTGACCGACGATGACGGTGCCATCGAGATCAGCAGCGGAGCGGTCACCGCCATCGAAGACGGCACCGCGGGCACCTTCACCGTCACCCTCGCCGCTCCACCGGCTTCGAGCGCCACATTGTCGGTGACGAGCATGGATACCAACATAGCCACGATTTCGCCGGCAACGCTGACCTTTACTACCTCGAACTACGATACGGCGCAAACGGTGACCGTCACCGGAATCCATGATAACGACGGTACGGACGATTCCACCACCATCACCCTCGCCGTCTCCGGCAGCGGCTACACCGCTTCGGATGCAACGAAAACCATCACCGTGACCGACGATGACGGCGAGATCGAAGTCAGTACCCCGGCGGTCACCATCAACGAAAGCGGCGGCGGCACCGGCACGTTCACCGTCAAATTGGGCACCCCGCCGTCATCGACCGCCGTGCTATCGCTTGCGGGCGATTCGAAGGCCACGGTCTCGCCGGCAACGCTGACCTTTACTGCTGCCAACTACGATACGGCGCAAACGGTGACCGTCACCGCCGCCCAAGACAACGACGGCACGGATAGCACCGCCACCATCACCGTATCCACTTCCAGCGGCTACGAGGCTTCGGATGCAACGAAAACGGTTTCCATCACCGACGATGACGGTGAGATCGAGATCAGCAGCGGAGCGGTCACCGCCATCGAAAACGGCACCGACGGCACCTTCACTGTCACCCTCGCCGCTCCACCGGCTTCGAGCGCCACATTGTCGGTGACGAGCATGGACACCACCATAGCCACGATTTCGCCGGCAACGCTGACCTTTACTTCTACTAACTACGATATGGCGCAAACGGTGACCGTCACCGGGACCGGTGATGACGACGGTACGGATGATTCCACCACCATCACCCTCGCCGTCTCCGGCAGCGGCTACACCGCATCGGATGCAACGAAAACGATCGCCGTGAGCGATGACGACGGCTCCATCGATATCAGCAGTGCGGCGGTCAATCTCACCGAGGGCGGTAGCGCCGGCACCTTCAACGTCAAACTCGGGGCCGCTCCGGCATCGAGCGTCACCTTGTCGGTTGCGAGCGGTGATACGGGAGCGGTCACGGTTTTGCCGCCTACGCTGACCTTTACCGATTCGAACTACTCTACGGATCAAATGGTGACCGTCACCCCGGTGGACGATAACGACGGCACCACCGAGTCCGTCGATATCACCTTTGCCGTCTCCGACAGCGACGACTACACCGCATCGGATGCAACGAAAGCGATCACCGTGACCGACGATGACGGTGAGATCGAAGTCAGTAGCCCGGCGGTCACCATCAATGAAAGCGGCGGCGGCACCGGCACCTTCACCGTTACCTTGGCCGCCCCGCCGTCTTCGAGTGCCGTTCTATCGGTTGCGGGCGATTCGAAGGCCACGGTCTCGCCGGCAACGCTGACCTTCACTGCTGCCAACTACGATACGGCGCAAACGGTGACCGTCACCGCCGCCCAAGACATCGACGGCACCGATAGCATCGCCACCATCACCATCTCTTCCCCCGGGGACTACGAGGCAACGAATGCGACGAAAGCGATCACCGTGATCGACGACGACGGTGTCATCGAGATCAGCAGCCCGGCGGTCACCGCCATCGAAAGCGGCACCGACGGCACCTTCACCGTCACCCTCGCCGCCCCGCCGGCTTCGAGCGCCACGCTATCGGTTGCGAGCACCCCGGAAGCCACGGTCTCACCCGCCACGCTGACCTTCACTTCCTCGAACTACAATACGGCGCAGACGGTGACCGTGACCGCAGCCCAGGACATTGACGGCACGGATGATTCCGCCACCGCCACCCTTTCCGTCACCGGCGGTTATACGGCTTCGGATGCAACGAAAGCGATCTCGGTGATCGACGATGACGGGGTCATCTTGCTCGAATCCAAGGCGGTCGCCCTCACCGAGGGTGGCAGCGCCGACAGCTTCACCGTCACCCTCGCGGCCCCCCCGACGCAAAGCGCCACTCTATCGGTTGTGAGCGGCGACACGCTCTCGGTCACGGTTAGCCCGGCAACGCTGACCTTCACCGCTTCGAACTACGCCACGCCGCAGACGGTGACGGTCTATCCGGCGGACGATAACGACGATCGAGATGAATCCGCCGATATCACCTTTGCGGTGACCGCAGGCTATACCGCCTCGGATGCAACGAAAACGATCACCGTCAACGATGACGACGGCGCCATCGAGCTCGGCAACGAGGTGGTCGATATCACCGAGGGCGGCGATACCGGCACCTTCACCGTCACCCTCACCGAGCCCCCGATTTCGAGTGCCACCTTGTTGGTGATCAGCGGCGATACGGGGGTGGCCACGGTTTCTCCGTCGACGCTGACCTTCTCGCCTTCGAACTACGCCACGCCGCAGACGGTGACCGTGAGGGCGGTGCACGACGAGGACGGCAGCGACGATAGCGCCACCATCACCCTTGCCGCCACCGCCGGCTACTTGGCGTTGAACGTAACGAAGACGATCACCGTGAGGGACGATGACGGGAGCATCGAGATCAGCGACGACGAGGTCGAGTTGATCGAAGGAGGCATCACCGGTGCCTTCACCGTCACCCTCGCTGCGCCCCCGACGTCGAGCGCCACCTTCTCGGTGGTGAGCGGCGATATCGGTGCGGTGACGGTCTCCCCCGGCACCTTGACCTTCACCTCCTCGAACTACGCCACGCCGCAAAGGGTGATCCTGACCCCCTTGTACGATACCGACCGAAGCGACGAGAGCGTCGCCATCACCGTGGCCGCCACCGCCGGCTACCGCGCCTCGGATGCGACCAAGGATGTCGCGGTGAAGGACGACGACGGCAAGATCGTGGTGAGCGGCACGAATATTTCGATCATCGAGGGCGGCAGCGTCGGCAGCCTCACCGTCAAACTCGTATCCGCTCCGGCTTCGAACGCCACCGTCGAGGTGGAAAGCGGCGATACGGGGGCGGTCACGGTTTCGCCGGCCACCTTGACCTTCACCCCCTCGAACTATGCTACGGCGCAGATGGTCATCTTGACGGCGGTCGAGGATGCCGACGGCACCGACGAGTCGGTGGCCGTCCAGCTGACATCCTCCGATGCATACCCGGCATCGGGTCTATCGGCGACGGTCGAGGTGATCGACGACGATGGGAGGATCGATATCAGCGCCGGAGCGGTCGACATCGTCGAGGATGGAGACTCCGGTACCTTCACCGTCAAACTCGCCGCTCCCCCGGCTTCGAGCGCCGTCTTGTCGGTTTCGAGCGCCAAGCCGGCGGCGCTGACGGCTAGCCCGCAAACGCTGACCTTCACCCCCTTGAACTACGCTACGGCGCAGACGATCACCGTGACTCCGGTGGAAGATGCCGATGCCGACGATGAGAGCGTTGCCATCACCGTGGCGGTGACCGAAGGCTATACCGCCTCGGATGCGATGAAGACCATCGCCGTCGAAGATGACGAGGTGGCGGGAAATATCGTCCTCGATGCACCTTCGACCTTGAATATCGACGAGGGCGGCACGGGGGTCATCGAAGTCAGCATCGATACCGCGCCCAAAAGAGACGTCACGATCGTTTTTTCGAATACCAACGAGGATATAAGGTTCTCCCCGACATCGCTTTCATTCGATTCATCCAACTACAATCAAGCGCGCAGCGTCCTCGTCATCGCCGATCCCGATCATGACGATGCCAACGAGACCGATACCATCACCGTGAGCGCCGAAAGCGGCCTCGTCGCGGCGAGCGTGACCCGGGCGGTTTCCATCACCGACGGGCTTTCGGGAGGCTCGATCATCACAAGCCCGGAGCGAAGGCTTCTCGTCGACGAAGGCGGGTCGGTGACGCTCTTGGTCACCTTGGGTTCTCGGCCGGATGCCGATACCACGGTATCGCTGTCGAATCCCGGTGAGGGCTTGATGCTTTCCCCGTCTTCGTTGGATTTCGAACCGGCGCATTGGAATCGGCCGCAGACCGTCATCGTCGGCGCCGTCGAGGACGAGGATGTCTCCGGCGAGAACGAGGTCATCGTCCTGAGCGCCGAGGATTTTTCCGGAACAAGTGTGATCGTCGAGGTCAAGGACACGACCGAGCCCTTGCCGATGAGGGCTCGAAGCCTCGCCCTGCCCCCTTCTTCGGTGGCGGACGATGCGATCTTGAGGGTGCGCTGCAAACAACAGACCCCTTGCCTTGTCTTCCTCGACTGCAACGCGCAGGAGGACGGCTCGCACTTCGAGGGTTGGATCCGCGGTCCGATCCCCGCTTATGGCACGCGCACGTTGACGGTGCAAGATATCGAGGACTATACCGGCGGGGGTTCATGGTCCGGCAAGGGCCGTTTGGGTTGTGCCCTTCGAAGCGCGGAAAGGATATCCGCCCAAGTGTGGACGCGTTCGGGCGACGGGGTATTGGTCAACAACAGCGCGGCGATCGACAGCGCCCCCGAGTACCGGTGGTATCGGGCGGATATCGAATCGATTCCCTCCCCCGACGGGCCGGAGGAATCGAATTTGCGCATCCGATGCCTCGCCCCCGAAGGCTTCGATTGCACCCGCGCCGGTTTTTCCTGCTTCGACGACGATGGAAGGCGATTCGATGTGGGGTTGGGGGCGATCGAGCGCCTGACCGTCTATCACATGCAAAGCGAAGAGCTGGCGACGCGCATCGGTCATCGGTGGACGGGGCTGGGGCTTACTTGCGAGTTTCGCTCGGATCACCCCTTCACGGTGCAAGTGATGACCCGCACCGGAGGGGGCGGAGCGTTGGTCAATAACAGCGCGACGGGAGAGATGCCTCGATAGGCTAAGCGTTGGCGGGGATCGAGTCTTCGGATCCCCCCGATAGGCGAGCGATCGATTCTTCGATCCATCGATAGGCGAGCGTCGCCGGCGATGACACAAGGCTCGACGAATCCGATATCGCCCGCAAAATCCGGGCGATATCGATCCTTATCAACCCTTATCGACTCTTATCGATTCTTGTCAATCCCCTCCATCGCCCTTCGCATCCTTCTCGCTTCGAAGGATACGAATGCCCAGTTCGCGTAGTTGTCGGGCATTGGCGGGGGCGGGGGCTCCGGTCAGCGGATCCCCGGCGGTTTGGGTCTTGGGGAAGGCGATGACATCGCGGATGGAGGCGGATCCGGTCATCAGCATCGCCAGCCGATCCAGCCCGAAGGCGATTCCGCCGTGCGGGGGGCAGCCGAAACCCAAGGCATCGAGCAGAAAACCGAAGCGCTCTTGCGCCTCCTCGGGGTCGATGCGAAGGACGCGAAAGACGGCCTGCTGAATCTCGCGGCGGTGGATGCGCACCGACCCGCCGCCGATCTCCGAGCCGTTGAGCACCATATCGTAAGAGAGCGATTCGAGCGTCGGATCCGCAGCCTCGATGGTCGCGACATCATCGCTATCGGGGGCGGTGAAGGGATGGTGGGACGCGCTGTGGCGACCCTCGATCGGATCGTATTCGAACATCGGAAAACCCACCACCCACAGGATTCGCCAACCCTCTTCGATGAGATTCGAATCCCGGGCCAACACCGTCCGCAGCGCCCCCAGCGAATCGTTGACGACCTTCGCCCGATCCGCCCCGAAGAAGATCAAATCCCCGTCATCGGCATTGGTTCGTTCCAAAATCCCCTGCACCGCCGTCTCGCTTAGGAATTTGACGATCGGGGATTGCAGGCCCTCGATGCCCTTGGCCTTCTCGTTGACCTTGATCCAAGCCAGCCCCTTGGCCCCGTAGTTCGCAACGAATCGGGTGTATTCGTCGATGGCCGAGCGAGTCAGCCGCCCCCCGCCGGGCAGGCGCAGGGCGGCCACCCGTCCTTGGGGATCGGCGGCGGGCGCGGCAAAGACCTTGAAGCCCGTCTCTTGCACGAGATCCCCGATATCGACCAATTCCAGCGGATTGCGCAGGTCGGGGCGGTCGCTGCCGAAGCGCCGCATGGCCTCCTCCCAGCGCATGCGGGGGAAGGGATCTGGCAGTTCGACCCCGAGCACGCCCTTGAAGACATGGCGTATCAGCGATTCCATCAGATCGGTGATGCCATCGAGATCGAGAAAGGAGGTCTCGATATCCAGCTGGGTGAATTCCGGTTGGCGGTCGGCGCGCAGATCCTCGTCTCGAAAGCAGCGCACGATCTGGTAATAGCGCTCGAAGCCCGCCATCATCAGCAGCTGTTTGAATAACTGGGGCGATTGCGGAAGGGCGAAGAAATTGCCGGGTTGGGTCCGGCTCGGCACCAGATAGTCCCGCGCCCCTTCGGGGGTGGCCTTGGTCAGCATCGGAGTCTCGATATCGAGGAAGTCTCGGGCATCGAGAAATTCCCGCATCGCTCGGGTGATTCGAGATCGCATCTCGATCCGCTCGAACATCTTGCGGCTGCGAAGGTCGATATAGCGATAGCGAAGTCGGGTCTCCTCCCCGACATCGGCATCGTCCGGCAAAAAAGGCGGCGGCAGCGAGGGATTGAGGATTTCAAGGCTCTCCCCCAAAACCTCGATGGTCCCCGTCGGCAGTTCCGGATTCAGCGTTCCCTCGGGCCGGGCGCGCACCCTTCCGGTGGTGCGCAAGACATATTCCGAGCGCACTTGCTCGGCGGTGGCGAAGGCCTCGGCGGTATCGGGATCGTAGACCACCTGCACCAGACCGCTGCGGTCTCGAAGATCGATGAAGATGACTCCGCCATGGTCGCGGCGGCGGTGCACCCAGCCGCAAAGGGTGAGGGTGCTTCCGATCAGTTCTTCGGTGACGGTTGCGCAAAAATGTGATCGCATGGCCTTGGTCTTCAAGTCCTTTGAGGAGGTGAAAATAGAGGGTGAAAAAAGCCGATCGTCGATTTCGAGATATCGAAGGCGGCGGGTCCGCAACTTTCCGAACGATGCTTCGGTCCGCTCGATGGAAAGCCTTGCAACGATCGATCGGGTCATGAACGAGCCATCGCTCCTTAGCGCGCCGCCGATTCGATATCCGGCGGATATTATGCGCCATGAGAAGGATGATCGGGCAGGGGTTGCGAGCGAACTTCCCGGATCGAAGGCATTTCGAGGGCGTTTCGATTCCATCTCGATCGATGAAAAAGAATCGATCCAAGCGCTTTTTCGCCTCTTCGATGCCCCCTTTGTCATCTTCGATTCCGCGATCGATCGCGCTAAAGAACCGTGCCCGCCCGACGCCCTCGCCCTATTTCCGATCATCGCCTCGGCGAGATGCGGTTTATAATGAACGGCGATACCGTCGCTCGCTTTCGATATCTTGTGATATCGACGCCGACCGCTATACGCAAATCCTCAGGCGCAGGGCTCCGATTCGAAAGCCCGGCCGAGGGAAATTTCGTATATGCCCCGCCCTTGCGCCGGCGGAAGACGGGGTTTCGCGTATCCGAGTGTTCCGATGACGGATACCCCAAACGATGGCGGTCTTCGTGAAACAGCCAGTACAACGAGCAGCCGTGACCCTTTAAGGAGTGCCGACGATGATAAGAAGGATGCTGACGATTGATCGCGCCGCCTCGAATGCAAAGCCGGCACTTCTTCTTTGGCCCGAGAGGATTGCCGCTTCGCTTGCGCTCGTCGGCTCGCTGCTGATGCTCGCCGCCTTTCCCGGTCCGGCGATGGGGCAGCAAGGCCCCGATGTTCAGAAGGCATCGATCATCGTTTCTCCATCGGGCGTCCTTTCGCTAAGGGAAGGAGGAGACGAAAAGCCGTTCTCCATCAGACTCGATAAGCAACCGAGCGCGGATGTAACCATCACCTTGACGAAGACGACTGCGCTGTTGACGCTCGACAAGACCACCTTGACCTTCACCACCGAAAACTATTCCACGCCCCAAATCGTGAGGGCATCCGCCGGGTACGATGACGATGCGATCGTCAATACCGATACCATCACCCTATCCGCCACCGGCGGCACCGATGCTCCGAATGTGACCAAGCAGGTCACGATCAACGAACCCCGATCGATTCCGGTCAGCGAGATCGTCCTGACGCTTCCTACCACTCCTAACACAGACTTCTCCGACTTCGACGAGGGCGAATCCAAGGATATCAAAATCAAGCTCGGTAAGCAGCCCAGTTCGACCGTCACCCTATCCCTATCGAAAACCAACGACGATATCACCCTTTCCGGCAGTACCCTATCCAGCGGCACCCTCACCTTCAACACCTCGAATTGGGGGACGGATCAAACCGTCACCATCACGGCGGCCGAAGATGCCGACGCCACCGACGATAGCGGCTCCATCACCCTATCCGTCTCCGGCGGCATCGTCGCCTTGGATGTGGTGAGATCGATCGAGATTGCCGACGACGACGGCGGCATCGTGCTTTCCAATGATGCCATCGAGCTGAAAGAGGGCCATGTCGACGATCGAGAGGGCACCTTCACCGTCAAACTCGCCGCCCCGCCGGCATCGAGGGCGGTTTTGTCGGTGACGATCGAAGCCGTCCCCTCAACCGAAGATCTGGCCTTCTCGGTCTCCCCGGCAACGCTGACTTTCACGCCGGATGACTACGACGAGGAGCAAGAGGTAACCGTCACCGCGCTCGACGATGAGGATGCCGACCATGACACGGCCACCGTCACCCTATCCGTCAGCGAAGGCATCACCGCCGTCGATGTGACGAAATCGGTCGAAGTGAGCGATGACGACAGAAAGATGGTCGTCGGCCTCGATCCGATCGAGATCCGTGAGGGCGCCACCGCCACCTTCAACGTCACACTCAGCGGCCCCCCGATTTCGAGCGACACCGTTTCGGTATCGAGCGGGGATACCGGAGCGTTCACGGTCTCGCCGGCGACGCTGACCTTCACTTCCTCGAACTACGATACGGCGCAAGAGGTGACCGTCACTGCGGTCGGCGATAGCGATGGCTCCGACGAAGAAGCCGACATCACCCTATCCCATAGTCTGACGGGTAGGGATGCGGTGACAAAATCGGTCAAGGTGCTCGATGATGATGCGGAGATTATCGTGAGCCCGGGGTCGGTTACCTTCAACGAGGACACGGACCAAAGCAAATTCGAAGTCAAACTCGGTGCACCCCCGAAGATGGATGGCGCCGGCGATGGCTACGTGTACTTGACGGTAACGAGCGGCGATAGTGCGGCGCTGACGGTCAAGCCGTCGACGCTGGTCTTCTCCACCACGAACTACGATACCCTGCAGACGGTCAAGTTGGACGCGGCAGGGAAGAAGGACGCCGACGGTACCGACAATAATGTCAAGGTCGATATCGCCCTTTCCTACGCCGATGGGGATTATCGCGCCGAGGCCAAGACGGCGAATATCACCATCACCGATGTCGATGGAGAGATCCTCATCGACGAGGATTCCGCATCGATCCTCGAAGAGGGCGGCCCCGACGGTATCGTCCTCGTCTCTTTGAAGGCCGCTCCGACCTCGGATGCCGTTTTATCGGTGGAAAGCAGCGATGTCGGGGCCATCGAGGTCTCCCCCGCAACCCTGACATTCACCCCCGCCAACTACCATCTGACGCAGGCGGTGAGGGTCCGCGCGGTCAACGACAGCGATGCCTCGAGCGAGAGCGCCACCGTGACCGTCTCCCCCACCGACGGTTATACCGCCCCGGACAAGGAACATGGTATCGATGTGATCGATAAAGACGGCATCGTTCTTAGCGCCACCGATATCACTTTGACCGAAGAGGATGATGGCTCTTTTTACGTCTCCCTCGGCGCCGCCCCGGCTTCGAGCGCCACCGTATCGTTCCTAAGCGGCGATACCGGGGCGGTTGTGGTTAACACGGCGTCGCTGACCTTCGACTCGAATAACTACAATGTGCCGCAGCAGGTCACGGTGACTGCGATGGATGACACCGATGCCACGCACGAGAACGTCACCATCACCTTGTCCGTCACCGGCTACACCGCTCCCAATAGGACCATGATGGTTCGGGTCGATGACAATGATAAAGGGATGATCAAATTCGACGGCAACGATATTCTCACAATCACCGAGGGTGATGACAGTGGCGACACCTTCACCGTCGAACTCGGTAGCGATACTATCTTGTCTTCTAATGCCACCTTGTCGCTGACGATCGACGATCCCGAGGATCGCTGCGCCGGCGCCGGCACCACCGATGCCACCGCCTGTCCGATCACGATAACGCCGTCAAGGCTGACCTTCACCAATGCCGATCGCATGGTGCCCCAGACGGTGACCGTCAAGGCGCGTTTCGATGACGACGCCATGGACGAGGAGAATATCTTCATCGTCGTTTCCGCCACCGACGGGATGACGGCCCCTTCCATAAGGAAGAAGGTCAAGGTCGAAGAGGCCGATATTCCCGCCGGCATGATGATAGTGACTCGACTGGTAACTCAGACCGTCGAGGAATCCGACATCAGCAATGTCGAGATCGAAGAAGGCGGTGATGGCGTTGTATTCAAGGTCAAGCTCGATAAACAACCGGCATCGACGGTCACCGTGTCGATCTCGATCTTGGACGATGACAAGGACGAGGACGATGACAATGACAAATACCATGTCTCGATCTCCCCGACAACATTGACCTTCCCCGCCTACGGCTGGAAAGCGAGCGACGGCCATGAATTCATCGTCAACGCAGTGCCGGACGATGACGCCGACGACCACCAAGATGTCGAGATCGAACTCGTCGCCGAGGGCGGTATCAATATCAATCCCGATAAGACGGTCGAGATCGATATCGTCGATCGATTCTCGGGCAATACGCTGATCGTCTATCCGCTCGACACGTTATATATCGACGAGGGCGCAACGCAGACCTTGAGCGTCAGGCTCGGTTTGAGTCCCGCAGAGGACACCGTGATTTCGCTATCGAACGACAACGACGATATCACCCTCTCTGCGAATTCCCTCGTCTTCACCCTCGATAACTGGAGCAAGCCGCAGTTCGTCTCTTTGAGCGCCGCCGTCGACGCCGATGCGCAGCACGACAAAGACACCATCACCATCGGCGCCGAGGGTTTTTCCGAGCAAAGAATCGATGTCTCGGTGAGAGATCATAACGATCCCCTCCCGGTGAGAGCCTACGCCTTGGCGCTTCCCTCGACATCGGTGCAAGACAGTTCGACCGTACGGGTGCATTGCAAGCAGGACACTCCTTGCTTCGTCAAGCTCGATTGCACCGCACAGGATGACGGCTCGTCGTTCGAAGGCCGGGTTCCCCAGGCGATCCCCGCCCATGGTGCGCTGACCCTGACGGCGGCGGATATCGAGCACCATACCGGCGCTTCATGGTCCGGCAAGGGTCGGTTGGGTTGCGCCCTTCGAAGCGAGGAGATGATCAGCGCTCAGGTCTGGACGCGATCCGGAGACGGGGTGCTGGTCAACAACAGCGCGGTGCTCGGCAGCGTTCCCGAGGGTTCGGGATATCGGGTGGATGTCGAATCGATTCCCTCGCCCGACACCCCCGAGGAATCGAATTTGCGCATCCGATGCCTCGCCCCCGATGCGGAGCATTGCGTCGGGATGAGCATCGTTTGTTTCGCCGATGACGGGACGATGTACGACGAGGCATTCATCACCGTCAGGCGTTCGAGCGTTTACCACCTGCAAAGCGAAGATCTGGTCGATCTGATCGGTCATCGATGGGCCGGGATGGGCCTTGCCTGCGAGATCAATTCGGATCACCCCTTCACGGTGCAGGTGCTGACCCGCACCGGTGGCGGCGGGGCGCTGGTCAATAACAGCGCGACCGGAAGAGGCCGGTAAACGACGATCCGATCTGCGCTTTCGATATCGAGGGTGCGAAATCTCTCGCCTTGCGAGCGTAAGTAACGAGCGCCCCCAAGGGATTCACTTGAGGGATTTGCGATGTCGGGTTTTCTAATCCCCGACATCGTCGATCCTTGTCCCCTCGTCAATCGGCGCATCATCGACAAGCGCATCGAAAGGAACGCCGTCGCTTTTCGCACCGCGGATTCCATTTTCTCGGGGAATCGCCTCGAGACGGCGAAGGAATCCTCGTTCGTCTTTCGGTCGCCCCTTCGAATGGCGCAACCGGCCGATCGGCCGATCGGATCGAGTGATCGGAATCGATCGAAACATCGCACCGTCCATCGCCGAACCCGTCATGCCTTCGATGAGGCGGCGACCATCGGCACGATCGAAAGCATTGCCGAATATCCGCCTTCGGGGAGGGGATTTTCAAGACTCCTATCGGATCCGTCGAGACCTTTCGATATTGGAAGCATCGAATGCGTTGATCCGATCGGGGCATCGACAGCGCCAAAAGCCATTCGTGTCGGGAGAACTCCATCATGGCCCTTCATTCGAAGATCAGCGATACCGATGCTATCGAGACCCGGGAGTGGATCGACTCGCTGCAATCGATCTTCGAGCGAGACGGCGCCGAGCGCACCCGCTTCGTACTATCCACCCTGATCGAGCACGCCCGCGAAGCGGGGCTGCATCTGCCTTTTTCCGTCAATACGCCCTATATCAATACCATCCCCGAATCCCGCGCCGATTACACCCCCGGCGATCCGGCGATCGAATGGCGTATCCGCTCCCTGATTCGCTGGAATGCGCTGGCGATGGTGGTGCAAGCGAATCGGGTCTCCGGCGAGCTCGGTGGCCATATCGCCAGTTTCGCTTCCGCCGCCACCCTCTACGATGTCGGCTTCAACCACTTTTGGCATGCCCCCAACGAGACCCACGGCGGGGATCTCGTTTTCATGCAGGGGCATTCCGCACCGGGGATCTATGCCCGCGCCTTCCTCGAAGGAAGGATCGACGAGGATCGCCTCAAGCGCTTCCGCCAAGAAGTCGGCGAACAGGGGCTTTCTTCCTACCCCCACCCGTGGCTGATGCCCGATTTCTGGCAGTTCCCGACCGTCTCGATGGGCTTGGGGCCGATCATGGCCATCTACCAGGCTCGATTCATGCGCTATCTACATAGCCGCAACCTGCTCGATACCTCGGGCCGGAAGGTTTGGGCCTTCATGGGCGATGGCGAGATGGACGAGCCGGAAGCCCTCGGCGCCATCACCCTCGCCTCGCGCGAGAATCTGGATAACCTCATCTTCGTCGTCAATTGCAACTTGCAGCGCCTCGATGGCCCGGTGCGCGGCAACGGCAAGATCATCCAAGAACTCGAAGCCGCCTTTCTCGGGGCGGGCTGGAACGTTCTCAAGGTGGTTTGGGGATCGTATTGGGACCCCCTGCTGCAGCTCGATACCCGTGGATTGCTGCGTCGGCGCATGGAAGAGGCGGTCGATGGCGAATACCAGAACTTCAAGGCGAAGGGAGGGGCCTATACCCGCGAGCGTTTCTTCGGCCACTATCCGGAACTGAAAAAGATGGTCTCGAATCTCTCGGACGAGGATATCTGGCGCCTCAACCGCGGGGGGCACGATCCGCACAAGGTCTATGCCGCCTACGCCGAAGCGGTGCGGCACCAAGGCGCGCCGACGGTCATCCTCGCCAAGACCGTCAAGGGCTACGGCATGGGAGAGGCGGGCGAGGGGCAAAATATCACCCATCAGAAAAAGAAGATGGAGGAGGACGCCCTCAAGGCCTTTCGCGATCGCTTCGATATCCCCATCCCCGACGACAAGATCGCGGACGCTCCTTTCTACCGCCCCCCCGACGATAGCCCCGAAATACGCTATCTGCGCGAGCGGCGGGAACGTTTGGGGGGGACGTTGCCGCAACGCCGACAACGCTCCGCCCCCTTGGATATCCCCGATATCTCGGCCTTCGATGCCTTGCTCGAGGGCAGCGGCGAGCGCGAGATATCGACCACGATGGCCTTCGTACGAGCGTTGACCGGCCTCGTGCGGGATCCGAAGGTGGGCCGTTTCGTGGTCCCCATCATCCCCGACGAGGCCCGCACCTTCGGCATGGAGGGGCTTTTTCGGCAGCTCGGCATCTATTCCTCCAAGGGCCAGCTCTACGAGCCGCAGGATGCGGATCAGGTGATGTTCTATCGCGAGGCGCGCGACGGGCAGATCCTCGAAGAGGGGATCACCGAGGCGGGAGCGATGAGCTCGTGGATCGCCGCCGCCACTTCCTACTCCACCCATGGCCTTGAAACGATCCCCTTTTATATCTTCTATTCGATGTTCGGATTCCAGCGCATCGGGGATTTGGCATGGGCTGCCGGGGATAGTCGGGCCCGGGGTTTTCTCATCGGCGGAACCGCAGGCCGTACCACCCTCGCCGGCGAGGGCTTGCAGCACGGCGACGGGCATAGCCATATCCTGTCATCGACCATTCCCAACTGTATTTCCTGGGATCCGACCTACGCCTTCGAGTTGGCGGTGATCGTCCACGATGGCATGAAGCGGATGTTGCAAGATCAAGAGAGTGTCTATTACTACATCACGGTCATGAACGAGACCTACCCGCAGCCGCCCATTCCCGAGGGGGTGCGAGAGGATCTTCTCAAGGGCTTGTACCTGCTGCGAGAGTCCCCGGCGGATAAAAAAAGGAGCCGGAAGAAATCCCCCAAGGTTCAGTTATTCGGCTGCGGAACCATCCTGCGCGAGGTGGAAGCGGCGGCGCAGTTGCTCGAAGAGGATTTTTCGATCAAGGCCGATGTATGGAGCGCCACCAGTTTCACCGAGTTGCGGCGGGAGGGGATGGCGGTCGAGCGGTGGAATCGCCTGCACCCCGAGGAGCCTGCGCGCCTTTGTCATCTCGAGCGATGCCTTGCCTCTCGCTCGGGTCCGGTGGTGGCGGCATCGGATTACATGCGCTTGTTCGCAGATCAGATCCGTCCATGGGTGCATCGACGATTCGTCGCTCTTGGCACCGACGGCTTCGGGCGCAGCGACCGCCGCTCGCAGTTGCGTCGTTTTTTCGAAGTCGATCGTTTCCATGTCGCCCTTGCGGCCCTCAAAGCCTTGGCCGACGAGGGCGAGATCGAGGTCTCGCTCGTTCGAGAGGCGATCGCCAAGTACGAGATCGATCCCCGATCGCCGGATCCGTGGACGGTTTGAGCGAGGTCGATGCGCGGCGATGAGGTCGATGAAATCCGATAGCTCGGGGTTCGAAATCCCCGACGGAGCGATGAGGAGGGCCGGTCGGTGAGCGATCCGAAAGAAGTCCTTGTCCCCGTCCCCGATATCGGGGACTTCGATGCCGTTCCGGTGATCGAGATCTTGGTCGGGGTCGGCGATCGGGTGCGCAAGGAGGATCTTTTGGTCACCTTGGAAAGCGACAAGACGACCATGGATATTCCCTCGCCGGCGGCCGGGGTCGTTCGCGAGATCGCGGTAGCGGTCGGGGATCGGGTTTCCCAAGGCTCGCCGCTGCTGCATCTGATGGAGGAGGTCGATGACGATTCGAAGCCATCGGCGACCCCACCGACATCCCCGCCGTCCTCCGAGACGGCGAGTCCATCCCCCGAAGGCGCCGACGATTCGCCCCTTGAGACCGAGCCCGAGTCGCTGTCGGCATCGCCCGACGAATCCATGCCGATGACAAGCGATCCGACGACGAGCGCCGGCGGATCCGAATCCCCGGCCCTCGTCGAGGTGTTTATCCCCAATATCGGGGAATTTTCCGATGTGCCGGTGATCGACGTGCTGGTGCGGGTGGGAGACGAAATAGCGATCGAAGATCCTTTGATCACCTTGGAAAGCGACAAGTCGGCGATGGATATCCCCTCGACGGTCGCCGGGACGATCGCCGAGATCGCAGTCCAATCCGGAGATCGGGTGAGCGAAGGGGCGTTGGTTGCGACCGTCGAGTCCCTTGCCCCGAGTGCGACCCCCGGCGGCGAGCGAGCGCAAGCCGGCGCCGTCGATCCGAGCCCGGCCGCCGATTCGAACGCCTCGATCGATCCGAAGCCGCCCGCATCGAGCGCCCCGGTATCGACACCCACCCTCGATGATCCGCGCGCTCCCAGGGGCTCCCCCACCGCCTCCCTCGCCCCCGAGCCCGAACGAACGCATCCCCTTTCCCACGCCACCCCGGCCATGCGTCGATTCGCCCGCGAGCTCGGAGTCGATCTCCTGGCGGTCAAAGGTACCGGCCGCAAAGGCCGGATCTTGCGCGAGGATATCAATATCTTCGTCAAGGACGCACTGGCCAAGACGTCGGCCTCGAGCCCCCCTGCTGTCGGCCTTGCCCCCATCCCCGAGGTGGATTTCGCCAAATTCGGCGAGATAGAAACCCGCCCCCTTGCTCGCATCAAACGTATTTCGGGTCCCCACCTGCACCGCTCATGGGTTAACGTGCCCCATGTCACCAGCCACGAGGAAGCCGATATCACGGAGTTGGAGGCTTTCCGTCAAAGCATCAAGACCGAAGCGAAAGCGCAGGGAATTCGCATCACCTTGCTGGCGTTCATTACCCATGCGGTGGCCCGCGCGCTCAAGGAGTATCCGAACTTCAACGCCTCGCTCGGTCCCGGCGGCGATACTCTCGTTTTAAAAAAATACGTGCACATCGGCATCGCCGTGGATACCCCGGGGGGCTTGATGGTGCCGGTGCTGCGCGATGCCGACCGCAAGGGGATCTACGAGATCGCAAAGGAGATGGCATCGCTCGGAGAGCGGGCGCGAGAAGGCGCTCTCAAACCCGATGAAATGCGCGGCGGCACTTTCAGTATCTCCAGTTTGGGCGGGATCGGGGGCACCGCCTTCACCCCGATCATCAACGCCCCCGAGGCCGCGATCCTGGGGCTCTCGCGCACCCGCATGCGCCCGATCTGGGACGGGGAAGCCTTTCGGCCGCGCTTGATGCTGCCTTTGGATCTTTCTTGGGATCATCGCATCGTGGACGGGGCCGAGGCGGCGCGCTTCCTCGCCCACCTTTCCGCCTCTTTGAACGATGTGCGGCGATTGTTGCTTTGAAAGCGATCCGGAAAAAGCGGGCCACTCATCGGCAACGCATCGACGCTCGGGAAGTCTTGTCGATTCGATCAACCTTCGAGGGTTCGTATTCGAGCGTCCGCGCTGGCCTTCTCGCCTTCCCCGCTTCGCCTCGAGCCGCCGCCGTGAATTTTCATTGCAAGACTTCGCTTCATTGAAAGACTTTATCGATCCCATCACCTCGAATCCTTGATGAGCCCCGCCGATGTCCGCTTCTTCGATTGAAACCCAAGTTCTGGTGCTCGGCGCCGGCCCGGGCGGCTATACCGCGGCTTTTCGCGCCGCCGATCTCGGCCTTCGCACGGTGTTGGTCGAGCGCTACCCGACCTTGGGCGGAGTCTGTCTCAATGTGGGTTGCATCCCCTCGAAGGCCTTGCTCCATACCGCGGAAGTGATCGACGGTGCCCGCGAACTCGGCGAGCGCGGGGTCGCTTTCGAGTCGATGAGCATCGATCGCGAGCGGCTTTCGAAGTGGAAGGACAAGGTCGTTGCGGGATTGACCCGGGGTTTGTCGGGGCTGGCGAAACAGCGCAAGGTGCAGGTGGTGCATGGCAACGGGCGCTTCGTCGATCCCCATCGGCTCGTCGTCGAGAGCGAGCGGGGGAGTGTCGAGATCGCATTCGAGCGCGCGATCATCGCCGCCGGCTCGCGCCCCGCCCTTCTTCCCGGCCTACCCGAAGACGATCCGCGGGTGATGGATTCGACCAAGGCCCTCGCCCTTGACGATATCCCCTCGAGGCTGTTGGTGGTCGGCGGCGGCATCATCGGTCTTGAGATGGCCACCGTCTATGCCGCCCTCGGCTCTTGGGTAAGTGTGGTCGAATGGCAGGACGGGCTCTTGCCCGGCACCGATCGGGATCTGGTCAAGCCTTTGGAGGATCGTTTGCGAAAGCGATTGGAGTCGATTCGGCTTGCGACCAAAACCACCGAGGTGGTGGCGGAAAAGGAGGGCATTCGGGTTGCCTTCCAATCATCGAACGAAGCCGCGGCTTCCGGTGGCGGCGGCGCCGACGAAGCCCTCTTCGATCGGGTGCTGGTTGCGATCGGGCGGCGCCCCAACGGCCATCTGATCGGGGCGCAAGCGGCGGGGGTGAAGGTCGACGAGCGCGGATTCATCCCCGTCGACGACGGGCAGCGCACCAATATCCCCCATATCCACGCCATCGGCGATATCGCGGGGGAGCCGATGCTGGCGCACAAGGCGACCCACGAGGGAAAAACGGCGGCGGAGATTTGCGCCGGGCACAAGGTGGGCATGGATGCCCGAGCCATTCCCTCGGTGGCCTATACCGATCCCGAGGTCGCATGGACGGGGCTCGGCGAGGGTGAGGCCAAGGCGAAGGGCATCGAGGTGGAAAAGGCGGTATTTCCGTGGGCGGCGAGCGGGCGGGCCTTGGGGATCGGTCGCAAGGAGGGCTTTACCAAATTGCTTTTCGAACCCGGCGGCGGGCGTTTGCTCGGAGCCGGAATCGTCGGCCCCCACGCCGGAGATCTGATCGCCCAAGCGACTTTGGCGATCGAGATGGGAGCGGATGCGCAAGATATCGCGCTGACCATCCACCCCCATCCCACCCTATCGGAAACTTTGAATTTCGCCGCCGAAATCGCCGAAGGGACGATCACGGATCTCTACCTTCCTCGGCGCACCTGATCGACGAAGGCAAGACGAGCCTCTTTTCTTTTCAACCGTCAAATCGCTTGCCGCCCGCCGGCAATCGAGGCGCAGGCGAGATATCGGCGCCGATTTCGCCGCCTGTTTGCTTCGATGGAGTTGTCCGCATCGCTCTTGCCGAAAAAATCCGGTCGCTCGCTCGGAGGCGATCGTCGATGCTTTTTTTCGATAGCGCCGAAGGCCTGCCCGAGATCGGCCAAGCCTTTGCGCCGGAATATAAAGGAGGGAATTCGAGCGATTATCCGACAATCTCGGATTTATTTTGCTATCATAATGCCTGATATGCCGCCTTCTTTTTTCGATTTTTTTCTTGCCGCCCGGGGCTCGTCCTTCCTTGGGGATGATGTCCCTTGGGAAGAAACGAAGGATTCACCGTTGCTCGCTTGACAACATCGACAAAGAGTGTCCGATATGAAGATGACCATTCGAGGCCTAGGCCTATCGATCGTCGCAGCGTTGGCGATTTTCCAAGCCCCTTCGGTTGCTGCGCAAAAAGCAACGGCCGAATCATGCGCCCCGGTCACGACTTATCAACAAGGTCCCGATACCTATCGTAGGATAACGAACAATTGTGGGGAAAATATACAAGTTCTCAAAAGAGTCTCGAATGTCGCCGGCACGTCATGCGGTGCCCAACAGGCAAGGACACTTACGACCACCAGCCCTCTTAATCAGGAAAATATCACGCACGGGGGGCGGTTTTGCATTCAATATCAAAGTACCACCAGTCAAGCGAATTCCTGTCGTGCAGCGTGCGCAGCGCTGGCGGATTGCGGAAACAGTCATGGCGTCGGCGCGGTACCTCTGATCTCCTATGGTGCAACCCTTAGCGGCAATGCAGGAAATATCGTTCTGACCCCGGCGTCCGGGACCTTATCGTTCAACGAGGGGAGTTCGGGAACCTTCCAAGTCAAACTCAGCGCCGCTCCTTCCTGCGATACGACGGTGACGCTATCGAAGACGAACTCAGGCGTGACGATCTCGCCTGCGACCTTGACCTTCACCGCATCTAACTACAATACCAATCAAACGGTCACCGTTTCCTCCGCCGACGATAACGATCATCAGGATATCTCCGATACCATCACTTTGAGCGCCTCGGGCGGGCTTACGGCCAGCAATGTGACGAAGGCGGTCTCGGTGGATGATCAAGATACCGGGGGCTTCGATACCGGCTCGGCCACGATACAACTGACAGAGGGAGGCAGTAATACGAGGAGTTTCTCCATCAGACTCGATAGCGCCCCGGATCCGGGTGGATTGGCCAAAATCGGTATAACGAGCTCGGATACGGGAGCGGTGACGGTCTCGCCTTCGGAGTTGCAATTCTCCAGCTCGACATGGAATATCAACAACTCGGTGCAGGTCAGGTGGGTGGGCGACGAAGACGGCAGCGACGAGTCGGTCACGATCAGCATTTCCCCCACCAGCGGTTACTCCGGCGTTGCCGCCATAACGAGATCGGTCACGGTGCGAGACAACGACGGTTCGATCACGGTCAGCTCGGCGGCGGTCAACGTCACCGAGGGTGCCACCGGGACCTTCACCGTTCAGCTCGGCGCCCCCCCGAGTTCGAGCGCGGTGTTGTCGGTATCGAGCAACGATACCGGGGCGGCGACGGTCTCTCCGTCCTCTTTGACTTTTTCAATGACCAACTGGAACAGCCCCCAGACGGTGACCGTCACCGGCACGCAAGACAACGACGAGTCGGATGAAAACGTCACCATCACGGTCGGGACTACCAGCGGCTACCGGGCTTCGAGCGTGACCAAAGCGGTCTCGGTGACCGATGACGATGCGAGGGTCGAAGTCAGCAGCGCGGCGGTTAGCATTACCGAGGGCGGCTCCACCGGCACCTTCACCGTGAATCTCTCCTCGGCCCCGAGTTCGAATGTGACGGTCTCGGTTTTGAGCGGCGATACGGGAGCGGTGACGGTCTCGCCGTCCTCGATCAACTTCACCACCACGGACTTCGATGCGGAGACGGTAACCGTTACCGCGGTGGCGGATAGCGACGGCACCGACGAATCGGTGACCATCACCTTGGATGCCACCGGCACCATCCCGAGCGTTACGAAAACCATTACGGTGCAAGACGACGACGGGGGGATCACGGCCAGTGCGGCGGCGGTCTCCATCACCGAAGGCGGCTCTGCGGGCACCTTCACCGTCACCTTGGATGCCCCCCCGAAATCGGGATCGAGCCACAACACCACGGTGTCGGTGACGAGCGGCGATACCGGGGCGGTGACTGTCTCTCCCGCCTCGTTGACTTTTTCCAGTACCAACTCGACCAGCCCCCAGACGGTGACCGTCACCCCGGTGAGCGACGCCGACGGATTGGATGAATCGCCCACCATCACCCTTGCCGCCAGTGGCGGCGGCTACCGGGCTTCGAACGAGACGAAGACGATCACCGTGGCGGACGACGATCGAGGTATCGAGGTGAGTTCGACGGCGGTTTCGATCACCGAAGGCGGTACGACGGGCACCTTCACCGTCGAACTCGAAACCGCTCCGGCGGCGGGTGCCGATGCCACTTTCTCGGTGACGAGCGGGGATGCGGGGGCGGTGACGGTTTCGCCTGCGACCTTGACCTTCACCGCCTCGAATTACGATACGGCGCAGACGGTGACGCTCACTTCGGTGGAAGATGCAGATGGATTGGACGAGACGGTTACCATCACCGTCAGCGACACCGCGAACTACGATGCGGACGATGCCACGAAGAGTGTGAGCATCGTGGACGACGACCGGAGCATCGTTGCGAGCGCCGCTCCCACCCTCACCGAAGGGGGCTCGACGGGCACCTTCACCGTCGAGCTCGAAACCCCTCCGGCGCAGGGCACCAGTGTCACGGTGTCGGTGACCAGCGGGGATACGGGGGCGGCGACGGTTGCGCCGGCGACCATGACCTTCACCGCCTCGGACTACGATACGGCGCAAACGGTAACCGTCACCCCGGTGATCGACGACGATGCCGTGGACGAGAGCGTGACCGTCACCTTGTCCGCCGGGAGCGGCTACGATACGGATGACAAGACGGTCTCGGTTCCCGTGACCGACAAGGATGAGGCGGAGTTCACCCTCGACGACGCCACGAACTTGAACGTGGTCGAAGAAGACGCCACGGGAGTTTCGTTCAAAGTGCGTCTGGCGACGAGACCCTCGTCGAATATGACGGTATCGATCACCGCCACGAATTCCGATATCGTCATCGATACCGACCCGAGTGTGACGGGCAGCCAGACCTCGATGTCCTTCGCCCAATTCGGCCAAACCAACGCTTGGAATCAATACCGGACGGTGACCCTCACCGCCACCGGTGATGCCGATACGGACAGCGAACACTCCTTCATCACCATCACCGGCGCCGGCTCCGATTACGATGGCTTGGAAAAGATCTTCCGGGTATCCATCGAAGATGACGATATCCCTCCGGGCGATATCGTGATAGCCCCGCCGGGGACGACGCTGACGATAGAAGAAGGGCAAAGTAAGAATCTCGATATCACCCTCAGCGCCCCTCCGGTCTTCGATGTGACGGTCGATCTGTCGAATACCAATACCGGGGTGGTCCTGTCCCCGACATCCTTGACCTTCACCGTTTCGAACTATTCGAGGGCGCAGACGGTTGCGATCGCCCCGGCCCAGGACGACGATGCGATCGATGAAACCGACACCATCACCCTATCCGCCACCGGGGGGCTCGTCGCCGCCGATCAGACCTTGTCGGTCAGCGTGACCGATGACGAGACGGCGGGTTTCGAACTCAACACCGATACCCTGACCTTGATCGAGGGCAAACAAACCTACTTCTTGGCGCGCTTGACTTCGAGACCCTCGGCGGATGTGACGGTGACGGTCACGCCGGTCGACCCCATCTCCATCGATACCGATGCGAACACGGACGGGATCCAAAATACCCTGACCTTCGGCCAGACCGATCAGGCGAATGCTTGGAATCGCTATCAAAGGGTGGTGGTGGTGGCCAATCGGGACGACGACGAGGATGACGAAACCTTCAATATCGCGCTGAGCTCAGCGGGCGGGGATTACCAAGGCAAGACGGGCAGCATCGCCGTTGAAGTCGCCGATGTTCCGCCCGGGGATATCGTACTGCTCCCGGCGGGCTCGGTGAGCATCCACGAGGGCGGATCGAGGCGGCAGATCGATATCAGCCTTTCGAACGCCCCCAATGCTCAAGTGACGGTCTCGCTATCGAATACGAATCCGGATGTGAGGCTGGACCGGGATTCGCTGACCTTCACCCCCTCGAACTATTCCCAAGCGCAAGCGCTCACCATCTACGCCATCGATGACGGCGACGGGGTGAACGATACCGACACCATCATCCTCTCGGCGGCGGGAGGACTCTTTGCCCTTCCGACGACGATGGAAGTCACGATCATCGACGACGAAGCGCCGCCACCTCCGGGGCCTCCGCCTTCCAGTTATGAAGGGGGTCTGACCATCAGCCCCTCGGAGCCCTACGCCATCGTCGAGGGCGGGCGGATCACCTTGACCCTCAGCCTCGATTCCCAGCCCCCGGAGGATGTGACGGTCACCATGTCGAAGACGATTCCCGACCTGAGCATCGTCCCGAGTACCTTGACCTTCACCCCTACCAATTGGGATGCCGAGGTCGAGGTCGATATCATCGCCTCGGAGGACGAGCGCGCGGTGGACAGCACGGACAATATCGTCTTTTCCATCCCCGGTCGAACCCTGTACACCCTTGCCCTTTCGATCGAGGATAACGATGCCCGACTCATCCCCCTTCCTGCGGGGGGTATCGAAACCCCGGAGGGCGGGACCGGGACCTTCCGCCTCAAACTCTCCCGGATGCCGCCGCATAATGTCCATGTCGATCTTTCGAGCCGGAACGATTTCGTTTCCGTCGATCCGACCTCTTTGACCTTCACCCGCTCGAATTGGGATTCGGAGATGGAGGTGAAGGTGCGCGGCAAGGAGGATTTGGATTCCTTCGACGATTACGATGCGGTTCTCATCGATGCCACCGGCGGGACCATCCACTTCGCATCGATGGATGTATCGATCATCGACAACGACGAAGTGCCCGAGGAGAGTCCGAACTGGGAGGTCAAATCCAAGGCCTTGGCGATTCCCTCGAACAGCGCCCAAGACAGCGCCACCGTCAGGGTGAGGTGCGATCAGGAAACCCCGTGCAAGATATACCTCGATTGCTCGACCCAGGCCGGGGAGGTTTTGCAGGGTTACTTGCCGGCGATACCGGCGAGGGCGACCTCGACCTTGGTGCCCGGATATATCCAGCGTCATATCGGATCGCCGGGCTCGTGGGAGGGGCGGCTGGGATGCTCCTTGAGGAGCCAGGACAATATCGGTTCCCAAGTTTGGACGCGTTCGGGAGACGGGGTGCTGGTCAACAACAGCGAGGTGATTCGAAGTGTGATGGAAGGCGAATACTATCGGGCGGATATCGAATCGATTCCCTCGCCCGACGCATTCGATCTATCGAATATCCGGATTCGCTGCGAGCCGCAGACCGAGGATTGCACCGAGACCGTTTTCGTATGCTACACCGATGAGGGCCGAAGATACGAAGCGCAGATGGGGGCGATCGCTCGGGGCGTCACGCGGCATTTACAGGCCGAAGAGCTGGCCAATCTGTTGAGTCATCGATGGCCCGGCATCGGCCTGTCCTGCGAGGTGCGCTCCAAGGGTCGATTCACCGCCCAAATCCTGACCCGCACCGGAGGCGGCGGAGCGCTGGTCAACAACAGCGCGACGGGGGCGATGAGATAGAAGGGCTGAGATGGAACGAGGGCCGCGAAAGGAGCGACGTGCCTTTATCTCTCTTCGCCGGTCCTTGTTCTATCGACGCTCTCTTCGAAAAAAAACGGATTGATCCAAGCCGGGACGGGGGGACGATAAAAGCTCCCTCGTACCCGGCTATTTTATTTTTTCCCTCGCCGCTTTGACGAGCGCACCGGCCAAAAAACGGCGTGACGGTAGAGTAAGGGGGGTAGATCGGGTCCGAGGAAAAGGATAGAATGTGTATGGTAGGAGATGTTCAGGCGATCACCCATAAATCCAGGAGATAGCGAGATGAGCGAGGGTCGACAAACCGATCGGCTAGAAGTGAGAATTTCCGAGATGATGACCGTGATTCTTCAGGATAACGCGAAGGATCGGGAAAAGTTCCAGCAGGAAATGCATGCCGGTTTCGAGAAGATGTGGGAAAAAATGTGGGAGAAAATGCAGGCCGAAACCGAAAAGAT
>JFBG01000061.1 GCA_000583135.1 Thioalkalivibrio sp. HK1
TGACATCCTTATTTTATGTTTAACTTATAGCAACTAAACAAGCGTAGGAAGGAATCGTCCGATACCGTATAGGGGGCGTGCGGAGCCCCCTATACGGTATCGGACGATTCCTTCCGGCGCATATCGACTCTGGCCGAGGAGCTCGATATCCAAATCCATACCCATCTGCACGAAAGCGAGGAGGAAGTCACCCAAGGACTCGCCCAATACGGCGTGCGCCCGTTCGAGCGCTTGGACAGGCTCGGATTGATGTCCCCCCGGCTCATCACGGTCCACATGACCCAACTACGAGATAGTGAAGTGGAGCGGCTCGCCGAATGCGGGACCCATGTCGTGCACTGCGCCGAATCCAATCTCAAGATCGCCTGCGGCATCGCCCCGGTGAGGGAATTGAACCGAGCGGGGGTCAATGTCGCGATCGGCACCGACGGGGCGGCGAGCAACAACGATCTCGACATGATTCAAGAGCTGCGGACCGCAGGCTTGCTCGCCAAGGGGATCACCGGCGATCCCACCGCCGTCCCCGCCCACCGCGCTCTCGAAATGGCAACCCTCGGCGGAGCCCGGGCCATCGCCCGCGAGGATGAGATCGGAAGCCTGGTGCCGGGCAAAGCCGCGGATATCATCGCCATCGATCTCGGGGCGCCGGAGACGCGGCCGGTCTACAACCCCGTCTCCCAAGTCGTCTATGCCGCATCGAGAAGGCAGGTAAGCCATGTCTGGGTGGAAGGAGAGCCTTTGCTGGACAACGGCGAGTTACTCACCTTGGACGAACAGGCGATTTTGGAAAAGGCGGATCGCTGGCAGCGCAAGATCATCGGCTCGAGTGCTTGAACAGTCGTTCGTCGCTTGCGATTGGAGCCCCTCTTTTGCCTTGGGCTGCATCCCGACGATTGCATCTCGATCGATGAGAAGAGATCGGAGAACTCGAAAACAATGATCGATGCGGTACCGAGCGACGCCCCCTTCGATGCCTCCTCCGAGACGCAAGCCGAATCGCCTTCGAATACCGACGAGGCGGATGTTGCGAGATTTTCCAAGTTGGCCTTCGAGTGGTGGGACCCTCAAGGATCCTTCCGCCTGCTGCATCGACTCAATCCGATACGATGTGCCTTCGTCGCCGAGCGCATCGATCTCGACGGAGCGTCGGTGGCCGATATCGGGTGCGGAGGCGGGCTGTTGAGCGAAGCGCTGGCCTTGCGCGGAGCGAGGGTGCTCGGCATCGATGCCTCGAGCGAGACGATCGCCGTCGCCGAGGATCATCTCGAGCGCACGTCCACCGCCATCGACGGTTCGATCTCCCTTGCCTACCGGACGGGGACCGCCGAAGATCTCGCAGGGGAGCGCCCCGGCGCGTTCGATCTCGTGACCTGCATGGAATTGATCGAGCACGTCCCGGATCCGGAATCCTTGGTCCACGCCTGCGCCACCCTCGTTCGCCCCGGGGGACGGGTCATCTTCTCGACCATCAATCGCAATCCGAAATCCTGGCTTTTGGCGGTGCTGATGGCCGAGTATGTCCTTGGCATGCTCCCCAAGGGCACCCATGACTACGCCCGTTTCGTTCGCCCCTCGGAACTGGCGAGGTGGGGCAGAGCCTGTGGCCTGATGGCCGAGAAGATCGACGGAATTTCCTGGTCGCCGGTCAAGGGCGGCTTCGGGCGAAGTCGAGATAGCTCCATCAACTATCTGATCTCCTTCATCGCCGGTCGGCCTCGGAGGTCGAGCCTTGGGGATTCACTTTAAAGGACTGCAGCTCGATGGCTAATATGGCTTCCTTCAAGGCGATGCTCTTCGATCTCGACGGCACCTTGGCCGATACCTTTCCCGATCTCGTCCTCGCCTTGGAGGAGAGCTTTCGGCAGGCGGGAAGGATCGGACCCGACGAATCGCTGTCGATCGATCGCCTTCGTCCCTTCGTTTCCAAGGGCGCGCGATCGATGGTCGTCGCCGCCTTCGAATCCGAACCCGCTCCCGACCCCGATATCATCGAATCCCTCCATGATCGCTTTCTCGCTCTTTATCTGGAGGGGATTGCAAGAAAAACCCGCCTTTATGCGGGCATCGATCCCCTCCTCGAGTGGCTCGAGGAACGAGGTCTCATCTGGGGGGTGGTTACCAACAAACTCCTCGATCCCAGCCTTCGGCTGCTTGCCGCCTTGGGGCTCGATCGGCGGGCGGCCTGCATCGTCGGCGGCGACAGCGCGGCGCGCGCCAAGCCCCACCCCGATCCCATGCTCCTCGCCTGCGAGCGCATCTCGATCCTCCCCGAAGATATCGTCTTCGTCGGCGATGCGCGCACCGATATCGAGGCCGGAAGATCGGTAGGAGCCCTGACCGTCAGCGCCGGATGGGGCTATATCGACCCCGCCGACCCGCCCTCCGCTTGGGGGGCGGATATCCATGCCGACTCCCCCCATGAATTGCTCGATCGGGCGATGCGCGAACGATTCGCCCCGCACGCATGATGTCCACTTCGAAGCCCTTGTATCGCCGCCGTGCAAACGAAGCCGGATGATTCTTTGGAGCGAGAGCATGCCCCGCCCGGCTCCGCCGTCTACTACGCCACCCTTTTCGCCGGCCGAGGACCCTTCGCCCATCGATATCGGCGGGAGGCAAGCATCGCCCTGCATGCATTGAGGGAGCGATGGCTCGATATCATCGCCGATACCGGCGAGCCCCATATCAAAGACCACAAGATCAACTGGTGGAGCGACGAGATCATGGAGGCCAGAGATGGCCATCCCCGCCATCCGGTCTCGATCGCATTGAGTCGCCATGCCGGAAGGGAATTCTGGCGAAAGCCCGAGGTGATCGGCATGCTGCGAGCGGCGGGCGATGCCGTGGCCCATGGGCTTTCGCAAAAAAGGGATGTGGAGGATTTTTGCCGTGATTTCGGAGGCAATTGCCTCGCCCTCAAATACGGTCTCGTGAATGCACCGCAATCCGCCTCATCTCCGAGCGAAGACCCCTCGCCCCCCCTGGATGCCTGTACGAAAGATGCAAGCAAAGTAGCAGCCCTTGCCGCCTGCGGAAGAGCCCTCGAACGGGCGATGCTAGCCAATCCACCCCCGAGTCTTTGGGCGGGACTGCAAGGACTCTTCAAGGCAAGCCCTGCGGATCTCGAAGAAAGAGCGAATACCGCTTCGCACGAAGAAGGCGATGACACCGCAAAGACTCATCGACAACGAATCCGAGGGGCCGGCGATGCGCTGAGCGAAGCCCTCGCCCTCATCTCCCCCGCAAAGGATTCCCTTTTCCTCGAAACCGAAATCCTGCTGCGGATCAGACAAGCGGAAATCCGCCTCGCATCAAACCTCGACAAGCCCCGCCCGACCTCGATCACCCCCTTGCGCAAACTCTTCATCGCTTGGCGATGCGCCCGCAAAGCCAAGGCTCATAAACAACATCGATCTTGAATGCTTTCTCGGTTGGTATCGAAAACCGATCGTTCAAGGCAATCGCTATGATGAAAAAGTTCGATCATCGTTCCTGAAGATCAACGATCACTGTACCGAGGTCTTATCCGGGTATTCGCATAGATCGTGGATCGGGCATTGCGAGCAGTGCGGGCGGCGGGCGGTGCAGATATAGCGTCCATGCAGGATCAGCCAATGATGGGCGTTGTGCAAGAACTCCTTGGGTAGCCGTCGCAGCAAGCGATCCTCGACCTCTTTTACATTCTTGCCGGGGGCGATTCGGGTGCGGTTGGATACCCGGAAGATATGGGTATCCACTGCCACCGTCGGTCGGCCGAAGGCGGTGTTGAGCACCACATTCGCCGTTTTTCTCCCGACCCCGGGCAGGGCTTCAAGATCTTCTCGTACCGCAGGCACTTGTCCTTCATGGCGTTCGAGAAGCAATCTCGAGGCTTTGATCACGTTTTTCGCCTTGGTATTGAACAGCCCGATATGGCGGATATGGGTGCGCACCCCATCTTCGCCGAGCGCCACCATCGCCGCCGCATCGGGGGCGGCTCGAAAGAGATCGCCGGTAGCTCGGTTGACGCTGATATCCGTCGCCTGCGCCGAGAGCATCACCGCGATCAGCAGTTCGAAGGGCGATGAATATTCGAGTTCGGTGGTCGGGGAAGGGTTCGCCTGCGCCAGCCGCTCGAAGATCATCCGTCTTTTGGCGGCGTTCAAGCCTTATCTCCGGCTCGTTGGCGATCGAAAGATTCTTTCGTCAAGGAGGGGGATCGACGGGCTCGCTCTCGCTTCAACGCCGCGGCGATCACCGCGCGTCGCCGCTCGATATCGAGCGAGGCGTCATCGATCCCCGTTCGGGGGGTTGCCGCCCCCTCGGTGGGCTTCGATGCCTTGGACGGGCGGGATCGCTTGGAGCGCCTTCGAAAGGCGAGATCTCCTGTCTTTTCGCGGTCGAGGTGGCGTAGGTAGCTTCGTTTGGCTCGCGGTGCGCGCTCGCTTCGGCGACGTTTTTCCCATCTTTCGCGCCATGGATCTTCGGCTTGGTCGAGCGGGGAATCGCGGGGGATCAGATGAATGCAGTCCATCGGGCAGGGATCGATACAAAGGGCGCAACCGGTGCATTCGGCGCCGAGCACGGTATGCATCCAACGCTTGGCCCCGATGATCGCATCCACCGGACAGGCGGGGATGCAAAGGGTGCAGCCGATGCAGGCGCGCTCGTCGATCGATGCGATCGGGGGCGGGAATTCCGCCTCGCCGCAATCGAGATCCAAAGGCAGGACCGGAAGCCCCAAGAGATTCGAAAGGTCCGAGATGGTTTTTTCGCCGCCCGGGGGACAACGGTTGATCGAAGCATCGGCGAGCGCTATCGCTTCGGCGTAGGGGCGGCAAGCCGGATAGCCGCAACGAGCGCACTGGGTCTGGGGCAAAAGATCGTCGATGCGATCGATCAGCGTATTCGAATCCACAAGCCTCGAGCCACCCTTTTCTTGCGCGCTTTTCGATCGACGAGTCTTGCCATTCGATAGCCGCTTTATTTCCGATATACACGCGTGCCCGCAAGGCTCGTCGGCATCACCTCACCCGCATGCCGGGGCGAGCGCCTTCGTCGACTTCGAGCACAAAGACCTGCTGCGCCGAATCATCCGACCCCGCCGATAGCATCATGGCTTGGGATACCCCGAAACGCATCGTTCGAGGGGCCAAGTTGGCGACGATCACCACATGCCTGCCGATCAGCGATCGGGGCTCGTACGCGGCCCGGATCCCGGCGAATATCGTGCGTGGATCCTCTTCGCCGACATCCACCTGCAGCTTGATCAACTTATCCGAACCCTCGACGGCCTCGGCTTCGATCACCTTGGCCACCCGCAGATCCACCTTCATGAACTCCTCGATTCCGATTCGATCCGCAATCCCGGAAGAATCCGGGGAGGCAGATCCGTCTTGGTCGCCGCTCGATTCGGGGGCGGCTTCCACCGAGGAGGCGACCATGGCCTCCAAGGTCTTGGCTTCGAGGCGGGTCAGCAGCGGCTCGAAGGGGGCTATCTTTCGATCCAACAAGGCGGTGGCGGCATCGTCCCAACCAAGCGGATTCGAGCGAAGGAATTCCCCGGCGCGTTCGGCCATCTCGGGCAACACCGGAGATAGCCAGATCATGATCGCTCGGAAGAGATTGAGTCCCCCGGTACAGACCTCGTGCACCTCGGGCCAGGTCGCCTCCTCCTTGATCAGATTCCACGGCTTGCGGTCGTCGATATGGCGATTGACCCGATCCGCAAAGGCGCTGATCTCGCGCATGGCCTTGGCGAATTCCCGCGCCTCGTAGAGGTCCGCGATACGCTTCGAGGTCGGGGCGACCTCGTCGAAGAGTTCCTTCGTTCCTTCGAGTCTCGCCGCCAGTTTGCCGTCGAATCGACGGTGGATGAAGCCTGCGCAGCGCGAAGCGATATTGACCACCTTGCCGACGAGATCGGCATTCACCCGCTGACGGAAATCATCGAAATTGAGATCCATATCCTCGATACCGCTCGCCAGCTTGCAGGCGAAGTAATAGCGCAAGTATTCGGGATCGGCATGATCGAGGAAGGTTCTGGCCTTGATGAAGGTGCCGGTGCGCTTGGACATCTTTTGGCCGTTGACGGTCAAAAAGCCGTGTACGAAGACATCGGTGGGCATGCGAAAACCGGCTCCATGCAGCATCGCAGGCCAAAAAAGGGTGTGAAAATAGGCGATATCCTTGCCCACGAAATGGCAAAGTTCCACCTTCGAATCCGGCTTCCAAAAAGCGTCGAAGTCGAGCTCGGGATCGCGATTGCATAGATGACGGAAGCTCGCCATATAACCGATCGGGGCATCGAGCCAAACATAGAAATATTTTTTATCCTCGATACCGGGGATCTCGAAGCCGAAGTAGGGGGCATCCCGGGAGATATCCCAATCCTCCAAGCCCTTTTCGAACCATTCGTCGAGCTTGTTGGCAATCTCTTTTTGCACCGGCGGGGTCGATCGAGGCGATGCGCTCGTTTCCACATTTCTCTCGCCCCGGATCCATTGCCGCAATATCGTCTCGAAATCCGCAAGGCGCACGAAATAATGCTCGGATTCGCGCATATCCGGGGGCTCGCCCGAGATCACCGATACCGCATCGCTCAGATCCGATGGGCTATAAGTGGCTCCGCAGACTTCGCAGTTATCCCCGTATTGATCGGGGGCGCCGCAATTGGGGCAGGTGCCCTTGACATAGCGATCCGGGAGAAACATCCCTTTGGCGCGATCGAAGGCTTGCAGCACCCGGCGAGTGTCGATATGCCCGGCATCGCGCAAACGGGTGTAGATCAACTCGCATAATTCTCGATTTTCCGCCGAGTGGGTGGTGTGGTAGTTATCGAAGGATATCGCGAAATCCCTGAAATCGGCGCGGTGCTCCTCGCCGATCCTATCGATCAGATCCTCCGGACTCATGCCTTCCTGCTCCGCCTTGAGCATGATCGGGGTTCCGTGACCGTCGTCGGCGCAGACATGGATGCAGCGATGCCCGCGCATGCGCAAATAACGCACCCAGATATCGGCTTGGATATATTCGACCAAGTGGCCGATATGGATCGGACCGTTGGCATAAGGCAGCGCGCTGGTCACCAACAAGGTGCGCCGGGGACGAGGATCCGTTGATTCGGACATGGCGATCGACAATCCTTAGGGCTATGACGAGGAGGGGTCGGGCTTTTCGGGCGGGGGATCCGCTTCGCCCCATGGTTCGGATTCGAAGATGGTTCGGATTCGAAGCATCGAAAAGGGGTTCGACGGGTGCGATTATGAACCTTTTTATCCCCCTTCGCCCGAGGTCTTTGCATCCGACTTGCATCATCGGCTCGGGGGCGCCCCTTGCAAGACCCTTCGAAGAGCCTTGCAAGGACCTTTGACCTGCGACTCGATGTCGAGAGCCTTCGAGTCGATGCCCCGAAGAGGCGCCGGTCTCGATCGGCACCTCTCGATCGTCGACTCTCGATTGGCAAAGCGTGCGCTTTTCGCCCCTCAAACCGCATCGGGAGGTGTAGAATCCGCTACTTCAAAACTCGAAATCGCCTTAGTCGCCTTACCCTTCTTATCATCTCGACCCCGAGCCCTTGCCGGATCGACCCTCCCAATCACCGCCTGAACGGAGCGCGAAGATGTCCGACCCCTTGCGCGATCGAATCGAACAAAGCATCAACTCTTACAGCGATCCTTATAGCGAGAGCAGTTTGAAAAGCGCCGGGGCACTCAAATCCTTGGAGATCGATGGCGGAAAGGTCGAAGCGGAAATCATGCTCGGTTTTCCCGCCGCCGGCTATCGAAAGACCTTGGTCGATGCGCTCGAAGAACGCATCTCGGCGATCGAGGGGGTCGAGGAGGCGAGGGTTCGCGTGGATTGGAAGGTCGCCTCCCATGCGGTTCAGCAAGGCTTGGAAGCCCTCAAGAACGTGCGCAATATCATCGCCGTCGCTTCCGGCAAGGGCGGGGTGGGAAAATCCACCGTCGCCGCCAATCTCGCCCTCGCCCTATCGGCCGAGGGCGCGACCACCGGGGTATTGGATGCCGATATCTACGGGCCGAGCCAACCGCGGATGCTCGGGGCGCAGGGCAAGCCCGATTCGCAAGACGGGAAATCCTTGGAACCGATGACCAGCTATCGCATCCAGTCGATGTCGATCGGTTATCTGATCGAAGAGGATACGCCGATGATCTGGCGCGGGCCGATGGTAACCCAGGCCTTGGAGCAACTCCTGCGCGATACCAACTGGCGCGAGCTCGACTATCTGGTGGTGGATCTACCGCCCGGTACCGGTGATATCCAGCTCACCTTGGCCCAGCGCATCCCGGTCAGCGGGGCGGTCATCGTCACCACCCCGCAAGATATCGCCTTGCTCGATGCGCGCAAGGGATTGGCGATGTTCGAAAAGGTCAAGGTACCGGTGCTCGGCATCATCGAGAATATGAGCATCCACGTCTGCAGCCAATGCGGCCACGAAGATCATATTTTCGGGGCCGGAGGGGGCCAGCGCATCGCCTCGGAATACGGCGTGACCTTGCTCGGGGATCTGCCGCTGGATCGTCGTATCCGCGAGGATGTCGATTCGGGACAACCCACCGTGGCCCGCGATCCCGACAGCCCGACGGCAAGGAAATATCGCGAAATCGCTCGCAAGGTGGCGGCCAGGCTTTCGATGCGGGCGCGCGATTACAGCCAAGCCTTTCCCCGCATCGTCATTCAATAAGGCCCTCGCCTACCTTGGGATCGACGACGACTCCCTTTTTCGAGCGCGGGCGTCGTTCTCGCGGTTTCGTTTCCCGGCCCGCCTTCGAGCACCAGCGATGAGCATCAAATCCGATCGATGGATCCGCGATATGGCGCATGCCATGAAGATGATCGAGCCTTTCGAGGAGCGCCAGATCCGCGAGAAAAACGGCACCAAGGTGATCTCCTACGGCACGTCGAGCTACGGCTATGACATCCGCTGCGCCAATGAATTCAAAATTTTCACCAATATCAACTCCACTGTCGTCGATCCCAAGAATTTCGACGATTCCAGCTTCGTGGATGTGATCGCCGATGTCTGCACCATCCCCCCGAACTCCTTCGCCCTGGCCCGCACCATCGAATATTTCCGCATCCCCAGGAATATCCTCACCGTCTGCGTCGGAAAATCCACCTACGCTCGCTGCGGCATCATCGTCAACGTCACTCCCTTGGAGCCGGAATGGCGAGGATATGTCACCCTCGAATTCTCCAATACCACTCCGCTGCCGGCGAAGATCTACGCCAACGAGGGAGCGGCGCAAGTGCTCTTCTTCGAATCCGACGAGGATTGCGATATCTCCTACCAAGACCGCGCCGGAAAATATATGGAGCAAGAGGGCGTTACCCTGCCGCGCGCATGAAAGCGGTGACCATCGATCCATGAGATTCGAGGGGAGCGGGGTGAAAATGGCTCTCGATAAGAAAAATCCGCTCCCTTCCACCCCCTCGCCCGATGACCCGATTCCTCATGGTCCGCCCCCGGGGGCGATGCGTCGGCTTTGCGCCTTTTTCTACGATTCGCTATCGCTCTTCGCAATCCTCTTCGCCGCCACCGTCCCCGCCCTCGCCCTGACCGGTGGGGAGGCGATTCGCCCCGGGAATCCGCTCTTTCTTTTTTATCTGCTGGGCGTGAGCTATCTCTATTTCGGCCGGTGCTGGACCCGTAGCGGGCAGACCCTCGGGATGCGGGCGTGGAATATAAGGCTATGCACTCGCCACGGACGGCGTATCGACTGGAGGCTGGCGTTGCTGCGCTTCATCGCCGCCATCCTTTCGCTGATTCTTGCGGGCATGGGCTTTTTATGGTGTCTTTTCGATCCCGAAAAACGCACCTTGCACGATCGTCTATGCAATACCGTGATCGAATACATCCCCTCTCATCGCCTCGATGCCGCAAAATCGCCCGCACCTTAGAGGCCCCCTTGCCGGGAAAGCCCGCTAAGGGATCATCCGTCCGTAGCGGTGGCGGCATCGGCAACGCCCTACTCCATCGACGGCCGGGAACGATCGAGGCGGAATCGAGGCGGTGGCGATGGTCATGTTCGCCTGAGCAACCACAATCCGACGATCAGCAATGCAAGGGTCGGGGCGAAGGCGCCCAAGATCGGGGGAAGACCGTAGACGATCCCGGCCTTGGCACTGATTTGCCCGAGAACATGCACCCCGATGGCCAACAGGCATCCGGCGATGATACGAAGCCCGACCCCGGAACCGCCCAATCGGCCGAAGACCAAAGGCACCGCAACCACGATCAGCGCAACGATCGAAAAAGGATAGGCCAGCTTCGACCACAGGGCGATTTCATAACGATCGCCTTCAAGACCGTTGCGCTTCAAATAACGGATATGGCGGACAAGGCCGATCGCCGGCAACTGATCCGGGGGCGTCGAGAGGGCGGTGATGATCTCGGGCTCGAAAGCCACCGGCCAATCCGCTTGCGCTGCGACCGAAGAGACGATTCCTTCGAGGGAAATATCCTTGCGCTGCAGATCCTCCAAGACCCAGCCGCCGTCCTTGCCATAGCGTGCGCTTCGGGCGGTGATCTCCGCTTGCAAACCCCGCTCGGGATCGATCTCGTAGATCGTGATCCCCTCGATACGATTTGCGCTCACCGTGCGTCGCAGATGGATGATGGTGTCCTTGCCTTGCAGCCAGACCCCGATATCGTGCGCAGCATCGTTGCCGAGCGCGCGATCGCGATGCGCCTTCGAAATCCGCTCGCTCCAAGGAACGATCGTCTCCGCGATCACCACCGCAACGAGGATCAAGGGCAAACAAGCGCACAGGACGCAAACGACCAATCGCAAGGGCGACATCCCCGATGCGCGAATGACGATCAGCTCCTTCGATGCCGCCAACGAGCCGAGCCCGGTCAAAGTCCCGATGATCACCGCAAAGGGGAGAAGCAAGAAGATACGAAGGGGCAGACCGAGCAGCATTTGCTCCAGGGCATCGACGAATCCGTAGCCGCCTCGACCGACATCCTCGAGATCGCCGACGAATGCCAATACCGTCAGCAAGGCCACGAGGGCCGCCAAGACCAACGAGATGCTGCCGCCGACGCATCGGGCGACATAGCGATCGACGATCTTCATCGGCGGCGATCCATCGATCCCCTCGGATCGTCTTGTAAAGCGGCGGATCCCGGATCGTCATCGACCCCGCCTGCGCCGGATCGACGAGGATCGAGATGGGACGATCCCCGAGATCGCCGCGGTCTTCGCAATCCTCCGGCGATCTGCCGGATCGAAAGGATCGCGATCAGCAACGCCATCGAGACATGGGCGGGCCACGGTCCCACCCAAGCCGGGATGCGGCCTTGATCGACAAAGGCGTCGAGGATATTGACGGCGTTGTAATAGGCGAAATAGATCACGATGGCGACGACCAATCGCAGATAACGCCTCTCCTTGGGAGAGGTACGAGCCAAGGGCACCGCCAGCATCCCGAGCAGAATGATCGAGACCACCGTGGACAGGCGGCGCTGCAACTCCGCTCGATAGGCCGGATCCGAAGAGGCGATCAGATCCATGGTGGCGATGGCCTTGACCTTGGCGGAGACGGCCGAGAATTCGCCCGCTTGGCGAATCCGCACCCCGTAGGTCGCAAAGCGACTCACCGTGAAGCCGCGCTCGTTCGTCGATGCCGAATAGCGCTCGCCCCTTTCCAACACGATATAAAGAGCGCCGTCCTCGGCCTCGCTTTGCCGAGCCTCGCGGGCGCTGAGAATATAGGACTCGTCGGCATCGCGCACGCGCACGAAGATATCGAACATCCGACCGGTTTCACCGTCGATCCGACCGACGAAGACCACCCGGCGGCCACCATCGAATTCCCGAAAGCGTCCCGATACGAAGAGATCGGTTTTCGCCTTCTCGCCCGCCTCGTGCACCAGCTCCGCTCGTATCGACACCGCGGCCGGGGAGACGAAGAAGGCGAGCAGCCCCCCGACGAGGGCGAAGATCGAAACGAGCCCCAGGATGCTTTGAAAGAAATACCCGGGGCCGATGCCTCCGGCCTCGAAAGCGACGATCTCGCTATCTCGATGAAGACGTCCCAATGCGATCAGGATCGCGATATAAAGGGCGATCGAGAGGATGGTCGGCGCATGCTCGATGAGTTTCAGCGCCAACATTTCGACGATCAGCTCCGGCGCGAGCGAACCTGCGGCGGCATCCCCCAAATAGCGACCGAAGCGGTTCGAAGCGTAGATCAGCATCAAGGCCGAGAAAACCGCGACCGATATCAGCCAAATTTCACGATAGAGGTAGCGCCTGATGATCAAGATTCGATCTCCGCTGCGAAATGATCGGAAGCGATATTGAAAAAAACGATTCCACCAAAAGATCGATCATCATCGAGGCAAAAACCAAGGTAAAGGACCGCGCTCGAAAAACGTCGAAGGCTCGAAAGACGATGGGGATCGAAACGCGGCGGCGAGCCGAGCGATCGCCTCGAGGCGGCTTTGCGAGCGAAGTTCGAAGCCTTGATTCGAAGGAGCGCGGACTTTGCCTGCGCGCAAGAAGCGCAACGCCCGCTCGGTTTCTTTTATGATCCGCATCATGCTCGCGATCTTGGCTCGTGGCTCTTTCGGGCGTTCGATGGGGATCCAAAACCTTGGATACTCGCAAAATACCGAGATTTCGAATAAAAAATCGCTCCCGACGGAGCCCTTTCACTTACGACGACCGGATCGTCATGGCATGAGGATTGCCTAACCCATGGAAATCAAGTCCACACCCGCCAATCCCCTTCGCAGCCGTAAGGGTTGTCTTGTCATCGGCAGCCATGAACGGCAACAGGGCACCGAGACCTTGAGCGCCCTCGACGGTGCGGGCAACGGGGAGTTGGAAAGGATATTGCGAAGATCCGGTTTTCGCCCCGAAATCGGCAAAACCTTGCATATCCACTCATCGATCGGCGGTGCCTCCGACAGCGTGCTCGTTGTCGGATGCGGTGGCGATGGGGACGGCATCGGCCCCGCCGATTTCCGCAGGATATGCGCCGCCGCCGCTCGGGCATTGAAAGGCGCCGGGGTTCAAAGCGCGGCTTGGTGCTTGAGCGAAATCGAGGTCGATGGGCTCGATGCCGCCGCTCGCACTTGCGTGGCGATCGAGGAGCTCGATATCGCCGATTATCGATACGAGCACACCCTCGCCAAGACCCGTCGCCGATACTCGACCATCAAGCGCATCGACATCCATGTCCCTTCCGGGGCGAAGCGGGGGCGAATCGACGAAGGGATCGCCACCGGTCAAGCCATCGCCGCCGGCCGAACCTTGGCCCGCGATCTCGGCAACCTCCCCGGCAATATCTGCACTCCGGAATACTTGGCCACCACCGCCCGCGATCTCGCGAAAAGGCATCCCAAGGTGCATGCTCGAATTCTGGACGAAGCCCGCATCGAGCGGCTCAAGATGAACGCCTTTCTCGCCGTCGCCCGCGGCAGCCGCGAAGCGCCGCGCTTCGTGGTCCTCGAGTACCGGGGGGCGAGCGCATCGAAAGCACCCATCGCGCTGATCGGCAAGGGTATCACCTTCGATTCCGGTGGCATCTCGATCAAGCCTGCGGGGGCCATGGACGAGATGAAATTCGATATGTGCGGAGCGGCGAGCGTCATCGGGACGATCGAGGCTTGCGCCCGCCTCTCCTTGCCGCTCAATATCGTGGCCATCGTCCCCGCCTGCGAGAACCTCCCCGGGGGAAAAGCGATCAAACCCGGGGATATCGTGACCTCGATGAGCGGGCGCACCGTCGAGATCCTCAATACCGACGCCGAGGGTCGGCTGATCCTTTGCGACGCCATCACTTGGGCGAAGAGCCTCGAACCCGAGGTCATCATCGATGTCGCCACCTTGACCGGAGCCTGCGTCGTCGCCTTGGGAGCCCATGCCAGCGGTCTTTTTTCGAACCATCAGCCCTTGGCCGACGCCCTCCTCCGAGCCGGACAGGATAGCGGCGACCGGGCATGGCAGATGCCCTTGTGGCCCGAGTACGAAAAACAGCTGAAAAGTCGATTCGCCGATGTCGCCAATATCGGGGGCAGCAAGGCCGGAGCGGTCACCGCCGCCTCCTTCCTTTCCATTTTCGCGCGACAAGAGCGCTGGGCCCATCTGGATATTGCGGGCACCGCTTGGAAGAGCGGCAAGGAAAAAGGAGCCACGGGGAGACCGGTGGGCCTGCTTTGTCGATATTTGATCGATCGCGCATGCCAAGTCCGAAACCAAGCCCCCAAGGCGAGGAGTGAAGCGGCCAAGGGCGAAAAAAGCGGCAAGCGGGTCGTCACCACCGCGGCCAAGCGCAAATCCGCGTCATCGAAGCACAAAGCGGCCAAGGATGCCTGATCGTCGGATATTCGCACGATCTTCGAAGCAAGACCCGTGTCTTCCAAGGTGGATTTCCATATCCGCAGCGAAAGCGGCAGCGAGGCGCGGGAGCTTCTCGTGTGTCGTTTGAGCGAAAAGGCTTGGCGCAAAGGGCATCGAATCTTGATCCTCGCCCCGGATCCGGGCACCGCATCGCGCATCGACGATCGTCTGTGGACCTTTCGAGAAGACGGCTTCGTTCCCCACCAAATGCTCGAAGGCGAGGGTTCGACGAGCGAAATCTCGCCCCTTACGCCCATCATCATCGGGATCCCGGGGCAGTGGAGGGATAGGATCGACGTGCTCATCACCCTCGTTCCCGAGGTGCCGAAAGAGGCCGGCGATGCGGCCCGCATCGTCGAAATCATCCCCGCCGACGAAAGCGAGCGCCGGGCCGGGCGCCGACGCTACCGCGAATACCGCCGACTCGGTTTCACTTTGGAGACCCATCGATGACCTCCGTCAACCCCGATAAGAGCGAAGATCTCTCCATTGCCGATCCCATGGAAAAGGCTTGGGATCCGCAGCAAGGCGAGCGGTATTGGTATGAATTTTGGGAGAGCCAAGGGTATTTCTCTCCCTCGGGGAGCGGTGAGCCGTGGTGCATCATGATCCCCCCGCCCAATGTCACCGGCACCTTGCACATGGGGCATGCCTTTCAGGACACCCTGATGGATGCCTTCACCCGTTGGCAGCGCATGCAAGGTCGCCGTAGCCTTTGGCAACCGGGTACGGATCATGCGGGGATCGCCACGCAGATGGTGGTCGAGCGCCAACTCGATGCCCAAGGGCTGAGCCGTCACGATCTCGGACGCGAGGCCTTCATCGAACGGATTTGGCGTTGGAAGGAGCATTCCGGCAGCACCATCACCCGCCAGCTGCGACGCATGGGGGCCTCGGTCGATTGGGAGCACGAGCGTTTCACCATGGACGAGGGGCTGTCGGCGGCGGTGCGCGAGACCTTCGTCCGACTCTACGATGAGGGCCTCGTCTATCGCGGAAAGCGGTTGGTGAACTGGGATCCGGTTTTGCGCACCGCGGTTTCCGATCTGGAAGTGATCGCGCAAGAAGAGGAAGGATTCCTGTGGCGAATACGCTATCCCTTGGAGGAGGGCGAGGGATTCATGGAGGTCGCCACCACCCGCCCGGAAACGGTGCCGGGGGATGTGGCGGTCGCGGTGCATCCCGAGGATGGCCGCTATCGTCATCTGGTGGGGAAAAACCTGATCGTGCCGATCGGGGGGCGTATCGTTCCGATCGTCGCCGATGAAATGGTCGATCCCGCCTTCGGTACCGGATGCGTCAAGATCACCCCGGCCCACGACTTCAACGATTGGCAAGTGGGAGCGCGCCACGCCCTCGAGGGCATCAACATCTTCACCCCCGACGCTCGTCTCAACGATGAAGTTCCCGAAGCATATCGAGGGCTCGATCGTTTCGAGGCCCGCAGCAAGATCATCGAGGATCTACAAGCAAGAGGACTCGTTGCGCACAGCGAAAAGCATCGCATGATGGTCCCGAGGGGGGATCGTTCGCAGGCGGTGATCGAGCCCTATCTCACCGATCAATGGTTCGTCAAAACCGCTCCCTTGGCCGAACCTGCGATCCGGGCGGTCGAGGAGGGTCGTATCCGTTTCGTACCCGACCACTGGGATAAAACCTATTTCGAGTGGATGCGCAATATCGACGATTGGTGCATCAGCCGTCAGATCTGGTGGGGGCACCGCATCCCGGCCTGGTACGACCCCGAAGGCAATATCTATGTAGGCCGCAGCGAGGAAGAACTGCGCCGACGGCTCTCCCTCCCCGACTCCCTGCCCTTGGTCCAAGACGAGGACGTGCTCGATACTTGGTATTCATCGGCGCTTTGGCCCTTCTCGACCCTGGGATGGCCCGATTCCACCGAACGCCTTGCGACCTTCTACCCGACCACGGTGCTGATCACCGGATTCGACATCATCTTCTTTTGGGTGGCCCGCATGATCATGTTCGGGCTCAAGTTCATGGACGACGTTCCCTTCCACGAGGTCTATATCCACGGCTTGGTGCGCGATGGCGATGGCAACAAGATGTCGAAATCGAAGGGCAATATTCTCGATCCCATCGATCTGATCGACGGCATCGAACTCGACGATCTGATCGCCAAACGCACCACCGGTTTGATGCAGCCGCAACTGGCCCCGCAGATCACCCGCACCACTCGCCGACAATTCCCCGACGGCATCCCCGCTTACGGGACGGACGCTCTGCGCTTCACATTCTGCTCTTTGGCCACCCAAGGACGGGATATCCGCTTCGATCTCGGGCGTATCCAAGGCTATCGCAACTTCTGCAACAAGATGTGGAATGCCGCGCGCTTCGTGCAGATGCAAAGCGACCAAGCGGCGAGCGAATCGAGCCCGGATGAAGGGGGGGTCGAGGAGAGATGGATCTTCGGCATCTTGCGCCGCACCGAGGGGCGGATGCGCACCGCCTTCGAGCGCTATCGTCTCGATCTGGCGGCGCAGGCGATCTACGATTGCATCTGGAACGAATTCTGCGATTGGTATCTCGAATTCGCCAAAGCCCGCCTCGCCGACCCCGATACCCCGGCTCAAAGACGCCGCGCGATCCTCGACACCCTGGCGCGAAGCCTCGAGATCCAACTGCGCCTCGCCCACCCCCTGATACCCTTCATCACCGAGGCGATCTGGCAGCGCATCGCTCCCCTCGCCCGAAAGAGCGGCCGAACCCTGATGCTGCAGCCGTGGCCCTCGCCGAGCGATGAGCCGGCGATCGAGAAAGAAGATGGCGAGGCCATCGCCCATGTCGACTGGATAAAGGATCTGATCCTCGCCATCCGCAATATCCGAGGGGAGCTCGATATTGCCCCGGGGCAAAAAATCCCGGTGATCCTGCGCAATGCCAAAGCCCTCGAGCGCGAACGGATCGCCGGCGGTGAATCCTGTGTGCGAACCCTCGCCCGCATCGAATCCATCCGCTTCGATGACGAAGGGACCCCGACTCCTGCAGGGGCGAATACCGCCACCGCCTTGCTCGGCGGCATGGAAATCCTCGTTCCCTTGGAAGGGTTGGTGAACAAGGAGATCGAGATCGAGCGATTGGATCGGCAAATCGAAAAACTCTCCCGCTCATTGGAGCGCTCCACGGCGAAGCTCGCCAATGCCTCGTTTTTGGATCGCGCACCGGCGGAAGTGGTAGCCAAGGAACGATCGCGGGTATCCGAAATCGAAGCCTCGCTCGATAGCCTCAAAACCAAGCGCGATGCGCTTGCAAAGTGAGCATTCGAGAAGGAGTGGGATCCCCGATGGGACCGCAAACGACTCGGCTTCGAAAAAAACACCGGGTCGAGCGAGTCCTCGGTCCCTCGAATCGGGATGGATTGACCATTGCGAATTTCATAAAATCGGATATCGTCGTTTCTAGGCGGATATTGCAATTTCGCCGCTTCGATACCATTGTCAATCTCGAAAGACTCTTGAAGACCGTGGATGATTTTTTCATCGAGGCTCGATATTTCCATCGTCGGGACTTGACCCCATGCGCCTGTTTTATGTAAATTTTCACATACCCCGGCAATTTGGCCCCCGACAATTTGGCGGAGCACCGATATGCGACTCACCGCAAAAAGTCGCTACGCCGTGACGGCGATGCTCGACTTGGCCTTGCATCATGACCAGGGCTCGGTTTCGCTCGGAGATATCGCGCGCAGGCAAGGGATTTCGCTCTCGTTCTTGGAGCGCCTTTTCGCGCAGCTGCGAAGCCGGGGGTTGGTCAACAGCATCCGCGGCCCGAAGGGCGGTTATCGATTGGGTTTCGCACCGGAATCGATCGCGGTCGCCGATGTCATCGATGCCGTCGAGGAGAGCGTCGACATCACCCATTGCCGAGGCAAGGAAAATTGTCGCAACCATGAGCGCTGCTTGACCCATGATCTATGGAGGGATCTCGGACACCGAATCGAGGAATTTCTTTCCGCCATCAATCTGGCGGAGCTGGTCGAGCGATGCCGGGCGCAAGAAACGATCGATACGGGATCCATCGATCGAAAGAGCGGCGCCAACGATGCGCAAGGGATATCCGTGGTGATCGAAAGCCCCACACTTGCGAACGAGTCCTCCGAACGAACCGAGACCATGCCATGTCAATCACTTTGAGCGAAAATGCCGCCCGCCGCGTCCACCGCTTTCTCGCCGATCGCAGCGATGCCGGGCTTCGACTCGCCGTCAAGCGCACCGGCTGCTCCGGTTTCGCTTATGTGGTGGATCTCGACGATCGAATCGGCGAGGGGGACCGAGTCTTCGAATCGATGGGGATCAAGGTCATCGTCGATCCCCAAAGCCTGCCGATGATCGACGGCACTCATATCGATTTCGCCCAAGACGGTTTGAACGAGGGTTTCACCTACGATAATCCGAATGTGAAAAATCGCTGCGGCTGCGGCGAGAGTTTCGGGGTTTGACGGTTCGAGATTCGAAAGACGATTCGGATCGAAAAGACCTCACAGATCGCTTCGAATATCGACCATCGCTCGGCGTTCATCGCTTGGAAGCCCTTGGATTTCCACCATCTTTCGGTTCTTGACGAACCGAAAACATGTCGACGTTGCCGCACTCGTCGGCGCAATCGTCGGCCGGTCCTGCTTTTTTATCGACTTGGAGTTTTTTCGCATGGCGCTGGAACGAACCCTCTCCATCATCAAACCCGATGCCGTCGGCAAGAATGTCATCGGGGAGATCTACCGCCGCTTCGAATCCGCCGGGCTTCGCATCGTCGCCGCCCGTATGGTGCATCTTTCACGCGAGAGCGCCGAGGCCTTCTACGCCGTGCACCGGGAGCGTCCTTTTTTCGACGAACTCGTGGGCTTCATGACCTCCGGCCCATGCATGGTGCAAATCCTCGAAGGGGAGGATGCCATCGCCAAGAATCGCGAAGTGATGGGGGCGACCAATCCGAGCGATGCCGCTGCGGGCACCATTCGGGCGGATTTCGCGAGCGAAGTGACGGAAAATGCGGTGCACGGATCCGACGGGAGCGAGACCGCTCGCGGTGAAATCGAATTCTTTTTCGGATCGGCAGGCGATATCTGTCCCCGTACCCGCTGATCCCGACCTTTTAGTCCCGATCTTGTCCTTCGAAGCCTCGACCTCGTGCAACCCGCCCTTACCAGCCTTGCGGACAACCCAAGCGGCGTGAACGACGTCGGCGAGGAACAGACCGATCTTTTGGGATTGACCCGCACCGCAATGCGCGAGTTTCTCGCTTCGGTGGGCGAAAAACCCTATCGCGGCGACCAGATATTGAAGTGGATCTACCACCGCAATATCGATGACTTCTCCAAGATGACGGATTTGGGGAAGGCCTTGCGTGCGAAGATGGCGGCGAGCGCGGCAATCACCCCGCCGAGGGTAGCCTCCGATCGCCTTTCGGCCGACGGTACCCGCAAATGGCTCTTCGAGCTCGACTGCGGCAACTGCGTGGAGACGGTTCATATCCCGGACGGCGATCGCGGCACCTTGTGCATCTCATCCCAAGTCGGCTGCGCCCTCAACTGCAGTTTTTGCGCAACCGCAAGACAAGGCTTCAATCGCAACTTGCGAACTCAGGAGATCGTTGCCCAGATCTGGCTGGCGCAGCAACTGCTCGAGAGCCCTGACAATGGCGGCCGCAGCATCACGAATGTGGTCTTGATGGGGATGGGAGAGCCGCTGTTGAATCTTGCCAATGTGATCCCGGCATTGGAATTGATGCTCGACGATCTGGCCTTCGGGCTGGCGCGAAAAAAAATCACCTTGAGCACCGCCGGCGTGGTGCCGGGGATTCGCAGCCTCGCTCGAAGCTGCCCGGTCAGCCTTGCGGTCTCCTTGCACGCCCCCGACAATCCTTTGCGCGACGAGCTCGTTCCCATCAATCGCAAATACCCCATCGAGGTCTTGTTGGAGTCCTGCCGGGAGTTCGCCGATGCCCTGCCCCGCCAGAAGATCACCTTCGAATATGTGATGATCGACGGTGTCAACGACAGCCTCGATCATGCCCGACGCCTCATCGACCGCTTGAGCGATATCCCCGCGAAAGTCAACCTGATCCCCTTCAACCCCTTCGTCGGCATCCCCTACCATCGTTCCCCGCCGACGGTGATCGAACGATTCCGGGATCGTCTGATGTCCGCAGGATTGATGACCGTCACCCGCAAGACCCGAGGCGACGATATCGATGCCGCTTGCGGTCAGCTTGCGGGAAGGGTGATGGCGAGAGGGCGCCGCAGCGCAGCGAAAAAAGCCATGCCATCGCCGACGATCGCACCTTGTCGGCCTCCTCTGGCTTGCCCCCCGCCGGCCCCCGAGGCTTGCGGCGGATCGCCTATCGATCGCCCCTTGGGTTGATCGCCCCTCCTTCGACCCATCCCATCGATCATGGAAAGCACGGCCACTCAGGCAAGCATCGAGGATGACTCGGAGATCGGGTCCCGTCTTCGCCGGGCACGGGAGGAATCCGGGCGCAGCATCCAGGAAATCGCCGCCGAATTGCCCTTGCGACCGAAGATCCTCGAAGCGCTGGAAAACGACGATTTCGATAATCTTCCGGCTCCGATCTTCGTGCGGGGTTATCTGCGTACCTACGCCCGTCAACTCGATATCTCGCCCGATCCCTTGCTCGAGGCCTACGAACGCCATAGCTTTCCCCCGCCCAAGCTGGAAACCAGCACCCCGCTCTCGCAATCCATCCAGCCCTCGGAAACGCTTTTTCGCACCCTGACGCATGTGGGAGTGGCGGGATTGATCGTGCTCGTCATGCTGTGGTGGCAATCCCGAACCCCCGACGGATTCGACTTCCAGCTCACCGACAGCGGTGACTCCACGAGAAGCGTCGACAGCGAATCGGGAAGCCGAGGCGACATTCCGAACGATTTTTCTTTCTCCTCTTCTGCGACCGAATCCGTATCGAATACCACCGAACGAGCGATCGATGACGAAGGCAATTTTCCGATCGGCGATTCGACCGATGATACCGGGGGCTTCGCTTCGCAAGAATCTCTCGATGACACGACTGCGCTCGCGGCGGCCGCTCCGGCCTCGACCTTCGAGATCGCCATCGAGGACGACCAAGGAACCGAGTCATCGCCGACGAGCGAGGATGGGGATGGGTCTTCGGCCACCGGGGATCAAGGCGAGCCCCGGGCGAGCGATGACACCGACGAGGACTCGATTGCCGATGGCATCGCCGATGAAAGCCCCGGCGAGTCGTCGAGCGCATCGTCGCCATCCCCCCAAGCAACGATATCCCCGGGCGGCCCCTCCCGACTGACCATCCGTCTTCGCCATGAATCGTGGATCGAGGTCTACGACCGGAACGGTGAACGCCTGATGTTCGAACTCGCCGATGCCGATCGCGAGATTTCACTCGTCGGGGATTCGCCCTTCGACGTCCTGCTCGGCAATGCCAAGGATGTGGAGGTGCAATTCAACGATGTGCCTTTCGATTATGGCCCCCACACCCTCAATGGCATCGCAAGATTTCGCTTGGAGAGGTGATCGATTTCGACCGATCCCGGGCATTCGGTGCGATAATTCGGCCAAGGTGCACTTATAGGCTCGATGCAAGTTCCAATCTCGATGCCAAGGAGAAAAGATTCGCGCATCGAGAATTCGCCTGCCGGGAATTCGATGATTCATATCCAAACGCGCAAACAAACGACCTTGAACATCCAATCGACCGGTACTAATGTGAAATAGGAAAAAATGCAATTCTTTCGCTAAAAAAGAATCCCTCGCCGAAGAGGCGAGAAGAAGGATAAAAGCGCGATACAAGCGCATTCGCTTCGGCTTGGATTTCCATACCACGCTTTTCGAAGCCATCCCCTTTCGAGTCCGAAGGCCCGAATATGAATTCCATCAAGGCGATCCGCGGGATGAACGATATCCTGCCGAGTGCCGTGGGCGCTTGGCAATCGATCGAGCGACAAATGCGCACGCTGCTCGCCTCCTTCGGCTACGAGGAAATCCGCCCCCCGATCGTCGAACGCACCGAACTCTTCAGACGTTCGATCGGGGAGATCACCGATATCGTCGAAAAGGAGATGTACACCTTCGACGATCGCAACGGCGATAGCCTGAGCCTGCGCCCCGAATGCACCGCGAGCATCGCCCGAGCGGCGATCCAAAGCGGCCTGTTGCGCACCCCCGGCCAAAGGGTGTGGGCGATGGGGCCGATGTTTCGGCACGAGCGACCGCAAAAAGGACGCTACCGACAGTTCCATCAGCTCGATGTGGAAATCCTCGGCATCGCCGATGCGAGCGCCGAAGCCGAATTGATCGTCATGAGCCGGCGACTGTGGAGGATGCTCGGGATCGATGATCCGGTGCTGGAAGTGAATTCCTTGGGCGATCGGACCATCCAAAAGCGTTATCGCAAGGAACTGGTGGAGTATTTTTCATCCCGCAGCGCCGAGCTCGACGATGATTGCCGGCGGCGACTGCAGACGAATCCGCTGCGGATCCTCGATTCGAAGAATCCTGCGATGCAACCTTTGATCGAGGCCGCTCCGCGCATCGTCGATCGCCTCGATCCGGCCGCTCTTGGCCACTTCGAACGACTCGAAGCGATGCTCGGCGAGGCGGGAGTGGAATATCGAATCAACCCTCGCTTGGTGCGCGGCCTCGATTACTACACCGGAACGGTTTTCGAGTGGACCACCGACGCCTTGGGGGCTCAAAGTGCGGTCTGCGGCGGGGGACGATACGACGATCTGATCGCCGATATTGGGGGATCGGCGAGTCCGGCGATCGGCTTCGCCATCGGCTTGGAGAGATTGGTGGCCCTGCTGGAACTCTCGGGAGTCGAGCCTTCGATCCCTGTCCCTCATGCCTACCTTGCGGGCATCGGAGAAGCGGGAGAGCGATCCGCTCACGCCGTCGCCGAGCGGCTGCGCGATGCGATTTCGGATTTGCGGCTGATCGTCGACGCCGAGAGTGCGAGCCTCAAGGCCAAACTCAAGCGGGCGAATCGAAGCGGGGCTCGCTTCGCCTTTTTACTCGGGGAAGAGGAAATTCGCGATGGAGCGTTGACGGTTCGAGATCTTCGAAAGGATACCCCGCAGTCATCGATATCATTGGAAGGGATATCGGCATTGATCGCCGCCGCCGATGCGGCGCCAACGCCTGCGCTCCCGGATCATTGATCGTCGATCCGGGAATGAATCGATCCCTTCGGCAACGCTCCTTGGACGGGGCGAAAAAACGAGTGAGGCATTTCAATGGCAGGTGAAGAAGAACAGATCGAATCACTGAAAAAGTGGTGGTCCGAATACGGCAAGGCCATCGTCACCGGTGTCTTGGTGGGGGCGGTCTCGGTGGGCGGCTGGAGTGTGTGGCAGAACCACCGAAACGATCGGATCGAGCGCGCATCCGTCGAGTACCATGAAATGATCGAAGACAGTGCCGAGGGCGAAAGCGACAAGGTACTCGCTCGCGCCGAGACCTTCTTCGATGATTATCCGAACTCCCCCTATACCTCCTTGGCCTCGCTGCTGGCCGCCAGGGCTGCGGTGCATAGCGACGATACCGAGCAGGCGAAAACGCATCTACAACGAGCGATCGAACACTCGGACGACACAAAACTACCGGAGGTGAATACCATCGCTCGGATTCAGATGGCCCGCCTGCAAATCGATGCCGACGACTTCCCCGGGGCGTTGTCGACGCTCGATCGGATCGATTCCGATCCCGATTCCGAACCCTTTCGAAACCTCGTCATCGAGCTCAAAGGCGATGCCCAACGATTGAGCGGGGATATCGAGGCGGCTCGTCGACTCTATCGATCCTTGCTCGATGAAAAAGAGGCCGAAGATGCCGACGACGATCCCCTCCAAAGGGAGATCGATCGGCGTTTGAACGCCAAAATCGATGATCTCGGACGGATCGCCGAGTCGCTTTCGAGCGACGATATGGTCGATTCCTCCTCTGATTCGGACGATTCTCGCTCATCGGGGGACAAGACGCCGGCCGAAGGGGCGCCGGACGAGGATGCATCGGGCGATGACGATAGCGCTTCGTCCGTGGACGGATGATCACTTTATCCATATCGCAGGATTCGACCCATGCTCGCTGATCGCCGCCACCCTTTGCAGATCGATCCGCAGATCGATCGCACCGAAAGACGGATCTCGAAAAAGGCTTCGGATTCGGCTCGACAGCGCTGCGGCGGCGACGAGCGGCGACGCTCTTTCTTGCCCAAGGCCGGGCTCGCCGGGGTCGCCGGACTCGTCCTTGCCGGCTGCGGCAATCTATTCGAGCGAGACAATGCCCTGCCCCCTGCGGATCTCGTCGACTTCGAGCCCTCGATCGATGTTCGCGAGATCTGGAGCAAAAACGCCTCATCCGGAACCGGTGACGAGCATATCGATCTCCCGCCGATGCAAAGCGACGAGGGCCATATCATCGTCGCCGGTCATGACGGGGATCTAAGCGCCTATTCGAAGGCCGACGGCGGCCGGCGGTGGAGGATCGATACCGGGATCGAAATCTCCGGCGGCCCCGGGGTGGGCTTCGGGCAAGCGGTGGTCGGAAGCCGAGAGGGACAGGTGATCGCCTTTTCCGTCGCCGATGGAAGTCGGTTGTGGGAGGCCACCGTCTCGAGCGAGATCCTCTCCACCCCCGCTATCGGCGAGGTACCCCGGGCATCGATCGGCGATGCGAGCGAAACCCCGGCACCGGATGCGGGCGAAGCCTCGAGCGACGATGCGGGGGAAAGGACCGTGGTGGTCATCGTGCGCACCGTCGACGGACGCCTCTTCGCTTTGGACGGCGCCGGCGGGGATCGGCTTTGGGTGCATGACAGCACGGTCCCGGCGCTCTCATTGCGCGGAACCGGCGATCCGGTGGTGGCAGGCGATCGTGTGCTGGCGGGATTCGATAGCGGCCTTCTCGCCGCCATCGCACTGGCATCGGGCGATGTGCTATGGGAGGCTCGCTTGGGCACGCCATCGGGTCGCACGGAGCTGGATCGCTTGGTCGATATCGATGCCGGTCCTTCGATCTCGGGCGATACGGTCTATACCACGGTCTTTCAGGAGCATATCGCCGCCGTCGATCTCCTCGATGGCCAAGGCAGATGGCAAAGGGATATCTCCTCCCATACCGGAGCCACCCCCGGCGCTCGCCTCTATGTCGCAGATAACAACGATCATCTATGGGCGCTGAGTCCTGATTCCGGGGATGCGATCTGGCGGCAAGAGGGTTTGGAACACCGACGACTCACCCGACCGGTGGAGTTCGTTTCCCCCCAAGGGGAATACTTGGTGGTGGGAGATTTCGCAGGCTATCTTCATTGGATCGACGCCACCAACGGGGATTTCGTGGCCCGCACCCGCTCGTCCTGGAGGACGGCGAGGGTGAGCGCCATGCCGCTGATCACGGACGAGGCGGTTTTCGTGCTCGATGATCGGGGAACTCTGACCGCTTGGGCGCCCAAGGGTCCTGGCGGACCATAAAAAAACGAAAACCCCGCGGCCGATGGCCTCGCCGAAGCCGTCGGAGGATTTGAATCGTGCCCCTGACCTTGGCCCTGATCGGGCGACCGAATGTCGGCAAATCCACCTTGTTCAACGCCATGACCCGTAGCCGGGACGCTCTGGTGGCGGACTTTCCCGGCCTGACCAGAGATCGGCGTTATGGGAAGATCCGGGTCGACGAGCGCGATCTCATCATCATCGACACCGGGGGGCTGACCGACAAAGCCACCGCGGATCCATCCGCCGCGATAAGCCCGGCGATCCCGCAGATGATCTCCGCGCAAACTCGGCTGGCGATCGAAGAGGCCGATATCCTCTTGCTGATCCTCGATGCCCGCGAGGGGGCGGTGGGATTGGATCGGGAAATCACCGATCGGTTGCGGCAGTGCGGCAAACCGATCATCGCCGTGGTCAACAAGACCGACGGCTTGGACGAGTCGACCGCCACCGCCGAATTCCATCTCCTGGGACTCGGCGATCCGATCCCGATAGCCGCCGTCCATCGTCGAGGGCTTGCGCGGATATTCCATCGAATCGAATCCATCTTCCCTTGCGAGAAAGGCAAGGATGAGTCGGCGGCGCCTGCTAAGGATACGATTCGCGTGAGCCTGATCGGAAGACCCAATACCGGCAAGTCGACCCTCGCCAACCGTCTATGCGGACAGGCCCGAATGTTGGCCCATGATGCACCGGGCACCACCCGCGACAGCATCGAGATCGACTTCGAATATCAAGGACGGAATTATGTATTGATCGACACCGCAGGCATTCGCCGACGAGCGAGAATATCGGAAACGATCGAGAAATTCAGCGTGGTCAAATCGCTCGAAGCGATCGCCGACTCCGATGTCACGGTGCTGATGCTCGATGCCGACGAGGGATTGAGCGAGCAGGATCTCTCGCTATTGGGGCTGGCGATCAAAAGCGGCCGAGGGACGGTGATCGCCCTCAATAAATGGGACCGTCTTTCGCGCAGCGAGCGAAATGCCTTCAAATCCGAAGCCGAGCGAAGGCTCGGATTCGCCTCTTTTTGTCCTCGCTGCCCGATCTCCGCCAAGCACGGATCGGGATTGGGGGAGCTGATGCAGCGGATCGTTCGATGCCGCTCCTCCGCCTTTGCCCGCCTATGCGCGAGCAAGCTGACTCGCACCCTCGAACGGGCATTGGATCAGACCCCGCCGCCGCTGATCCGCGGACGGCGGATTCGTCTGCGCTATGCCCATCAAGGAGGAGTCAATCCGCCGGTGATCGTCATCCACGGCAACCGAAGCGATTGCCTGCCCGAGCATTATCGGCGCTATCTCATCGGCCGCTTCCGCGCCGCCTTCGATCTGATCGGCACCCCGATCCGTCTCGAACTGCGAAGCGGCGACAATCCCTTCGAAGGGCGGCGCAATCAGCTGACGCCCCGCCAAGTGAAAAAACGCAAACGCCTGATGCGTCACGTCGCCCGCAAATAAAATCCGAATGGCATTGACCTCAAGATCGCGCGAGATCCAAGGCTGAGATGCCAAGGACTTCGAACGATACCCCGAAGAAGTCGCCGAGGAGAAATCATCGAAGGGTTTCACTCGAAATCCGATCCGATATCGAAGGCGCATGAAAAGCCGGCCCTTCGCCGATGCTCAAAGAGCGCTTTGCAGCAAAGAGAGCACCCTCATGGCATCGGGGCCGGCATCGGGCACCCCATCGTCTTTTTGCACCACAAGGCGCGTATGCAAAACGCCTTCGACGTTCTGCCCGATCAGGAGAAGGCGATAAGTCTCGGGCTCGGGTTCTTTCGATCCCGAACGCTCCCAGAACTTCAAACCCGATAGCCATGAAGCGGATGCCTCGGACGCTGTATCGTCGATATAGGACACCCGATAGACGCCTTGCGCTTCATCCCGGCCTTCGATGGTAAAGCCCGCTCGGGCCAAAGCCCTTCCGATGCGTTGCCATGCGCTTTGCGGATCCTCCTCCAACCGCAAGAAAAGAGGATGACGCTCGTCGCTCTCGATCCGAGCAAAGACCGCCGATACCGGCGTTCCTTCGATCAGCGAATCGGCTTGACTGTCTTTCAACCCCAAGAAGACCATCATCCGGGTCAGCATCTCCGCTTCGAGCCCCGGATCGGCAGCGATGGGCTTCCATACCATCTCCCCCACACCCTCTCGATGCCGCTGTCCGGTGGCTTCGCCGTCGGAAAAGATCCGCTCCGTTCCCAGATGCGAGATGTGAATCTCCGTCGCCCCCGGCTCATCCGCTCGATCGATGCGGGTGCGATACTGATCCCGCACCCCGACCCCGTAGAGGACTTTCGATATATTGCTGAGCAGGGATTGGACCAAGCCAACGGGCAAATCGCCGCTCCTTTCGAGCCAATCGGTCTCCATCACCCCCGATGCGGGTTCTTCTTTGACCAACGTGAAACCCTGTCGCAACCAAAACTCGCGCAGACGAGGCCAAAGGGCTTCGGGTTCGGCTTCCACCACCAACCACCGCCGATTCCCGTTTCGCATGATGGAAACGCTATCCACGCTCGGGAGAACCGCCGGATTCGACGGATCGTTCCCGGCTGCATATTGCGAATGCGTCGCACCTTGGTTCGGAAGAGCGAGGGGATCGTTGATCGCGGTCCGTTCGAGATCCGGCGGCACTTCCAACGGGGGAAGGCTGGTGCTGGATCGATAGGGAGGCTGCCGTTCGGGAATCAGATCATCGACCGTGATCGTTTGGGTGCATCCGGTCAAAGCGATCAGGATCGATGCGATCGAGAGGGTCGCGATCCGAAATGGAATTGATGCCTTGCCTTCGATCGAATCCTCTTTCTTCGCTCCGGTTCGCACTTCGATCTCCTCGCTATCGATCCGGTTCTCGTTGACTTGCCTGCTTTGCATCTCGTTCTCCGGGATACGACATATTCCTTCGGCGACCGGAGAATCCGATCGCCGATATCGTTGCCTATGCAAACGCACCATGGACATGAACATAGGGTGGCCGCCGATGAGCCGGCCATCGAACACAACGATCCATCGATGACTCGAAGGGGAATTATGCTACAAGGATTGGCGTAGAGTGCGAATCTCGCCCATCGCCACCGAAATCATCGTGAAATCCGTGCGTTCCATGCTCCTCAGATCGGAGAGGATCTCGCGGCAGCGAGCGAGCGGTATATGGTTTTGCGAAAGCCAAATCTCGACTCGCTCCGCCGGAGTCGAATCGCCTGCGTTCATGCGCAAGGCATCCAAGGCCAACGCGCTCAACTGCACGTGGAGATCATCTCGCAATGCCGCCCTGGCCAGCGCCTCCCAGCGATTCTCGCGGGAAAGAAGTCCGATTTGGGCTCGTATCCAGTAAAAATCCAAGGCCTCGCCGATGGTGAAATAAACCGTGGCCGATTCCTCGAAGGGAGTATCGGCACTGTGCGCGATCTCCACCACATCGAGGGCGAAGAGCAGATCGTTGCAACCGGCGACTTCCAAGGCGATCTCCTCGGGCACTCCTTGCTGCATCAGCCCGAGGGCATTTTCATCGATCACCCGGCGATTCTCCGCCGTCAGGAGATCGCGCAAAAGCCCGCGCAGGGCTTTGACGCCATCGGCAAAGCGAATGCCGTCTCGTTCCACATCCAAGGGCCTGGGGCGATTGCGCAATAGCCAACGAGCGGCCCTTTCCGCCAGTTTGCGGGTCTCTTGAAGCATCATGATCTGAGCCGCTGCCGGTACCCGATGATCCAAAGATTCGATGGAACGCCAGATTCGATCCATTTCATAGACATCGCGCGCCACCAGGTAAGCGCGAGCGATATCCGCCTCATCCGCTCCGGTCTCCTCGCCGAGTCGATAGGCGAAGGTGATGCCGCAACGATTGACCATCTCGTTGGCGACCACGGTGCTGACGATCTCCTGCGCAAGGGGATGAGCGGACATCCGATCCGCATGACGATCCCGCAAGGGCGAGGGAAAATAGCCTTGCAGCTCACTCGAGGCGAAGGGTTCCGTCGACAGCCCGGATGCGAGGAGTCGCTCGAAGAGGTGGATCTTGACATAAGCCATCAACACCGAGAGTTCCGGTGTGAGCAATCCCTTCCCGGCGGCGCGGCGCTCCTCGATCTCCTCCCTTTCCGGCAGATACTCGATCGCGGGCATCAATACCCCGTCCCTCTCGAGGCGCCGGATCAAGCGCGAATGAACCTCCAACAACGAGGCCGCCAGACTGCGGGCGGTTCCCAATGCCTGGGTCTGAAGATAGTTGTTGCGCAGCACATCGGATGCGACTTCGTCGCCCATCTCCTCGAGCAATCGATTGCGCTGCTTGGAGGTCATATCCCCGCTCGATACCACATCGTTCAACAAGATCTTGATATTGACCTCGCGATCGGAGCAATCGACCCCGCCGGAGTTATCGATGGCATCGGTATTGATCCGTCCTCCGGCGGCGGCGTATTCGATGCGACCGCGCTGGGTAAGCCCCAAATTCCCCCCTTCGGCCACCACTTGGCAGCGCAACTGATCGCCGTTGATCCGCACCGCATCGTTGATTCGATCCCCGACCTCGGCATCGCTTTCGAGGGTCGATTTGACATAGGTCCCGATCCCCCCGTTCCATAGAAGGTCCACCGGGGATCGCAATATCGCCCGGATCAACTCGTTGGGGGTCATGGAGGGGGATTCGATATCGGATTCGATCGCCAGCATCTTTCGCACCTCGAAGGAGATCGGAATCGATTTGGCGCTGCGAGGCCAGATACCGCCCCCTTTCGAGATCGAAGCGCGATCGTAATCATCCCATGTCGAGGGCGACAAGGAGAACAATCGCTTGCGCTCTTCGAAAGCGCTTTTCGGATCGGGATCGGGATCGAGAAAGATATGTTGATGGTTGAAGGCCGCTTGCAATCGGATATGGGGCGAAAGAAGCATCCCGTTGCCGAAAACATCCCCGCCCATATCCCCGATACCGACCACCGTGAAATCGCCGTTTTGGACATCGATCCCCAGATCGCGAAAGTGGCGCTTGACCGACTCCCACGCCCCGCGGGCGGTGATCCCCATCCCTTTATGGTCGTATCCTTGCGAGCCTCCGGAAGCGAAGGCATCGCCCAACCAAAATCCGTATTCATGGGCCAGCGCATTGGCGATATCCGAAAAGGTCGCGGTCCCCTTATCCGCGGCCACCACGAGATAGGGATCGTCCGGGTCATAACGCACCACATCCGAAGGAGGAATCACCTCGCCGCCCGAGAGGTTGTCGGTCAGATCCAACATGCCGCGGATGAAGGTGCGATAACCGGCGATCCCTGCGGCCGAGATCGCCTCGCGATCGTTTGGCGGCAAGCGCTTGCAGACAAAACCGCCTTTCGAGCCGACGGGCACGATCACCGCGTTCTTCGCGATCTGGGCCTTGACCAAGCCCAAGACCTCGGTGCGGAAATCCTCGCGACGGTTCGACCACCGAATGCCTCCCCGGGCCACCGCCCCGCCCCGCAGATGCACCCCTTCGACCTCGGGGGAATAGACGAATATCTCGTATTTCGGACGGGGTTCGGGAAGGCTCTCGATCCGATGCGGATCCAGCTTGATCGAGAGATAGGATTTGGGCGATCCCTTCTCGTTGCGCTGGAAATAATTCGTGCGCAGCATCGCCCGGACAATCCCGAGATAACTTCTGAGGATGCGATCCTGATCGAGGTGCGTCACATCGTCCAAGGCGGCCTCGATCCTCGATTCGACTTCGAGGACTCTTTCATCCCGGGAATCGGCACCGGTCATCGCCGATGCCCCCGAAGCGTAAGCCTCGTCGCTACGAGGCAAGGCTTCGCCCCCGGCGGCGGGATCGAAACGAGCCCGGAAAAGTTCGATCAGCATCGAGGCGATATGGGGATTGGCCGCCAAGGTATCCTCCATATAGTCCTGACTGAAACCGACCCCCGCTTGGCGCAGGTATTTACAACCCGCTCGCAGAACGACGACCTCGCGCCAACTCAAACCGGCGCCCAACACCAAGCGATTGAAGCCGTCGTTGTCGACCTCCCCCGACCATACTTGGGCGAATGCTTCTCGAAAGCGATCGCCGATCCGATCCGGATCGATGTCGAGCCCTTCGGTATGCCACATGCCGATATCGTGCAGCCAAATCGCCGAGGTTCCGGCGCGATCGATCCGGCTCGGCTGCTCCTCCTCGACCTCGAGCCCCATATTCTCCAGCATCGGCAATATATCGGATAAAGAGACCGGCTTTCCGAGTATGAAGAGCTTGAAACGAAGCCGCCCCTCGCGCGCATGCAAGGGGCGATAAAGGCTCATCTCGATATCGTCGCCTTGCCGGATCCGCTCCATTTTCTCGATATCGAGTACCGCGATCCGCGCCGAGTAGATCTCCCGATAGCCGGAGCGGAAGGCCTCGCCATAACGCCTAAAGAGGTGCGCCGCCCGCTCCTCGCCGAAGCGATCCAACAGGGCATCGTAGAGATCGTCGCTCCATGTCCGGCTGACCTTGCGCAGCCGGCGCTCTAGTTCGACGACTTCGTAATGAGGGGGATGCGCCGGATCGACCCGAATGAGGAAATGCACCTGGGCCAAAACCGACTCGCTGAGCTGGATACCGAACTGCGTATCCACCGCCCCCAAAGCATCCTCCAAAATGCTCTGGATCGCAGTGCGGACGGCGGTGTTATAACGCTCCCTCGGGACATAGACGAGACAGGAGATGAACTCGCCGAAGGGATCGGGATGCACGAAGAGGCGGATCCTCCGACGCTCTTGCAAGCGCAAGATACCGATGGCGGTATCGAGCAAGGCCGCAACGGGAAGATGAAAGAGCAAGGGGCGAGGCAGTGTATGGATGATGTGGCGCAAGGCCCTCATCGCATAGCCGGTGACCGGAAACCCGGCCAGACTTAAGGTTTGTCGCACCTTGTAGCGCAACAAAGGAATATCCTCCGGGGTGCGCAAATAAGCCGACGAGGCATAAAGACCCACGAAACGATGCTCGCCGCATAGTTCCCCCGCAGCGTCGAACTGCCGGATACCGACATAATCGAGATAACCCGGTCGGTGCACGGTGGAACGGGCGCTGGCGCGGGTCAAAGCGATACGAGAAAAGGTGCGAGCATCGGCCGCAGGCCTTGGATCATCCTCGTCGACGCTCTCGGACAAGGGATCCGCAGCCTGCGAAAGAGCCGGCAAGGGCAGCGGCGGCAGACCCGACCAGATATCTCCCGAGCGCGGATAGTCGTCTCGCAAGAGCCCGAGCCCGCTGCCGGGTTGCGGAAGGCAACCATCCTCCAGGCCCTCGATCCGACAGTTGACATAGCCCAAAAAAACGAAATTGCCGTCATCGAGCCATTCGAGAAAAGCCCGTTCCTCGCGCACGTCGGTACCATCGGATATCGAGGAGGATTCGCCTTGCGATCCGGGTGATCGAGGCATCGATATTTCCGATGCCGCCTCCCTCAAACGGCTTTGCATCGCATCTCGATCGTCGACCGCGATCCGCACATCGTGCAAAGCGCATCGGATCGAATCGGCGAGCGTGATCAGCGCTTCCTCCTCGGTTTGCCGATCCACTTCGATCAGCAGCATCGACTCCATGACCGCCGCCGGGGGCGCCGAGGCATCCGGGGGCGAAAGGTCATCCCCTTCCGGCATCCTTAGGCTCTCGGACCCGTCCAAAATCGCCTCGATATATCCTTGCTCTTGGCGCCGAAAACGCATGACATGGTTGACCATGAAATGGCAGGTCAGCCCGTGATCGTTCAATACCATGCGGACGGAATCGACCAAAAAGGGACGATCGTCGGTGATGATCTCCACCACGCTATGGGTGGATTGCCAGCCATGCCGCTCGAGTTGGGGGTTGTAGACCCGAAGATGGATCTCCTGCGATTGGCGCCGATAACAAAAATCGAAGTGCGATGCCGCCGCTCCGTAGAGATCCGCCAGCTCGCGATCGCGCAGATCATCCAAGGAAATATCGGCGTAGTAGCGATCGACGAAATGCCTGACGAGCGCCGCCTCTTCCCCCGGTGCGCGCTCGCAAGCCATCTCCTTGAGAGCTGCTAGCAGCTCATCCCGACGAGAATCGAAGTGAACGTTCATCGATTGACGACTCCTTGGCAAAATACGAGCGGTGATGGGCGGTGGTGGAGGGGTGCGATGGAGATCTCATCGAAGGGGCGATCCTTCGAGGCGACTCGATATCCCCTAACATTCGATACCATCGTTGCCATCGTCGAGGATCGGTCGCCATCGAAAAACCGGATCCGTCGCTCCCGACGGCTCGACGATGCGGTATTTTGAAAACCGTCCGCTTCGAATCCGAACAGCGCTTTGGCCCGGCACGGGCGAAGGATTCGTTCTCCCCATCCATCGCAGACAAGGCATGAACAAGGTCAATACGCAAAAACGCCTGTCGAAGTGGCTGCATGCCGCCTTCGAAAGCCACGGCAAGGGAAGGGAACGAGAAGCGGAAAAATACGCTCGACGCGTCCTCGATGCCCTGCCGGATCAACCCGATGCCCTGCATCTTCTTGCCACCTTGGCCCGCGAAAAGGGTCGGCAATCCCTTGCCATCGAACGCTACCGTCGCCTTTTGGCCCGCCATCCCGCCATCCCCATCGCCCACAACAATCTCGGGAATCTCCTACAAGAACGCGCCGACTACTCGGGGGCCATCGAGTGCTATCGCCAAGCCCTCGCCTTTGATGCCGATTATGTTTCCGCGTGGATGAATTTGGGTCATGCCCTCGTATTCGTCGGCAATTTGCCGCAAGCACGCGAATGCCTGGAAAAAGCCCTTCGCCTCGCCCCCGACGATCCGGAAATCAACGCCAAGCTCTCGGCGGTGATGATCGAGACGGAAAATTCCACGAACGCGCTATCCCTCGCCGAGAAGGCGGTCGAGATCGCCCCCGATTCCGCTGATTATTGGACAAATCTCGGCAGCCTGCGCAGCACGATCGGGGAATTCGAAAAGGCCCATGCCTGCTATCGTCGAGCCCTTTCCCTCGACCCCGGTTTCGCCAAGGCCGCGCTGGCCTTGACCAAAGCCCGAAGATTCGGCAACAAGGGCGATGACGACGAGGATATCTCGAAGGTGAAAAGGGCCGCCTCCTTGGGGTTGGATGATCCGAAAAAGGCGCGCGATCTTCATCTCGCTCTGGGCAAGATACACGACGATCGAGGGGAGTGGGAAGAGGCCTTCTCGCATTTCGAGAAAGCCAATGCAAGCCGCGCCGAAGCGGCCCGCAAAGGGGTCGAATCGTCCTTGGCCTTGATGAAGCGGATCCGCAAGACCTTCACCCCCTCATGGTTGCAAAGGCAATCGCAGCATCGGGAGTCGTCGAACCTTGGATCCGGCCTTTTCGGTGCCGGCGGTCGAGAGGATCCGATACCCGTTTTCATCGTCGGGATGCCCCGCTCCGGCACTTCGCTGGTGGAGCAGCTGCTTTGCGCCCATCCCGAAGTATACGGTGCCGGGGAGTTGCGAGAGATCGATCAACTGGCGTGGGGGGATTCGGCAGCGCAAGGCGAAGGCGGGCTCGGTTATCCGGAGCGATTTGCGGATATCGATCCCGAAAAATGCCTGACGATGGGAAGAGGCTATCTCGATTTCCTGCGGACTCGTTCATCCGATGCCCAGCGGATCACCGACAAACTCCCCGGCAACTACCTCCATCTCGGATTGATCGCGGCGATCCTGCCAAAAGCGAGGATCATCTATTGCCGACGTCATCCGGAGGATATCGCCATCTCCGTCTATTTCACCGATTTTTGGGTCGGCCACGAGTATTCCTATGACTTGGCCGCCATCGGGCACCATATCAAAGGCATGTATTCGCTGATGGATCACTGGCAGGCAATGATCGGGGAGAGGATCCTATCGGTGGACTACGAGGATCTCGTTCAAGATCCCGAGCCGTCGGTGAGGGCGATGCTCGACCATATCGATCTGCCTTGGGACGATGCCTGTTTGCGCCCGCACGAGGTGAAGCGCAGCGTGCGCACCGCCAGCGTTTGGCAGGTGCGACAACCGATCTACGGTCATTCCTCCGGTCGGGCGCGCCACTACCACCGGTTCTTGGGATCGATGCGAGAGGCTTTGGGTCTCGATGGTCGAGGGGATCGGGATCCATCCGATACCTAGAAGCCCGATGCCATCCGACGGATAGGAAGCGGGGATCGCAGCCTCGCTCCGAAGCCGATCCATCCGAGGCGAGGATTCAAGCGTCGATACCGATGAGCGATAAGAGCAATCCGCATTTGATCGCGGATCGCCTCCTATCGAGCGAGGCGCCGATAGATCAATCCGGATAACGCCCCGGCCAAGGACATCCAAAATACCCCGGCAAGGGTGCGGGCCCCGGCGATGGGAACGATTCCGAATGCAGCCTCCATGACCATCAACGTCGTCAGCACGCAGATGAATCCCGCACCGGCATGGATCACGCCTTTGGGGTTGGCGAAGAAGCGCTCGGCAAGCCTCGCCCCCAACAGCCCCAAGAGCAGGCCCGTACCGAAAATGGGGAAAAAGAGCGGCAGCGTCCCCAAGATATCTTTGAATATCATCTGCATCGACAATCCCATCGGCACCGTCGCTTCGAGAGCCTCGAGCCGATGCAAGACCGACTGCGTGCTGATGAAGCTGGACAAGGCGCACAGCACCAGCAACGACACCGCAAAAGCGATGATTCGACGCAGCAATCCCATGTCATCGTCCTCGATGGCGACTCGAATGCGGCCCAAACCCGGCGTCATTATGACGGGTTGAAAGACGAGCCGCAAAGACGATGGAATTCAAACAACCGGGAATTCAAATAAAAAACACCCATGAGAAAACACTGCATCGTCTTGCTGACAAGCTTAGGTCTGGTGACTTGCGTCCAAGCCCAAGGCTACCGCCTCGAAGTCATCGCCCAAGGATTCGATCTCCCTTGGAGCGTGGCCTTTTTACCCGGAGGCGATATGCTGATCACCGAGCTATCCGGAACTTTGCACTTGGTGAGAGATGAAAAGCGCATCGACGAGCCGATCGCCGGGGTGCCTCCGGCCTACTTCGCCGGGCAAGGCGGGCTGATGGATGTGGTGCTGCATCCGAAGCACGCCGAGAATCGGCTGGTCTATCTCTCCCTCGCCGCCGGCGATCGCCGCCGCAACCATACCCGTATCGTGCGAGGAACGCTCGACTTGGACGGCATGCGGCTTTTGGATGTCGAGACCGTATTCGACGCCTTGCCGGAAAAGGATACGGCGGTGCACTACGGAGCGCGCATGGCCTTTCTCGGCGACGGAACATTGCTGATCAGCATCGGCGACGGATTCGATTTTCGCGAAGAGGCGCAAAATATCGGCAACCACCTCGGGACCATGGTGCGCATCACCGACACCGGCGAGGTACCCAAAGACAATCCATTCATCGGCCTATCCGGAGCCCGGCCCGAGATTTACAGCTACGGCCACCGCAACCCGCAAGGCGTGTTCTACGATGCGAAGAGCGGGCGAATCTTCCAGATCGAGCACGGCGCCCGCGGCGGCGACGAGTTGAATCTGATCGAGCCCGGGGTGAATTACGGCTGGCCGATCACCACTTGGGGCATCGACTACTCCGGGGCCCGCATCTCTCCCTATACGACATATCCCGGCACCGCCCAACCGTTGCACCACTGGACCCCCTCGATCGCTCCTTCGGGAATGACCATCTACCGCGGAGCGGCCTTCCCCGAATGGACCGGGGATATCTTCGTCACCAGCCTGGTATTTCGCAAGGTCGTGCGGCTGGATATGGATAAAACCGAGGTATCGGGCACCGAAGATCTCTTTGCCGAAATCGATGCCCGCATCCGGGATGTGCGCACCGGACCGGACGGATTGATCTATATCCTGTCCGAGCCTGCAGGCGATGAGAGCGGAAAAATCTGGCGCGTGCTTCCCGCCGATTCGAATTGATCCGAAGGGAGCCTTCCGCTGCGTTTTACCGGAAGCGTTTTCACCATCTTATAGCGATCGAGCATCCGGTCGGGATCGAAAAGGGATCTTTCGATCCCGACCTTAGGTCGCCCCTTGCACGCCGACCTTTCGCAATTGCGCAAAACATCGACCTCGCCTAAGCGCAACTTATCATGCCCTGTCCTTCATTTTTTCCACAACAACCAAAGGCACGGGTTTATAAAACAAAAACCCGAGGAACATGGCTCATCCATCGATGCCTTGGCAAAGCGCTTGGATCCATCGCTTGGATCGAAGCGTCGATCTATCCCCTTCCGATATCGTTCAAGATGCGATATCCCCGATCGCTCATGCATCGGTCGACGACCCGGCGGGGACCGAAACGCACGATATCCTCGCTATATGCATTGTCCGATGCGGATGCCAAAGCACCGGCAACGGCACCGGCTCTGGTATATCGCCCTTGATAGTTGCCACTGTCGCCGGCGATCGAACCGATCACCCCTCCAACGAGCGCACCGACGATCAAATTCGTCATCATCTCATTCGCTTGCCGCTTCTCGTACTCCTCTTGAAGTTCGATGGCGATCGCGCGACAGTCGGCCAAATTCGATTCGAATTCGCTCATATCCGTTCTCTTGGCATCGACCACCGGTCGATATTCCGATAGGGGTTGCATGGCACAACCGACCATCGCCAAAGAGATGAATACCACAAAAGCTTTCTTCGACCGCATTGCAATTCTCCTCGTTTCGATCGTAAAAACGATCGGGTTGCAGTGCCAAAAGAGGCAGATCATGCTCCTTGTCATCAAGCGATACCACCCGTTTTCGCTCGTCTTCGAACTCAGATGAGCGCTGAATATGAGAACAATCTATCTATATAACCATCGAGATGGAAGGCATCGTCAAGGCAAGGCTCGACGGAAAAAATCCCGACGAAGGGGATCGCTTCGCCCATCGATCCTCGACAAAGACAAGATCCTTCCTATATCGATTCAAAATAAAAATCTCTCTTTGCTTTTCTCGACGATGATGCGATCCGAATTCATATCGACGGCGACGGGGATACTCGAAGAGCGAGCATGAGGGCTTGAACGGAGCCGATATCGATCGACTTGAACAAGCCTTTCCCGACCATCGATTTTTTGGATGATAAAAAAGATAAAGAACCGAAACAGCCGTCGAGCCGAGCGGCATCGACGATATCTTCTCTTGCAAGCAAAACACAGATAAATAATCCACCGCCGGGATATGCCTTTGCATATCCGCAGGCGAAGGGTCTTGTTTGAAAGAATCGATAAAACGACCGCCAAGCATGACGCTCGGCGCATGATGCTGGGCAAGCCAGCATCCGGTTTTGCGTGCCATCTCGTGCTCCTTGTCATCATCCACTCGATGCAAAGCAAAGCATCGAGCATCACCCGGGGATGATCATACATAAAAGGGGCGAGGAAATCAAGGATCGGGGCGGGAATTGTTTATCTTCCGGAAATCCGAAAGTACAAGCGCCTGTGGATGAATGATCGATATCGATCTATCGATCTATCGATCTTTCCGATAAGACTCATGGGGTATGGATTGCATTCGATGCTCGAGATTCAAAGGCGAATCCCCGGCGATATCGAAAAAGGATCGAAAATCGCCTTCGCCCCGATATCGCCTCTTTGACATCGGCAAAAAGGCTCCATCGGCCCAAGGTCGAAAAAGAGATCGAAGACGGGGCTTCGTACCCGCAAAAATCCAAAGTATCGAGTGGATAAGATCGATGCGAAAACGGCGAATATCGTGTAATATCCCAAGCGTCAGGGGGGAGTGGTCGTGCTCCTTGTCAAAGCGGTACCACCCACCGCACTGCCGCTTCCTCCTGACCTTATGAATGATCTATTCATCCAATCGTTTTTTCGATGGACCCACCGATCCTGTCCTATTTTCTCGGGTTTTCCTTCCCGCCGAAAATATCCCTTTTCTCGATCGCGCCCCACCCTCGACCCTCCTTCGCCCCTCTCATCGAAGCGCTTGACCGAGAACCCATCGATCCGTCAAATATCGAGAGGGTGACGCTCGACGATGGTCTCTTGTCTATCCGGACCGGTGGAGATGATATCGATGGGGACTCGAGCGATCTCCTCGATGCGAGCGAGATAATCCCTCGCCTTGGGGGGCAGCTCGGTGCGAGAGCGAGCGCCCTTGGTCGATGACTCCCAACCCGGCATTTCCTCGTAGACCGGAACCATGCGAGCGAGGGCTTTTGCCGAAGTGGGCGGCGTGTTCCGCACCGATCCATCCTCTTTTCGATATCCGATACAAAGGCGTATCGTCGGGGATTGGTCCAAAACATCGAGCTTCGTCAGACACAGCCCCGATATGCCGTTGATCCGGATGGCGCGTCGCAAGGCGACCATATCCAACCATCCGCAACGCCGGGGGCGACCGGTGGTCGCACCGAATTCCTGTCCGCGCTGCGCAAAAAGACGACCGGTTTCATCATGGAGTTCGGTCGGGAAGGGGCCGGAGCCGACCCGGGTGGCATAAGCCTTCACGATCCCCAAGACGTATGAAATATCGAGCGGGCCGAGGCCGCTCCCCGTGGCTGCGCCGCCGGCGGTGGTATTCGACGAGGTGACGAAAGGATAGGTCCCTTGATCGATATCGAGACTGCTGCCTTGTGCCCCCTCGAGCACGATCCGCCGTCCGGCATCGAGGGCATCGTGCAAGATGGCCGGGACATCATGGAGCAGCGGACGGATTCGCTTGGCCGCCGCCTCGAGGCTATCTCGTATCGCCATCGAATCCACCGGATCGGCTCCGAGCTGGCGAACGAGAAGGAAATTATGGTATTCATCCAAGGCCTTGAGTTTTTCATCGAACCCGGCGGGATCGAGCAGATCGCCGGTACGCAGGGCGCGACGAGCGACCTTATCCTCGTAGGCAGGACCGATCCCCCGACCGGTGGTGCCGATCGCATCCTTGCCCCGAGCCAACTCCCGGGCTCGGTCCAAAGCCTCGTGATAGCCGAGGATCAAGGGACAGGCATCGCTGATCCGCAAGCGCTCGGCGACGGGGATACCCCGCGCCTCGAGCATCTCCAACTCCTCGACGAGGGCGGTGGGCGATAGCGCGACCCCGTGTCCGATCAAGCATTGCACTCCTTCTCGCATCACCCCCGAGGGGATCAAATGCAATATCGTGCGCTGCCCGCCGATGACGAGGGTATGCCCGGCGTTATGCCCGCCTTGGAAGCGCGCGACCAAGTCGGCGCGATCCGTCAGCAGATCGACGATCTTCCCCTTGCCCTCGTCGCCCCATTGCGCACCGACAATCACCACCGCTTTGCTCATCCTTGGCTCCCCTTCGTCGCTTCGGGTGAGGATCCGAGCGTTTTTGCCCGCTCGCTCTCTTCGACGGGATCATCGATGCCATCGATGCCATCGACGATCTCCCAAGCCCCATCACCTCGTCGCACCAATAGACGCGCCCCCGGCTCCGGGGATTCCCCCGGCAGGCATCGAACGACCCTCTCGCCCTTATCCCGCAAAGAAGCGATCGCATCGTGCACCTCGGGATCATCGGACCAAGGGACTTGCACCGCCTTGACCATCGAGCGCCCCTCGCCGATATCATCGGCCAGCAAGGAAACGAGGACCTTGAGATCCATGCTGAAACCGGTGGCCGCACGAGAGCGTCCGAAAACCCCACCGATCTCGTCATAGCGCCCCCCGCGCGCCACCTCGCGTCCGTAGCCCGCAACGAAAGCGGCGAAGACCGTACCGGTGTGGTAGCGATAGCCCCGTAAATCGGCGAGATCGATTTGCACTTCGATTTCGGGATATCGCGCATGGATCGCTCGCACGAGCCGATCGAGATCGAAAAAGGCCGACTCGATGACCTCCCCGCAGTCGGATAAAGGACTATCGGGCGAGATAAAAGGCTTCGTCGGAACCGCATCGAGCGCATCGGCATCCAAGACCCTCGCCTCGTCGATCAAAGCGACGATCGCCTTCGCCCACTTGGCATCGACCCCCCACCGATCGAGCAGGCGATCGGCTTCGGCCGTGGCCTTGCGCTGCAAGACCTCGTGCAGGGCCGCTTCTTTGCGCGGATCGAGCCCGGCGTTCCTGGCGAGATGACGGAAGATGCCCACATGACCGATACATAGGTGCAGCGTTCCGATCCCGATCTTCGCCAAGAACTCGAGCATCGAACAGATCACCTCGCAATCGCTTTCGATCCCCGCATGACCGTAGATCTCCGCCCCCGCCTGAAAGGGGCTGCGAGTGCCGGAAAGGCCATCGGGGAGGGCATGCAACACCGTTCCCGCATAGCACAGACGAACGGGATGATCGCGTCGCAAGCGGCGAGCGTCGATCCGGGCGACTTGGGGGGTCATGTCGGCGCGCACCCCCATCATGCGCCCGTTGAGCTGATCGATCAGTTTGAAGGTTTGGAGATCGAGATCCTCTCCCGCCCCGGTCAACAAGGATTCCAAATATTCGATGAATGGCGGGGTGACCAGATCGAATCCCCAGCGGGAAAAATGATCGAGCAAGTCGCGGCGCACACGCTCGAGCACGAGGGAATGAGGAGGAACGAGTTCCTCCATTCCCTCGGGCAACAACCAGCGTTCTCGAGTGGGATTCACCGACTTCGAAAAAGCGCGATCGCGCGCTCGATCAGCGCACGAAGTAAAGAAGCAGACAGCCGAAGAGCATCAAGACAAAACCCATGCGGCGCAGCATGCCATCGCTCATTCTGTCGATCCCTTGCATCGCGCTGCGCACCATCTTCGGACTCAAAAAAGGCACGATGCCCTCGATGACCAGCACCAAAGCCAATGCCGCCAGCAAATCGTCCCATATCAAAAGATCGCCCTCGCACCCTTAGCAGCATAACCCGCCGAAGCCGATGCCTTGTCCGAGAAAAAAGCAGATTGCATGATCGATCGCAAAGATGCCGCCGGCCGAGACAAGCGCGCTCGATGGCAAGCGGCAACGATATCGACAAGCGCCGATCGCAGGTCACGAATGCTCCGGCTCACGGATTCGGCTCCTTGAAATAGCGGAAGAACTCGCTGTTCGGCTCGAGCAGCAAGATATCGGCGGTGCTCCTGAAGGTATTCCGGTAGGCATCGAGGCTACGATAAAAGCGGTAGAACTCGCGATCGCGCTCGTAGGCCGCAGCGTAGATCTCGATGGCCCGAGCATCCCCCTCACCGCGGGTGATCTGGGCTTCGCGCTCGGCCTCGGCGATGATCACCTCGCGCTGCTTGTCGGCCTTGGCCCGCAATTCGCGCGCTTCCTCCTCGCCCTCGGAGCGAAAACGATTGGCCGTCTCCTGCCGCTCGGAGCGCATCCGGTTATAGACCGATTGACTGACATCCTCGGGCAAATCCACCCGCTTGATACGCACATCGATGATCTCGATGCCGAGCTCGACCGCCGGCTCTTGCACCGCCACCACCAGTTTATCCATGATCTCGGTTCGCTCGCCGGAGACCACCTGTTGGACGGTACGTTTACCGAATTCATCCCGAGAACGCCTGATGATCTGCTCGCTCAAGCGATCGTTGGTGCGATTGATATCCCCTCCGACAGCGGTGTAGAAACGCTGTACATCCGCAATCTTCCATTTGACGAAGAAGTCCACCATCACGTTCTTTTGCTCTTGAGTGAGGTATCTCTCCGGCTCTCTATCCAGGGTTTGGATACGACGGTCGAATGTGCGAACGGTTTGCACCACCGGTATCTTGAAGTGCAATCCCGGCTGGATATCGGTGCGTTGGATCTTGCCGAATTGCAAGAGGATGGCGGTCTGGCTCTCATTGATGGTGAACAGGCTCATGGCCCCGAGAATCACCAAGCCGATAACCAATACCCCAAGGGCTTTGATATTCATCTAACGACTCCTCCCGGCCGAGCGGTCATTACGCGAGCGCAAATCCCCGGATGGGGCGGTATCGACATCGTTGACCGATGTCGGGCTCTCGAAATCGAAACGCCCCGCATCGGAATTCCCGCGTCTGGAATTGACGATCTGATCCAATGGGAGGTACATGAGATTGTTTCCCTCGGGGATATCGACCAATACCTTGCTGGTATTGGCCAAGACGGATTCGACGGCTTCGAGATAAAGACGATCGCGGGTCACGTCCGGAGCCGCGCGATAGGCCTTCAATATCTGCTCGAAGCGCGATGCATCACCCTCGGCGATCGCCTCGACCCGCTCGCGATAGGCTTGGGAACGAGCGAGGATGGCATTGGCCTCACCGCGGGCTTTGGGAACGACATCCGCCTCGTAAGCCTTGGCCTCGTTGATGATTCTCTCTTGATCCTCTCGAGCCTTGATCGCATCCGAGAACGCAGCTTGCACCTGCTCCGGAGGCTGACCATCTTGCATATCGACACTCGTGACCCGCAAGCCGGTACGATAGAGATCGAGGACCTCTTGGATCAACTCATCGGCTTCGTCGGCGACCGTGGCTCGTTCTTCGGTGATCACCGATCTCATCAGCGTTCTTCCGATGATTTCCCGCACCACGCTTTCCGTCGCCCGAACCAAAGCGGTCTCCGGATCCGCATTCTGGTAGAGGAATTTCGCCGAATCGTCGACTTTGTACTGCACCGTGAATTGGATATCGACGATATTTTCATCCTTGGTGAGCATCAAGGCCTCGCGCGGAACGCTCGAATTGCCGCTGCCCCGGCTGCGAAAACCGATCTGAACGACGCGCACCCTGTCGACATTCACCACTTCGACGGTATCGATGAATTTGGGGGCCCAGTTGAAGCCCGGCTGCATCACCCGATGCAAGTGGCCGAAGCGCAAAACCACTCCCTCTTCCGGCTCTTGGATGATCGTCACCCCGGCAAGCCACCATATTGCAAGGAGCACGACCGCAACGAGACCGATGACGATCGAGCCCCCGGCGCGAACCTTGCCCGCAAAACCCGATGATCGTCCGCCTTGGCCCGACGAACCCCGGTCGCCCCCGGAAGGGGTCTCGGGAGAGGATGAATTCGAAGAGCCGCCGCGACCGAACCATCGACGGATTTCTTGCTGCAACTTGCGAAGAATCTCGTCGAGATCCGGCGGGCCGGACTGCCCCCCACCTTGGCCCTTGTTGCGATCCCTGTTCGGACCCTTGTCGCGACCCTCCTGGCCGCTCCAAGGATCCTGATCCCCTCCTCCCGATTGATTCCATGCCATCTTGAAAAACTCCCGAAGCGTCAGGAAAGATCGAACGTTGCGAAAAGCGATACCGCCGAACGATTCACTCCGACGAGGAACGATGTGCCGACGAAGAACGCCGACGAAGAACGATGTGACTCAATAACCCGGCGATCGCGATGGAAAGGACCTTCTTCGACATCCTCGATGGGAAGACCGACGATATTCCAAGACTCGATCGCTTTTGCTCGGATCGCAAAGGGTGAATTATGCGACATTTGAGCCGACCCTTTACGAATCACCCGCGCGATACCCTCCGGCCAGGCGGACGAAGGAGGGGGTTTTGCCGACCCGACCCGACCTCGACGAGCATCACGGACCATCGGCGAGGCATCTTTCGAGCGCCGTCTCCCGACACAAACGCTCGAATACCTTGGCCTCGATACGAAAGGTCATGCGCGCCGCCCCATCGGGTTCACCGCATTCATTCATCACCTGGGCGCTGCGATACAGGGTCGACCTCAGTCTTCCATCGGTCGCCGGGATGCAGGCCACTCGAACCAGGCACCCGCCATCGACACTCTCTCGGATCGCCCGCACCGCATCGGGCAGACCCTCGCCGGTGATCGCCGAGACGAAGACGCGGGGCGATCTCGTTTCATCCCCTGCGATCCCCTCCCCCGCAGGCATATCGCCGGCCGGCGCGGCCTCGCCGTGATTTTCCTCTTCGAAATCGCTTCCAAGGGCGCCGGCTGCGGGCCCGGCATCGAGCAGGTCGGACTTATTGAAGATCTCGATACGCGGAATTTCGTCGGCCTTGATCGCCTTCAAGACCTCGTGCACCTCGCGCATCTTCTCGCGCCGATCCGCCGCCGCGGCATCGACGACATGCACCAGCAACGAGGCATTGCGCGTTTCCTCCAATGTCGCCCGAAAAGCGGCCACCAAATCCGTAGGCAAGCGCCGGATGAAACCGACGGTATCGGCGAGGATGACCTCGCTTCCCGATCCGAATTCTCCCTTGGGATCCAAGCGCCTCAAAGTGGGATCGAGGGTCGCAAAGAGCTGATCCCGCACCAAGGTCGCCGCCCCCGTCAAGCGATTGAAAAGGGTCGACTTTCCGGCATTCGTATAGCCCACGAACGCCACCAAGGGCACTTGGGAGCGGTCCCTCGAGCGCCGACTGAGGCCACGCCGACTGCGCACCCGATCCAAGCGCGAGCGCACCGTACGGATGCGCCGATCGATGAGACGGCGATCCGTTTCCAGCTGGGTTTCCCCGGGGCCGCGCAGACCGATCCCCCCTTTTTGGCGTTCGAGATGGGTCCAGCCCCGCACCAACCGGGTGGAGAGATGGGCCAACTGGGCCAGCTCCACTTGGAGTTTGCCCTCGAATGTGCTGGCCCGGCGGGCGAAGATATCGAGGATCAAGGCGCGCCGATCGATCACCCGACACTCGATCTTGCGCTCCAAATTCCTTTCTTGACCGGGGCTCAACGGGGGATCGAAGATCACCGCATCCGCTTTTCCCGAGCGCACCGCCTCTTGGATTTCCTCCACCTTGCCGCGGCCGATAAACAACGCCGCATTCGGGGTTCGATCCGGACAACGCACGACGGCGAGGGTCTGCGCACCCGCCGCCAAGGCGAGTTCTTGCAACTCGGCAATCGCATCCTCGGCATCGATATCGGGCTCATCGACATGGACGAGCACGACTCGCTCGTCCCCGTCGGCCCTTCGATCGAGCGGTTTTTTATCGCGATGACTCGCAAGTTCGAACATGCGCGCTAAGGGTGCCCGATATGGCGGTGCATCGACGAAGACGATACGGTCGAGTGTGGATCCGAATCCGCTTTCAAGAATCGACTTCTCGTGCGTCATGCTTCGACGGCGATGATCCATGCGATGCATGGGAGCCTTGAACCCGATTTTCCGCAACGGAGGCCGAGCCTTGGGTTTTCCGCGGCATGGCATCGGACGCAGCCTCGTCCTCCATGCGGTACAGGCGCACTTGCCTCGATGGCGAGATCGTCGAGATCGCGTGCTTGTAGATCATCTGGGTGACGGTATTGCGCAGCAACACCACATACTGATCGAAGGATTCGATCTTACCTTGCAACCTGGTCCCGTTGACCAAAAAAACGGAGACCGGCACGTGATCCCGGCGCAGGGCATTCAAGAAGGGATCTTGCAGGGTTCGACCCCTCACCCGCTCGTTGCGTACCGGGGTCTCGCCTACATCACCCGCTGAACCTTCATCCGACATGATCCGCTCCTTGGATTGTCCGGCTCTCGATTCGATGGCCACCACCGGCCGCGCAAACGGCGACGGCAAGCGATGCGCATCGCTTCGATCCGGCTTGCGCAATGTTCGAAGATCGTCAATTTACCAAACCGAGCGCGCTCGTGGCTTGACAATCTCCACCCGATGCGCTTGCGCACTCGGCAAGGAATTGATCGATCCGCCCGGCCACCCGCTCCGCCCTATCCGGGGCGTGGCAATCGACCCTAAAGGATTGCCTCTCGGATCGCCACCAAGTGATCTGCCGCTTCGCCAGTTGACGAGTGGCGGCGAGCGCGCGCTCCACCATCTCGTCGAAGCCATACTCCTTGCGCAGGAAGGATCGGACCTGTCGATAGCCCACCGCCCGCATCGACGGACTATGCGCATCCAGCTGCCAGTTGCGATCCAGCGCCTCGACTTCGTCGACGAGACCCTTTTTCAGCATCCCCGTGAAACGATCGTGAATCCTTCGGTGGAGGAGGCTTCGATCGCCGTCATGCTCCAAAGGCTCGAGAACGATCCGACAGATCGGAGCGGCAAGGGAGTGGCGGCGACCGGATTCGAGCCATTGCGACATCGACCGACCGCTGGCGCCGTGGATTTCGAGGGCGCGCCCGATGCGCTGCGGATCGTTCGGATGGATGCGCTTTGCCGCTTGCGCATCGACCTGCGCCAAGCGGGCGTGCATCGCAGGCCATCCGATCGACGCCGCTTCGATTTCGAATGCTTCGCGCAAGCGTCGATCGGCCTTCGGCAATGGCGATAGACCGCGCTCCAATGCCCGAAAATAAAGTCCGGTGCCCCCGACGAGAAGCGGCAACCTTCCTTCGGCCCGGATGGCTCGGATCGCCCGCCTCGCATCGGCATGAAATTCCGCCGCCGAATAGCATTCGTCGGGGTCGCGGATATCGATCAGGCGATGGGGAGCGCGGGCGAGCAAGGCGCGATCCGGCTTGCCGGTGCCGATATCGAGACCGCGAAAGACTTGGGCGGAATCGACGCTGATGATTTGCGCGGCGAAGCGATCCACGAGATGGACGGCGATATCGGTCTTGCCCGCCGCCGTCGGCCCCGAAAGAAAGACGACCGGACCCGAATCGTCGGCATCGCTCGCAGGCAGCTCCTTCGAGGGCATGGATTGCATGGGAATGATTGTCCGCTGACTGGCCTGGATCATCGCCTTTCAATCGCGGCCATCGTCTTGGTCGGCGAGACCTGCGCGGGAGACGAAGAGTCGGCGAAGGATCCCTTCGTCGAGTCGCAGCACCGCCGATCTCGGATAATCCGCATGGATATCGCCCAAGAGATCCGCAATATCCGCATCGCTCGCATTGTTGGCCGATATCGAAACCAGCCGACGGTGAATATCCCCTACCAACCTATCCGCCAGATCCGACGCTTTGGCGACGCCCGCCACACTAACCAAGGCCTCGAGCAATTCCGAGGCATCGATCCCGCCGATACCGCGGGGAAAAGTGCGCAAGGTCACCGCATCCGGAGCGTTGCGGCGGTACTCGATACCCAAAAGACGAAGGGATTCCTCGGCCTCCTCGATCACATCGGCGGACTTTTTCGGCAACGGGGAGGATGCGGGGATCAGCAAGGGCCGCAGGGGCAATGCCGGCGCGGAACGATTCAGCGCTCGCTGCATTCGTTCTCGCACCGCTGCTGCAATATCGATGAGCAGCAAGGTCCCGTCAGCGGATTCGAGGCGATCCCCCCCGAGCTTCGATCCCGAAGCCAGCAAATAGCCGCCGATGCGATGAGCGATAAGGCCTGCGATCTCGTGAGTTCCTTCGAAGTGCGAAGCATGGGCGAGATCCGAAAAGGCGGCGATCCGCTCCTTGACCTGATCCCCGGAGGAGGGATGCGTTTGCCTTAGGTAGCGGGTGGAGATGGGACGCAAGATCGAGCGAGCCCCGGCGGTGGATCCCCTTCCCGACGAAGACGAGGGCAAGGATGGAGAGCCCGCGGGCGATTGTCCGGCGAGCGAGGGTCCGGCGGATGAGGGAGGCGAGGTCGATGACGGGGCGTTCGTTCGGGGCGCAAGATCGATCGATCCCGGAGCATCGTCGGCGAGGGATGCAAGACCCTCCTCTTGCACCTTCGACTGCTGCACCTTCGGCTCTTGCGCTTCGGTCTGGGGCAATCTCGATGCTTGCGCGCTCGGTCCCGGATCGTTCGCAGGCGACAAACCATCGCGCAAGGCGCGGGCGATGGCATGGCGGATGAAATCGTGGATATGACGCGATTGCTGAAAACGGATCTCTTGTTTGGCCGGATGCACATTGACATCCACCAAGGGAGGGGGGATCTCGAGCATGAGCACGAAAGCGGGATGACACGGGGCTTCGATGGAGTCCCCGAAGGCCACCCGCACCGCATGGCGCACCGTCTCGTTGCGCACGCTACGACCGTTGACGAAAAGGTATTGGGTATCCGGGCGAGTGCGCGCCGCCTCCGGCGGAGCCACGAACCCTTCCACCGAAAAATCGCCTCGGGCGAAGGAAAAGCCGATCGATTCTTCGGCGAAGGCCTTTCCCAACAAGCGCATCAGGTGCTGCCGCGGTTCCATCTTGCTATCGGTCTCCAAGCTCTGCCGACCCTCGTTATGGAGCTTGAAGGAAATATCGGGGCGCGCAAGAGCCAAGCGCCGCATCACCCCCTCGACATGATGGAATTCGGTTCGGGGGGTGCGAAGGAATTTGCGTCGAGCCGGGAGGTTGAAAAAAAGATCCTTCACCTCGACCACCGTCCCCGGCAACCCCGGGGCGGGTTCGACCTCCGAATGCGCCCCGCCGACCACCTTGAGCCGGGCCCCGACGGGATTGTCGTGAGGACGGCTCGTGATTTCGAGCCGGGAAACGGAGGCGATACTCGGCAGAGCCTCCCCCCGAAAACCCATGCTGTCGATGCGATCCAAATCGCCCAAGGTCGCTATCTTGCTGGTGGCGTGGCGCGACAGCGCGAGCTCGAGTTCGTCTCGATGAATGCCGATTCCGTTATCGCGCACCCGGATCAGGCGGATCCCCCCGCCCTCGATATCGACCTCGATGGCTCCGGCGCCGGCATCGATCGAATTCTCGACCAACTCCTTGACCACGGACGCCGGTCGCTCGACCACCTCTCCGGCGGCGATCTGATTGGCCAAGACCGATGGCAGGATTCTGATAGGCGGGGTATCGGGAATCCCCCGGATCACCCCTTTCCTTTCATCCGCACTCGGATGATCGCTCGGGGATACGAAATCACTCATCGCTTCGCCTTCGATTCGCTCGGCTTTTTCAAAGGAAGGAATTCCGCCACCGCTTCGATATGGCTGGTATGGGCGAACATGTCCGCGATGCCGACCCGATGCAGCAAGTAGCCCTGGGCTTGCAAACGGGCCGCGTCCCGGGCAAGGGTACCGGGGTTGCAAGAGACATAGACGATACGCTCGGGCGAGGCGAGGTCGATATGCTCGACCACCATCGCCGCCCCGGCGCGAGGCGGATCGAGGACGATGGCATCCCAGCCTCGACCCAACCACTGCCGTACCGCCTCGGCGTTTTCGAGGTCCGCCTCTTCGAAGACCACCGACAGATGATTGGCGGCGGCGTTCTCTTTGGCCCTTGCGACCATCGCCGAGCCGAACTCCAAGCCCGTTACTTGGGCCCCTTCGGCCGCCAGCGGCAGACTGAAATTGCCGATACCGCAAAAAGCGTCGAGGATGCGTGAATTCGATCGCGGCCGGACCATCCGCCGCACCCTTTGCACCAAGGCACGATTGACCTCGGCATTGACTTGCGTGAAATCGAGCGGGGAAAAACGAAACCGAAGGGATGTCTCCTCCTCGGGCAGGTCTTCGGCATCGATCGCCCGGCTTTTCGCCTCCCCGGATTCCCTTGGGGGCCTCGCCAACGAATATTCCAAGCGCTCGGCCGCCGACGGACGCCCGACGGCGCTGGCCGGACCTGCGGGCTGCAACCAGATCCCGATCCCCCGCTCGGCCGCAAAAGCATCGACGGCCTCGATATCTTCGAGGGACAAGGGATCGAGATGACGAATCACGAGCAGGGATTCTCCCTCGCCCGTCGCCGCCTCGATCTGCGGGATCCTCGCAAACGCATCGAGCCCCCCGATCAACTTGCGAAGCGGGGCGATCACCGCTCCCAAGGGATCGGCAAGGATCTCGCAGTCGTTCATGTCGGTGATCCGACGAGGCTGCCGCTCGCGAAAACCGACCAAGACCTCGCCCTTGCGCGGGACATGGCGCGCCCCGAAGCGGGCTTTGCGCCGATAGCGCCAAGGCTCGCCGGTCAACGGCGGCAGGAGCTCCGTAGGAGTCACCCCGCCGATCTTGCGCAAGGCGGTCAACAGTTGTCGCTCTTTATAGCGAATTTGGGCGTCATACGATAAGTGCTGCAAGGTGCAGCCGCCACAGCGAGCATAGTAGGGGCAACGAGGCTCGACCCTGTCGGCCGATGCGCTCAGCAGCCTTTCCACCACCGCCTCGTCGAAGTTTCGAGAGCGGCGAATGCGGCGAAAGAGCACTTCCTCCCCCGGCAACGCCCCGGCGATGAAGACCACCTTGCCCTCGCTACGCCCGACCCCTCGACCCGAACTATCGAGATCATCCACCTCGATGGACGATGCGCTCATCGATCACCGCCGGCAGGGGCCGATGACGGGGCATCGGATTCGGGCCGATCTTCGGTCGGCGAAGGGTCACTCAGTGAAGGACTCAGCTCCCCGGTCATCGAATGCATCTCGCCCGATGACGAGCCCAGTACGGGATCCGCATCCTGGTGATTCTTCCAAGCCTCCTGGAATTCCGCGAAATGCCCTCCTTGGGGTTCGAGGGATTTCTCGGCCAGGAATTGCCGCACTCCTTCGCATTCCGATAGATAGCCCTCGTTCGAAAGATTCCCCCGCATCAGCTCGAAGCGCAAGTAGATCAGCCAAGTGTTGAGGGCATCGCACTCGCAATAGGCGCGGATCCTCTCGATGCCGCCGTCTTCGCTCCACGCCCGCTCCACTTCGGAACCATCCATCCCCATCTTGCCGGGAAAACCCAGTATGCGCGCAAGGCCGTCCAAGGGAGCGAAGGATCCGCGATTGAAGGCGGCGAGCACATCCATCAGATCGATATGGCGGTAGTGATAACGATTGAGATAGTTGTTGTAGCGATAGGAGGAATCCCGATCGCCTATCTCCCAATATCGAGGGGCGCTCACCCCGTGGAGCATGGCTCGATAGTGAAGCACCGGAAGATCGAAGCCGCCACCGTTCCATGTGATCAAGGTCGGGGCATGACGCTCCAACCAATCGAAGAAGATCCTGACCAGATCGCCCTCCTTGGTATCCGCATCACCGATGGATCGCACCAAGAAACGATCGTGGTTTCGGCGAACCACGGAAATCGCCACGATTCGATGCAGATAGGGGGGCAGCCACTCCGTTCCCGATGACTGCAAGCGATATTGGCGCATGATCCGCAGGACATCCTTGTCATCGAGATCCTCGAGTTGATGGAGTCGGCGACCGGATAGGGTATCGGGCACCGTCTCGATATCGAAAGCCAGTAGATTGTTCATACCCACCTTTGTTTTTTCGGTCCTATCGCCTCGCAGCGCCATCGATACGAGGGCAAGATGATGATCGAGGGGCTACGAGGCAAACCGAACCATCTCGATAGCGCAAAGGCTCCCCCTTCGGGGGGATTTCGTGGAAGGAATTCACGAAAGATCCGGCGAGGCGCTCCCCTCCAGGGTCGAGTGCAGCATCAGCAGATCCTGCCATGCCTTTCCTTTCTCCCTCGGGCGGCGCAATAAATAGGCCGGATGGTACATCACCAACAGCGGCAGACCGGTGGGCTCATGTCGGTGAATCCTCCCGCGCAGCCGCCCCATCGGCTCGGTGGTGGAAAGAAGCCGTTGGGCGGCGATACGCCCGACCGCCACCAACATGCGCGGGGATATTTCGTCGATTTGCTGCGCCAGATAGTCCGCGCACGAGCGAATTTCGATATCTTGCGGATCGCGATTTCCCGGAGGGCGGCATTTGATCATATTGGCGATATAGACCTGATCGCGACGAAAACCGATCGCGTTCAGCATCGCATCGAGCAATTTGCCGGCTCGACCGACGAAGGGTTCGCCTTGACGATCCTCTTCCGCTCCCGGCGCCTCCCCGATCAGCATGCAATGGGCCTCGACCCCGCCCACGCCGAAAACGGTCCGGTTACGGGTGCGGTGCAGATCGCAGCGGGTGCAACGCTCGACTGCGGCCTTGATCCGCAAAAGCGCAGCGTCCGGGGCTTGACTATCGGTGATCGATGGCGAATTCGGCTTCCGTTCCTCCCGATTCGAAAGCGATGGGGTTTGTTCCCCGGCCAAGAGAGGATCGTCCGATGTTTGGCCTGCCGAGGGAGCGAGTCCTCGGCGGCGCCAGCTCGGAATTCCCAAGGCCGTGAGATAGGAGCGGTTGGAATGCGGCATCGTCGATTCGGCAACTACCGTTGCGCACCTTGGAAGGAGTGCACAGTGCGGGGCGAATGAACCAAAAAGATCGGTGGATGGGCAGGCGGTCTCGATGACGATCTCGATCGTTCCATGATCGATAAACTGCGGATCTCGGGCGGATCTTGCAAAAAAACGAGTGCGCTTTCGAATCTTTCGCCGAAAAAGCGTTCAGCCGGGATCGATATCGTAGGACGAAGACGACATGCCCCGGCGCCGGGCGCGGCGGCGGCGAAGGCTCAGCAGCGTCAACAAGGGACCGGATCCGGCGTATGCGAGGGCTGCCAAAAAGAGCACCAATGGCGGATCGCTCGATACCAGCACGAAGAGCAATACCACCGCGAAAATGGCGGAGAAAGGAACCTGTCCGCGCAGATCGAGATTCTTGAAGCTGTGGAAGCGAAACCTCGACACCATCAACGCGCCGGTGGCGATGGTGATGGCAAAGGCGAAGGGGGCGAGGGCCGGACCCAAGAGATCGTGATCGCCGACGAACCACACCAACCCCGCGAGCACCGCCGCCGCCGCCGGACAGGGCAATCCTTGGAAATAACGCTTGTCGGTGCTGCCGACCTGAACATTGAAACGGGCGAGCCGTAGAGCGGTCGCCGCGGTATAGAAAAAGGCCGCGACCCAGCCGGGCTTTCCCATGCCCGCCAATACCGATTCGTAGAGCAGCAGGCTCGGGGCCAAGCCGAAAGAAATCACATCCGACAAGGAATCGTATTCCGCCCCGAAGTTGCTCTGGGTGCCGGTCATCCGCGCGATGCGGCCATCCACCCCATCGAGCACCATCGCCACGAAAATGGCGATGGCCGCCGACTCGTAGCGACCATCGGTCGCGGCCACGATGGCATAGAAGCCGGAAAACAAAGCGGCGGTGGTAAAAAGGTTCGGCAGCAAATAGATCCCCCGCCGCCGCGGTATCTTGGGATGCGGATCGCGCTCCGATGAATCCCCTGCCCGGTGCCCCGACAAGGGCTCGTCGGAGGAGGATGACCCTTCGCCCGATGGATCGCTCAAAGCCGCAACCCCTTCTCGCCTCGAACGATGGCCAAGGAACCGGAGCGCACCACCTCCACGATCGAATCCCGCTCCATCGCCCCGAGGAAAGCCCCGAGTTTGGGCCCCGCCCCGGTCAACTCGATGATATAGGTGGTGTCGGTCACATCGAGGATGCGACCGCGAAAGATATCGCACAATCGCTTGATTTCGTTGCGGGTGGAAGCCTCGGAAGCCCGCACCTTGACCAGCATCATTTCGCGATCGACGTGCGGGGCTTGGGTGATATCTTGCAGTCTCACGACCTCTATCAACTTATGGAGTTGCTTGGTGATCTGCTCGATGACCTCGATCGACGCCGTGGTGACGAGCGTCATTCGAGAGACCGTCTCATCCTCGGTGGGTGCCACCGAGAGGGATTCGATGTTATAGCCGCGAGCGGAGAACAGGCCGGCGACCCGGCTCAGCGCTCCGGGCTCGTTCTCGAGCAAGAGCGAAATGATATGGCGCAATTTGCATCACTCCTTGGCAATATCGATGATCGACCGACGATCGATCGACAATAAGCCGACCGGGCCACGCAAAGGGCGTAGGCGGCGAAATCGAAGATCGAAAAAATCCTTGCAACGCCCCCGACAAGCGCTCGGGCGAGGGCTTGTCGTCATGAGTCTGCGAGCGATGCTCGGCGAAGCGAGCCTCGTCTTTTCAGGCGAGTTCCCTTTCCCTTGCTTGCTGCGAGAGCAACATCTCGTTATGGCCCTTGCCCGAGAGCATCATCGGGTAGACGTTCTCGGAAGGGTCGGTGATGAAATCCAAAAAGACCAAGCGATCTTTTTGCGCAAAGGCCTCTTTCAAGGCCCCCTCCACATCCGCCGGATCGTCGATGGTCATGCCGACGTGGCCGAAGCTCCTCGACAGCGCCGCGAAATCGGGCAAGGAATCCAAGTAGGAATGGGATTCGCGGTTTTCGTACATGAACTCCTGCCACTGCCGCACCATTCCCAAGTATCGATTGTTGAGATTGATGATCTTGACCGGCAATCCGTACTGCTTGGCGGTGGAGAGTTCTTGGATGCACATGATGATGCTGCCCTCGCCGGTCACGCAAGCCACCTGCGCCTCGGGCCAAGCCAGCTTCACCCCCAAGGCCGCGGGAAGACCGAATCCCATCGTCCCCAACCCCCCGGAGTTGATCCAGCGCCGGGGCTTGTCGAATGGATAGAACTGCGCCGCCCACATCTGATGCTGACCAACATCGGAAGTGATAAACGCATCCCCGTTGGTCACTTCGTAGAGTTTTTGCACCACCGATTGCGGTTTGATGCGCTCGATCGATGGGGCGTAGGCAAGACAATCCACCGACTTCCACGCGCGAATCCGCTCCCACCACTCAGAAAGAGCCTCGCTATCGGGGCGGCGATTGCTTTTATCGAGCATCGCGTTGATCTCGTGCAGCACCTTGCCGACGGAGCCGACGATGGGAACATGGACCTTGACGGTCTTCGAGATCGACGCCGGGTCGATATCGATATGCACGATATGGGCCTCGGGGCAGAATTTACTGACATTCCCCACCACCCGATCATCGAAGCGCGCGCCGATGGCAATGAGCACATCGCAGTGGTGCATCGCCATATTGGCCTCGTAGGTACCGTGCATTCCGAGCATGCCGACGAACTGATCGTCGGTGCCGGGATAGGCACCCAAGCCCATCAATGTATTCGTGATCGGATAGCCCAAGGAGCGGGTGAAGCGAACGAGCTCGTCCGCGGCATCGTCGAGCACCACCCCGCCACCGGTATAGATCATCGGCCGCCGCGCCGAGAGAATGAGATCCATGGCCTTTTTCACTTGGCCCGGATGACCGCGGGTGACCGGGTTATACGAGCGCATCGAGACCTGCGCCGGGTATTGGTATGGAATTTTATGGTCGGGACGGGTCACATCCTTGGGGATATCCACCACCACCGGCCCCGGCCGGCCGGAGGTCGCCACGAGGAAAGCCTTCTTCAAGGTTCGGGCCAAATCCCGCACGTCCTTCACGAGAAAATTGTGTTTGACGCAAGGTCGAGTGATCCCGACGCAATCCACCTCCTGAAAAGCGTCGCTACCGATGGCATGGGTGGGCACTTGACCGGTGATCACCACCATCGGGATCGAATCCATGTGGGCGGTGGCGATCCCGGTAACGGCATTGGTGGCTCCGGGACCGGAGGTGACCAACACCACCCCCGGTTTGCCGGTGGCGCGGGCATAGCCGTCGGCCATGTGGGTGGCACCTTGCTCGTGCCGCACCAAAATATGGGTGATATCGTCTTGGCGATGGAGCTCGTCATAGATATGAAGCACCGCTCCGCCGGGATAGCCGAAGATGAACTCCACTCCCTCGTCCTTCAAGAACTGAATGATGATCTGCGAGCCGGTCAGCTCCACCTTGAAATCCTCCTTCGATTTTCGATGCGATCCATTTGGCTAGTACCGGTGGGATTGTGCCCGAGTGCTTTTGTCGAGATAAGCGCTTAGCCCTTCGCAAGGCGACGGGATCTCGAATACACAGCCCCTTCCATCGGAAAAATCTCGACCGATAATTTCATGCAATAGGAAAAAGCATTCCCTTGAAAGGTCAAGCGTACCCTAAAACGGGCGATCGGTCAGCGATTCGACCTCGAGGGTGCTTATGATCGATGCTTCGACACCCTCTTCGATGCATCTCTCGATACGCATCCCGATGCCCTCGTCGAGGTGCGATGTCTTGGATTTCGATGATGCTTCGTATTTCAAAGGATCCGCTTCCGCGCATCGAACGCCTCCATCGCATTCCTCGATCGAATCCTCCAAGTGGCCGTCTTGTTCGATCCGATGGAAAGACCAAGCGCCAAGGCATGAAAAAAGATCGTAGGGTCGGATCGCAGGGCCGGATCGTACAATTCATCGTCCGATCATCGTCCGAGCGACCGAGCGACGGGTGATCGCCAAGGAATCGGCATGTCGATATCCGGTGCTAAATTCCCGTACCCATGCTCGGTCGGCGGCGATCCCGCCAAGTATCATGCGAAGGATATAAGCATCATCGAATCATGAGCGAATCCTTCCAACCCCAACTGTCAGGAATCCCTTTCAATGAAATGCTCACGAATGCTCCTCGCCACGATGCGACAGAATCCGACGGAAAGCGAAATCGCGAGCCATCGACTGATGCTAAGAGCCGGGCTGGTGCGGCCATTGGCTTCGGGGATTTATACATGGCTTCCGCTGGGGATGCGCATCCTGCGCAAGGTGGAGGCGATCGTGCGCGAGGAAATGAATGCCGCCGGGGCCCAAGAAGTCCTGATGCCCGCGGTGCAGCCCGCCGAGCTCTGGCAGGAATCCGGACGCTGGAACGACTTCGGCCCCGAGCTGCTACGACTTAAAGACCGCCACCAACGGGATTTTTGCATCGGCCCCACCCATGAGGAGGTGATCACCGATATCGTTCGGCGCGAGGTCCGCAGCTATCGCCAACTCCCCCTCAATCTCTATCAGATCCAGACCAAATTCCGAGACGAGATCCGCCCGCGCTTCGGAGTGATGCGCGCCCGCGAGTTCATCATGAAAGACGCCTATTCCTTCGATCTCGACGCCGAAGGCTTGGAACGCTCCTACCTTGCGATGCACGATGCCTACTGCCGCATCTTCACCCGCTTGGGACTCGACTTCAAAGTGGTGGATGCCGACTCCGGAGCCATCGGCGGCAGCCGCTCCCAGGAATTCCATGTCCTTGCCGATTACGGCGAGGATGCCATCGCTTTTTCCTCGGCCCCCGAAGGCGCTTATGCCGCCAACTTGGAGTTGGTGCCCTGTTTGGAGCCCCAAGGCGGGCGCTCGGCACCTACAGAAACGATGCGCCGCATACAAACCCCCGGAGTGCATACCATCGACGCCCTTGCGCAAGATCTGAACATAGCGCCCGAACGCTGCCTGAAAACCCTCCTCGTCGAGGGCGAGGAGGGGGGGATCGTCGGGCTCGTTCTGCGCGGGGATCACGAACTCAATGCCGTCAAGGCCATGCGTCTTTCGCAGGTGAAAAGTCCGCTGACCCTCGCCGATCCGGAACGCATCAAGGAACGAAGCGGCTGCCCCATCGGATCGGTGGGACCGGTCGATGCCGTCTTTCCCGTCATCGTCGATGCCGCCGCCGCCGCCGTCGGGGATTTCGTTTGCGGCGCCAACTTGGAGGGCGAACACCTCGCCGGGGTCAACTGGGGACGAGACTTGCCCGAACCTGCGATCGCCGATCTGCGCAATGCGGTCGAAGGGGATCCCGCTCCGGATGGCAGCGGCCCCATCACCATCCGCCGCGGGATCGAGGTCGGGCATATCTTCCAGTTGGGCGATAAATACAGTACGGCGATGGAAGCGGTGGTGCTCGACGAGGCGGGCGAGGCCATCCGGCTGATGATGGGCTGCTACGGGATCGGCGTTACCCGCATCGCCGCCGCCGCCATCGAGCAGAACCACGATGACAACGGGATCATCTGGCCCGATGCCATCGCCCCCTTTCAGGTCACCGTGCTCCCGATGAATATGCATAAATCACAGCGCCTGCGCGAGGCCGCCGAGGATCTTTGCGCGCAACTGGAAGCGGCGGGTTTCGAAACCCTCTTCGACGATCGAAAGGTGCGCCCGGGGGTGATGTTCGCGGATGCGGATCTGATCGGAATTCCGCATCGACTGATCATCTCGGATCGCGGACTCGACGCCGGATGCGTCGAATACCGTCATCGCCGCGAGAGCGAAAGCCACGAAATCCCCCTCGCCGCCGCCGTCGATCACCTGCGTTCGAAGCAAGCCACCTGATGCGCTGATGATCGATCGAGATCGATCGGGAACACCCGATATCGCCTGCCAAAGACGCTCGTTATCGGATCCGATAATACCCTTAGCCATCCACCCTTCTTTCGCCTATCGAGTCGCTCATTGCAATGCCGCAAATCCTCGTCCTTTACGACTCTCGCCACGGAAGCGTGGCGCGGATGGCCCGCTGCGTCGCGCGCGGGATCGAAAGCATGAGCGATATGGAGGCGGTGATACGAACCGTCCCCCCTATTTCCACCACCTGCGAGGCGGTCTCGAGGCCCGTGCCGGAAGACGGCCCCCCCTATGTGGGGATCGACGATCTGCACCGATGCGCCGGATTGGCCTTGGGCAGCCCCGCCCGCTTCGGCAATATCAGCGCCCCGCTCAAATATTTCATCGAGACCACCTCGAGCCTGTGGCTATCGGGGGCGCTGGCGGGAAAGCCGGCGGCGGTATTCACTTCCTCGTCTTCGATGCACGGGGGGCAGGAAAGCACCCTGTTATCGATGATGCTGCCGCTATTGCATCATGGCATGGTGATCTGCGGGCTTCCCGGCACCGAAGCGGGGTTGATGCGCACCCGCAGCGGCGGCACCCCCTACGGGGCCTCGCATGTCGCCGGAATCGATAACGCCCGTCCTTTGGACGAGGACGAGGAAAGGCTATGTCTTGCCTTGGGTCGACGGCTGGCTTCGATCGCCCATCGCCTCGATCCGGGGATCGATTCGAGGTGAACGACGAAGGTCGAGGGGATCTTCTCGGCAGAAAACGGATTGGAAAGGCGTGGACCGGTCGAAACGGATCTAAGAAGAGTCGATCCGCACCTCGTCCATCGCTTCGCCGAGGGGAGGCTCGTCAAGGGATTCCAGAATCTGGCGAACGAAGGGCACCGTCAATCGACGCCGGGCTCCCAAAGAACGCCGATCCAAGCGCTCCAACAACGCCATCAGGCTCGGCATATCCCGTCGATATCGGGCGAAGAGATAGGCGATGATTTCATCGGAGATATCGATCCCTCGATCCATCGCATGCCGACGCAGAGCCCTCGCCCGCCCCTCGTCGTCGAGCGCCGGCAGGCGATAGACGGTCGAGGCATTCAAGCGCGAGCGCAAGTCCGCCAAGCCGAAGGGGATATGCGCCGGTTGCTTGCGAGCGCTGACAAGCAGCCGCGCCTTGCGCCGCATCGAGGCCTCGATCAGGAAGACCAAGGATTCCTCCCACCGACTTATTCCGGCGATGGCGTCGATATCCTCGATGCAGATCAAATCGGCTCGCTCCATCCCTTGGATCATCCCCGGCGGACGATCCATCCACAAGCGAAGGGGGATCAACGCCGCATCGAAGCCGAGCCCCCCCGCCGTCCGCAGGACCGCAACCGATAGATGGGACTTCCCGCTGCCGCCCTCCCCGGCAATGAACAAGCGCGCCGGATGCCCCGAGGCGGGCGATGAGCCCTCGGCGAAGGATTTCAGGGCTTGGACGATCTCGACGCTGCGGGGGGTGACCTCGAAATTCTCGAAGCGAAGGTGCTGCGGCAGATACAAGGGCAAGGGGATCTGGGCGGCATCGATACCGGCCATCGACTCGATCGCCCCGGCGGGGCCATGCGCTCTTGCATCGGATGCTTCGTTCTTCGCCGACATCGACATCGATACGGGGGATCTACGAGGGCTCTTGGCATGCCGGATCGCGAAAAGAGGGGATCGCACCGGCTTGTCGATCATCGACCATCAAGGGGCGATACCCGCTCACGGCAACAGGCGAAGGGCCAGACTCCCCCGGGCGGGGGCCATCGCACTGTCCGGATCCTCGGCCAGCGTCGTACCCTGGGCGATCAGATCGCGCAAGCCGTCGCCGTCGATGCGCGCCCGCAGGTTGACGAGCATTCGATCGCCGTCCACCGTCGACAATTCCACCGACTCGACCCGGCCGAGCGATTCCAAATAGCGCATGGTGCGCTTGTGGTCCTCGAAGCTAAGCACATTGCCGATCACCAAAAAAAGCGATCCTTGATCCATACCTTGCGTTTCGTTCTCGAAATAACGCTGCGCGAGGATATCCGCCACCCGCTGCATCCCCTCGTCGACGACCTCGGCCACGGTCTCCCCCGCCCCCTCCCAACGGCGCGAACCGGCGGGCAACAACAACGAAATGCGCATCTCCCAGCGGGACGAACCCTCGCCGAGGGCGAGCTCGCCGGCGAGGATGGCATCGGGGTCGTAGGGCTTGGAAGCGGCGCGAATTCGCTCCTCGTCGATGTCCGGCGAATCGAGCCCATCGGCGATATCCTCAGCATCGAAGGAAGGAAATGCGATGGGCACCCCCCGCTCCATCGATACTTGGCGCAAGACCTCCATCGCTCGGGTTCCCGATACGCGCATCGACGCCCTCGGGCTGCCGACCATCCAACTGGCATCGCCGTCTCGCAAGACGAGTCGAACCAACAATGTCGGCCGGGGGCTCTCCCAGATCGGCAATCGGGCGGCTCGGATGCGCGGCTCCAAGGCCGCACGATCGAAGAGCACATGCAAGCGCGATTCGCCCTCCTCCTCCCCGACGATCTCTCGATACCACTGCACGAATTCGGGAGCGCCTTGGACGAGCGAACGCCCGGCCGGGGTATCGAGCCCCGGCAGGCCCTCGGCCGAGCGCAACCCGGCGATGCGGGCGATCAATTTGCGCAGCGCCAAGCGAAAGGATTCGGCATGATCCCCTTCCGCACCGGTCCACTGCACCTCGACCTCGTAAAGCGCATCGTCGGCTTCGGCAGTCGATGAGGCGAGCGATGCGAGTGACAGCGACAAAGACAACAGCAAGATAAAAGCGAATACCCCGATCCCCCGCCGAGCGCTCGGGAATGCCGGCAGGGTATCGCCGGAGCGATCGGCAAAGACGGCGGCGGTCTTCGATTCGACAGGAAGAGCGGGGAAAGGCGGAATCGGGATGGTCGAGTGCATATTCGGTATCGGGTTTTTTTTCAAAGGATCGGTCAAAGGATCGAGATGAATCGTTATCGAGGGGATCGGGGGCGACCGGGTATTCGATCGATCCGCTCGATGATCGATGGACGATCGACGATGATATCGTAAGACAATAACACTTGGAGCCCCCGATCGATCGTCGTTCGAAAAGCGATATCGCAAAGGGGGATGAAGAACTCGGGATGAAAAAACCGAGAGGGATTGATTGGAAGATCCTCGACATCACCGAGGATAAGGGGATCGAGGGGGCGAGCGATGCGAGTTTTGAAATACGATATCCGATCCTCACACACTCTCGGATCTGCCGGCGGACCTGCCGGATACCGAATTTCGAAGTGGACGAAACCGCCCGATCCGCTTGATCGACTTGTCTCACCTCGGTCTATCCCTCCTGCGAGCCTATCCCACCTGCGCACGTCATCCATCGTCCAATATCGCCGACCGACACCCCCATGAGCCTTGAATCATCCCCCGACAAACCCCTTCGTTATCGCGACGCCGGGGTGGATATCGAGCGCGGCAACGCCCTCGTCGAACGCATCAAAAGCATCGCCGCCGAAACCCGTGGAAGCGGCGTCCTCGGCGGCGGGATCGGCGGCTTCGGCGGACTCTTCGAACTCCCGCGCTATCGCAATCCGGTGCTGGTTTCCGGCACCGACGGAGTGGGCACCAAATTGCGATTGGCCATCGCCGCCGACCGCCACGAGAGCGTCGGCATCGACTTGGTGGCGATGTGCGTCAACGACATCTTGGTGCACGGGGCCAAACCCCTTTTCTTCTTGGACTACTTCGCCACCTCGACCATCGATCCGGATGTCGCCGAGCGGGTGATCGCCGGGATCGGCGAGGGCTGCAAACAGGCAGGGGCGGCGCTCATCGGCGGCGAGAGCGCCGAAATGCCCGGGTTCTATGCACCGGGGGATTACGACCTGGCCGGGTTTTGCGTCGGCATCGTCGAGCGCGAGGCGATCATCGACGGACAACAGGTGGCGGCGGACGATCACATCATCGCCCTGGCCTCCAGCGGACCGCACGCCAACGGCTATTCCCTGATCCGAAAAATCATCAGTGATCGCGCCTCGCCGAGCGATGGGAGCGACAAGAGCGATCCGCTCGATCTCCTCATCGACGGCAAGCCTTTGCGCGATCGGCTGCTCGCCCCCACCCGTATCTACGCCGACAGCATCCTTCGCCTCCTCGACGGCGAGGCGAGCGAATACAGCGCAAAGGATATCAAAGCCATCGCCCATATCACCGGCGGGGGCATCAGCGAGAACCTGCCTCGGGTTCTGCCCCAAGGCCTGCATGCGCAAATAGACCTCTGCCTACAAGAAAGACCTGCGGTTTTTGAATGGATCCGCAAGATCGGCAGGGTCGAAGAGGAAGAGATGCGGCGCACCTTCAACTGCGGGATCGGGATGATGGTGATTTGCCCGCCCTCGAAGAGCGAGGCGATCCTTCGCCACCTCGAAGCCTTGGGTGAGAAGGCTTGGCATATCGGGGAGATCTGCAAGGATCGGCACCATCCCGATGCCCCGCCGAGGGTGATTTTTCGATGACCCCCACCGGGATCGAAACACCCTCCCCGAACGACAGGCCCTTGGCCGTGGTGGTGCTGATATCGGGAAGGGGATCGAATCTGCAGGCGATCATCGATAGCGCGGCGAAGACCGGCCCGGCGCCCTTTCAAGTGCGGGCAGTCATCTCCAACGAGCCGGGCGCACCGGGTCTTCGAAGAGCCGAGGCGGCGATGATCGACACCGCAATCGTCGATCACCGCGGTTTTTCAACCCGCCAAGCCTTCGATGCGGCATTGGCGGCGGCCGTGGATGTTTTCTCCCCGCAGCTGGTGGTCTTGGCGGGCTTCATGCGTATCTTGGGCCCATCTTTCGTCGGCCGATACGAGGGTCGGTTGATCAATATCCACCCCTCTTTGCTTCCCGCCTTCCCCGGGCTCGATACCCATGCTCGGGCGATCCGAGCCAAGGAAATGGCGGCCAAGGAAAAAGGGGATAAAAAGAAGATGGAGGATTTCGCCTTTCACGGCGCGAGCGTGCATTTTGTCAGCGATACCCTGGACGCCGGTCCGATCATCGCCCGCGCCCGCGTTGCGATCCTCGACGAAGATGATCCCTCCCGCCTCGCCGAGCGGGTGCTCGAACGCGAGCACCATCTCTTGCCTCTGGTCATCCGCTGGTTCGCCGCCGGCCGGCTGCGAATCGATGGCTCGCAGGTCCTGCTCGACGATCTGCCGGCCCTGACCCACCCCGAGGCTCCGATCTAGCCCCTCCTTCGAGATTGATCGCTATCCTCGCCTCGCTAGCCTCTTTCAAGCCTCTTTCAATCTCGCAGATTCTCTTCGCAACCCCTCTCCGGCCGGGGCTCTTCCCCCGCTCCGACAACCCTTGCTGCGACAACATCGGCGTCAACGCACGTGGATGGTTTGGCCGAGCCCGAATCGGGGGAGGATTCGGCCGATGATGAGGAGGATGGTGATAGGGCGGCCCGTTCGGCGGCCGAAAGAATTCCCCTAAGGATATTGATCTCCGACACCTCGGGCTGTGCACGATTGAAAAGACGGCGCAACCGTCGCATCAGCAACTTGGGGACTTGCGGATCCAGATAACCGATCTCGATCAACGCCGATTCGAGGTGGCGATAAAACCCTTGGAGTTCCGATGCGCTCGCGATATCGGCCGCTCCCCCGCCCGCCAAGCGAGGATCGGGGTCGATCTTGGCTCGCATATCGCCCAAAGATGCCACCTCCGCCGAAGGGACCGCCGCCCCCGACATTTCGTAGGCGATGATCTGAACCGCGGCGGCGATATTCAATGAACTGAAATTCGCCGCCGTGGGGATACGCACCAAGGCATGGCATCGATCCAGTTCGTCATTGCTAAGACCCGAATGCTCGCGGCCGAAAACGATGGCCACCGGAAGCCGGCGGGGCGATCCGCGTAGGCGGGCGATCGCATGGTCGGCGCAAGCCTTGGGATCCAGGATCCTCGTCTCGAAGCGGCGGGATCGGGCGGTGGTGCCGAACACCGTCCCGCAATCCGAGATCGCCTCGTCCAGGGTTTCATGGATGCCCGCCAAGTGCAGGAGATCGTCGGCCCCCGAGGCCCGAGCGGTCGCCTCGGCGCTCGGAAAATGTTTGGGAGCGACCAATGCCAACTGTGAAAGCCCCATCGTTTTCATGGCTCTGGCCGCCGCCCCGATATTGCCGGGATGCGTCGGCTCGACCAGCACCATGCGCACTTGTCGCAAGATGCTTTGGGAGGAATCGTCCGGTTCCATCACCCTCGCCCCCGGATTCGATGGAAGCATCCGCCGCATCGTCGCCCCGATCGATGCGCTTCCATCCCCGATAGGGCGAACGCCACGCGATCAAACACTCACTTTCTCCTTCTCCTGTCGCTGTTGGAGGTTGCGACTACAATTCCGCCACTCACTCCATCACTCATTCCATCACTCACTCCTTCACCCACCGGAGACGGGTAGTTTAATCCCCGCCCCCCTTTCGAAGATACCGAATACAAAGGATCGATGCGTGCCCTCTCACCCTTTGATCACCATCGCCGTGCGCGCCGCCCGCCGCGCGGGTTCCTTGATCGCCCGCAATATCGATCGTATCGATAGGCTGATCGTCGACGAAAAGGGTCGCAACGACTTGGTAACGGAGATCGATCGCCAAGCGGAGCGGGAAATCATCGATGTCATCACCAAGGCCCATCCGCGTCATTCGATCCTCGCCGAGGAAAGCGGCGCCAAAGCCGGAAGCGAAGAGACGCAGTGGATCATCGACCCTCTCGACGGCACTTCCAACTTCGTCCGCGGGGTGCCGCATTGTGCGGTTTCGATCGGCATTCGCATCCGCAAAAGGCTCGAACATGGGGTGATCTTCGATCCCTTGCGGCAGGAGATTTTCACCGTATCGCGCGGAGCGGGAGCCCGGCTCGATGATCGGCGCATCCGCGTCAGCGCCAAGGATTCCCTTGCCGGTGCGATCATCGGCACCGGCTTCGCCAATCGAGGGCATCAACGCATCGATCGTCATGTCGAAGGGTCGGCGGCCCTGCTTCGGGCCGGAGCGGAGTTCAGACAGGGGGGAAGCGCGGCGCTGGAACTCGCCTGGGTCGCCGCCGGACGTCTCGACGGCTATTGGGAAAACGGCCTTTCGCCTTGGGATATCGCCGCCGGGGCCTTGCTCGTACAAGAAGCGGGAGGGTTGGTCAGCGAACCGAACGGGGGTAGCGACTATCTGAACTCCGGTCGGATCTTAGCCGCCAACCCGAAGCTATTGCGCGAGATGGCGGGGGCGATCCATCGCTCGAAGCCCGCCGACGGCGGCGATTCATAAACACGCCCCGCCCCGCATAACCTCCCCGCCCGGATCGAACGCTCGTTCCGATCCGCCGAAAAATCAGCCGGCCAATCAGCCGCTCGTCCACCGGCACCGGATTTCGACGATGGTGCTTGGGTCTTGCCGAAGGCTATTCCACCTTCGATTTATGGGAGGGGGCAAGGCACTTCATCCGGCACGGCCAACCGCACCCTCGCCGATGAATCTCCTTCGTTCGTTGCCCGAAAAGCCCCTCGCCCTTTGAAAAAGCATCCGGAGCGATAACGTTCGGAAGGCGCGCTCTCGAACGCTTTTTGATCCCCTGCAAGCCCGTCCGGTCTTCGTGCCTGCCCGAAAAAGCCGCCTACCCGAAAAAACGAGAGTCTTCATATCGCGTATGTATCGCATACGAGGGGCGAGAAGACGAAGGCTTGTCGTCCTCTCGTCCCCTCATATCTCTCCCTCGTATTTCGTACTTCTACCTCACCCCCGTGGCGCTGTTGTTGACCAAGGCTCCGCCGCCCCCGGTTCGGGTCAGCACCTGCACCGTGAAAGGGGCGCTCGAGCGCAGTTCGCACGAAAGCCCCATCCCTTGCCATCGGTGGTCGATGATATCGGCCAGTTCCGCCGTTTGCAGATGCCGCACATACCATCGTACGATGAGCCCCAAATCCCCGTCGTATCGCTTACCGGCATCGTCGTAGCAGGCAAA
>JFBG01000062.1 GCA_000583135.1 Thioalkalivibrio sp. HK1
GGTGATCGCTGCGGTGCAAGGGGCGGCGGTGGGCGGGGGATTGGGGCTGGCGCTATCCGCCGATTTCAGAGTTGCCTGCGATCGCTCGCGTTTCGTCGCCAACTTCGCCCAACTGGGAATCCACCAGGGTTTCGGGATCAGCATCACCCTGCCACGCCTCGTCGGGCAAACCCAAGCGGCTCGCATGCTCTATACCGGAGCGCGCATCAAGGGGGAGGAGGCGGTTCGCATCGGTCTTGCCGATGAGCTCGTCGATGATTCGGATGTGCGCTCCAAGGCCTTGGAACTCGCAGCGGAGATCGCAAGCGCGGCCCCGCTGGCGGTCGGCTCGATTCGCGCCACCTTGCGCCAAGGGCTGGCGGATGCGGTGCGCGATGCCACCGATCGAGAGCTCGCCGAGCAAAGTCGTTTGCGTTGCACCGAAGATCATCTCGAGGGAGTGCGCGCGATGGCCGAACGCCGACGGGGGAATTTCAAGGGTCGTTAGAAAAGGGATGTTCGAAAGGAGATATCCGGGAGGGGATATCCGAGAGGAGATATCCGAGAGGAGATATCCGAAAGGCCAAGCAACGATCCGGGCGAGATATCGGATCGGGAGTCGGACCGGGATCGGCTTCGAGGTCTCGATCCTCTCGAGTTGCCCGCACGGTCTTAGGGGGGGATCGTCGTCGATGGATGCCCCGCTTTTTCGGGTTCGCTCCAAGGTGTCAATGCACCGAAGCCGTTTTTTCAAAAGGCGATGCTTTTCGCATCGGGATCGAAAAGACGCCTTTTTATGGCGTATCGAGACTATCGGGCGACACTCGAGTTCCATGAGAAGTTCGGGGTTTCATCCATCCCTCGCCGCTTGGATCGGGGTCGTTTTTCGACCGGTTGCGGTCAATGGCCCGCTCGATGCATCGACGGCCGTCTTTCCTCTGCGCAGGATAGGGTGCGAAGATGTTCGGGCAACGAATTCCGGCATCGGGATTCGTCTCGTTATCGGATGCACTCGGATCGGGAGCCGATAAAAAGGATGAGCGAGCCGGTCCTTGCGCTATTGGGTGCGATCATCGTCGTGGTGGGCCTTCTGATCGGATCCGTCGGTGTCGGCGGGGTGCTTTTGGTTCCCGCTCTCGTTTACATCGCGGGGATGCCGATCCATGCCGCGATCGCCGCCGCCATGGCCGCTTATTTCTTCGCCGGGATGCTGGGTTCGATCGAATACGCCCGATCGGGGTCGATCAAATGGCGCGAAGTCGGATGGCTCTCCTCGGGAGCGATGCCCGGTGCTTTCGTCGGCGCTTATGCGGTGCACGCAACCGACGCTCGGCTCTTGGAATCCTTGATCGGCGCTTTGATCGTCGTCAGCGCCATCAATACGCTGCGTCGAAGGGATGCGCTTTTAGCCCCGCCTTCGAATCCGACACCCCGCGCTTTCTTCGCCATCGGTCTGCTCACCGGGATCGGCTCGGCGATGAGCGGCACCGGCGGCCCTTTGGTTTTGGTTCCTTTGCTGCTCGGGCTGCGGATGGCGGTGTTGCCGGTCGTGGGGTTGTCTCAGGCGGTGCAAATGCCGATATCGATCTCCGCCACCTTGGGAAATTCCCTGCAGGTCGAGATCGATTTCAAGGCCGCGGCCTTGATCACCGGACTGTTGATGATCGGGGTGTGGTTCGGCGCCCGCCTTGCCCATCGTCTTCCCGGGGCGGCGATGAAGCGGGCCGTCGCCTCATTATTGCTGGTGGTGGGTTTTTCTCTGCTGGCAAGGGCGAGCTTCGAATGGCTTTGGGCCCGATAGCCTCGGCGCCGCCGGCGAGGGTTTCAAAGGCGGATACAAGGATTCGCCCTGGATAAGGATCCGAAAACGAGGGGGCGGGTTGCCCCCTCGTGTTTTTATGCCGATGTTCTCGGTTCGAATCCCGCAAGATATCTCGGCGGTCTCGCTCAAAAACCGTGGCGGTATTCGAGACCGAAGGTGAAACCCGACGATCCTTTGCTTCCCACCAAGGTGCTGCCGTGAAAACTCAAAGAAGCATCCGGTGCCGTGAGTTGACGCCGAAGCGACACGGAAAGCAGGCCGAATCGATCGTCGAGATGGGGGACGCGATGCGAAACGAGGGGTCCGGTGGTGGCGAAGGGGACGACGATATCGTCATCGCCGAAATCCTGCTCGAAACTGCCTCGAACCCGGATCATCCAATCGGACATGCTAGAGGGGCTGAACAGACCCGATAGCCCCAGACTCAGGCGGCTCGTCTCGTAGCGCATATCGCCCAAGGTCGCAGCAAGATTCGGATTCGAGGCTCCGAAGGCGCTTTCGGTGAAGCCATCGAGGCTGACGCGCTCGAAGGTGAAATCGATGTGGGGATCGAGGGTCAACCCGCTTCCGAAGGCAAAACTCGCCCCCAACCCGGCCTTGGCCGAGAAGTGACTTCCGCCGGTATCGGCATCGTATCTGTCGACAACGGAGTTGACGGCCACCTTGCGCTCGATGCCGTGGATATCGATCAACCCGCCCTCGATGAGCCCCTTGGCATAGATATTCGAAGAGAGTTTGGTGATCCCGAAGACGCTTCCGGTGATGATGAAGGCGTCGAAGTCGCCCCGATCCTCATCGTATTCGGTCAGGCTCTGACCGAAGGATAGTCCGGCGCCGAGCATGGTATCGGTCGAGAACATCGTGTCGGCGGCGATATTGAATCCTCGGGTGCGCGACTCGAAGCCGGGCATCACTTGCCCCGGATCCTGGCCGAAGAAGGCGATATCCGCTCCGCCGTGGATCTCGACATCCCCCGGCGGACGTTCGCGCATATCCCCTTGTTCGTCACGCATCGACATCGAGCTCGGATTCAGGCGATGGTCGAGGTCGATATGGCGCTGCCTCAGCTCGGCCATCAGCGTTGCGGGCATGCCGCCGAGCTGGGTGACCCCGACGATGGTCCCGGCTATCATTTGGGCAAAGGTGCCATGGAGCATCGCCGAGGGATGGATGCCGTCGGCGAAGGGGAGTGTGCGATCCGCTCCCGCCGGCGGTGGGGCGCAGCCTCCGATGGCGATATTGCCATCGGCATCCCGTTGGTTGCAGACGTTCAGGGTCTGATCTTGCGGATCCCAAGTCATTCCATAACGACTTGCGTTTTCGAGCAGGTGGTCCAGCGTCGCTCCGGCATCCATGACACTCGCCCGATCCCCCGTTTGCGCCCGCCAAGCGTTGTTGAAAAGATCGGAGAGACTGCGGGCGCCGGCGATCTGCTGCGCCTTGCCCTCATCGGAAAGTCCGGCGATTTGATCGTTGAAATCCGGGGTTCGGATCACGTCCGGAGCGGTGATGGCGATGATATTGGTCGCCCCCGCCTGACGGAGGCGATTGATGATCGCCGCATAAGTATCGGCGGCGGCGCTCAATCGCGTTGCCGCCGTCGCTCTCGCTTCGTCGAGGATGCGATTGGCCGCCGCGCTCGCCGCCGCGGTGGCATCGGCTTCGCTCGCTCCGCCGGCGATGGCGGAGGCATAAGTCTCGGCGCTTACCGCTTGGGCTTGGACCGCGGCGCGGCCCAGATCGGCAAGCCGGTCGCGTAGGTCGTTCGCTCCGCCCCAGACGATCACCAGATCTTTTTCGCTCAGGTTACCGTTGCGATCCTCGAGCAGATTTTGCATTTGTCCTTCGAGACTCAAGGCCGGGTTGCCGGTGGGGATCCGCGTGTTATCGGGCAAGGGCCCTGCGACCCTCGCTCCGCCTTGGGCATAGTTCGTTCCTCCGCTCGGCAGGCCGGGCAGGGCGACATTGGGGATCATCGGCAGACCGAAGATCTCGGCGATCTCGCCGGGGTGACTCGTTTGTCCGTCCCTCGGATCGAAGTCGGTGATCGGGCCGCCGAATGTTCCGGAGTCGCTCAGGCTATCGCCGATCACGATGATATTGTCGAATCGCCTCTCATCGGCACCGACGGATGAAAGGGCGGCGCCGGATATCATCCAGGCGACGATCAGGGTGTTGCCAAGCCTTCTCATAGATCCTCCTCAGTTGAGCGGATTTCGCTTATCGATCTCTTGTCGTTCGAAGTCTTGCGCCCCTCGAAGTCGAAGTCTCGGATAGTGAACGAGAACATCGATGCGAGGATCGATCGTCGAGTCGTTCGATGCGAGGATCCGAAGTCGGGCGGCATCACCACCCCTTTTCGGATCCGTCGATTCCTATCGCTCCTTCGAATCGAGTTCTCGCTTGTTTTGCGCAAGCTGCGAGCCTGTTTTACCGATGATGCCGAGCCGTTCGATTTTGGGCACCCGGGCGGAAAAATTATAAAGCGGTTACTATCGATATCGTCTCGGCATCGTCTCGGCGGATCGATGTTATCACCCGATGCCGCAGATGATGCCGCAGACAAGGAGAATAGAAAGGAGAATGGAGGGGAGGATCGAAGCGGGTTTTCGATCGATCGGATTCGCCGAGCCCCTCGAGATTTCGAAAAACGCCGAGATTTCGAGAAAGCGCATTGGGATCCTCCCGCTTCTTCGAACGCCAAGCGCCCATCGCTCATCATCGGACTTTGATATTCATCGTACATTGAAATAGGGATCGCGAAAAAGGAGTGCGCTTCTTTGCCGATTCGAAGTGCGTTCGGTGCAGGATCGGGATCCGAGTCGGGATCCAAGACGTTTTTCGTCGCTGATTCTTTGTCCTGCGGGAATTTATGATAGCGTTTTGCATTCGATGGTCGCCGTAGGGGGGCATCGGGCATTTAGGCGGGAGATCGAGTCCGAGACTCTCGTTCTTTCGATCTCTTCGAATAAAACGCGTGTCGATGTTTCATCGAGGTATTTCATCGATCGATAACCATGAGGGATTTTCATCAATGACGCTCGGAAAATCGATAACCTGTTTGCTGATCGCTGCGGGCATGCTCGCAAGCGGTGTCGCGCAAGAAGTGCGGGCGCAAGCGAACGAGAAGGAAATTCGCTGGGGGACCTCCCGAGTCGGCTCGAGCGGTCACCGCACATTGACCAACCTCGCCCAAACGCTCAATAAAGAGGTTCAGGGCTATGAATTCACCGTCCAGCCGACCCCGGGGGCCATCGTTTCGGTCAAGGGCTATGCCATCGGGGATTTCGAGGGTTATTACGGCTCGGATATCGCCTTTTACGAATTCGCCAACAATATCCGGCGCTTCGAGGGATTCAAAGATCAGATGAAGCGTGAGCCGGTGCAGTCTTTTTGGACCTTCACCTTGGAGATGGGAGTGGGCATTCACTCCGATAATGTCGGCAAAATCAACAGTTGGGGCGATCTGGACGGCGAGCGAGTGTTCACGGGGCCTCGCCCATGGGATACCCGGGCGGCGCTGGAACGAGCCTTCGAGGCTTTGGGTATCGAGCACGATTATCTCGAAGTCGATATCAAGACCGCAGGATCCCTGCTCGAACAGGGGCGCTTCACCGGTTTCGGGGTTTATGTCAATGCCGAGACCACCCCTCCCCCGTGGCTGAACGAGGCTTCGTTGCAGACCGATTGGGCGCTTTTGAGCCCCTCCGCATCCGAGCTCGAGAGGCTTGAATCCGCGGGGATCGCGATGGTTTCGGTCGAGACCTCGGCCTTCGATAAAAAGAAGGATTATGCGAAGAGTGCGATGATGCTTCCCTTCTTCTATGGATTGCATCTGGGGATGGATGTCCCCGAGGAGGATATGTACGGCATCTTGCGTACCGTCGAGGCGAATATCGACGATATCGCCGCCTCCGACAAGGCTTTCCGACAAATCAAGGAGGATATGCCGAGAATGCAGCGGCGAGGTGTGGAGGCGTCGATCGATCTGGTCAAGGTCCATCCCGGGCTTGCCCGCTACATGCGAGAAAAAGGCGTATGGGATGCGAAATGGGATTCCCGCATCGCCCGATGATTCGTCGATCTCGCTTTTGTCGCAGCATATCGAAATCCGATCTCTCGCTAAAAGGCGGCCCTTCGAACGAAGACCGGGGCTGCCTTTTAGCGACGATCCGGATCGATCATCGACCCTTCGAGATCCACGAACCATCGAGGCGCTCGCAGCGGTCGCTTATCGTCCACTTATCGTCCACGATGCCTTTGCGATGACGATGGATCTTGCATGAAACGCTCTTGCCCCTTTATCTTGGCGCTCGTTTTTCGCAAGGGGCGATCGCCGCATCCTCGCCTTCTCACTTGCCGGCGTCGGCGATGCGTTTTCGGCGGGACCAAAAAGGTGCGGGATCGATGAATCGGCTCCCCGAAGACGCCCCCGATGAAGAGCGAGGGGATCCGTCCATCGATCTCGGGCAATACGAGACCCTCGATCGCCCGGTGGTCGATGTTCTTTATTACCTCGTGGCCGTCGTTTTCTTCGCCTGGCTTTTTTATTACTACCTCACCACCGAGGGCGGGCCGACCCTGCTCGCCTTCACGATGGTGCCGATCACCTTCGTGCTCTTTACGCTGGATTCGTTGCGCCGAGGCACGCTCTATCCCTCGTTGAGCGAGAACCTCAACCGCGTCATCGCCGTCGTCTACTGCGCGATCGCCTTGACCGTTTCGGTCTATCTGTTCAAGGAGTTTCATGCGATCGGGACGGTGCGCGCCGGTATTTGGAACGCCACCGATCTGCTGATCGGGGGATTGATGGTTTTATTGGTGATGGAGTACGCCCGCAAGCGTTATTTCGTCCTTTTCGTGCTCAATATCGTGCTGATCCTCTATGCGGTCTACGGCGATATCGTGCCCGGGATTTTCAATCACCCCGGTCTTTCCTGGAAAAGGATCGTCACTTCGCTAAGCCTCGAGGATACGACCGGGGTCTTCTCCGGCTTGCCGCAACTGGCGTTGACGCTGATCGGATCCTTCGTGCTGGTTTTGAGTGTCCTGCGCGCTTTCGGCTGCATCGATTCGATTTTGCGTTTTGCCTCGAGGATCGCGATGCGCTCGACCCATGCCTTGCCGCAGGCGGCGGTGATGGGTTCGATGGGGGTGGCGGCGGTCAGCGGTAGCGGTGCGGCCAATGCGGTGACCACCGGATCGGCGACCATCCCGGCCTTGATCAAAGCGGGGATGAAGCGCGAGAACGCGGCGGCGGTGGAGGCGGCGGCCTCGTTGGGCGGTCAATTGATGCCGCCGATCATGGGAATTTCCGCCTTCTTGATGGCGGATTTTCTCGGTCGGAGTTATTTCGATGTGGTCGCCCGAGGCTATGCCCCGGCCTTGGTTTATTTCGTGGCGCTGGCGTTGGGGGTCTATCTGATCTCGGCGCGCCGGGGCGAGATCCGCATGGTCGAGGCCGCCTTGCCGATGCGCGCGGAGGATTACGTCCGCTTCGCGGCGTTCATCATGGTGGTGGCGGGGCTGATCGTGTTGATGTCGGCCTTGCATTTAGCGCCGATATTCGCCGCCCTATATGTCTTCTTGGCGGTCGGGGCCGGTCTTTTCGTCATGCAGCTGGCCCTTGATTTTCGCGCTCGCCGCGTTTCCCCGCCGGCAAGGAGCGGTAGCGAGGATCCATCGATCTCGATGGATCGCAGCCAAAGTCAAGACCTTGGAGCCGGAGGCGATACTCGGTTGACAACGAAGACGGCGATCCTTCGCTTTTTCGATTCCTTTGCCTCGATGACCGCCGATCTGACCTTGCTGTTGGCCACGCTATCGATTTTGACCAGCGCTTTCGTCAATACCGGAGTGCCGCCGAAGGTCGGTTTTTTGCTGATCGAGGCGGCATCGATTCACTTGGCGGCGATGGCGTTGGTGGCCTTCGTCTTCGGAGCCCTGCTCGGGATGGGGCTCCCCCCGGCGCCCACCTATATCCTCACCGCCTTGGTGATCGCACCGCAGATGATCAAGGCGGGGATGGACCCTTGGCCGGTCCATTTTTTCGCTTTCTTCCTTGCGGTTTGGGGGGAGTTGACGCCGCCGACATCGGTGGTGGCCGCGGTGACCTCGCGCATCGCTCGAGCCTCTTTCGCAGGGACATTGCTGCGCTCGCTAGGCCTTTGTACGAGTCTGTTCGTGTTGATGGCGGCGGTTTTTCTGCGCCCGGAGATCGTGCTCGAGCCGGGGCTTGCGCAGTTGGCGGCGACCGCTTTGGTGTTGATGGCGGCGACGGGCCTGACCTTCGGGCTGTGGGCGAAATTCTCGGATCGAACCCCTCTCGACTACGGGCTACGCCTGATCCTCGTGGCGTTGTCCGGGGTCGCCTTGGCCCATCCGGATCGGGGCGTCGCCTTCGTCGCCGCCGGGTCGGTGGCCGCTTTCGTCTTTTATTGGTGGCGCTTTGCAAGGCCATCGATTCGCTTGGCATGAACGAGGGCCCGGATCGATCCTCGCCCGGTGCGGATTTCGCTCGCACCTATCAAGCCTCGGCGTCGATCCTCGGTACCGACCTCGTTGGAAAACCGCTCGTTCGAAAAGCCCGATGATTCGTCGGCGCTCGGCGTTTCAGGCGTCCCTCTCATCGATGCGTCGTACCAACCCTCGTCGATTGAAGGACACCTTCCCGGTGCGTTGCAGCAACGAAGTCAGCATCACCTGATCGAGATCCTTCACCCCGGTCACCTCGAAGGCGATCATCGGTAGATCCCGGTCTTCGAGGCGTTCGGAATCGTCTTCGAGGAGGGTCATCACCGCATCGACGAAGTGTTTGAGTTGCACCGCATCGAGGGGTACGTCGCGATCGGCCAACCCCCACCGACCGCGTTCGGTACGTACCAAGCGTCCGCGCGGATGGAGGGCGAAGTTCCTGCCGAGCCCGCGTCGTTCGCGAACCGCTTTGCGCAATCGGGTGTTGCCCATCGGTTCGCCGTGTTCTTCCAAGATGCTCTCGACGGTGCTCAAGATCGGAACCCGGCGGGCGGTGTCGCGGATCAATTTCCCCGAACCTACAATCCACATCAGTCGGCCCAAGGAATCCAGTTTGCGATTGTGGATCTGCAAGGCCACGTGCAGGATATATTCATCGACCCCCGATAGGTTGTAGCCTCTATCTCCAAGGCATTGCAGCATTTCGCTGCAATGCCATTGCCGCCCGGTAAAGGGTTTTCGATGGGCGAGCCTCTCCACCTCGCCGACCAACGAAAGAGCACGGGAATTCGAGAGCTTCAGATGCTTTTTCAATCCGTAGGTGCCGCGGCCGAAGAGCAACCCGCATCCGGAGAGGGCGTTATGCGCTCTTCGGTGATCGATATCGACCCGATACCTTCGATAGAGGATCTCCTTGGCCTCTTGATGATGGATAGGATGGTCCGACTCCACCAACAATCGCATGATATGGGCTTCGCCGGATCGCCAAGCGGAGATCAGCAGGGGATCACCGGAGCCGTCCTCGGCGAAAACCGCTTTTCGGGCGATCGATTGGAGGACCAGATCCACCCAAGCGCATTCGGTGCCGCTCGGCAACAGGGCATTCAATTTTTTGCGCAAGACCGAGCGCCGAAGACCCTTCGCCGGGTCGATCACCCGCAATCCGCTGTCCTTGGTGCGGTTGAATGAGCCCAAGCGCAATAGATCTCGTCCCCGAGCCAAGCATGTTGTCCATTGATGCGACGGGATATCGCATAGATAGGCTTCGTTATCCACATCGACCAAGTGCCAGCGCTGCGGATGCATGAGATCGAGGGCATGGTTCAATATCCGGCGATCGGTCCCGGCGAACCAAGGGTTGATCCGGCCGATCTGCCTCAAAGACAAAGGCTGGCCGTTATTGTCGGCGACGGATTGCTCGATCTGAAAAACGAGCTCGGCGCCCAGTCGGCGACCGCCTCGATCGTATTCTTCGAAGATGCGCCGATGGGCGATTTTTTCCAACTGACGCACCCGCTCGCGGGTGACATTCAGGTCCTCGCCGATCGATGCGAGGGTGTCGATCGCCCCGGTTCGCAGCCCGATTCGCCTTTGCAGGATCGCTCGGTCGCGATCGCCCAATCTCGCCATCGCCGCCACCCACTCGGTTTGAAAGCGAGAATGGGCTTTCGATCGGGCGCCTTTTCGATCGATCTTCGTCTCATTCGTATTGATACTTCGATCGAAAGTGAAATCGGCCGCTTCGGAGCCGCTTTGCGCATCGGCGCTCGGCTGCGAATTTGCAAGCGCTCCATCCCTTTTCGAGTCATCCCGGCGCCCATCGGGGGCTGCGGACGATGAATGATGCGCAAAGTCCGCCGGGGATTTTTCATCTCCTGCGAATGCGTTGTCGTGCGCTTTCTTGCGGTTCGACTTCTTGGTGACCGAACCATCGCCGAGACCGGATGGCTTATCGTTTTCGCTATCCGAGGTGAAATCATTGGCGCTCGGTGGCGCGTTACTGTTCAGCATGCTTCCTCCGGGTTGGTAGGTACTACTTCTCCCCCTCCTCAACTAGTCGAATCCGCTCATACCGAGTTCGGTTTCATCTCCCGGTATGTTCAAAACATCGAAAAAAATTCATACCATACAGCAAGTATGACAGGAATTGTGCTTATCGTTGCTTGCATAATCGGCTTTTTCTCGGACTTTGTCGCAAATCGCATGACGATGCTCGTTACTCGGTCGAGGGTCGAGAACGAAGACCGAATGACTGCGATTTCCGAACGCTTTGCCATGGGTTTTTTATCCCGGGTAAAGAGGTTCATTTTCTTTTCTTCGCCCATTTTCAAAGAGGCTGTATTGATGGTTGACTCCTCAAATCATGAAAAGTTCGTCGGATCCGCAAAATCCGCCCCCGAAACATCCTCCGGAGCATCCGCCGAGGCATCTTCCCGAGAATCACCGCATGCAAGAAGAGCGAGTCGTGATTCGGCGCCATCGAGTCAACCCGATTACGAGAGGCTCGGGGCCGCAATGGGCCGGATCGCCGAGCGCAGTCAATCCATCATGCGGATCCTCGCCGAACGCCAAGCCGATGATCCCGAGGAATTCAATCCTCTGCCATCGCCGACGATCTCGAAGCTCGGTCAGGATCTGTGGCAGCGGATGTTGGCCGATCCGAAGCGATTGGCCGATGCCCAAGTCGCATTTTGGCAGGATTATGCAAGGCTGTGGGAGCATGCCGCTCGGCGCTTTGCCGGACAGCCGAGCGATCCGATAGAGAAACCTGCGCCCGGTGATCGGCGCTTTTCCGATGCCGCTTGGAGCGAAAATCCTTTTTACGATCAAATCAAGCAGGGCTATCTGCTGATATCGAGACATTTCCTGTCGACGGTGCGAGAAACTCAAGGTCTCGATGCGCAAACGGCTCGCAAGGCGGAATTCTTCACGCGGCAGTTCATCGACGCTCTTTCCCCCACGAACTTCGCCATGACCAATCCGCAGGTGGTGCAGCGCACGATCGAAAGCGGCGGAGAAAATCTCTTGCAGGGGTTGGAAAATGTCCTCGAAGATCTGGAGTCGGGGCAGGGCAAACTGCGCATTCGGATGACCGACACCGAAAAATTCCAACTCGGGGACAATATCGCCATCACCCCCGGCAAGGTGGTATTCGAAAACGATCTCATGCAATTGATCCAATACGCACCGACCACCCCCCAAGTGCGCAAGCGCCCGCTTTTGATCATCCCGCCTTGGATCAACAAGTTCTACATCCTCGATTTACGACCGAAGAACTCGTTTATCCGCTGGGCCGTCGAACAAGGGCATACGGTTTTCGTGATCTCATGGATCAACCCCGACGAGAATCTCGCCGATAAAACCCTTGCCGATTATGTGCGCTCGGGCGCCTTGGCCGCGATTTCGGCCGTTAGGCAGGCGACGGGCGAGGAGAGGGTCAATGCCATCGGCTATTGCATCGGCGGCACCTTGTTGTCCATGACCCTGGCATGGCTCGCCGCCCGCGACGAGCGACCGATCGAGTCCGCGACTTTTTTCACCACGATGGTCGATTTTTCCGAGCCGGGCGATCTCGGGGTTTTCGTCGACGATGATCAGTTGGCCCAAGTCGAAGCGGCGATGGACAAGAAGGGCTATTTCGAGGGTTCGGATATGGCCGAAGCCTTCAATCTTCTGCGCGCCAACGATCTGATCTGGAATTTCGTGATCAACAACTATTTGATGGGCAAAGATCCCCTGCCTTTCGATCTCCTGTACTGGAATTCCGATTCGACGCGCATGCCGCGGGCGATGCATATCGAATATCTGCGCAATATGTATCGAAACAATCTGCTCTGCCAACCGGGCGGGATCACCATCGACGGGATTCCCATCGACCTTGGAAAGATCGATATTCCGGTGTATATCCTGTCCGCGCGGGAAGACCATATCGCCCCTTGGACCTCCACCTTCGCCGCCACCCGGCTCTATCGGGGTCCGGTGCGCTTCGTCTTGGCGAAGTCGGGGCATATCGCGGGGGTGATCAACCCCCCGGCGGCCAATAAATATGGCTACCACACCGGGGAGTTGACCGAGGATTGCGAGCAATGGTTGGAGTCGGCGAGCACCCACGAGGGTTCGTGGTGGCCGGATTGGGATGACTGGGTACTTCAATTCACCGACGGGGTCTGCGATGCCCGCGTTCCGGGCGAGGGATCGCTCCCCGCCATCGAGGATGCGCCGGGGCGTTATGTCAAGATGCGAGCCGATTGATCCCGCTTCCTTTCGGGATCATCGATGGGGGTTTTCAAAGGATTGTCAAGAGCCTTAGGAGCCTCCTTACCCGAATCCCGCCGCCGGCGTGCGTGGCGTTTATCCATAGGCGGCATTGCCGGTTTGATGCCTCGGGTGCTTGCTTGGGCGGGCAATGGGTGGTATGGCACAAGACCCGATTTTTCGGATCTACCAGCCGCCTCGCTCCAGCCAGAGATCGACCTGTTCGAGTCGATCGTGCCCCCAAAAAGCCTCGCCATCGACCAAAAAGAAAGGAGAGCCGAATACGCCGCCTGCGATGGCGCCATCGGTCACCTCTTTCAGCCGCTCCTTGATCGCAGGCTCGGCGATCCCTGCAAGGATATCTTCCGGATCGCTGCCGATCGCCGCTTCGGTGATGGCGGCGACCCTTTCCGCCTCGACGATGCTTCGCCCGAGCCCGAAGGATGCGTGAAAAAGCGCCCGGGCGAGGGTCTTGGCCGCCGCCGGACCCTCTTCTCGCTCGATCAGGTACACCGCTCTCGATGAGGCGATGGCGGCGAAGGGGAAGGGATCGGGGAGTCGAAGGGGTAGTCCGGCAAGGCGAGCGCATCGTTCCAAGTCATGGCGGGAGTAATCGTTGATCATCGGGCGATCCACCAACGGAGCGGAGCCGGTGATCTTCATCGCCGCCCCCATTAGCCACGGTCGCCAAATGACCTCTCGTCCATGCCGAGAGGCGATGGAGTCGATGCGCTCGCTTGCAAGGTAGGCGTAGGGAGAGGAAAAATCGAAGTAGAAATCGATGGGGGTGGGCATTATCGAACGCTCCTTGGAAATCCGATTGGCTTCTAAGCGAAAGGGACTCGATACCGAATCTTCGCCCGTTATCTCGATCTTCGACCCTCGCCGCCCCGCTCGATCGGATCGAGTTGCGAATCGTGGCCTTGTGTATTCAAAAGATCTCTTTTCCTTCGGCGATATTCAACAAAGACGAAAAGACATGGATTCCCGGTCGCCGGCCGCTGCCTTGGCGCAATATGTCGATGATCCTCTCTTTGCGAAAAACATTCAGAATTCTCCGCGCCGTCGGTTTCGGTATTCCCGCTTGCGAGATGAATCGAGGGCCTTGAAAGAAGGGGTTGGAGAAGATGAACTCGACCGCGCTTACGACATGATGGAGAGCGCGTTGCCGTCAATGCTTGATCCTGCACCTTGCGGTGGAGGTCGCGGATATTCTCCGCTTTGCGCCGGCTTATCGATGCTTGTCGGACAATTCCTTCCAAGAAAAACGCACACCATCCGGTCCACTGTCCATCTCTCGATATCGCCCGCATTTTATCCACGTATTCCTCCCGATTCTCCTCCAAATAATCGCTCATATAGAAGTTCGCACTGCCCAAAATCCCTCGTTGGTAGAGAAAAAGAGGGATCAGCATGCGCCCCAAACGACCATTGCCGTCCTTGAAGGGATGGATCGCTTCGAACTCGAAGTGAATGATTGCCATTTGCACCAAGGGGTCGATTTCCTCGGTGCTTCTTAGGTATTCCATCCACCTTTCAAGACCCGATTGGAGGTGCTCTTGCGGGATGGGCACGAATTCGGCGTTTTCGATTCCAAAGCCCGGTCGCCCGATCCAATTCTGCCGATCTCTGAAGGCGCCGGGGCTCTTGTCATGCCCTCGCACTCCCCTCATCAGCAATTCATGCATTTGCCGAAGAAGATGCAAGGAAATGGGCTTTCCCTCTCGTATTTCCTGGGTGGAGAAATTCAATGCCTCCCGATAATTCCAAACCTCCTCGAAATCATCCCGCTTGGCGGCCTCGATATTCTCATCCGCCCCGACCCCGATCCTGAAGGCCTCGCTCATCGTGATATTGGTCCCCTCGATCCTCGACGAGCTCGCCGCTTCGTGCATGACCATAGGCGAGAGGAGGATATCCGTATTCGGGATACTTTCGAGCGATCCGTCATAGCGACCGAGCGCCAGATTCGCCGAGCCCGCAAGGGCGCTGAGACGATTGAAATCGATATCGTCTTTTTTCGGCGGAAAACCGCCGAGTCGATAGTGAACGGGGGTGGCCATCGAGCGAATCCGGTTCGTTCCTTGGTATTTCGTCAATCGAATGGTGTGCATCGGGGGATAAAAAGGGGCTTTCTTTGACCCCTGCGATGAACGTTTGTGATGGCGGTGTATCGTACACTCATCATTATGAGACCATCGTCGGCGAGCGCAAAGCCGGATAGCGGTTTCGAGCGACATTGCCTTCCTTGGAAAACGCCGCACCTGTTGCCGATGCGAGCGGTTGTTTGTGATTCGTCGGCATGGCATATCGGCGTGATATGGCGGGGATCGCGGGATTTTTCGGCCAATTACCTTTCGACCATCAATCCCCTTGTGGATATCCTCAGCAGCACCCCCTTCGGTTTTTCCTATCCGCTCGGATCCCGTCGATGGCCATGGAAGACCGATGCCTTTGCCAGCCCCCGAGCCCCGATCGGCCCTCGTTCGATGCTTCGATGCACATTGCACATCCATCCGGGGATGGAAGGCACTCTAATCTTTCTTTGTCTCTATTGAATGAGACATAAAACCGTTTGTGTCTCGGTTTTTGACAAAAAGTGAGACACAAAATGGTTTGTGTCTAATAAGTGAGCCATAAACGAGTGGTGGATGCGAAAAGGCGGGCGAGGCTTTTGCGCGCATAAGGAACCAGATGCCCCTTGGAGGATGGATCGATCTTGGGTTTTCCCGATCGAGTGCTTGGCGAGTCCTTCGGATTCGAGGATCGAAGGAGGTTTCGGGACGATCGCGCCGAAACGCAGTTTCGTTTTTAGCCGGCGAGCCAAGGGGTGCCGGTTCAAGGCCGACACCATGCCCGGGGTCGGTGCCCTCGAAAGGGTGTGGGGTAATATGGCGAATCGGTGATGTAAGGTGAGTTGCTTCGCCGGACCTTGGATCCCCGGATGGATGCGCCCTTCGAATCTTGGAATTCTCGAGGTGATGGCCATGACCCATGCCGATAATCCCTATGAGCGGGCTCTGGATAAGGGGCCGGCGAATTTCGTTCCTCTGACGCCGATCGGCTTCATCGAGCGTTCGGCTTTGGTCTATCCGCAAAAGACCGCGGTGGTCTATGGCGAGCGACGCTTTACCTGGGCCGAGTTCCATGCTCGCAGCCGCCGTCTCGCCGGAGCCTTGGCCGGGAGAGGATTGGGGGTCGGGGATACGGTGTCGGTGATGGCGCCGAATGTGCCGGAAATGCTCGAAGCCCATTTCGGGGTGCCGATGAGCGGAGCGGTGCTCAATGCCATCAACTACCGCCTCGATGCCGATACCCTGCGCTTTATCTTGGGGCATGCACAAACGAAGTTGCTGATTGCGGATCGTGAATATTCGAAGGTCGTCGCCCGCGCCCTCGACGGGATGTCATCCCCGCCGGTGGTCATCGATATCGATGATCCCCTTTGCGAACATGGCCGGTGCATCGGCGAAAAAGACTATGAATCCCTGCTCGCCGAAGGGGCGCCGGATTTCGATTACCGCTACCCCGAGGATGAGTGGCAAGCGATCGGCCTCGGCTATACCTCGGGCACGACGGGCGATCCCAAGGGTGTCGTTTGCAGCCATCGCGGGGCCTATCTCAACGCTATCGGCCAGATTCTCGCTTTCGGTTTGAGCCCTCGCTCGCGCTATCTATGGACCTTGCCGATGTTCCACTGCAACGGCTGGACCTACACTTGGGCCGTCAGCGCGACGGGGGGAATGCATGTTTGCCTGCGCGCGGTCGATCCGGCCCGCATTTTCTCCCTCATCGAGGAGCACGAGATCAGCCATCTATGCGGAGCCCCGGTCGTCCTCAACTTGCTTTTGCACGCTCCGAAGGAGGTCAAGCGCCGCTTTGGGCATCGGGTGGAGGTGGCGACCGGGGGCGCGGCCCCGCCGAGCGCGGTGATCGAGGCGATGTCCAACATGGGTTTCGATGTCACCCATCTCTACGGGTTGACCGAGACCTACGGACCGACCACCGTCTGCGCTTGGCAGGAGGAATGGGATAGCGATGATGTCGAGACGCTGGCCGGGAGGATGGCAAGACAAGGAGTGATCTACCCCACCATGCAGGCATTGCGGATCGCCGATCCGGAGACGATGGTCGATACCCCGTGGGATGGCGAGACGATCGGGGAGTTGATGTTGCGGGGCAATACGGTGATGCGGGGTTATTTGAAGAATCCGACGGCGACCGACGAGGCCTTTAGAGGCGGTTGGTTTCATACCGGGGATTTGGGGGTACGCCATCCGGACGGCTATGTCGAGATCAAGGATCGGGCCAAGGACATCATCATCAGCGGCGGCGAGAATATTTCGAGCCTCGAAGTCGAGGAATGCCTGTTCCGGCATCCGAAGATCATGGAGGCGGCGGTGGTGGCGCGTCCCGACGAATATTGGGGCGAGAGCGTATGCGCCTTCATAACGCCGATCGAGGGGCAAGCGCTGTCGGAGGAGGAAGTGGTGGCTTGGTGTCGGGAGCATATCGCCGGATTCAAGATCCCGCGCACGGTGATCTTCGACGAACTCCCGAAGACATCGACGGGAAAAATTCAGAAATTTTTTCTTCGAGAACGTGCAAAAAAAATGTGATTTTTTTCTCTCGTTTTTCTCTCGCAAGGAGCGATATTTGAGAAAAACGCTTATGAATCAATGTTTTATGGGATTTACGGGGAGATCACGAAATACCCGATCCATTGAAGAAAAATAGCCCAAGTACTTGATCTATCGCTCATCGTGCGTATAATACGCAGTCTTGCCTCGCAGGGGCAACGCTTTTTCGCCCCTGATTTCGAGGCCCGCTGATTAAAAATCCGTACAGGTAAATTGTGTGGGTGTTCGCGCGGATGCGACTCCTCGATGAAGAGGAGAAACATCGGCGCGAACGGTTCGTTGATACGAACCATTCCGTCGGGCCTAGATCCGGCCGCTTCTTCGCGAAGCGGTCATGCTTCTTGAACTGAAGAGTTTGATCCTGGCTCAGATTGAACGCTGGCGGCGTGCTTAACACATGCAAGTCGAACGGCAGCGCGGGGAGCTTGCTCCCTGGCGGCGAGTGGCGGACGGGTGAGTAATACGTGGGAATCTGCCTGGTAGTGGGGAACAACCCGAGGAAACTCGGGCTAATACCGCATACGCCTTACGAGGGAAAGCGGGGGACCTTCGGGCCTCGCGCTATCAGATGAGCCCGCGTCCGATTAGCTTGTTGGTGAGGTAATGGCTCACCAAGGCGACGATCGGTAGCTGGTCTGAGAGGATGATCAGCCACACTG
>JFBG01000063.1 GCA_000583135.1 Thioalkalivibrio sp. HK1
CGGTGGGGGGTTCGTGAAAGACTGATTCGTCGGCTCAGGCATGCCGGATCCCGAGGGGCGGGCGGCGGGGGCGGGCGGACTTCGATGCGCACCCCCCGCTTGCGGGGAATCGATGACGTTTTCGTGATCGCCGCCGATGGGATCGAGATGGCTCTCCTCTCGCCGACGGCTTCCGCCGCGCCTCCCGCGTCGAGTGCGCCGGGGGCGATTGAGCCCATCGCCCGCATCGCGATCCGATGATTGATGGGCCGCCGCCGATGCCGATCCTTGCAAGGCCTCGGTGGAGCGAACTTGCGGCTCCTTGGCCTCTTCCCGGGGATGCATCGCGCTCGTCGAACCGGCACTGCCTTGACGATGCCCCGCCGGTGTTCTATCCGAAGGAGGGCGTTGACGACGAGAGTCCTGGCGGGGTTCTTCCCGGCTTGCAGAAGCCGCGGCCGGTCTTTCGTTCGTACGCCGTCGACGATCGCTTTCGCTCGAAGGATCGCCGCCGGTTTTTTGTCCTCGCCCCCGGCCTCGCTCCGGACCCCGCCTGCCGCCTTCGCTGCGATTGGAAGAGCGCGGCCGCCGCGTTCTTCTCTCATGCGCCGGATCCTTGGCTTTTTCTTGCGGCTTGGCCTCCTCCTCGGTGCGCGAGAACAATCCTTGCAGGATTCGAGACAGCCAGCCGGTCTTTTTATCCCCTTCCGACTTCGGGCCATCCGATTTCTCGGCAACCCTCGAGTCGATGTCGATCGAGGGTTGCGATGGACTCGAAGGGGGAGGCGCCGGGCTTCGGACCAATTTGACCGCCGGTTCGTCCGCTCGATCTCGTGGGGTATCCGGCCGTATCTCGATGGCATCGGCGGCATCGGGGCGGCTCATCAGCTCGTAGCTCGACTGGTGATGGACCTCGTGTTCGCGATTGTCTTCGCGCACTCGCTCCACCTCGTAATTCGGCAAGATCATCTGCGGATCGGGTACGAGGACGATGCGCACCTTATTGCGCCTTTCGATCTCGGAGATCCCCTCTCGCTTCTCGTTGAGGAGGAAGGAGGCGACCTCGAGCGGAAGGCGGGCGATCACCCGATTCGTCATCTCCTTCATCGCTTCCTCGTCGAGGAGTCGCAGTATCGAGAGGGAGAGGGATTCCGGCCCCCGGACGGTGCCTTGGCCGTTGCAGGTCGAGCAGGTGTGTTGGCTGGATTCGCCCAACGAGGGCCGCAAACGCTGACGCGACATCTCGAGCAATCCGAAACGCGAAATGCGTCCGAGTTGGATTCGTGCCCGATCCTCTTTGAGGGCGTCGCGCAGTCGGTTCTCGACCTCGCGTTGGTTGCGGCTCGGGGTCATGTCGATGAAGTCGATGACGATCAGCCCCCCGGCATCGCGCAGCCTCAATTGGCGACCGATCTCGTCGGCGGCTTCCAGATTCGTGCCAAGGGCGGTCTCCTCGATATCCCCGCCGCGGGTGGAGCGAGCGGAATTGACATCGATGCTGATCAACGCCTCGGTATGATCGATGACGATGCTCCCTCCCGAGGGGAGACTCACCGAGTGGGAAAAGGCGGATTCGATCTGGCTTTCGATCTGATAGCGGCTGAACAAAGGGACCCGGTCGGTATAGTGCACCACCCTCGAAGCGCTCTCGGGCATGACCTGGTTGATGAACTCCAGCGCCTCTTGGTGCACTTTGGCGTTGTCGATCAGGATCTGACCGATATCCCGGCTGAAATAGTCCCGGATCGCCCGGATGATGATATTGCTTTCCTGATAGACGAGAAAGGGAGAGGGGCGCTCCTTGGCCGCGGCATCGATGGCGCGCCATAAGCGCAATAGATAGTCGAGATCCCGTTGCAGTTCCTCTTTGGATTTTCCGACCCCGGCGGTGCGTACGATCAAACCCATCCCCGAGGGGATTTCCAAGGCGCTGAGAACTTCGCGCAGATCGCTGCGCTCGTCCCCCTCGACCCGGCGGGAAATCCCCCCCGCCCTGGGGTTGTTGGGCATCAATACCAAATAGCGTCCGGCCAGACTCGGAAAGGTGGTGAGCGCCGCTCCTTTACGGCCCCGCTCTTCCTTTTCCACTTGCACGAGGAGCTCCATGCCCTCGACCAGAGTGTCGCGCACCGAAGCGGGTTGGCCCGCCGCATTCTTGCGTCCGGCGCAATATTCATGAGCCACTTCCTTGAAGGGGAGGAAGCCATGCCGCTCCGCACCGTAATCCACGAAAGCCGCTTCGAGGCTGGGCTCGACTCTGACGACCTTCGCTTTGTAGATACTGGCTTTTCGTTGCCCTCTGGCGGCAACTTCGATATCGAGATCGTAGAGGAATTGTCCATCCACCATCGCAACCCGGCATTCCTCGGGCTGGGTTGCGTTGATCAGCATACGTTTCATTGACGTTGAGTCCGGTCAGACGCCGCCGCCGCGGCATTCATCGACCGAAAACGAGGAGAAGATCGAAGAGGGGATGTATGTATCGAAGGCATAAGGATGGCATTCAAGGATGATGACGCTTTTACCGGGCATCGGGGTTTTATTTTCCAAAGATCCCCGTTATCGCCCTATCCGACCGATCGTTTCATCGGATCCGTCGGGAGCGCACCGAAATCACGATATCCCTTCATCTCAAGGAGCCTGCCTTTCAAAGGGCTTTGCTTGAAATCGGGCTACAACAACCTTGAATGCTCGATCCTTATCCGTGTTTCCAAAGCCCCGGATGAGGCAATAGACTCTTGTTTCGCCCAAGGGGGTGTCAGATCCGACCTCGGGCATCATCGTCTTTCAACCGGCCTTGCCATTACCTGAAGAGCCATCCGGGCTTTCGTTCACTTTGCCATCTTTACATGTCGTCATGCACATTGATCGTGCGCGACAGGTTCTTGATCGATGGATGATCCGCCACTTCGCCTGCCTCTCGATTCGGGCTTCGGATCGTCGTCTTCGAAGTCCCGCATCGCGTAGGGGGAAGGTATATCCGGCGGCGGCGATCCTAAGCATTGCCGCGGACATCGTTCTTCGGCCCCGAGGATCAAGTCGATCCTTCGTCGATGCCGCCCTTGTCGTGCATGGTCGACAACCAAGTACCATGCGACAAAGGGATGCTCTCGACGATTCTTTAGAATCCTGTCGTTGACTCCCGTTCTTCGCTTCGCCTGCGTTTCGGCGTCGCGTTGATGATTCGACGTTCGAAAAAAAATCGTTTCCTCGATCTCGGGGCATGCCGATATTGAATTCGGCACCTGCCAATTCTCGATGATCGTCGATAAGCGATCGTTTCTTCGATATCCGGCATTTTGGGCAGCGTCGACGGCAATGCCGACAGTCACGCTTGGCAGATTCGCTCGTATAATCCTCGGATCGTCTACATCATCGATCGTCCATCTCCCGCTCGTACTTTTTATTTCGATGACGAGGGGCGAGCGCTTTTTTCCGCGATAAAAATTCATCGACGGAGGGGCGTTCGGATGCCGGGGCCGAATGCCCAAAGCAATATAACAGATTATCGGGTTTTTTTCCAGCCCCCCCCCGAGAGGCTATCGACTATCGGTGCTATCTTGGAAAAGTGCGTCTTCGGGAAGCCAAAGAGCTGCGTTGTTCGAACTGATACGGTGTCGTCGATGAATCGTCCGGCGAGAGGGTCTTTCGAGGGGATGCGCTACGAAGCCGCACAGCGGGTCGTCGTGGACGAGGACTTTTCCGGGCAGAGGATCGACAACTACCTGATGGGCCGGCTCAAGGGAGTGCCGCGCCCCCATATCTATCGTCTCTTGCGTCGAGGCGAAGTACGGGTCAATCGGGCCAGGGTGCGACAGCACTATCGATTGGCGACGGGGGATCTGGTGCGCATCCCTCCGCTGCGTTTCAATCCCGAGAGCGAACCCGCTCGCTCCCCGACCCCCTCCGACAAGCGCATGATCGAACGAGCGATCCTGCACGAGGACGAGCGCTTGATCGTGCTCGACAAGCCCTCGGGGATCGCGGTGCACGGCGGCAGCGGCATCGACTTCGGGGTGATCGAATCTTTGAGGGCGTTGCGACCGGATTTGCGGCGCTTGGAGTTGGTGCATCGTCTCGATCGAGACACTTCGGGTTGTTTGGTGATCGCCGTCGATCGCACGACATTGAAGGAATTGCACAAGGCCATCCGTCAAGGCAGCGTGCGCAAGGAATATCTTTTGCTGGTGAAGGGAGATTGCGGCTCGAAGCCCTTGGTCTGCGATGCCCCGTTGAAGCGCGAGGAACGACATCATCTCGATCGCATCGTGAGGGTCGATTCCACGGGAAAACCCTCTCGCACCCGTTTCGAGCCCTTGGCGAGGGGGGAGATCGCAAGCCTCGTACGGGCCCGTCCCCTTACCGGCCGCACCCATCAGATCCGGGTCCATGCAGCGAGCCTCGGCCTTTTTTTGGCCGGCGATCGCAAGTACGGCGATCGCGCATTCAATCGACGAATGCGCGATCTCGGCTTGCATCGCCTGTTCTTGCATGCATCATCGATCACGCTGCCGATGAGCAAGGGATCGGATGGGTCGGGTGATTTGCGAATGCGCTTTCATGCGCCTTTGGGCGAGGATCTGAAGTCGTCGCTGACGGCTTCGGGTCTTCGCCATCCGCATGCCGAAAACGACGCCGATCGACACGCTTGATCGATCGGATCCCGATCCCTTTCGAAGCGCCATCGAGATTTCGAGGATGGTTTTTTTCGGCGGGGCTTCGAGGCTTCGTATCGAAGCGATAGGGCGTAAGGACAGTATCGTTCGCCTACGGGCATTGGCCATATCCGAGATGGATCGATAACGGGACAATTTTCACATTCACGGATCATCGATCGTTGAATGTATGGAGCGATCGCCGTTGTCAAGATCGATCGGATGACCCTTCAATCCCGTCATCGTCGATCGTTGGATGGAGGAAATCATTGCCGATCTCGGTGATCTCGCTATTTGAAAATCATATTGCTCTTATATAGATAACCCCGTTGCCATAGAGATGATCCACCCGAAAATGTTCGATATCGGATCGATTTAGATATTGAATATGATTGATATATCCTTTTATACCCCCGTCAATGGATCGTCATTCAATCGATATTGTAATCGCCCATCGCATCGATCCGCCGAGAGACGGCGGGGTTCGACCCCCGCCTCTTTACTTGTCGTTTAGGCCCACCGGCATCGATCCGCAAGCATATCCTGCGAGACATTCGCAATCTCGATGGGATATCGTCATCGAAAGGATATCATCGATGAGCCCGCAAGGATAGGGCCATGATAGACTTTGCTTGGAAAAAGATGTCGATATCCGCCGATCCTTGTCGATCGAAAGAGGCGTCGGTCGATGGATCGGTCGAAAAAAGCGCATTCCCGCCATTTCGATCCTTCGAATATCCTTTTGATCGAGGCATGAAGCGGCCGATCCTCGGGCTCGGTCGCAGGTAGCCGACGAGGGCGTTTTTCCGTGAATGACGATTTCACAGACCCCTACGATTCCGCATCTGCCTACGGCCCTTCCTCGGCAACGGGAAAAGGGGGTGCCTCGGGCGATCATGCCCGCGGGGAAAGGGAACTGCTCGCCCGCTTGGCCTTCGCCTCCCTTGAAGAGCAGCGAGCCGCCCGTAGGTGGCGTATCGCCTTTCGCTTGATATTCTTGGGTCTTTTTCTCGGAGTCGGATTTTTATTGATCCCCGATGATTTCGAGGCCGATACCGTCCCCGGCGGACGACATACCGCGCTGATCGATATTTACGGGGAGATCGCCGATTGGAGCGATGCCAGCGCCGATCTCGTCAACGATGGATTGCGAGCGGCCTTCGAACACGAGGATACCGCCGCGATCATCTTGCGGATCAACAGTCCCGGGGGAAGCCCGGTGCAAGCGGGCATCATCTACGATGAGATCTTGAGGCTGCGCGCGATATATCCCGATATTTCGGTCTATGCGGTGATTGTCGATATCGGGGCCTCCGCCGCCTATTATGTGGCGGCCGCCGCCGATATCATCCATGCCAACCGTGCCAGTCTCGTCGGCTCGATCGGAGTCAAGATCGAGGATTTCGGTTTCGACGAGGCGATGGAGGAATGGGGGATCGAAAGGCGAGTTTTCACCTCCGGCGATGACAAGCAATTCCTCGATCCCTTTTCCCCGCTCGAAGAAAAGGATGCCCTTCGAGCGCAAATCCTGATCGAGCAGGTGCATCGACAATTCGTCGAGGCCGTCGAACAAGGACGGGGGGAGCGCTTGCGGCCGCGGGGTATCGATATTTTCAGCGGCGCTTTTTGGACCGGGGAGGAGGCCCTCTCGTTGGGCTTGATCGACGGTCTGCGCAGCGTCGACGACGTGGCGCGGGAAATCATCGGGGTCGAGGAGATTGCCGACTTCACCGTCTATCCGACCTACGACTACATCGATATCCTCGACGATCTCGCTCAGACCCTGACGAGGATCGGAATCGTGAGCGAAGATCCGGCTTCGGCGTTCTCCCGCCCCCCGACGATTCGCTGACGATGGCCTCTCTCGCCGCCATCGCCCATCGTCCCCGTCGATACCGGGGTATCGGCATGCAGCCCGTCGCGTAGCCGTCGAGGGGACGACAATCTCGCAAGAGAAATCGGTCGATCCTTATCCGCAGCGAACTATTTCTCCTGCCCGCTCTTCGATAGCACCGACAGCGGATCGAATCCGGCGTTGCGCAGCATCGCGCACAGGCGAATCATCGGCAAGCCGAGCAAGGCCGTGGGATCGGGTCCCCTCGTTTCCTCGAAGATGGTGCAGCCCAAACGCTCCGCCTTGAATCCCCCGGCGCAGTCGAAGGCTCGCTCGTGCGCGACATAAGATGCGATATCGTCTTCGCTCAGGGTGCGCAATTTGACGCCAAAGGGCACCGCATCGACCTGCATCTGGTTGCTTTGCGCATCGATGAGCGCGATCCCGGTGTGAAATTCCATCCACTTTCCGCTCGCCGAACGCAGCTGATCGAGGTTCTCGGCGTGGCCCCCGGGTTTGCCTAACAAGCGCTCGTCGACCGTCGCCACTTGATCGGAGCCGATGACCAAGCCCTTTTCCAACCCCCTTGCCACCGCCTGCGCCTTTTCCATCGACAGGCGCATTGCAAGGGCTTTCGGAGTCTCATGGGCAAGCGGGCTTTCGTCTATATCGGGAGGCATCACCGTGAAGGCAAGACCTAGCCTTGCAAGCAACGATCGACGAGAAGGCGAGGAAGAGGCCAGGATCAACGGGGGCATCGAGGCTTCCTTTTTTGTCGGGCCCGTGGCCGAAGGAGGGGATCGGGAACGATCATGACGATCCTTTCGAGGAAAAAGTCACAAAAAAAGCCAAGTCATCGTTCATCGCCATCTTAGGCATCCGGCGCATGATGCCGGTCGATAAGCGGCCTCGATCCGGGTCGGTCTTCGAACCCGCCGCCGCCCGCCATGTTGTCCAAATCCGCTACCATCTTCGAAATCATGAACTTAGATCCCTTCTCGATGCCCTTGGAAGTCGATGATCTCGCCGCTCGCCGGGCGACGCTCGAAGGGGAGGTATCGCCCTCGTCGATGCCCCGTCTTTCGGCACAGTGCCTTGAGGGGATCGCCTTTGGGATCGTTCGCTTTTCGTCAGAGCCCATCCGCTACCGCCTCGAATTCCGGCGCGACGATGGCGGTGCGCTGCGGCTTCGTGTCGGGATATGCGCCACTGTGGTCCTGCGTTGTCAGCGTTGTTTGGAACCCTTCGACCATCGGATCGACACCCGATCGCATTTTCGGATCCTAAGCCGCAAGGAGGATATGCAAGCCGATCCGAGTGCGGATTCAAGGGCATCCGAGATCCTGTATTGTCCCGAAGGACGGCTGATGCTCGAGGAGGTGATCGAGGACGAGATCCTGCTCGCTTTGCCCGATATCCCCAAGCATGAGGAGGGGTCTTTGCCCGAAGGCGAGATCTGCCGGATACCGACGCTCGCCGCCATCGATCCCGCCCCGTCGAACTCCGCCGATCCCGCTCGCAGTCCTTTCGCCGCCTTGGATTCTCTCATCGAAAAACGCTGAAAGAACGCCGAAAGAGCATCCGATTCGGATGTCTTGTCGGGATCCATCGCTCACCCTCATCATTCCTCTCGTCAAGAGAAATCGCCCTTGGGAGACTCCTTGCAAGGCATCGGCGGGCGGTCGGTCGAGACTTCACATTACAATAGCGCCTTTGGAGCCCCATTTTTTTCAGGAGAGCCGAGACCATGGCCGTTCAGCAGAATAAAAAATCCCCTTCGAAACGCGGTATGCGTCGAGCCCACGATCGTCTTCGTTCCCAGACCACCGCCGTGGATCCCGAAACCGGCGAGGTGCATCTTCGACACCATGTCAGCCCCGATGGCTATTACCGGGGGCGCAAGGTCATCCGCACCGAAGAAGACGATCCGCAGGATCGTTGAGCCTCGATCCGCCCGCCCGCCGAATCTTGAACGAAGCGCATGATCGAAGGGGCCTCGAAGCGAGCGGGGCTATCTTTCGGCGATACGAGCCCCGAGACATTCCGGATGCCCCGCAAGACCCTCATGTCCTGCCCGAGGGTGTTCGGGTGTGGTTCGGGTCGCGTTTTCGACCCCGATCTCGAGGGTGCTGCGCCTGATCCGAGGGCTTGATCTCGATGACCGCGAATATCACGATCGCCGTCGATGCGATGGGAGGGGATCATGGCCCGCAGGTCGTGGTCCCCGCAGCCTTGGGGATCGTCGCCGAGCGGGATGATGTGGATCTGATCCTATGCGGGGATCGATCGGCGATCGAGTCCAAACTCGAGGCTTCGTCGCGCTCTCGGCGTCTTCGTATCCAACATGCTCCCGAAGTGGTGGAGATGGACGAGCCACCGGCGAGGGCACTGCGTTCGAAGCGCGAGTCGTCGATGCGTTTGGCCATCGATTTGGTGCACGAAGGCCAAGCCGATGCCTGCATCAGCGCTGGCAATACCGGCGCGTTGATGGCCATCGCCCGTTTCGTCCTCAAGACCCTGCCCGGTGTTTCCCGCCCCGCCATCATCTCCGCTTTGCCCACGATCCGAGGACAAACCCATGTTCTGGATCTGGGGGCGAATATCGAATCCCCCCCCCGCCACTTACTGGAATTCGCGGTGATGGGGTCGGCACTGACCAGCGCGGTGGACGAGATCGATCGCCCCCGGGTCGGGCTGCTCAATATCGGTCAGGAAGTCATCAAGGGCAACGAGCAGGTGCGCGAAGCGGCGCAGCTGTTGGAAAAGAGCGATCTCAACTACATCGGTTTCGTCGAGGGGGATGGTATCTACCAAGGCGCGGCCGATGTGGTGGTCTGCGATGGCTTTGTCGGCAATATCGCCTTGAAGTCGAGCGAGGGGGTGGCGCGCATGATCTCCGATATCGCTCGCCGCGAATTCCGGCGCAACCCCGTTACCCGTCTTGCAGGCTTGCTGGCGAGCCCGGTATTGCGCTCGGTGGGTCGCCGCATGGACCCTCGCCGATATAACGGTGCGAGCTTCGTGGGTTTGCGCAAAATCGTGATCAAGAGCCACGGGAGTGCGGATGTCGTCGCTTGGCGGCGGGCGATCCTCGAAGCCGTCGCCGAAACCGGCAAGAATGTCCCGGGTCGGATCGGCGAGGATATCGCCGCCTCTCTCGATGCGGTTGAAAATCTCTGCGAGCCCTCCTTGGGCGATACCGATACCTCCGCCGACATGGCGATCGGAGAGGAGGCGTGATCTATCCTCGCATCATCGGTACCGGCTCGTGTTTGCCGGAGCGAATTCTCACCAACGAGGTGCTTGCGCGGGATCTCGATACCAGCGACGACTGGATTCGAGAGCGAACCGGTATCCGTCGGCGACATCTGGTCGCCGACGATCAAACGACCGTGGATCTGGCCGAAGGAGCGGCGCGAAACGCCCTCGCCGCCGCCGGGGTGGAGGCATCCACGTTGGATCTGATCGTGGTCGGAACCGCGACTCCGGATCGAATCTATCCCTCGACCGCCTGCCGCTTGCAGGCTCGAATCGGGGCCATGGGCTGCACCGCCTTCGATGTGCAAGCGGTCTGCACCGGTTTTATCTATGCCTTGGGGGTCGCCGAGAAATTCGTGCGGGCGAAGAGCGCAAAGCGGGTGCTGGTGGTCGGCGCCGATACCCATTCTCGCCTTCTGGATTGGTCGGACCGCTCGACCTGCGTGCTTTTCGGAGACGGAGCGGGGGCGGTGGTATTGGAAGCCTCTTCGACCCCCGGGGTGCTCTCGACCCATCTTCATGCCGACGGCAGCGGCGAATCGCTGCTTTATGTCGAGGGCGGGACTCCGCATGGCAAGGTCGCCATCGAGGGTCCGCCGGATGCCAAAGCACCGGCGGGCAAGGCGCGCACGATGATGAAGGGCAAGGAGGTTTTTCGCTTCGCGGTGCGGGCTTTGGGCCGGATCGTGGAGGAGACCTTGAGCGCCAACGGGATCGATCAATCCCGGATCGATTGGTTGATCCCCCATCAGGCGAATATTCGCATCATCGAGGCCACCACGCGTCAGCTCGGGATATCGATGGACAAGGTGATCGTCACCGTCGGCGAGCACGGCAACACCTCCGCCGCCTCGGTGCCCTTGGCCCTCGACACCGCGGTGCGCGACGGTCGCATCGAACCGGGTCAGATGCTCCTTCTCGAGGCCTTCGGCGGTGGATTCACGTGGGGTTCGGCCTTGGTGCGTTATTGAGCGATTGATCCGGCCGAAGGGGGCGCCTTGCCCGTCCATCCGAATCGGGTCGGCGTGCGCTGCGGGCATTCAAAGGCCGGGCGACTCTTTTTCGAAGGCGAAAGAACGAGGTTATTTCGATCGATGACATTCGCTGCGCTCTTTCCCGGGCAGGGCTCCCAAGCGGTCGGCATGCTTTCCGATCTGGCCGCTTCGTGCCCGCAGGTGGGCGAGACCTTCACCGAGGCTTCCGAGGCCTTGGGCTATGACCTTTGGTCCCTCGTGCAGCAGGGGCCGGATAAGCGATTGCAGGAGACCGAACGCACCCAACCGGCGATGCTGGCGGCCGGGGTGGCGGTCTGGCGTTGTTGGTCGGCGAATCAAGGAGCCGATCCCGAAATCGCCGCCGGACATAGCTTGGGGGAATATTCCGCCCTCGCCGCCTTCGGAGCCATCGATTTTTCGGATGCGGTGCGCATCGTGGCCGCACGCGGGCGTTTCATGCAAGAGGCGGTGCCCGAGGGCGAGGGCGGGATCGCCGCCGTACTCGGTTTGAAGGACGAGGAGGTCGTCTCCTTGTGCGCCGAGGTTTGCGACGATTCGGATCCGGGGCAGGTCTTTGCGGTCAATTTCAATGCCCCGAGGCAAGTGGCGATCGCCGGTGATATCGAGGCCTTGGAGCGCGCCATGGAGTCCATGCGCTGCGCCGGGGCGAAGAAGATCGTTCGTTTGCCGATGAGCGTCCCGGTGCACTGTCCGCTGATGGCCCCGGCGGCGCAGCGGTTGGAAGGGCTTTTGGCCGCCATCGATCTTCGCCCCCCGAGACTGTCGGTTTTGCATAATGCGGACCTTCTTTCGCATCGCAAGGGAGGCGAAATTCGCACGGCCCTCGTGGATCAGCTCACTCTCCCGGTGCAATGGAGTCGCTGCATCGCCTCGATGGGCGAGCGGGGGGTGAAAACGGCGATCGAATTCGGTCCGGGGCGAGTGCTCGCCGGGCTTGCGCGGCGCATCGATCGCGATCTGCAGGTCTTGGCGGTGCACGACACCCCCTCGTTGGAGCAGGCTCTGCAGACGATCCAGTCCCGGGGCTAGGTGGCGTTCTTTATCGACGGGATCGCCGCCCGGTCGATACGAGACTCGAGATCGACAAGAACCGACCGAGGAGATCGAAAGTGATTTTCGAAGGCGAAATTGCGCTGGTAACCGGTGCGAGCCGAGGTATCGGATCCGCCGTGGCTCGGGCCTTGGCCGAACGAGGGGCGAGGGTGATCGGCACCGCCACCTCCCTCCCGGGGGCGCAGGAGATCGAACGATCGTTGGCAAACGCTCCGGTGCCCGGGACCGGGATGGTGCTCGATGTCTCCGATGCCGATTCGGTGGCGGCGGGTTTCGCCGATCTCGCCGAGCGGGGATCGATGCCGGGAATTCTCGTCAACAATGCCGGGATCAGCCGGGATACCCTTTTGGCACGGATGAGCGAGGAGCAGTGGCAAAGCGTGATCGAAACCGATCTCGGCTCCGTCTATCGGACTTCCAAGGAGTGCTCGAGGCATCTGATGAAGCGCCGGGGAGGGCGGATCGTCAATATCACCTCGGTGGTCGGGTTCGTCGGCAATGCGGGGCAGACCAACTACGCAGCGGCCAAGGCCGGGATCGTCGGCTTCACGCGGGCTTTGGCGCGGGAGGTCGGCCCGAGGGGGATCACCGTCAATGCCGTCGCCCCGGGATTCATCGATACCGATATGACTCGCTCGCTGACCCTTGATCAGCGCGATCGATTGACGCAATCGGTGCCCTTGGGCAGATTCGGTCTTCCCGAGGATGTCGCCGCCGCCGTCGTCTTCCTCGCCTCGCCCGCAGCGGCCTATATCACCGGCGAGACCTTGCACGTCAACGGCGGGATGTATATGGGTTGAAACGATTGGGTTGAAACGATGGCCCATGAAGTCGAACGTCCCGATTGTTCCGACGGCAGTCTCCATCATCGCGTTTGCGTCATCGCGCCTGCGATATCGCAAGTTTTCGAGCATTGCCATCGATCGGGTATTTTGCCATCCGAAGTCGCATTGACTACACTATCAAGCGGCCCCCATACGCTTGCGATCCTCGCTCGCCTGCCTTGATCGAGCGGTCGATGATCTTCGGGGGATGAGGACGGTAACGCGCATCTTTCGGTAGCGATGCGAAAAGACGGGCGTTGGCGTGTCGATCGCTATTTGGACCTCCAAGTACAGGAATCCTCTCAAATGAGCAAAGTGGAAGAACGAGTCAAGAAAATCGTTGCCGAGCAGCTCGGCGTCGAGGAAAGCGAGATTGCCCTGACCTCCTCCTTCGTGGACGATCTCGGGGCGGATTCGCTGGCGACGGTCGATTTGATCATGGCCCTCGAAGACGAGTTCGAGTGCCAGATTCCGGATGAGAAATCCCAGGATATCACGACGGTGCAAGGTGCGATCGACTACATCAATCAACAAAATGCATCCGACGATTCATCCTCCGATGCCGATGCCGATTTCCCCTCATCGTCCGGCAAACCATCCTCCGGTGCCGATGCTTATTTACCCCCCTCGTCCGGCAAATCATCCTCCGGTGCCGATGCCGACTTCACCGAGCGATGATCGAAGCGGGGCTACGGGCACTCGATCTTGCGATCTTCATGGATAACGAAGCCTTGATTGGAAGAGCGGCCTGATGCGCCGAATCGTCGTTACCGGTCTTGGCCTTACCACCGCGGTCGGGCATGGCGTCGAGGAGAGCTGGGAGAATATCCTCGCCGGTCGCAGTGGGGTGCGCCGCATCGATGCCTTCGATGTCAGCGAGTTCAGGAGTCGGATCGGGGCCATGGTAAGGGGTTTGGATCTCGATCCTTGGCTGCCGCCGAAGGAGGCGCGCAAGACCGATCCCTTCATCCACTACGGTATCGTCGCCGCCAAGCAGGCGATTGCCGATGCCGCGCTCGAAGTCGATAAAAGCGATCCGGAGCGTATCGGCATCGCCATCGGCTCCGGCATCGGCGGCTTGCCGGGGATCGAAAAAGGGCACGATGCCTTCCTTGCCGGCGGTCCGCGCAAGATATCGCCTTTTTTCGTTCCCTCCAATATCATCAATATGATCGCGGGCAATCTCTCGATCGAATACGGCATCCGCGGGCCGAACTACGGCATCGTCACCGCCTGTTCCACCGGCACCCATAATATCGGGAACGCGGCGCGGATGATCGAGCGCGGCGATGTCGATGTGATGATCGCCGGGGGGGCGGAGATGGCCACCTCGCCGATGGGCTTGGGCGGTTTCGCGGCGGCGCGGGCGCTCTCGACGCGAAACGATGACCCGGAAGCCGCAAGCCGCCCTTGGGACAAGGATCGAGACGGCTTCGTATTGGGCGACGGAGCGGGGATCATGGTGCTCGAATCCTTGGAACACGCCCGCGCCCGCGATGCCCGTATCTATGCGGAGTTCGCAGGCTTCGGGATGTCGAGCGACGCTTTTCATATCACCTTGCCGCCGGAAGACGGCGACGGCGCTCGGCGTTGCATGGATCTCGCCCTGCGCGATGCCAAGATGAATCCCGAGAGCGTGGATTACATCAACGCCCACGGCACTTCGACCCCCGCCGGGGATGTGATCGAAACCCGGGCGGTCAAGCGCACCTTCGAAGGGCACGCCCGCAAGTTGATGATCAGTTCCACCAAATCCATGATCGGTCATCTGCTCGGGGCCGCCGGCGGAGTCGAGGCGGTGTTCTCGGTCTTGGCGATCCGAGACGGGGTCGCCCCGCCGACCATCAACCTCGATGAGCCGGGCGATGAGTGCGATTTGGACTACATCCCCCATCAGGCGCGCCCTTCGAAGATCGACGTGGTGATGTCCAACTCCTTCGGATTCGGAGGCACCAACGGGACCTTGATCTTCAAGCGCCATCGATGAGCATCGAGGATCGCTCGAGTCCTTTCAGTCTCGTTCGAGGCGATGAAGACGGTTTCAGGCACTTCGCTCCTTTCGATAGCGTGAGGAAATAGCCAATCTCCTTACCAGTGATCGATGCGCTTTTTCGCATCACCCCCAAGAGCCCGGCGCTTTCGATATTCGGGCGGGCATTTCGTGGCATCGTCGGGAGATCGTCGCCTCTTGCCGTTTGGGTACCCTCGAAGGATTGTCGACCTTGATCCCAAAGCGCATCGTTTCGTGGATGACGGGCCTCGCTCTCGTCGCCGCCTTGGTCGCCGCCACCCTTTTCCTTGATTGGAAGCGGGCGATGGAGCGCCCCTTGTCCTTCGCCGAGTCGGTGGTATACGAGGTGCGGCGGGGCGCGTCGATCGGTGAGGTCGCAAAGGATCTCCACGCAATCGGGGTGATCGAGTCCCCTCGATGGCTGGCCTTTCATGCCCGCATGACGGGATTGGCGGCTCGGATCAAGGCCGGAGAATACGCCTTCGCCCCCGGCATCGATGCCGAAGATCTGCTCGCCAAGCTGGTGGCGGGGGAGGTCGTCCAACATGCCTTCACCATTGTCGAGGGTTGGAATTTTCGCGATCTGCGGCGCTATCTGGCCGCCGACGAGGTATTGCTGCAAACCCTGCCGGGCCTCGACGACGAGGAGATCATGCGTCGTTTGGATCAAGCAACGATGCACCCCGAGGGGCGATTCTTTCCCGATACCTATCATTTCCCCAAAGGCACCGCCGATATCGATGTCTTGCGCCGCGCCTTCGAGACGATGTCGGATCGGCTCGCCTCGGCGTGGCCCCGGCGGCAAGCGGATCTCCCCTTGGCCACCCTCGACGAAGCCTTGATCTTGGCGTCGATCGTCGAAAAGGAAACCGGCTCCCCCGAGGAGCGGGCGCAAGTGGCGGGGGTTTTCGTCTCCCGGCTGCGCTTGGGGATGCGGCTGCAATCGGATCCCACCGTGATTTACGGTATCGGTGAGGATTTCGACGGGGATCTGCGCCGCTCCGATCTGGTGCGCGATACGCCTTACAACACATACGTGCGCAAGGGTCTTCCCCCGACCCCGATCGCGATCCCCGGATGGGCTTCGATCGAGGCGACTTTGGCCCCTCGCGAGGACGGCTCCTTGTATTTCGTTTCCCGAGGCGACGGGAGCCATGTTTTTTCCACCAGCTATCGCGACCATCGAGCGGCGGTGCGCAAATACCAGCTGCAAAAGCGACGATTGGATGAAAACTCCTGATCTTTCGAGCCCTCGTTGCCCGACGCCGGCGCAAGTCTCGACCCTCTCTCCAATGGATGCCCGTACCGGGCTTTCCAAGACGATCGGTCCAAGATGAGCGCTCGCGGCTGCTTCGTGGTGCTCGATGGCATCGAGGGGGCGGGCAAGACCACCCAGCTTGCGGCCCTCGTCGAGCGTAGCGCCGAGTTCGGGGCCGGCGATCCCTTGCCTTTGCTCACCCGCGAGCCCGGAGGGACGCCTTTGGGGGAGTCCTTGCGCGCCTTGTTGCTCGATTCGCAGCGAGAAGGGATGGATCCCATCGCGGAGTTGCTGTTGATCTTCGCCGCCCGGGCCGAGCATATCGACAAGCTGATCCGGCCGAATTTGGAGACCGGTCGCTGGGTCTTTTGCGATCGCTTCACCGACGCCAGTTTCGCCTACCAAGGTGCAGGTCGAGGGATGGGGGAGGAGCGCATCGAAATGCTCGAGCGGGTGGTGCAAGGATCGTTTCGTCCCGATCTGGTCGTCATCCTCGATCTCGAACCCCAAGAGGGGATGGCGCGCGCCCGCCGCCGGGAGCGGGCTGCGGATCGTTTCGAACGCGAACCCCTCGAATTTTTCCGCGCCGTTCGCAAGGGCTACCTCGCGCGGGCTCATGCCGACCCCGATCGCTATTTGGTGATCGATGCCACGGCGCCGGAAGAGGAGATCACCTCGCAGGTGATCGAAGGCATCCGCGAGCGCTCGAGCGCATGGGGTCTTCGATGATCCCCGACCCCTTGCCATGGCACGATGCGCAGCGGGCCCGGCTCGAACGAAGCATCGCCGCCGGAGCGATCCCCCATGCCCTCTTGTTGCGAGGTCCCGGGGGCAATGGCGAGAGCCATTTCGCCTCTCGTTCGGCCGCCGCCGTTTTATGTTTGGAGCAAACCCGAGGCAGTCCACCTTGCGGCGAGTGCGATTCCTGCGTACTTTGTGCGAGCGGCGGTCATCCGGATCGAATCGATGTCGGGGTGAGGGAGGAACGGCGCGAAATCGTCATCGATCAGATCCGCGAGATCATCCATCTGACCAACCTCACCCCCCGTATCGGTCGTCGCAAGGTGGTGCTGATCGATCCCGCAGAGCGCGTCAACCATCATGCCGCCAATACCCTCCTCAAGACTTTGGAGGAGCCCCCCGGCGAGACCGTCTTCATCCTCGTCTCGACCAATGCCGCCTTGCTTCCGGCGACGGTCAGAAGCCGCTGCCAGATGATCGATTTTCCGACCCCGGCGCCGGCAATGGCTCTTGAATGGCTCGAAAAGACGCTTGTTCATGAGCATTCGAAATACGATGCGGCGGACTTGCTTGAGATCGCCCATGGAGCCCCGTTCGGGGCCTTGGCCTTGGTGGCCGAGGAGCAAATCGATCTTCGAAGGGAATTGGCCATCGAAGTGGACGCACTCCTTGCCGGCGAGGATCCGTTGAAGATCGCCGCCGCTTGGAAGGTCAAGGGGCTCGATCGCGTTTCTTGGTGGATCGGGGATATTCTTGCCGTCCGGCTGCGCGAGTCGGCATTGGAAGGAAGGGTGCGTTCGCAACTGCTGCCGCTCGTCGATCAATGCTTGGAGATCCGCCGCCGGGTGATGGGACGGGGCAATCCCAACGAACAACTCGCGATCGAGCGCTTGGCGATCACGATCGCCACCGCCGGTCGTGCCGCTTGATATCGATGCCGAGCCGATGGCGGCCCCACCCTCCCTTCGCCCATGAGATCGGCCCCTAATATCGAGATGAGATCGCAGCTCCCTTTGAACCAGCGAGGACAATTCGATGGATGAATCACTCGGTCGCACCGTGCTTCATGACTGGCACGAGAGCCATGACGGGAAGATGGTCCCCTTCGCCGGCTGGCGCATGCCGGTGCACTATTCGACCGGCATCATCGCCGAGCATCTTGCGACTCGCCGCCGCGCCGGTCTTTTCGATGTCAGCCACATGGGTCGTTTTCGGGTGCGCGGACCCGAAGCCGAAGCCTTCTTGCAGCGCACGCTCACCAACAACGCCGCCGGCCTTTCCCCCTTGGAAGCCCATTACACCTTCATCGCCAATGAGCAGGGCGGGGCGGTGGACGATGCTTACCTCTATCGTCTGGGGGTCGAGGATTTCTTGTTGGTGGTCAATGCCGGCAATCGCGATATCGATCGGAGTTGGCTTGAAAGTCATCTTCCGGATCGCGGGGTTTCCTTGGAGGACGAAAGCGAAGCCATCGCGATGATCGCCTTGCAAGGGCCGAGCGCTGCGGATGTGCTGGCCCAGGTCGTCGACGCCCGGGTATTGCCCGAGAACAAGCGCAATCGGATATCGATCACCCCCTTCGAGGGGGGCGACCTCGTCATTTCGAGAACCGGCTATACCGGGGAATCCGTCTGCTTCGAACTCTTTCCCGGCCGCAGCGCCGCCGATGCCCTATGGGATCTTCTGGTGAAAGCGGGGGCGACTCCGGCGGGCTTGGGGGCGCGTGATTCCTTGCGCTTGGAAGCGGGATTGCCGCTTTACGGGCACGAGCTGGGGATTGGCCCCGACGGACGGGATATCCCGCTCTTCGCCAATTCGCTGGCCCGTTTTGCGGTGCGCACGAGCAAGGCCGAGGATTTCATCGGTCGCAGCGCCTTGCAAGAGCAGCGATCGGAATACGAGCGGATCCTTCGATGCGAACTCAAAACCCCACCGGCGGAACGCCGGCTGACCCATCTGGTGCAGCCGCTCGCCGTTTTCGAAGGAAGGCGGCCCTTGCGCCAGGGTTGGCGGATCGTCTTTTCCGGCGAGGAGGTCGGATGGGTGAGCTCCGGCACCATGGTTCCCTATCCGATATTCCAAGGCGACGGGTTGATGGCCCGCCCCGGCGAGGAGCATGCGATGCGTCCGATCGGCCTTGCACTGCTGCGCTCGGATCTTCAGCCCGCCAGCGATCGCCCCTTGCACGTCGAAGTGCACGACGATCGGGGCAATGTGATGGAGGCCCAGATCGTCGAGCGCAACTTCTGGCCCGTTTCACCCTACGGCCGTCCTTTCGGCGGCTTCGAGGCCCCCGCCGATCGCATCGTGCCGGTTCCGCTGTCGAGGGCGCAGTCGGCGGCCCTGCAACTGCGGGAGTCGGCGGCGGAGAATCACCGTTGGCGGCGGATCGACTGCATCAACCTCATCCCTTCGGAGAACTGCATATCGTCTTTCGTGGAGGAGTTGTCGATATCGGATCCGGCGGGGCGCTATAACGAACACAATCATCTGCGGGCCTTGGGGGTCAACTCCCAGGAAGTGCGTTATTACAAGGGCACGGCCTATAGCATGGCCAAGGAGATCGACCTGATCGCCGCTTTGCGGAGTTTTTTCGGTTGTCGGGGAGCGGAAGTGCGGGTGATCAGCGGCCAGATGGCCAACGATACGGTCTACGACGCCCTCAAACAATTCCGAAATCGACACCGCCCGCGTCGTACCGCCGCCCCCTTGCGTCGGGTGCTGGTGCACGATCTCAACAAAGGCGGGCATTTGAGCGCGCAGGTCGGCGGAGCCCTCAAGAATTACGTCGCCCACGATCCGCAGACCGAACGCCCGGCGGTGGATCATTTCCCGGCGCAGCCGGATAACCCCTATCGTATCGATGCCGAGGGGACTTGCGATCTGATCCGAAAGGGTCGCCCCGATCTGGTGATCTTCGGGCGCAGCGTGATCCTTCATCCCGAGCCGGTGGCGGAAGTGGTCGACTATATCCACCGGGAATTCGGCGCCGACAACCCCGAGCGTCCGCTGGTGATGTACGACGGGGCGCATGTCCTCGGCCTGCTGGGTCCGCATTTTCAAGATCCCATCGCCCAAGGAGCGGATATCGTTACCGGATCCACCCACAAGACCTTTTTCGGTCCTCAGCGCGGAGTGATCCTGACCACCATCGGCCCCGGGCATGTTTTCGAGGGTTTTTGGCGCTTCGTCGCTTCGCGGACCTTTCCCGGTCATGTCAGCAACCACCACCCCGGCACCCTTTTGGGCCTGCTCGGAGCGACTTTGGAGATGCTCCATTTTCGAAACGAATATCAGCCGCAGGTGGTGGCCAATGCCCGCGCTTTCGCCCGCGCCCTTTCCGAGGCGGGACTTGCCGTCGAGGGGGATGAGCAAAGCGGCTTTACCGATACCCATCAGGTGTTGATACGCGGCCCTCGAGGCAGCGGCAATGAAATGGCGGATCGCTTGGAGAGCGGCAATATCATCACCAACCCCCAGGCTTTTTACGACGATCCGAGCTTCGCCGCCGCCTCCGGGGTTCGCATGGGTACCCAGGAGATGACCCGTTTCGGCATGAAAGAGGCCGATTTCGAGGCCTTGGCGCCCTTGGTGGCCAAGATCATCCTCGATCGGAATTCCCCTCCCGAGGCATGGCGGGAGGAGGTGGTCGCCTTTAGGCGAAATTTCGTGCAGATGCGGTATCATCTATGAGCATCGGCGGCGGTCAATCGATCGATGATCGAAAGGCGCTTGTCGTATCTAATCTTAGGAATATGTAAAAGAGGAATCTGTACAAGCGCCGTTTCTTTCATCGTCGTTATCGAAAAGAAGGAATCCGAAGGCACGCCAAGGGGCGATCGAGCGCGCCTTTTCTTCGATTTCTTCGATCCCCCTTGTCATCGACCCACCCTCGTCTTTTCCTTTTCAAGGAGACTGCAAATGCACGATCCTCTACCTCGGCTTTCCGGGGGGTCCTTTCCCTCGATTCGAAGAGGCCCTCTTTCCATCTTGCAGGTCAATGTGGGATATCGTTGCAATCAAACCTGCGTTCATTGCCATGTCAACGCCGGCCCCAATCGCAAAGAGGAAATGAGTGCGCAGACCGCATCCGATATCGTCGAATTCATGCAAACCTCCGATGTGCAGACCCTCGACATCACGGGCGGAGCGCCGGAGCTCAATCCCAACTTCCGTTTTTTGGTGCGCAAAGCGAAAGAGCGGGGGATGAAGGTGATCGATCGCTGCAACCTCACCATCCTCTTCGAGCCGGGGCAGGAAGATCTGGCCGATTTTCTGGCCAAGCAGAGGGTTTCGGTGGTGGCCTCGTTGCCCTGTTATCTCGATGAGAATGTCGATGCCCAACGAGGCAAGGGGGTCTATGAACGCAGTATCGAGGGCTTGCGTCGACTCAATGCCTTGGGCTACGGGGGCGACGATCCGGATCTCACCCTCGATCTGGTCTACAACCCTCAAGGTCCGGTGCTCCCCCCGGCCCAAACGGCGCTGGAAGAAGACTACAAAAGGGAGCTCGGGAATCGTTTCGGGATTCGTTTCAACCGCTTGCTGACGCTCGCCAATATGCCGGTCGGTCGCTTTGCCAGCATCTTGATATCCAAAGGTGAATTCGACGATTACCTGCAGGTATTGCAAGAAGCCCATCTGGATGCCAATGTCGAGCACGTGATGTGTCGCAATACGGTGAGCATCGATTGGCAAGGCTATGCTTATGATTGCGATTTCAATCAGATGCTGGACTTGGCGATGCGGTGGAACGGAAAGCCCAAGACCCATATCACGGAGTTGGTTCCCGATGCCTTCGAGGGCCAACCGATCGCGGTGCGCGATCACTGCTTCGGTTGCACCGCAGGGCAAGGAAGCGGATGCGGCGGGGCGCTGAACTAAGGCAAAGCGCGTGCGCTGCGCATCGAGGCGAGCGATCGATGTAGATCGAGTCGACGGGTCTTGTCGAGGTGGATAGAGACGCTGCGCCGATCCGAAAGAGGATCGGCGCAGCGTTTTTTGCGATACCGTCTTTTTTATCGCCCGGGTTTTTATCGACGAGGCTTGGTGCGCTCGGGCGAGTACGAAGATATCCCGCTTCGGGATCGATGGGCGCTTTTATGATCGCTTGAACCGATAAAGCCCAAGTCGAAAAAAACGAGCCCTCGAATATCGATGATTCGAGGGCTCACTGCGAATATCGAGTGGATAAAGAAGGTTAGATATCCGGGCCGACTAAGGGAGGGTGCCGGTGGCGTTGTTGTTGACCAACGCTCCGCCGCCACCGGTGCGGGTCAGGACCTGCACCGTGAAGGGCTCATCGGAGCGCATCTCGCAGCCAAGGGTCGCACCCTCCCAACGATGACCGATGATATCGGCCAGCTCCGAGGTTTGCAGGTGCTTCACGGCATGACGCGGGATCGTCCCTAAGCTCCCCGCATATCCGCTTCCTTCGTCGTCGAAGCAGACCAAGGTGGTCATCGTGCAGTTTTTCGTATAGGGGGCCTGGCAGCGGATACGGATATTCGAAAGATCCCTCTCGCCGGGGCCGGGGATCGATTCGATATCCGCCAGATGCACCCCCTCGATATTGACGCTTCGCACGAGGGCGCTGTTATTGACCAGCACGCCATCGCCGGATCGGGTCCAAACCTGGGCGCTGATACTTTCTTGGCTATGCAAGGCGCATCCCAATCGTCCGCTGGTCCAGCTCGCCCCCGTGATATCGGCGATATCTTGAGCATCGATCCCTGCGATCCCCCATGCCCCGATGGGCGTCGGCAGTCCGCCTCTGAAGCTCACCCCGTCCTCTTGCGTGCTGCAATCGAGGAATACCTCGCAATCGCCTTCTTGTCGGCAGCCGATATTGACCACCGCCTGATCCCCGACGGTGGGCGGCGGGATGGCCAGAGCCAGCGTTTTTACCGGCCACCAATAGCGAGGATCTCCCAAGTCCGTATATTCACCCATGATCACCGTCACGCTATCTGAGATGCCCTCGTAGTTGCCGCCGGCGGCGAGGAGGTCGATGGTCACGCTATCGCCCGCAAAGTTTTCGCCGGTGGCGACGAAGACCTCCTGCCCGGTCTCGAAGTTCGAGGGCGTGAAGAGCAGCGTGCGCTGATTGCCGGGGGTGTCGAGGTCGGTATCGATGGTCACCCCATCGATATCGGAGGGCAAGGACAAGGTGACGCTCACATTCGCGCTCGGGGTGATCGAGAGGTTGACTTCGAAACGCGCCCTTGTCTCGTCGATGAACGACGGCGTCGAGATGATCAAGGCCGGGGAGTCGTTGTCATCGATGGCCACCGATACCGAAGCCACAAGGCCCTCGTAGTTTCCGCCGGCGGCGCTAAGCGACAAAGTGGCATTTTCGTCGACCGTATTCTCGTCCTCGGATGCGAATACGCTCATCACCCGCGTGCCGTTGAAATTCGAAGGCGAGAAGATCATCGTATTTTGATCGCCTTGGCGCCAAGTATCGGTATCGACGGTCAGACCCGATCCGGAAGACGCGACGGTGACCGTCACCTCCGCCGTCGGGCGGTTGCGCAGTTTCAGGTGCAGATTTCGCCTTCCGCCCTCGTCGATGGCGATCGGAGCCCCGGCGATCACGAAAGCGGGGATCGCTTCCTCGGGTATCGAATCCGTGTCGGCTTCGTTCACCATCACCGATACTCGGGTGTCGATGCCGTCGTAGCCGCCGCCCGAGGCCGAAATCACGACATCCGCCGGATCGTCGTCGGTCTCGTCCACATCCACCACTCCGCTCACCGTGACGTTTCGCGTCGTCCTCCAGTTGGAAGGGGTGAACATCAGGTTCGGGGGGGATAAAGCGATATCCGCATCGCCGTTATCGAAAGACAACAGGACATTCCCCAGCGGCCGGGTATCCGGTTGCACCGAGATGATGGCGCTCGAGGTCTCATGGATGGTCAGCGTCGCCGGGGAGGCGGTCAACCCCGCAGTGTCATCGTCGATCACGGTGATCGATGCCCGGCCGGTGATGATGGCCTTGCCGGTGGTATCCAAGAAGGATGCATTCGCCCGGTCCGGCGCCGCATCGTCATCGTGGGCGGCACTCACCGTGATCGTTTGATCGATATTCCAGTTGTCGGGGGTGAGGATCAGCGTGCTCTGATTGCCATCGGTATCGGGATCGGTATCGAAGGTCACGTCGGTGCTGCCGCCGGCGGATAGGGCGATGACCATCTCCTCGGTCGATATCGCATTGGCCCGCACGTTGAAGGTCCCGCCGGCACCTTCGTCTATATCCAAAGAGTCGGGGGTGAGGATCAAATCGTAGGTGACCTGAGGAGTCGAGATATCCCCGGCATCGTTGTCGATGACCGTCACTTGCACCGTGCCGGTGATATCGTCGAACTCGGCGCCCGAAGCCGTCAGCGAGATGGTCGTGAAATCCGCATCCGAATCATCGTCCTCGGCGGCGCTCACGGTGACGGTCTTCGATCGATTCCAATCCGAGGGCGTGAAGCTCAGCTTCGCCGGGGACAAGGTCACGTCGGGATTGTCGCCGGCGGCGATCATCACGCTCACGTTCCAGATTGGCTGTGCGCTTAAAGATACGGTGAAGGGGGATTCGGCGCCCTCTCTCACCTCCACCCTCGAGGGCCGCAGGTTCAGCCCGAACGCCTCGTTTTCGATCACCTGCACTTGCACGTTGGCGGTGATGCCCTCGTAATCGGCGCCCGATGCCGCCAAGTGAAGGGTTGCGCTCTCCGAATGCCCATCGCTGTCCTCGGCGGCGCTCACCCTCACGATCTGTGCCTCGTCCCAGTTCGAAGGGGTGAAGCTCAAGCTCTCGGGGGAGATGCTCACGTCGAGGCTGCCGCTTTTGGTGAGGGAAACGCTCACATCTCCGCTCGGCCGCACCGCCAATTGCACCTCGAGATCCTCGGCGCTACCCTCGCCCACCGGCAGGGAGATGGAAGAGAGGATCAACCCCGGAGCGTCGTTGTCGGTCACCTGGATTTGTACATTGCCGGTGACTCCGTTGAAGTCGGCCCCCGATGCCGAGAGCGTGACGGTCGCGGCGTCCGCAACGCCATCGTCGTCCTCGTCGGCGCTCACCGTGACGCTCTGCGAGGTATTCCAATTCGAGGACGTGAAGGTAAGGTGCGTCGAGGATAGGTTCACATCGGGGCTGCCGCTCTTGGTCAGGTAGACATTCACATCGCCGCCGGTGGGTTGCGCGCCCAGCTTCGCGGTGAAGGTGCCGTCGCCGCCTTCGGTCAGGCCCACGATCGATGGGTCGATGACGAGTTCGATGGTCTGTTTTTCGATCACCTGCACAGATACGTTATTGGTGATTCCTTGGTAGTCGGCTCCCGATGCCGCCAGCGAGATGCTTGCGGTATCTGCGACCCCGTCGTCGTCTTCGGCGGCGCTCACCGTGACGTACCTGGGCGAATTCCAGTCCGAAGCGGTAAAGACAAGGCTCGCCGGGGAGAGCGTTACATCGTCGCTGCCGCTCTTGGTCAGATCGACGGTCACATCCCCGCCGGACGGTTGCACGGTCAGGCTCACTTGGAGCTGCCCGGTGCTCCCTTCGGCCACCTCCAGGGTCGATGCGGGATCGATGCTCAACCCCGGGGCGTCGTTATCGGTAATGTCGACCTTCAAGACGCCGGCGATTCCGCCGTAGTCGGCGCCGCTCGCGGCCAGCGAGATATTCGCGGTATCCTTGATCGCATCGTCGTCCTCGGCGGCGTTGACCGTGACGTTCCGGGGCGCGCCCCAGTTCGAAGACGTGAAGATAAGGCTCGAGGGGGAGACCCTTACATCCTTGCTCCCGCTCACGATCAAGTCGACGGTCACGTTGCCGCTCTCGGGTTGCGTTTTCAGTGCCACGGAGAAGTTCTTGGCCCCCCCTTCGGTCAACCCCAAGGTCGATTGGTCGATGGTCAATCCGCGCGGGTCGTTATCGTCCACGTCGACCTTGACGCTGGCGGTGACGCTTTGGTAATCGGCGCCTTGGGCGGTCAGAGAGACGGTCGCGCTATCATCGGCCCCATCGTCGTCCTCGGCGGCGCTGACCGTGACCGCTCGGCTCGAATTCCAGTTCGAGGGCGTGAAGGTCAAACTGGTCGGGGAAAAGGTCACATCCTGGCTGCCGCTCTTGGTCAAAGCGACGGTCACATTGCCCCCGGTCGGCTTCACGGTCAGGCTTACGTTGAAGCTCTCGTCATCTCCTTCATCCACATCCAGTTCCGAGGGATCGACGGTCAGCCCCGGGGTGTCCTTGTCGGTGACATCGACCGAGACGGTGGCGGTGATATTGCCGTAGTCGCCTCCCGAGGCGGCCAGTGAAACGCTCGCGCTATCGTTGACGCCATCTTCGTCCGTAGCGGCGCTCACGGTAACGCTCTGCGGGGTATTCCAATTCGAGGTCGTGAAGGTCAGGCTCGTTGCGGACAGGGTTACGTCGTCGCTGCCGCTCTTGGTCACGGTAATGGTGACATCGCCGCTCGGCTGCGTTTTCAAACTGAGGGTGAGGTCTTTGTCGCCCCCTTCGGTCAACCCCAAGGTCGAGGCGCTGACGCTCAGTCCGCGCTCGTCGTCATCGACCGCCTTGACCTGCACCTTACCGGTCACCTCGCCGTAGTCGGCCCCCGAAGCGGTCAGCGAGAGGTTCGCGGTATCGTCGATGCCATCGTCGTCATCGGCGGCGCTGACCGTAACGGTTTGGGCCGAGCTCCAGTTCGAGGCGGCGAAGGTCAGGCTCGACGGGGTGAAACTTACGTCGTCGCTGCCGCTCTTGGTCAGACCGACGGTCACCGTTCCGCCGATCGGCTCCGTGGTCAGATTCACGTTGAAGGAGCCGTCTTCCCCTTCGTTCACATCCAGATTCGAGGGATTGATGGTCAATCCCGGGGTGTCCTTGTCGGTGACGTCGATCTTGACGGCGACGGTGATACTGCCGTAGTCGGCACCCGAAGCGGCCAAGGAAACGTTCGCGGTGTCGTTGACGCCATCGTCGTCCTCGGCAGCACTGACGGTGACGGTTCGCGGGGTATTCCAGTTCGATGCGGTGAAGATCACGCTCGCCGGAGAGGTCGTCACATCTTGGCTGCCGCTCTTGATGATGTTGACGGTCACATCCCCGCCTTTGGGCTTCGTTTTCAGGCTGAAGGTGAACTCCTTGTCGTCTCCCGCTTCGGTCAAACCCAAGGTCGAGGCGCTGACGTTCAGCCCGCGCGGATCGTCATCGTCCACTTTGACCTTGACCGTGGCCGAGACATTGCCGTAGTCGCCCCCCGAGGCGCTGATCGAGATATTCGCGGTCTCGTCGGATCCATCATCGTCCGAGGCGGCGCTCACATCGATATTTTGCGCCGACCCCCAGTTCGAGGTATTGAAGGTCAGGCGATTGAGTGAGAGGGTGACGCCATCGCTGCCGCTCTTGGTCAGATCGACGGTCACGATACTCGTCGGCTCCGTGGTCAGGCTCAATCCAAGGGTCTCGCTCTCCCCTTCTTCCACCGTCAGGCTCGAGGGATCGACGGTCAGCCCCGGGATGTCGTTGTCGGTGACGGTGACATCGACATCGGCGGAGATGCCGCCGTAGTCGGCGTTTTTGGCCGAAAGAGAGACCTCCGCGCTATCGTCGACGCCATCGTCATCCGAAGCGCCGCTCACCGTGACCGTCTGCGGGGTGTTCCAGTTGGATGTGGTGAAGGTCAGGCTCGCCGGAGAGATCGTCACATCGTCGCTGCCGCTGACGGTCACGTCGACGCTCACATCCCCGCCGCTCGGCTGCGTATTCAACTTGACAGTGAAGTCTTTGTTCTTCCCCTCGGTCAGTCCCAGGGTCGAGGAGCTGACGGTCAACCCGAGGTCATCGTCATCGTCGACCTCGACTCCCAAGGTGCCGGTGACGTTGCCGTAGTCGGCTCCCGAGGCGGTCAAGGCGATGCTCGCGGTGTCATCGGCGCCATCGTCGTCGTCGTCGGCGCCGATCGTGACGGCTTGGGCCGAGCCCCAGTTCGAGGTGGTGAAGGTAAGGCTCGTCGGAGAGATCGTCACATCGTCGCTGCCGCTTCGGGTCAAATCAACGGTGACGTTGCCGCCGGTCGGCTCCGCCGCCAGCTTGATGTCGACGGTTCCATCGCTCCCTTCGGTCACTTTCAAACTCGAGGGATCGATGGTCAGGCCGAGGGTATCGTTATCGGTCGCAGTGACCGTCACGACCGCGGAGATGTTGCCGTAGTCGGCGCCCGAAGCGGAAAGAGAGACGTCCGCGCTATCGTTGACGCCGTCGTTGTCATCGGCGGCGCTCACCGTGACCGTCTGCGGGGTATTCCAGTTCGAGGGCGTGAAGGTCACGCTCGCCGGAGAGATCGTGATATCGGTACTCCCGCTCTTGGTGACGTCGACCTCTACATTCCCACCGCTCGGCTGCGTTTTCAGGCTGAAGGTGAAGTCCTTGGAATTCCCCTCGGTCAGCCCCAAGGTCGATGCGACGTTCAATCCCAGGTCATCGTCGTCGCTCACATCGACATTGACGGTTCCGCTGCCGCTGAAATATTCCTGGCTCGAATCGGCAAGCACGATACTTGCGGTGTCATCGGCGCCATCGTCGTCATCGGCGGCGCTGACCGTGATGGTTTGGGGCGAATCCCAATTCGAGGCGGTGAAGGTGAGGCTGGTCGGAGAGAGGGTTACGTCTTGACTGCCGGTCTTCGAAGAGGAGATGGTCACGTTGCCGGTCGGCTTTGTGGTCAGCTTGACGTCGATGGTTTCGTCATCCCCCTCATCCATATCCAAGCTCGAAGGGTCGATGGACAACCCCGGGGTGTCGTTGTCGGTGACATTGGCATCGACTTCCCCTTCGACGCCATCGTAGTCGGCGCCCGAGGCGGAGAGATCGATGGTTGCGGTATCGTCGACGCCATCGGGATCTTCGGCGGCCCTCACGGTCACGGTCTGGGGCGTATTCCAGTTGGAATCCGAGAAGGTCAGATTTGCCGGGGATGAGGTCACGCTCACGCTACCGCTCTTGGTGACGGTGACGATGACATCGCCGCCGACCGGTTCCGAGGTCAATCTCACGGTGAAGTCTTTTTCGCCCCCCTCGGCGATCCCCAAGGTCGAGGCACTGGTATCGATTTCTTGAGAATCGTCGTCGCTCACATCGATACCGATACTGCCGGTGACATCGACATAGTCACCCCCCGAAGCCGACAACGAGATATTGGCGACATCGTCGGCGGCATCATCGTCTTGGGCGGCGCTCACGCTGACATTTTGGGTCGATCCCCAGTTCGAGGGAGTGAAGGTCAAACTCGAGGGGGAGAAGGTGACGTCGTCGCTACCGGTCTTGGACAAGGTGACGCTCACATTGCCGCCGGTCGGGGCGGTGGTCAATTTCACGGTGAAGTCTTTGCTTTTCCCTTCTTGTTGCTGCAACTTCGATGGATTGACGGTCAATCCGGGCACATCGTTGTCGCTCACATCGACTTTTACATTGGTACCGGCGATGCTGACGTAATCGGCCCCCGATGCGCTCAAAGAGATGCTCGCGCTATCCTTGACGCCATCGTTGTCATCGGCGGCGCTGACCGTGACCGTCTGCGGCGTACTCCAGTTCGAAGCGCCGAAGGTCAGGCTCGCCGGGGAGAAGGAGACATCGTTGCTGCCGCTGCTCTTGGAAATGGTGACGGTGACGTTGCCGCCGGTCGGGGAGGCGGTCAGTTTGACGGTGAAGTCCTTGGTGCTCCCTTCGCTTAGCACCAAGGTCAATGAGCTGACGGTCAACCCCCGATCGTCGTTGTCGTTCACATCGATATCGACGCTGCCGGTGATGTTTGCGTAGTTGGCCCCCGAGGCGTTCAAAGAGAGGGTCGCGCTGTCATCGGCGGCGTCATCGTCTTGGGCGGCGCTCACCGTAACGCTTTGCACCGAGCCCCAGTTGGCGGGTGTAAAGGTCAGGCTCGAAGGAGAGATCGTTACATCAGGGCTGCCGCTCTTGGTGATGGCGACGGTAACATTCCCGCCGGTCGGGGCCGCGGTCAACTTGACGGTGAAATCATCATTCTCCCCTTCGCCCACATCCAAACTCGAGGAGTCGATGGTCAACCCCGGGGCGTCGTCGTCGGTCACATCGATGCGGATGCTGCCAGTGATATTGGCGTAGTCGGCGCCGGAGGCGGAAAGGGCGATGGTTGCGGTATCGTTGACTCCGTCGGAGTCGTCGGCGGCCCTCACCGTGACGCTCTGCGGTATATTCCAAGTCGAGTCGGTGAAACTCAGGCTCGAAGAAGAGATCGTCACATCATCGCTGCCGCTTTTGGTCAAAGAGACGGTTACGTTTCCGCCGCTCGGCTGCGAAATCAGTTTCACCGTGAATTCCTTGGTAGACCCCTCGGTCAATCCCAAGGTCGAGACGCTCGAAGACAATCCCTTGGCATCGAGGTCGATGATCGTCAGCGGCAGGCTCTTGGTGACGCTGCCGTAGTCGGCTCCCGAAGCGGTCAGCGAAACGGAAGTGCTTTCATTGGAGGCGTTGCTGTCCTTGACGGTGATCACCGTAACGCTTTGCGCCGTATCCCAGTTCGAATCCGTGAAGGTCAGGCTTGCAGGGGAAAAGGTCACGCTGGAATCGCCCGCCGTCAAATCGACGGTCACGTCTCCGCCGACCGGGGCTTTATCGAGCACTACGGTGAAACTCTCGCTTTCCCCTTCGGTGATCCTCAATATCGACGAGGGCGAGAGGGTCAATCCCGCTTGAATGGACGATGGCTCGGGGGTGGTGTCTTTGATCCTTATCTCCGCGATACGGGTTCCGGATCGCTGTTTATATGCACGCCATAGACTACCGGAGGTATCGGCCCCTCTCGGTGGGTTGTAGTAGGACACGAGGAAAGAGATATTGCCGTTCTCATCGTCGCGATCATCGTCTTCGATGCCGGTGATCGTGACGGTTTGCGGTTGATTGTGGTTCGTGGAGTCGAAGTGCAGCACTCTGGGGGAGACCGACAGGATTCCGTCGGAGATCACGCTGTGATCTCTCCCGAGTTCATCCCTTGCGATATCGACCCGGGCCAGCGAGCGATTGCTCGAGGTATCGGTCAATTCGCCGCGCAATACCACGGTCAGCGTTTTGCTTTGCCCTTCCTCGATGATCAGATAATCGTCCTGTCCTTCCGAGATACCCAGTCCGTGCGAGTTTTCCACCGTGATCGGCAGCGAGGTGGTCAGTCCGTCGTAATCGGCTCCCGAGGCCGAAATATTCAGGGTCTTCCTCGATCCGCTGTTATCGACTTCGGGGCTTCGGACCTTGAAAGTCCGCAGCCTTTGCCAGTCGCCGGGAGTGAAGGAAAGGTTCGTAGGCTCCACTTTCAACCCCGTCAAACCGCTGGTGCTCAGGTTGACGCTGACATTGCCGGTGGGCTTGGTTCTCAGATGGATCCCGAGAACCTTGTATGAAAACTCGTCCATCACCAGATGGTCGATCAATTTTTGGGTGGTGCCGAAATTGGTGATATGGTAGATGGAGGAAAACTTGGGAATATCGTTATCTTCCGCACTGATAGCGACTCGATTGGTCTTCCCGTCGTAGACACCGTCCCCCGATGCGGTCAGGTCGATCGATAAGGTTTCCGTGATCCGATTATCGTCTTCGGCGATGCTCACCGTGACCCACTGAACTTGGTTCCAGTTCGATTCGGTGAAGGTCAGGCTCGAAGGAGAAACGCTGGCCAAGCTATCCGACGGGACAAGGTTCACCCTTACATTCCCGGTCGGCTCTGCGGCCAATTTCACGCTGAAATTCTCGCTCGTTCCCTCCTCGATATCCAATTCCGAGACGGAGGTGAGAATGGCTTTTTCGAGCACCGTTATTTTCAATCCATCGGTGTATTTGGCGGTGCCATAGTATTGACCGTAAAGCGAAAGTGTGTAGCTTGCACTGTCATCGACATCGTCATCGTCTTTCGTGGTGTTGATCGTGAGGGTCCGCGTCCTGTCCCATGTCTCGTGGGTAAAAGAAGTACTGTATGTGAACCCCGGGACCGTATTGAAAATCTTCACATCGTCGCTGCTATCGGCGCTCTTGATAAACTCGATTTTGACAGGGTGTACCGTTGCCCCCGGACTTGTACTGTGATAAGGCTTTTTTCCCAGCCGTACCGTGACATTCGCAGATTCCCCTTCCAGGATAGCCAGTTTCCGGGGCGAGAAAATCAGCGGGGGCGTATCATCGTTTTCGGTGATGGTGAGCTTGCTGAACTCGGCGGGAAAATCACTGAAGCGGCCCAAGAATTGGAATTCGTGATCATCGTCATCGATATCGTAAAGCGCAAGATATGATAGAGTTTGAGGCGAATTCCAGTTTTGGGGTGTGAAATTCAAGATGTTATTACCATCGAGCGACGAAGTTATCTGTCCCGAATGTCCGCCGGGTGGAGATCTGATGTTGTTGATGTACGTCAGATTCTCCTCGGGCCTTGCAGACAGGCGTAGATTCAAAGTGATGAGATCGCCTTCTTTGACGGTGATATCGCCGGGGGGATCTCGAACGATACTGGGGATATCGTTATCCACCACGGAGATATCTCTGATGTCGGTGAAGTTATCGTAGTCGCTACCCTCTCCTACGATTGAAAGGGTCGATGCGTCCTTGGTTCGATCGCTATCTTCGGCGGCCGTCGCCGTGACGGTTTGCGGTGTATTCCAATTCGATGTCGTGAAGGAAAGTCTGTTCGGAGAGAACGTTACGTCGGAGTCTCTGCTCGGGGTCAAACTGATGGTCACATTCCCGGTCGGCTTGGTGGCCAAAGAGACCCTGTAAGTCAGCGTCGTTCCTTCCACGATCGAAAAGCTTCCTGCTTTGTCGCCATGGAGGTAATGGAAGTTCACATCTCTTTGGCCGTTGTCGGCTACGTTGATGGTGATGCTGTTCGTGACATTCTTGAAGTCCCCGCCGTTGGCGGAGAATGCGACCTCGGTCGTGCTCGAAAACGCATTTTCGTCGTCGGTAGCGAACACATCGAAGGTTTGATAAGTATCCCAGTTGTATTTCGAGAAGGTCAGGCTGGCCGGACGGAAGTATAACAGAGGGTTGCCATGCGGCATCGGCTTTACCGTTACATCCCCGCCGACCGGCTCTGCGTCCAATTTCACTTGGAGTTTCTTGTCTTTCCCGCCTTCGACGACCTCCAAGTTCGTCGAGGGGTTCAGGGTCAGCCCGTAGGTGTCGGCCTCGATGACTTTGAGCTTGACCGTGCCGATGACACCCTCATATTCACCGATGTCATCTTTATGCGAAGGATGTGGCACCGCTTCGAAAGTAATGGTGTGGGTGTCCGGGTAGGCGTCATCGTCCCTACGGAAAAGTTCCACAAAAGGTTTGCTATTATTCGGGTTGTTTACGAAATCATCGATGTTAATAGTTCCGTCCCAATTGATCCTGTCCGAAAAAATTCTTTTGTTCCCTTCCTTGGTTCCGTACCACCACACCAATCTCGGACCACGTCCTGTTGATGGAGGTGTGGCCAATGAGATGTTAAATCTATAGAATGTCCAATTCCCTATTTCTTTTGTGGTTACAGTGGATGGAGGCGTAAAAACTATGTAGCGAGAGGCAGAGGGGTCTGGCGAAAAAACCAAACCGGGAGTTTCATCATCTTTTACATTGACAAAATAATTTCGTTGCAAGAGCAGAAGACCTGCTGATTCCGTATCATTAAATGCCCACTCTATATAAAATCCGGAACGTTCATCTTTCCCATCGAGATCATCGGGAACGCTCAAAGTGATGTTCCAATATTTTCGACCGATACTCGGAGTGGGGTTATTTACTAGCGAAGGCTTGGAAATTTCGAGCTCGGATGTAATACCGAAACCGATTTGGACACGGCGGAGTGGATGATAAGTAATATATTCTAAATAATTTCCGTCAGCGGTATCATCAACATAAATGGTAAATGTCGAGGAAGAGCCCTCGTTCATTGTTAAGTTATTGGGATCGACCTCGTTTCCATCGGCGTCCAATAAACCGACTCTCTCAGCCAGGCTCGCTGCCGAAACCATGCTCGCAGGTATCAATGACAAAAAGACGAGGAAAACAAGTCGTTTCATGGCAGTTCGCTCCCATTGTTCGGACAATGGCGAAGGTAATGAGAATGTCTCGCTCGGCGAATCAATCGATGAAAGTCGGCCGAGTTTTTTATCGATGGATCAAATCCCTGTCGGCACCGATCATCGTGTCGGTGCCAAAACCCTCATGCTTCGTTGCGGAATAAAGAGCGGTGAGCCCAAGATAGAACATAGCCGACGATCGCCCCCGAAGGTGTCGAATCGGTCAAGGGCGATGCAATGCTTGGGTAGTCGGGAGTGAGTGATGGCCTACCTGTCCTTTCGAGCCCGAAATCCTCGAACCGGAATATCGAACCCGAAAGCCCCCGATCAGCGGGGTGTTTTGCCTGTTCGAGGCAAGATAAAAATCTACCCCCCCCCCCCCGCGGGAAAGGGCTTTCAATTTCGAAGAAATGGGTTGATTGTTTTTGCATCTCCAAAGCCTCCTTA
>JFBG01000064.1 GCA_000583135.1 Thioalkalivibrio sp. HK1
TCGGCGGGGAGATCGTCCTGTTGGGGATGCTCGCTCTGCCCCAAATGCTGCGCCTGGGCTACGACCGCAGATTGGCCATCGGCACCGTTTGCGCGGGCGGTTCTCTGGGAACCATGGTGCCGCCATCGATCGTCTTGATCATCTACGGCCTGACGGCCAATGTCTCGATCGGCGACCTGTTCACTTCGGCCTTCATCCCCGGCTTGATGCTCGCCTCGTTCTATGTGGCCTATATCCTCTTTCGTGCCTATACCGGCGATGTCGCTCCACCGGTCGACGAGGAGGACGATATGACACCGGCGGAGAAACGATCGAAGATCAAGGGATTGATCCTTCCCTTCATCGTGGTGTTCATGGTGTTGGGTTCGATCTACGGCGGGGTGGCCTCGGTGACCGAAGCCTCGGCGGTCGGAGCCTTCGGCGTTTTGCTCTCGACGATCGTCCGCGGAGAATTTTCATGGTCGATGCTGCAATCCGCCGCGATGCAAACCCTTCGAACGACGGGGATGATCGTTTGGATCGGCATCGGCGCCTCGGCCCTCGTCGGGGTATTCAACCTGATGGGCGGGATCTCCTTCGTCTCCGGATTGATCACCGGCATCTCGCAAACCCCGGTGGTCGTGATCCTCTTCATGATGCTGATCCTCTTTATCCTGGGGATGTTTCTCGATTGGGTCGGGATCGCCCTGTTGACGATGCCGATCTTCGTCCCCATCGTGATCGGTCTGGGCTATAGCCCGATCTGGTTCGGAGTGGTGTTTGCGATGAATATGCAGGTGAGTTTCCTGTCCCCGCCATTCGGACCCGCCGCCTTCTATCTCAAGAGCGTCGCCCCGCCGGATATCTCATTGGGAGAGATATTCCGTTCGATGGTGCCTTTCATCGTCCTGCAAATATTGGCGGTGGGCTTGCTGATCGCCTTCCCCGCAATCACCGGGCATTAGATGGACGGGAAGCTAGACGGGATCCGAAGCCGCTCACCGCGCAAAGCCCGGCCGCCGGAAGTAAAAGCCCCGAGATATCACCGAGCGCCGGTTTTTCGAATATCGATCCCAAGGGGGCAACCCCGCCTCTTGCAGGGAGATAGGCGAGTTTTAACCTATTGATGAATGGCAGCGATAACCCTCGCCGCCTTATGGATTCAACCCTTACGTCCGACCTTTGGGCTCGAATAACAGTACCTTCGTATCGGGCAGCCCCGTAAAAGCATCCTCGATGCATCGCCTCACTCGGGACCAATCCAATCCCCCGAGCCCGGCACCCAGAGCCGGGATGGCAATGGATTGAATATTCAATTCTTCCACTTGGGCGATCAGATCCACCAGCCCGGTCTCGATGTCTTCCATCCTCGACCTATCCCTCCAGTGGCGTTTGGTCGGGAAGTTGATGATATATCTCGGGTTCAGCATTTCGTCGGTTTCGAAGACCATCATCCTTCCCGGTCTCACTTCCTGACCTTTGCACGCCCTTGCATAAGCGAGGAAGTTCTCCGGGAAGGCCTGTTTGAACTGCAAGGCGATACCCTTTCCCATCACGCCTACGCAGTTGACCGTATTGACCAAGGCTTCGGCATCGGCTTCGAGCAGATTGCCTTGCGTCGATTCGATCCAACCCCTCATTCGCCGGTGGCGCTGTTGTTGACCAGCGCTCCGCCGCCTCCGGTGCGGGTCAGGACTTGGACGGTGAATCGTCCCTTGGATCGCAACTCGCAACTAAGACCCAAATCGGACCATCTGTGATTCAGCATGCTCGCCAACTTTTCCGTTTGCAGATGGCGGGTGGTCATGCGAGGGATATCCTCCAACTCGGCATCGTATCGTTGTCCGTCATCGGTGTAGCACGCGAAAGCGGTCTCGGTACAAGCCTGTTGCCAATCGCAGCGAATGCGGATATTCGATAGATCCGAGGAATCGGGCGAGGGGATCGATTCGATATCCGCTCGATAGACCTCACCGGCCATCACGCTTCGAATGGCCGCGCTGTTGTTGACCAGCACGCCATCCCCGGAGCGCGTCCACACTTGGACGCTGATATCGCTCTCGCTCAACAAAGAGCAGCCGAGCCGCCCCCTCCACGCCCCCATCGCTCCGGTCTGTCGTTGGATAGAGTCGGGATCCAGGATCGAGGTCCCCCAAGCCTGAATATCGGGTAGATGCCCGCGCAGGATGCTGCCGACTTGGCTCGAGCAATCGAGGAAGATCTTGCAGGGGGTGTCTTGCTTGCACCTGACTCGGATGGAGGCGGTGTCCTGAGCGCTCGTCGGGGGGATCGCCAATGCCTTGGATTTGGCCGGCCAGTCGGGGTTGGGCTCGGCCTTGTCGTCCTTGATTTCGATATCCACCGTCGCCGTATGGAAATCATCGCCGAGGGGATCGATGATGATCGTATCGCTATTGTCCGAGGTATCGGCATCGATGTCGGCGAAGATGCTCACCTCTACTTCCGCATCCCAGTTCGAAGGATCGAAGGTCAAGGAGGTCGGGTGAAAAGCGAGGAGGCTGTTCCGGCTCGTCAATCGGATGACCACGGGCTCGAACGGTGCCCGAGAGAGCCTGATGAAGAGGGTCTCGACCGCGCCTTCGAGCATTTCAAAGGACTGCGGACGGTAAAAGATGCCGGCGTTCCGATCCGTGATGGCCAGTTGGAAACTGTGGAGCATTCGACCCGGGATGGAAAAGACGATGGTGTCGGTATTGTTCGACGCCCCGGCGTATTCGGCAGCGATGATATCGACCTCGGCTTGGGTCCTCCAGTCCGAGGGGGTGAAGGTTACGGATTGTGCCGAGAGGGTCAGATCGGGGTTCTCATTCGACAAGGAGATAGTCACGTCCTCGGTGGGTTCGGTATCGAGCCTGATGCGCAGCGGAAGTCGTTCGCCTTTGGAGATATCGGCGGGACCCGAAGGGGTGACGATGATCCCCCCGGTGTAGGAGGAGGGTGGTGCGGTACCCGCATCGTCGTCGATGACGGTGATCTCCATCGTTGCCGCCGGGGCCGTGATTCCTCCGCCGGCCTCCAAGGTGAGGGTCGCGGAATCGTTGGTCGAGTCGTCATCGCTCATGCTGCGGATCGTCAACTGTTGCCGCTGCGAGTAATTCGAGGGGTCGAAGCTCAGCGAACTCGGATCAAACTGCAGGTCTTCATTATTCGTCGAGAGCGTAATGGTGACATTTCCTTTGGGTTGGGTCGAGAGGCTGACGTTGATCGGCCGCGTCGTTTCAGCACCCTCGGTTATCGTCAGCGACCCCGAAGGGTCGAGAAGGATGGTTCCATCGGGAGTCGGTGTCGAGGAATCGTTATCGATGACGGTGATGGCTTTGGTCACCGCCGGAATGGTGATTCCTCCTCCGGTGGCTTCGAAGGTGAGCGTTGCCGAACCGTTCACGTCATCGGTATTTTCAGTCGCGGTGACCCTGACCGTTTTCTCGACGTCGTAATCCGAGGAGGTGAATGTCAGTGAAGCCGGGGTGAAGGTGATGATGTCCCCGTTTTGAGTCGAAACCCTAACCGTCACAGACCCCGTCGGGGCGGCGCTTAGACTGATATTGAGATCGCCAAATTGCCCTTCGTCTACCGAAAGCGTTCCTGCCGGGGTGATCCGAATCGCTCCCGACGGCAAGTCGTCATCCTCGATATTGATCGAGATCGTGGCATCCGGTGCTCTGATGCCCCCCGACGCCTTCACGGTGATCGTGTCGGTATCGTCGGTGGCATCGGCATCCGGGGCGGCGGAAAGGGTGATTGTCTGCGGGGTGGCGAAATCCGAAGTCGTAAAGGTCAAAGCGTTCGGGGAGAGGCTCACATCCGAATTGGTCTTCGACAAAGAGACCGTCACATCCGCACTCGGCTGAGTCGTGAGAACGACCGTGAATGTGCTCGATCCGCCCTCGGCGACGTCCAGTGTCGTCGACGGATTGATCAGAATCCCTCCCGAGGGGGAGTCATCGTCGATGATGTTGACCGACCTCGTGACCTCCGAGGCCTCGATGCCCCCCGAGGCGCTCAAGGTGATGGTGTCGGTGTCGTTGATCCGATCGTCGTCGTCGGCGGCGGAAACGGTGAGCGTTTGCGAGACGGAATAGTTAGAAGGGGTGAAGGTCAAGGAGGCCGGAGAGAGGACCACATCGTTGTTGGTCTTCGACAAGGAGATCGTCACATCCGCATTCGGAGCGACCGACAGACTGACATCGAAGGTATTCGAGCCGTTCTCGCCGACCCTCAAGGCCCCCACCGGGGTGACCTGAATCTGGCCCGAAGGCAGGTCGTTGTCGGCGATGTTCACCGATATCTTGAGGTCCGGGGCGACGATGCCCCCCGATGCGCTCAGGGTGATCCTGTCGGATTCGTAGTCGGTATCGTCATCTTCGTCCACGGAAAGGCTGACCCTTTGCGCGGTGGAGTGGTTCGAGGGGGTGAAGGTCAAGGAGGTCGGATCAAGAGTCACATCCGAGTTCACATTCGACAAGGAGATAGTCACATCCGCTTTCGGGGCGGTGTCGAGACTGACATCGAAGGTCAGCGAATCGCCTTCGGTGATATTCAGCGTTCCGGGGTCGACTTCGATCGCCCCCGAGGGTGTGTCGTCGTCGGCGATGACGACCCCTATCGTGGCATTCGGGGCGTCGATGCCTCCCGATGCCGTCAAGGTGATGATGTCGGTATCGTCGCTCGCATCGTCGTCTGCGGCGGTGGAAAGGGTGACCGCTTGCCCCGTCGAGTAGTTCGAGGTGGTGAAGGTCAACGATGCCGGTGAGAGGGTCACATCGTCGTTGGTCTTCGACAACGAGACCGTCACATCCGCATTCGGAGCCGCCGACAGGCTGACCGAGAGGGTCCCCGAATCGCCCTCGTTGACGGATAGTGTCCCGGCCGGGGTGATATCGATCGTGCCCGATGGCAGATCGTTGTCGACGATGGCCACGGCTTTCGCGACATCCGGGGCGTCGATGCCTCCCGATGCGCTCAGGGTGATCGTATCGCTGTCATGATCCGTATCGGCATCCTCGGCGGCGGAAACGGTGACCTGCTGCGCGGTGGAATAGTTCGAAACGGTGAAGGTCAATGAGGCCGGGGAGAGGGTTATGTTCGAGTTCGTTTTCGATAGAGAGATTGTTACATTCGCATTCGGGGCGGCCCCGAGTTTGATCGAGAGGGTGCCCGAACTGCCCTCGCCGACGGACAGCGTTCCTGTCGGGGTGACCTCGATCGCGCTCGAAGGAGCGTCGTCGTCGGTGATGGCCACCGATACCGTGACGTTCGGTGCGATGATCCCGCCCGATGCTCTCAAGGTGATCGTATCGCTCTCATGATCCGTATCGTCGTCATCGGCGGCGGAAAGGGTGACACTTTGCGCGGTGGAATAGTTCGAAGCGGTGAAGGTCAAGGATGCCGGGGAGAGCGTTATATCCGGATTGGTCTTCGAAAGGTGGACGATCACGTCCCTGGTCGGGGTCGCGCTCAGCTTGATTTGGAGGGTGCCGGTGCTGCCCTCTTCGATGCTCAGCGTCCCCGTCGGGGTGACCTGCATCGTTCCCGAGAGTGCATCGGCGTCGGTGATATAGACGGGCTTGGTGACATCGGGGGCGATGATGCCCCCCGAGGCGCTCAAGGTGATGGTATCGGTCTCGTTGACGGCATCGGCATCTTCCCTTGCCGAAACGGTGACCGTTTGCGCGGTGGAATAGTTCGAGGTGGTGAAGGTCAAGGAAGTGGGAGCAAGGGTCACATCCGAATTCGTATTCGAAAGAGAAATCGTCACATCCGCGCTCGGGACTGTGCTGAGAGAGACCGAAAGAGTCCCTCCCGATTCGCCCTCTTCGATATTCAGCGTTCCGGACGGGGTGATCTGAATGGTCCCCGATGCCTTGTCGTCGTCGTTGACATTGATGGTGACGTTCCTCGATACGCCATCATAATCGCCGCTAGCCCCTGAGACTTTGACAGAATAGGAGTCATCATCGATATCGGGATCATGGCGCGCCGAGACGGTTACCGTTTTATATTGATTCCAAGCGTCTGGTTGGCCGTATTGATTGAAGGTCAACGAGGTCGGGTTGACGGAAATATCGGCGTCCGGGGTGAGCGACACCGTGATATTCTGCGACGGTCGTGTCTTGGGTCGCACCTGAAAAGTACCTTGTCCGCCCTCGTTGATCTCTAAGGAGGCGGGAACGATATCGAACCCCGCACTCTCGTCATCCGTGATGCTGACCGTCCTTGTGACATCAGGGGCATCGAACCCTTCCTTACTAGCCGTGAAGGTGATCTTCTCGTTAGGGTGGTTATAGGCATTGTCGTCATGGTCGGCGGTGAGGGTAACCGTTTGTGCGGTGGAGTGGTTCGAGGTGGTGAAGTTCAATGAGGCCGGAGAGACGCTCAAAAGTCTATCGCTACTCGTTGCTATAGAGACCGTCATGGGATGATTCGGAGGGGCGCTGAGTTTGACCGAGAGCGATTGCGATGCTCCCTCGGTGATGTTCAATGTTCCGGCAGGGGTGATATCGATCGTCCCCGTGGCATTGAAATCATCGTCATCTTTATTGCATACTGTCATAGTACGGTTCTCATTATTTCGATTGTTTGTTATCTCGATATCTACGCAATCATTGGTGTTGTTGGCATCATGAAAAGCGGTGAATGAGACACCACGTGCGGTTGCTTGTTCGCTACCTCTTTCATAGAACCAAGAAAAAGTATTGAAAGAGAGGGTTTTCGTGTTTAATCTAACGAGTTTGTCGTCATCCGAATCCTTATTTTTAAGTTCCAATGTAAATGTCACATTGGCGTTATCCGAATCACTCCGTGTAAAACGCATATCGAATTCTTGTGTCTCTCCCTCATCGACGTCGATTTGGGAGGAATATGAATTTGGTCCGGTTTGAAAGTGCATGATGTAGTCTGCGAACACCGATTGAACCATTGCAAGTGTCAATACGATCCCCGCGCCGATCGTGATGGCCGGCCGGGTGAACCGGCTCTTCTTTACAAGAGTGGAGCCTTCGGGCTCTTCGAGACCATCGGCACGATTTGCGTTTTTATTCGGGACAGCCAAGGATTCGGCTTTCGAAAATACCGAGCGAATGCCCGGATGCCCGAACGCCCGAACGCATTCGATGAGGCGTCGAAGGGCGATCGACGGCAAGGACGATACATTCTCCGGGTTTTTGGATTGTCGCAAGGTCATCGATGGCATCGGTTCACTCCTTTGGGTGGGGCGAGGCATGCATCGAAATCGATAGAAAGAGACCTGCCTCGATTTCATGGGCGGCAGGTATCGAATGCACGCCTCGGATTGTCATTGATTTTTATCATACCACCGCCGAGGCAAATGGAACGCTCGGCTCTTCGTCATAAGGCTCGAATTCATCGCCCCGTTGCGCTGTTGTTGACCAGCGCTCCGCCGCCTCCGGTTCGGGTCAGGATTTGGGCGGTGAACTGTCCGTCGGAGCGTACCTCGCAGGAAAGACCCAACCCCGGCCACCTGTGACCCAGAAGATTCGCCAACTCCTCCGATTGCAGGTGTCTGGTGGCCCAGCGAAGGATATCCCCCAGTTCGGTCTCGTATCGCTTGCCGTCATCGGTATAGCACACGAAAGCGGTTCGGGTGCAGTCCCCGCTCGGCGAGTCGCAGCGAATGCGGATATTCGAAAGATCGAAGGCATCGGGCGAGGGGATCGACTCGATATCCGCTCGATGGATATCCCCCACCGGCACGCTTCGAATCACCGCGCTGTTGTTGACGAGCACGCCATCCCCGGAGCGCGTCCACACTTGGGCGCTGATATCGTCCTCGCTCAACAAGGAGCAGCCCAGCCTTCCCTCCCACCCGCTCCACGCCCCGACTTGCCGTTGGATATAGCCCGAGACCACGGTCGAGGTCGCCCCGGCCTGAATCTGGGGCAGATACCCCCGCAAGACCCTGCCGGCCTGGGTCGAACAATCGAGGAAGACCCTGCAAGGGGTGTCTTGGTTGCATCTGATGCGGATGGAGGCGGTGTCCTGAGCGCTCGTCGGGGGGATCGCCAAGGCTCTGGATTTGACTTCCCAGTCGGGGTTGGCCACGGTTTCGTTGTCTTTGATCAGGATGAGCATCGTCGACAAGTGGAACGACCCGCCGGTGGCCTCGATGGAGATCGATTCGTATTCGTCGATGGTGTTCTCATCGACGATGGCGAAGAGATTCACCGGCGCCTCCACCTCCCAGTTCGAAGGGGTGAAGGTCAAAGAGGGCGGATAAAAACTGACGAAACCGTTCCGGCTCAGCAATCTGACGACGATGGGTCGCTCCGCCGACGGCATCTTGGATGGTCTGATGAAGAGGGTGCCCACCCCCCCTTCGGGGATTTCGAGGGTTTGCGGACGATAGAGGATGTCGGCGTCGTTGTCCAAGACGGATAGGGCAAGGCGATGGAGGGTGCGACCGAGGGCGGAAAAGACGATGGTATCGGTATCGCTCAGCGCGCGGGCATCGTCGGCGGCGGTGATATCGACCTTCACCTGCACATTCCAGTTCGAGGGGGTGAAGACCAATGAGTCCGTGGACAGGGTCAAATCGGGATTCGACTTCGACAAGGAGACGGTCAAGTTCTCCGCAGGCTCGGTATCGAGGCTGACGAGGAGGGATAACCGCCCGCCCTCGGGGATATCCGCCGGTCCCGAAGGGGTGACGAGGATGCCCCCGGGGTAGGAGAAAACCGGCGCTACGGGCGGCGGGTCGTCGTCGTTGACGGTGACCTCAATCGTCGCCGGGGGAGCGTCGATCCCCCCCGAGGCCTCGAGGGTGATGGTGATGGTGTCGTCGGTCGAATCGTCGTCATCGATGGCGCGCAAGGTGATCGTTTGCGGCTCGGCGTGGTTCGAGGGGGTGAAGGCGAGGGAGGTCTTGTCCAACTCTAGGTTCGGATTCGTCCTCGAAAGCGAGACCGTGACACCGGCATCGGGTTCGACCGAGAGACTGACATCGATTTGTTGACGGGTGCCGCCCTCGTCGAGGGTCAGCCCCTCCGAAGGGGAGAGAAGGATGGTTCCTTGGGGGGTCGGCGTCGGGGAGTCGTCGTCGATGATGGTGACGGCCTTGGTCGCATTGGGCAGGATGATTCCCCCGGCGGCCTGCGAGAAGGTGATGGTCTCGGAGTCGTTGTCGGTATCGAGGTCATGCCTGGAAACGACCGTGATCGATTGCGGGGTGTCATAGTTCGAGGGGGTGAAATCCAAGAAGTTGGGGATCAAGGTGATATCCGGATTGCTTTTCGACAGTTGGATATTCACGTTCGAATCCGGGGCGGTGCTCAGGCTGGCGAAGAGTTCCTTGGATTCCCCTTCGGGGATCGACAGCGTTCCGGCCGGGGTGATTCGAATCGCTCCCGTCGGAAGGTCGTCATCGGCGATGGTGACCGGTTTTGCAACGGCAGGCGCAACGATGCCCCCCGATGCGCTCAAGGTGATGGTATCGATCTCGTCGTCCGCATCGCTGTCCTCGGCGGCGGAAACGGTGACCCTTTGCGCAGCGGTGTAGTTCGAAACGGTGAAGGTCAAAGAGGCGGGGGCAATCGTGATATCCGAGTTGGTCTTCGACAGCGAGATCCTCGCATTCTCCGCCGGGCGATCCGACAAGCGGATATCGAGGAAGTTCGACTCGCCCTCCTCGATATCGAGCGTATCCCTCGGAAAGACCAGAATATCTCCCCGGGGGGTATCGTCATCGATGATGGGCACCGAGACGGTCGTGCTCAATCCGTTGTAATCCCCGCCGGCGGCGGTGATGGTGATGGTGGCGGAGTCCATGGTCTTATCGTCGTCATGGGCGGCGACGAGGGTGACCGTTTGGGATTGATACCAAGGCTTCGTAAAAAAGGGGTTGGTACGAAAGTCGAATGCTTGGAAGGTCATCGTATTCTGGTTGCCCGCCATACTCGGGTCGGTATCGATGGTGACATCGCTATTCGATGTCGTCACGGTCACCGTGACTTCCGCCGATGGCCTCGTCGCCAGCAGCACCGTGAAACTGTCTCCGGTGGCGTCGCCTTCGTTCAAGGTCAAGTTATCGTCATCGCCGAGGGTGAACTCCGCCGTATCATCGTCGGTCACGGGGACCGTGACCGTCTTGTCATCTGCATCGTAGCCGCTGCCGGCGGATAAGGTGACGGTCAC
>JFBG01000065.1 GCA_000583135.1 Thioalkalivibrio sp. HK1
GAGGGGGTGAAGGTCAAGGTGGCGGGAGAGAAACTCACATCCGTGTTGGTATTCGTAATGGCGACCTGGACATTCGCATTCGGGGCGGTGCTGAGTTTGACGTAGAAATTCTGCGTCCTCACCTGCGTACCGAAGTAAAGACTGGAAGCGTATTGATTGTCGAATGAGACGTCGATCGTACCGGACGGTGTTTGCGCAAATGCAGGTCGAACCATTAAGAACATCAAGACCGCGCATCCGCATACTGCGATCACAAGATGACGCAGACGGATTCGATGAGCGATGGCCGGGGTGTCGTCGATGAGAAGCTCGAAGAACGATCGATTGAAAAGACGATGCATTTGCCAAGCTCTTTTTTCGAGGAATGGGGACCGATTCCGAACTCATCGACTCGTCAAATCCGGATTCGTCAAATCCGAAGGACACCTAAGGATTGACCATCGGGCTCTACATCCGGCGGGCCTCCGTGCGCCCCGAAAGCCGACTTCCGGTCCCCGCTCGACTCAATTCGCGGGCGAGGTCCGGGTATCCTGATCATCCGGGGTCACCAAGGGCACGGCGAAATAGGGAGCCGCCGCTTGAGCGCTGTTGTTGATCAACGCCCCGCCGCCGGTGCGGGTCAAAACCTGCACCGTGAACTCGCTATCGGACTGAACTTCGCACGACAAACCCATGCCCTGCCAGCGATGATCGATCATGTCGGAGAGCTCTTGCGTTTGCATGAACCTGACGATCGAACGCCGGATGGTGCCGATGGTGGCTTGATAGGGATTTCCTTCGTCATCGAAGCAGCGAATGACGGTATTGGTGCAGTGGTTGGTATAAGGCGAACAACGAATGCGGATATTGGAGACATCACGGCTGCTGTCCGGGGAGGGAATGGAATAGATCCCCGCAACTTGGCGATGATTGCTATCGGCTTGACTTCGAATGTACTCGTTATTGCTGACCAATACCGCATTCCCCGAACGAGTCCAAATCTGGGCGCTGATCGGTAGTTCGCTCCTGATGGCGCAAGCGAGCCGACCCCTGTTTTCCCAAGAACGCCCGGTGATATTGACAATATCCCTCGAAGTCAATGCAATGGTGCTACCCGATTCGATCGGAGGGGCGAGCCCGGTGTATGGAGATCCGCCTTCGTCGGTGCAATCGAGATAAACCCGACAGCCCCCTTGATCGTTCTCCACGCATCGGATACGAGCCACGGCTTGATCCCGAACCCCGGTCGGGGGGATGGCGAAGATCTCCGCTTGCAAGGGCCAAATAGCGGGACCGCTCGGCGCCGGGGGCTTGGCCGGATGATCGCTATCCTCGACGGTCACGGCGATCATCGTATAAGAACCCGAATAATTACCCCCCACGGTACTGATAACGATATCGGCGGCATCGTTGACTTTATCGTCGTCCTCGACGGCGTTGATCGTGACCGTTTGCGCACTATCCCAATCGGATCGGGTGAACATCAACTCCGAGGGATCGACCGTGATTTCCTCGTTACCGACGACCTTCAGGGTCATCGTCACCGTCTGCGTCGGCTGAGCGACGAGACGGATGGTGATATCGTGCCCCGACTCGCCTTCGGGTATCGCAAGTTTGTAATCCCTGCCGTGCGGGACGACCCCGGTGATCTCGTAAGCGAGACCGCCGGTCAACTTATCCTTGTCGATCACTTTCACCGTGACCACATCGTCCGCATAGTTATCACCCTTGACGATGATGGAAATATTCTCCATCTCATCATCGGCATCGACATCCTCGGCGACGGAAACGGTCACCGTCTGCGCCACATTCCAATCGGAGGGGGTGAATGTGAGGGTGCCGGTATCGAGGGCGATATCGCGGTTGCCGCGTTGACGCACCAAACTCAAAGTGACGGTCGAGGTCGGGATATTCGAAAGGCTGACCGTGAAGGTCTCTTCCATGCCCTCTTCGATCGTCAGGGTATCGGGAGAGAGGATCAGATACCCGGGGTTGTATACCGGGGCGACGACATGGCTGAAGAGGGTATCGCCCCCGCCACAGCCGGCGGGCATCGTTCCGCAACTGCCATAACCGCTCAATCGCTGGATCGCCAAATCATCGTATTCGGCGCAATATCTCACCGATGCGGCCTGCTCGGCATCGGTCAGCCCCGTATGCATGAAGGGCAGATCCAATCGGGAACCGACTCCCAACTCCTCGCTGAGCAGTTGCGAGCACTCGCCGTTTTTGTTGATCGTCCGATAGTTGATACTCAGGCGATGATCGGATTCATTGACCAAGGAGAGATATTCGTTATCCGGCTCGCCCGGCTTTCTATACCCCTCATCGGGATCCACTTCCAAAACGCTTTGATGCGCCGGAGGGATGAACTGGGATTGCGCCGAACCCGAGGGCAGCAAAGCGATGCCGATGACGAGAAGAAACGAAAGCCCCAACGCTTTGAGAACATCTCCCTGAATCATGTGTCGATAACCCCTCGCCCGCAGCGCATCGAATCTTGACGCTGCACGAGCGGTATCTTTTTTCGTTGCAGGAAAATCGCTCATCGTCCTGTTTCTCCTGTCATGGGATAAGGCCGATTCTTCAAAAAGTGAGACGTCGACGCTCGGCGACGCGCAAGTATTATCCCCTAATTTTTACCATAAAGCGATGCTTTCGCAATACCCGATCGCTTTTTCGATACCCTCTCGCTCCAAGACATGCGGCTTCGATATGCCGAATTCGCAGGATTTTTCGAAGATCGGATCGATGTTTTCAAGTGATCGACTCATTGATCGGGCGCTTTTTGCCGCTTTCGCTCATCGGCGAAAAAGGCCTCGATCAAACGACGCACGGTGACCATCCCGGATTCGATATGCACCAAAATCGATTCCATCGACAGATCCTTCGAACCCCGCCCGGCGGCGCGATTGGCGATCACCGAGCAATTGGCATAGGCAATTCCGATCTCGCGAGCCAAAGCCGCTTCCGGCATGCCGGTCATGCCGACGATATCGCCCCCGTCGCGCTCGATGCGATCGACTTCCGCCGCCGTTTCAAGGCGCGGGCCTTGGGTGGCGGCGTAGGTTCCCCCATCGACCACTTCGAGTCCCGCTCGGCGGGCGGCGGCGAGCAAATCGGCGCGCAGGTCGAGACAGTAGGGATGGGTGAAATCCGCATGCATGCTATTGGGATCGGATTCGCCGTCGAAGAAACTATGCCCCCGACCCCATGTGTAATCGATGATCTGATCGGGGATGACGATGCCCCCCTCCTCGATATCGGCGCGGATCCCTCCCACCGCGGTCACCGCGATGATCCGCCGCACCCCGCGGCTGTGCAAGGCGTGAAGGTTGGCTCGATAGTTGATGCGATGAGGGGGGATGGCATGGGGGTCGCCGTGGCGAGCGAGAAAGATGATCCCGTACCCCGACCCCGGCGCATCCGACTCGATTCGCAACTCGCCATGACAAAGAGGGGCCGACGGCGAACCCCAAGGGGTCTCGACCTCCTCTTTGCGCTCGATGGAAAAACCCTCGATGGCACCGAGGCCGGTGCCTCCGATAATCGCGATGTCGCTCATGCACGCGCCGCCTCTTCGGGGCTAAGTGCATGGATGCCGGGCAGGTTTCGGAAAAAACCCCGATAGTCCATGCCGCAGCCGAAGACATAACGATCCTCGACCCTCAATCCCGCGAAATCCGCTTCGGGCAATACCCGAGAGCGATTCAACTGTTTGTCGACCAATACCGCGCAGCGCACATCGCAGGCCCCCAAGCCCTGACAATGCTCGAGGATGGCGGATAGGGTGACACCCTCGTCGAGGATATCGTCGACCACCAGCACGCTGCGATCTTTGAGATCGGTCGAGGGGTGGGAGAACCATTCCAAGGTGCGACCCCGAGTGCTCCCGCGATAGCGGGTGACATGAACATAGTCGATGCTCAGCGGGAAATCCAAGTGGGCGAGGATGCGCGCGGCGGGGATCAGCCCGCCGACCATGACCGGCAGGATCAAGGGCGATCTTTCGCGGTAGACCTCGCCGATCTCCTCGGCGAGATTGCGGTATGCGGCATCCACTTCGGCTTCGCTGCAAATCACATCCGATTCATCGAGCACTCGCCGATATTCGGATGGATCGGTCGAAAGAGACATCGTTATCGCTCTCCTGGTTGAAAGGGTCGGTATCGCAAGGGGGATCGACTCCCGCTCGGCTTCGGGGGTTTCGGGGATCGATGCGCTGGTATCGACGGGCCGGTATCGACGGGCTTTTTCAAGGATCGAGACGTTTGAATCCGGATCTGGGCGGATGATCCGCCTTTTCCCCCGTGCGGCGGCGACGGTCCGCCTCGTAATCCTGATATGCACCTTGGAACCACACCGCGCGTCCTTCCCCTTCGAAGGCGAGGATATGGGTCGCAAGGCGATCGAGAAACCAGCGATCGTGGGAGACGATCACCGCGCAACCGGGGAAATCGAGCAACGCCTCTTCCAGCGCCCGCAGGGTCTCGACATCTAGATCGTTGGTCGGCTCGTCCAGCAGCAACAGGTTGGCTCCTCGAAGCAGCAGCTTGGCCAGATGCACCCGATTGCGCTCCCCACCGGAAAGATCGCCCACCCGTTTTTCCTGATCCGAGCCTTTGAAATTGAAATGCCCGACATAGGCGCGAGTGCGGACCTCGGCACCCCCGGCTTCGATCACCTCGTGGCCGCCGGAGATCTCCTGCCAGACGCTCTTGCCCGCATCGAGGGCGTCGCGCGACTGATCGACATAAGCCAAAGCGACCGTCTCGCCCAGTTCCAAACTGCCGGAATCGGGGGTATCGAAACCGGCGATCATGCGCAAAAAAGTGGTCTTGCCCGCACCGTTGGCCCCGATCACCCCCACGATCCCGCCCGGGGGGAGATCGAAACTCAGATCGTCGATCAAGAGACGATCCCCGAGGGATTTGCGCAGCGATCTGGCCTCGACCACCCGATCGCCGAGACGGGGGCCGGGCGGAATGCGGATCTGCCGGGTTTCGCCCCGGGTGCGATGCTCGCGCGAAACGAGCTCGTCGAAGCGCTGCACCCGCGCCCGATTCTTGGCCCGACGGCCCTTGGGGCTGGCCCGAATCCATTCGAGCTCGGTGCGAATGGCGCGGCGGCGGGCGGATTCCTCGCGCTCCTCTTGCGCCAAGCGAGCCTCTTTTTGCTCGAGCCAGGATGAATAGTTCCCCTCCCAAGGGATCCCTCGCCCGCGATCGAGTTCCAAGATCCAGCCCGCGACGTTATCGAGGAAATAGCGATCGTGGGTGACGGCGATCACCGTTCCGGGGAATTCCTCCAAATAGCGCTCCAACCACGCCACCGACTCCGCATCGAGATGGTTGGTCGGCTCGTCCAGCAAGAGCATGTCGGGGGCGAAGAGCAATAGCCGACACAGGGCCACCCGCCGACATTCGCCGCCGGAGAGGCGATCGATCGATGCCTCCCAAGGGGGCAATCTCAGGGCTTGGGCGGCGATCTCCAGCCGCCGATCGAGCTCCCAGCCGCGAGCGGCGTCGATCGCATCCTGCAAGCGGCTTTGCTCTTCGAGCAAGGCGTCGATCTCCTTTGCATCGCTCACCTCCTCGAAGCGATGCGAGATCTCTTCGAAGCGCTCGAGGAGGCGACGGATATCGCTGACCCCCTGCTCGACATTGCCGCGCACGTCAAAGGCGGGATCGAGCCGAGGCTCCTGCGGCAGATAGCCGACTTTGATCCCCGGCTGGGCTCGCGCCTCGCCTTCGTGCTCGAGATCCTCCCCCGCCATGATCCGCAGCAGGGTCGACTTCCCGGCGCCGTTGAGACCGAGCACGCCGATCTTCGCCCCGGGAAAAAAGGACAGCGAAATATCCTTGAGGATTTCGCGTTTGGGAGGGACGATTCGCGAAACGCGATTCATGGTGTAGACATATTGCGACATCCGGTCCTCGCTTTATCGGTGCAAGGGCACCACTTGGCCGATCAGATCGAACAAAGGATCGGGGAAAACGAAAAGCGCCACGCATCCGATCGAAGTGATGCCGATGGCGACAAGACAGGCGATGGGGGCCTCGGCCGGGGATTCGCCCGGCCCTTCCCCCGAACGGGAGGCATCCTTAGGCTCCTTTGCCGCCGCCGGATAAAGGAAGGCGCGCACCGGAATCGCCAGCAGATAGGCCATGCTCAACATCGAGCTCAGCAAGAGCGCCGCCAACAGCACCCACTGCTCGGCATCCACGGTGGCCAAGGCCAAAGACCACTTGCTCCACATCCCCCCCAGCGGAGGCAGACCGATGATGCAAAGGCTGCCGATGGCGAACGCCCCCATCGTGAGCGGCATCTTTCTCCCGATCCCGTCGAGTTCGCTGATCCGCTTGCGGTGGGTCGCCACCAACACCGCCCCGGCGCAGAAAAAGAGGGTGATCTTGCCGAAAGCGTGCATCACGATATGCAAAGCGGCCCCCGCCACCCCCCATACGGTGGCGAGGCCTGCGCCCAAGATCACATAGGAAAGGTGGCTGATGGTGGACCATGCCAAGCGCGCCTTGAGATTGTCCTTGTAGATCGCCACCACCGAGGCGACGACGATCGTGAATCCGGCCACGAAGGCGATGATCCGACCGCCGCCGCTCGCCAGGAGAAAGCCGGGGCCGAAGATATAGACCGAGACTTTGAGCAAGGTGAAGACCCCGGCCTTGACCACCGCCACCGCATGCAACAAGGCGCTGACCGGGGTCGGAGCGACCATCGCCGCCGGCAGCCAGCGATGAAAGGGCATCAATGCCGCCTTCCCGATCCCGAAGGCGAAAAGACAAAAGACCAGCGCCGCCACCCCTTCCGACATACGGCCTTGGAGGATCCCCCCGAGGCGAAAATCGACGCTCCCCGCGGCCTGCCAAGTCCAAGCGATGGCCAGCAGTTGCAAGACGATCGATGTCGACAGCAGGATCAGCAGATAAAGGCGTCCGGCGCGCTTGGCCTCGGGGGTCCCGGCATGGGTGACCAAGGGCCAAGTGGCGAGGGTCAGCAATTCGTAGAACACGAAGAGGGTGACCAGATTGGCGGCGAAGGCCACCCCCATCGCACAGGCGATCGACAATGCGAAGCAGGCGTAGAAGCGGGTCTGATTCCGCTCGCGGTGCGCCCGCATATAGCCGATCGCGTAAAGGGAAGTCACCGGCCACAAGAAACCGGCCACCAGCGCGAAGATCAAACCCAACGGCTCGACTTCGAGGGCGAAATCGATGCCGGGCAGAAAGTGGGCGAGGAAGATCTGCGGGCGGGCGCCTTGCGCGACCTCGACATAGATGCCGACGATAAAGGCGAATACGAGGATCCCCGTCGCCAAGGTGATGGTCTCTCGAAGATCGGGATATCTTCCGGCGAGGGCGACCAAGCCACCGCACAGCAGCGGCAGGACGATGCAACCCAAGGCGAGAATTTCCGGGGCGGGAATGGTCATCGATCCGGTTCGGTTCGTATCCGGTTCAGTTGGTATCCGACAAGGGCGAAGGGGCGATGATCTCGGCGCTCTCGAAGGGAACCGACAACTGCACCGCGGCCTGCTCCGCCAGCCGGAGCACGGGGGATGGATCCACCCCGAACCATAGATTGGCCAAAGCCAGCAGCAAGAGCGGGGCGAGCATCGTCCACGGAGCCTCGACGATCGTAGCCGCGGGCGAGTCCGCCGGCGCCGGCTCGTAGGCGGCGCTCGCCACCCGCCATAGATAGATCGCCGCCACCACGGAAGAAACGAGGATCAACAACGCGATCGGCCATAGATCCCGCTCGAGAGCGGCGGCGAGCAGATACCACTTCGAGACAAAACCTGCGGTCAAGGGAACGCCGACAAGGCTCATCCCCGCAACCACGAAAGCGGCCATCGTCCACGGCATTCCCCTTCCGGCCCCGACCAAAGATCCCAGCGCCGACGATCCGGTGCGATAGACGAAATTGCCGATGGCCAAAAACAGCGCCACCTTCATCAACGCATGATTGAACAGGTGCAAAGCGGAGGCTGCGATCCCCGCAGGATTGCCCAACGCCATCCCCAATGTCATGTAGCCGATCTGGGCGATGCTCGACCATGCCAACAGACGCTTGACCTCCTCTTGCTGCACCGCCACCAACGAACCCGCCACCACCGACGCAATCGCCAGCACCATCAGGAGAAGGTCGATATCGAGGGCTCCGAAGGCGAGATCGATGCCGAAGATATCGAAGATGAATCGCATCAGCACATAGAGCGAGACCTTGGTCGAGGCCCCGGCGAGGAAAGCCGCAACGCTCGAGGGAGCCTGCTCGTAGGCACTCGGCAGCCAGGCATGGAGGGGAAATATCGCCGCCTTCACCCCGATCCCGATCACCACGAAAAGAGCGCCGGCGGCGATGGTGCGATCGGTGCCGCCTTCGCCGATCCGCTGCGCGATATCCGCCATGTTGAGGGTACCGGTCTGCATATAGAGCAAGCCCAGTCCGATCAGAAAGAACGTGGCCCCGATCGAACCCGGGATCAGGTAGCGAAAGGAGGCCAGGAGCGCATCGCGTTTGGGACCCGAGGCAACCAGGATATAGCTCGCCAGCGAGGAGATCTCGAGGAAAACGAAGACATTGAAGGCATCGCCGGTGATCGTCATGCCCGCAAGCCCGGTCAGACATAGCATCCACGCGCAATAGAGCCAATGGATGCGCTCGGGGCGGATCTCGGCGGCGACGCTGCGGCGGGCGTGCACCAAGGCGAAAAGAGAGGCGAAATTGATGATCACCAGCACCAAGGCATTGAGGGCGTCGATGCGGTATTCGATACCGAAAGGGGCGATCCAACCCCCTAGGGCGTAGATCGTCACCTCGCCTCGGGCCGCGCTTTTGGCAAGGAGAAGGGCGATCGCGCAGCTTGCAAAACCGGCGATGGTTGCGGGCCACCACGCCCATCTCGGATGACGCAGCAGGGCGGCGATCAGCGCCGCCATCAGCGGAACGACGATCTGCAAGGCGGGAAGTTGAGCCTCGAGACCCGCCGGAAGGCTCATCTTTCGGCTTCCTCCCGCTTTGCCGCGCGAACGATATCGTCTTCCTCGATACTCCCCCAAGCGGCGTGAATGCGCACCACGAGGGCAAGGGCCAAGGCCGCGGTCGCCACCCCGACCACGATCGCGGTCAGGATCAGCACGTGGGTCAGGGGGTTGGCGTAGAGGGAATGGTGGGCATCGACGATGGGGGCGGTCGCCCCTTCCATCGCCCCGATTTGGATGTACATGATGAAAACGGCGGTCTGGAAGATCGACAATCCCATCACTTTCTTGATGTAGTTGCGGCTCGCCATCACCACATAAAGGCCGATCGAGAGCAGCACGATGCTGCCCCACCACGGATAGGCGTCGAGGAAATTCTCAGCCATCGGCTTGCGAGCGCCGATCGGATGGCTCTTCGGTCTGGGCCGATGATTCCGATTCGAGATCCTCTTCGGCGGTGGCCACGAAGGCGTGAAAGAAGATCACCATCACCGACATCACCGCCAGACCGACCCCGAATTCGACCAGCAATATCCCCAAATGCTGCCCGGCAACATCCGAGGCTGCGAGCACATCGTAATCGAGGAAGTTCGCCCCGAGCAGCATCGAGACGATGCCGACCCCGGTATAGAGGAAAACCCCGATGACGGCGGCGACGGGGGCGATCCCCGGGGACATCAAGATACGGGAGTTGCGGGTTCCGAAGACCAGTCCGTAGAGGATGATTCCGGCTCCGAAGATCGCCCCCGCCTGAAAGCCCCCGCCGGGACCGTAATCGCCATGAAATTGCACATAGAGGGCGAAGAGCAGAATGAAGGGCAAGGTGATCTTCGCCGCCGACTTGAGTACGAGGTTATGCCGCATCAGTCGATGATCCTCGTATCCAGATGGCTGTCGTCCAAGGGCTTTTTGGCTCTGCCGGGCTCGGATCGAGGCCGCACTCCCGTCGGCGGCGAGTTCGGGGGCGAGCGGACAAGCCCCAACAGCGCAACCACCCCGATCCCGGCGGTGAATATCACCACCACCTCTCCCAAGGTATCGTAGCCTCGATAACTTGCAAGGACCGAGGTAACGACATTCGGCACTCCGGTCTCCTTCGGCCCCTGTTCGAGATAATGGGGAACGACATGGCGATGAGCCGGGGCCTGCGCCGAGGCGAAACGCGGATAATCCTGCGTGGTGTAGACCATCAGCAATCCCACTCCCACCGCCAATACCAGCGCCATCGGGCGCGGTGCCGTCGATCGCCAACGCGAGAAGGACTTGGTGCGGGCCAAGGTCGCGAGCATCAAGATGGTCGATATCCCGGCGCCGACCGCCGCTTCGGTCAGCGCGACATCCACCGCATCCATGATCACGAAGAGCGCCGCCGAGAGCAGACTGAAGCTGCCGAAGAGCATCACTGCCGAAAATAAACTGGTGATGCGGGCGATGGCCAAGGCATTGGCCACCATCAACGCCTGCAATGCGATGATGATCAGGTGCTCGATGGCGGCTTCTCCGGCGACGGGCGACTCGATAGCGGATCCAAACGCCCGTGCAGGGCGGTTCTGGCCAAGGAGTGGGTGGCGGTGGGGCCGGTGATCAGCATGAAGGCCATGATCAGAACCAGCTTGATCCATATCAATGGCTGCGTCCAACCGACGATCAGCATCAAGCCGATCAGCACCAACCCCGTGCCCAAGGTATCGATCACTCCGGTGGCGTGGATGCGGGTAAAAAAGTCCGGCAAGCGCACCAGACCGATGGCCCCGATGATCAAGAAGATCGTTCCCGTCAACAGGCAAAGGGAGGCGAGAAGATCGATCGCGAGGGTCATCGGATCACCCTTGGATATCTTGCCGATCGTCTCGTCGGCGCTTGTCTCGTCGGGAAGCGTCTTCGCCGGCGGGGATTCGGGCGGCATCGTCGATCGTCGGCGTCGGCGCTTGGGGCACCGCCTCGCTGCCGCTCGATGAGAAAAACCTCAGCATGGCCACGGTGCCGATGAAGTTGATCAGGGCGTAGAGGATGGCGATATCGAGAAATTCCGGGCGCTCGGTGAGAAATCCGTGCAGCGCAAGGACCATCACCGTCAGCGTGCCGAAGCTGTTGACCGCCAAAGCGCGATCGTAGACGGTGGGGCCGCGCAAGGCGCGGATCAAGGTGATGATCATCGCCCCGATCACCCCGAAGATGCTCACCGCCAGCACCGAGTCGATCACCGCTTCGCATCCTTTTCCAAGGCGCAGATCCGATCGGCCATCTCGCCCGAGGCCAACAGTTCGAGTGCGGCCTCGTCGACGGCATGCACCTCCACCGCACCGTCGTCGAGATCGATCGACAAGGTCCCCGGAGTCAAGGTGATCGAATTGGCATAGAGAACGCGGCCGAGCTCGGTACGCTGCTTCGCCGGCAGCCAACGGATCGCAGGAGCGATGGAAAGATTCGGGGAGAGGATGCAGCGGGCGACATCGATATTGGATTTGACGACTTCGACGGCGAGCCAAAGGAAGTAGCCCGGCAAGCGCCAAAGATGCATCGAGAAAACGATGGGATCGCCGTCCTTGCGATCCGCCCGGCGCACCAACCAGACCACCAGCAGACTCGATACCAGCCCCAACGCCAAGAGCAAGGGTATGAAGATTCCCGATAGCGCCAACCATGTAACGATGGTGATCAGCAAGAGTCTCATCGCCGGCCTCTCATCGTTTCGCTCGCTCCATTGCCCATGCCGCAAGGACCCTTTTCGGATCTCGATCTGTCGCGCTCGATCTTTCGCGGCGAAGAAATTCCGATGCGGCGATACCTGATGCCCAGTCGATCACGAACGAAACTCGCCCGAAAACGAAAAGTGCCCTGACCTTCGGCGACATCGAGCGGCATCGAGGCGAAGGATCGCCCTTCGGGTGCCGCCCTCGACTTGAATCGTTGCGAGATTCTACCACCCACCGCTTCTTTTCCGGCGGGCTCGGCCTTGGTCTTTCGAAGGATATGACTTGGCGGCGGGCGGCGAGATGCGCAAATAGAGATCGGGTTGCCGGGTTCAGGCCCGGCGACGGCATTCGAAGACGTTCGGTAGCTGCAACAAGCGATCGAGCACCAAGGAGAGCTGTTCGATACCGCGCAGGTCGAGGGTGAGGTTGACGATCACGGTATTGGTCGAGGCATCGGATTTCAGATCCATGGCCACGATATTCAAAGCCTCGCCGGAAACGACGGAGGTGATATCGCGCAGCAGATTCTTGCGATCGTGGGCCTCGATCACGATCTCTACCGGCCATGTCTCTTGTTCGTCGCCGCTCCATTCGACATCGATCAGCCTCGCCCGCTCCCTGTCCACTAGGTTGAGGATATTGCGACAATCGCTGCGGTGGATGCTGACCCCGCGGCCGCGGGTGATGTAGCCCTTGATCGGGTCGTTCAACAAGGGGCTGCAACAACGGGCCATTTGGGTCAGCAAATTGCCCACCCCCTGGATATGAACGCCTTGGGATTTCTTGTGGCGATCCGATCTCGGAGCCCGAACGGTCTTCGGTGTCGACAGGCGGGACTCTTGCAGCCACGGCTGAAAGGCACCGGCGATTTGGGCGCCGCTTATATCCCCTCGCCCCATAGCGGCCAGCAGGTCATCGAAGCCTGCAAGGTTGAAGCGTTCGACCAATTTTTCCTTGGGCGGATTCTCGATCCGCAGACGTTTGATCTCGCGATCCCAAATCTCCTGACCATCGACGATATTGCGCTCTCGATCTTGCTGTTTGAACCAGTTGCGTACGCTCGCCCTCGAGCGCGGATTGCCGAGATAACCGAGGTTGGGGTTGAGCCAATCCCGACTCGGGCGCGGATGGGGGGCGGTGAGGATCTCGATCTGATCCCCGGAGCGAAGGATATGGGTCAAAGGCACGATCCGACCGTTGACCTTCGCCCCCCGACAACGATGACCGACTTGGGTATGCACCTGATAGGCGAAATCGAGCGGGGTCGATCCCATCGGAAGATCGAAGATATCGCCGCGCGGGGTGAAGGCGTAGACCCTTTCCGCATCCAACTCCTTGCCCAACGATGCGAGCAGGGAATCCCCGTCCTCGGATGCGTCGGGATCCAATAGATGGCGCAGCCAGGAGATACGGCTGTCCTGGCTCGAATCCACCCCCTTGCCTCCTTCTTTGTAGCGCCAGTGGGCGGCAACGCCGAGCTCGGCTTGGGCATGCATCTCGCGGGTTCGTATCTGCACCTCCAAGGTGCGCCCGCCGGGTCCCAAAACCGCGGTATGCAAGGACTGGTAGCCATTGGGTTTGGGACGGGTGATGTAATCGTCGAATTCGCGCGGAATATGCGTCCACAGGCTATGGACGATGCCGAGCACCGTATAGCACTGAGCGACGCTTTCGACCAATACCCGCAAGGCGCGCTGATCGAAAATCTGAGCGATATCGAGCGATTTACGCTGCATCTTGCGCCAGATACTGTGAATATGCTTGACCCGAGCGCTGATCTCGCTCTCGATCCCCTCTTTGGCGATCTCCGCTTCGAGCCGTTGTTTCGCGACTTCGAGGTCCGCTTCTCGATCGGCGCGGCGCTGATTGAGCGAAGCGGCGATGCTGCGATAGGCCTGCGGATCGGATTCGCGTAAGGAAAGATCCTCGATCTCCCATTTATATTGCCAAACCCCGAGGCGACCGGCCAAGGGAGCGGATATATCCAACCCCTCTTGGGCGAGTCGAAGGCGCTCATCGCTCGAAAGGGTGGCGGCGGTGCGCAATCGGTGGAGGGTCAATACCAGATGGACGACCACCACCCGGACATCGTCGACCGCCGCCAACAACAGTTTGCGCAGAAGATCGATGCGCGAGCGATCTTCGGTGACCGAATCGCCGGCGGGCAGGCTGCGCAGGGTCTCGAAGCGGAGCAAGCCTTGGACGAGATCCGCGGTTTTCCCCTCGAAGCGAGCGCCGATCGCCTCTTGATCGACGATGCCTCGGTGGATCAAGGGAGCGAGCAATGCGGATTGGATACAAGGGATATCCAAATTGAGATCGGCGATCATTCTCGATACTGCGGTCCATGCCTCGCGCTCGCCCGCCAATATCGCTTGGGCGGCATCGCCGAGGCGATCTGCGATGAATGCGCCGACCGATTCGACGGCTTCGTCGGCGATCGACTCCGGGCGGCGAGAGGGTCCACGGGGGGTCGAAGCCAAAGAATGATCGCTATTCATCGAGACCCTCGGGCATCAAGGCAAAAAGTCGGACGATATCGCGTGGCGATACTGCAAATCGGCGCAGCAAGTGGACGAAAGGAGTCGCCCGCCCCTTGGCGAAGGACGAAAAAACGGCGATCCGTACCCCGGCAACCCATGCTTCATGATCCGGCCTCGTTCTCGCATCTTGCACAATCGGTCTTAGGGGCGCGATCGAGGGTGGCTTCGATCTCGAACATGCCGAAAAAGCCTGACGCATCGGATCGACAATGTGCGTTCGAAATCCCGCCGCGCCATGTCCTCGCAAAATCAGGCCGTCGCCAATCATCGCCGACGATCGCAAATGATAGACCGGATACCGAAACGATTTGTACCATTGAAAACGCAGGCGATCTCACCGACAACGGTGCAAGGGGCATCGATGCTCCTTCGTCTTCGGGGATTTTCGCATTGATATCGCACCGCCCTCTCCATGAGATAGCGCGCAAAAAGCGACGACAATCATGAGCATCGAACTGCTGGTCAATATCACATCGCCCGAGGTCAGGGTCGCGCTCGTCGAAAAGGGCGTGCTGCAAGAGATCTTCATCGAGCAGCGCGGGAAACGCGGATTGGTCGGCAATATCTACAAGGGACGCATCCTGCGCGTTTTGCCGGGGATGCAAGCGGCATTCGTGGATATCGGGCTCGAACGCTCGGCCTTCCTCCATGCCTCGGATATCACCTCCCCTTCCCTTCCCTCCCTCGCCGATATCGCGACGATCGATGGCGCAATCCTCCCCGCCGCCGATGACGAGGACACCCCCGAAATCCCCATCGATAGCCTGGTGCGGGAGGGCGAGGAGAGGCTGGTTCAGGTCATCAAGGATCCGATCGGAACCAAGGGGGCGCGGATCACCACTCGCTTTTCGATCCCTTCTTGCCATACGGTGATCCTGCCGGGATCGGCGATGATCGGGGTATCCAAGCGCATCGAGGACGAGAGCGAGCGTCATCGGCTGCAAGCCATCGTGCGCGATCTGATCGAAAACGGGGGGCGAGCCGAAGGCGCCGAGATCGATGGGCTTTCGGGCAGCGAACGAAAAGGCTCGATGCCCGAAGACGGTTGGATCGTGCGCACCGCCGCCGAGGGTTGCTCGGCTCAGGTCATCGAATCCGACATGCTTTTCCTGCAACGGCTTTTGCATTCGATCACCGCCAAGGGTAAGGCTTATCGGGCGCCGGCCATCGTCCATGAAGACCTGCCTTTGGTGGTACGCATCCTGCGCGAGCGATCGAGCGCCGCCATCGAGCGGGTGCGGATCGACTCCGCCTCTGCACTCGCCCATACCATCGATTTTTGCGATCGCTTCTTGCCCGAGATGAGCCCGCGCATCGATCTCCATGACGGCGATTCGTCGATATTCGATCTTTATTCGGTCGAAAACGAGATTCGCAAGGCGCTGCATCCGCGCGTGCCCTTGAAATCCGGTGGATCCATCGTGATCGAAGAGACCGAGGCGCTCATCGCCATCGACGTCAACAGCGGCGGATTCGTCGGCCGGCGCAATCCGGAAGAAACCGCCTTCAAGACCAATATCGAAGCGGTCCATGCCATCGCCCGCCAACTGCGCTTGCGGAACCTTGCGGGCATCATCGTGGTCGATTTCATCGATATGCAACGAAAAGAGCATCGCGATGCGCTGTTGAAAACCCTCGAAAAAGCCCTGAGCGCAGATCGCGTCCGGGTTCGCATCGGCGATATCTCCCCCTTGGGGCTGGTGGAGATGACCCGCAAGCGCACCGGCAAGAGTCTGCGCCACACCCTTTTCGATGACTGTCCGCACTGCCGGGGAAGCGGGGCGATCAAATCGGCGGCGAGCGTTTGTAATGAAATCGTCCGCGATATCCTGCGCAACGCCCGCCAATTCGATAGCGAGGGGTTGTTGATCGTTGCCTGCCCGGAAATCGGTCATCGCTTGATCGAGGATGAATACGCGATATTTTCCGAATTGGAGGCGCTGACCGGCAAATCGATCGAGATTCGGATCGAGAATCGATATACCCGCGAGCGTTACGATATCGTGCCCTTGTAAAATATCGAGATTCGCGAAACCGGATTCGCGAACCCCTAGCGAATTCGCATCCCTTCGAGTCCACCCGCGCATCCGATTCCCCTCCCCTTTGCCGCCTCCCGCATGAATAGCAAGCCCTCGCCCGCCCCGCCCTCGGACCCCGATCCGGCAACTATCGGGGCGGGAAGAAAGAAGGCGAAGCGGGGATCTGCTCGGCGATGGGCCGCTTATCTGGGCGGGTTTTTTTTGCTGATCATCGGCGCTTTGTTGCTGCTGACGGAATACATGCTCTCCCAAGCCGACGAATACCGCCCGACGATCGAGGGTTGGGTCAGCAAAATCGCCGGGGAATCGATCGCATTCGAGGCCATTCGCATCCATCGTCGAGGATTCCACCTCGCCTTCGAACTCGACGATCTGCGGGTGGTGGATCGAGCGGGGGACGCAAGCCCCGCAAGCGCTCCGCTCGATGCCGCAAACGCCACCCCTCGCCTCGATGAGCGCCTGCGACTGGATTCGATCACCTTCGTGATCGACCCGATCCGAACGCTCATCGATGCCACCCCTCGGGTGCACGGCATCACCTTGGACGGGCTGGCCTTCCCCTTCGAGCGCACCGCCGGCGGCGAGATCGTCGTTGCCGGACATCGCCTGCCGACAACCTCTTCCGGGGAAGAAAGGGGGGCGGATGCCCAAGATGATGCACAAGTGGATGTGCAAGAAGGTATCGAGGATCGGGCATTGGCATCCTCGCTCGAACCGCTGCTCGCATGGCTTTCCACCCAACCGGATCTCACCTTCGACAACTCGACGATCACGCTGCGATCGAAAGGGCGGGATCTGCCTCTTTTCTTCGAGCGCATTCGGATCGAACGCGCTTCGATCGAAGGCGTTCCTATCGAAGGTGACCCGAGCGCAAGCGAAAGCCAAGCACCCGCCCGAACGATGCCGCCGATAGCCGATGCCGATGCTTGGCGGATCGTCGGCACTCTATTCCCGCAACCCTTGAATGAAGGAGGCGATAACGGGATATCGGGGGTCGATTCGAAAGGAATGATCGATTTCAGTGCGAATCTGCATGGGGATTCCCTTTCCTCGTGGACGGCGCGGATCGAAGCGCAGGCAACCGGTCTTCGACTCGAAAGCCTTCACCCCTTCATCCCCGGCCTTCGAAGCGACGAAGGAAGCGAGGCAAGGAACGAGGGGGAAGTCGGGGATCGGCTGCCCATCATCGGCAATATCTCGGGCGAAATCTCGGGCAATATCCGAATGATCGTGCAAGACTTCGATCTCGTGCAAAGCCAAGGGAAAGCCTCCCTTCGCTCCTTGCGCTCGATGTCGGTCGATGCCGGCGATGCCGGATCGCAAAGGACATCCCAAGCGATCGAATCGAGCCCTTCTCCATCACCGCCGCCGGCGTCTTCTTTGCCCCGAGCGATCGATGGATCCTTCTCCTTCGAGCGCAAGGAATCGGGGTGGCTCGCCCTTTTCGACGATCTTTCCTTCGTCGGGACGAAAGATACCTCTTGGGCGCTCGGCTCCTTGGAGATCGAGCTGTCGCCTCTCGAAGCCGATGGAAGCGATATTGGCGAGGGTCTAATCGACGACAAGAGAGCGCCCGATCTCGGCGATCGAGCATCTCGTTCATCCCAGGAGCGATCGAGCCCGACGACGCCGAACCCTCCCCTCATGGAGCTCTCCCTTCTCGCCGATCGCATGGGGGTCGATGATCTTCTTTCCCTCTACGCTTTGGCGGGGGGCGATCCTTCGATGATCGCCCGCATAAAAACGCTCGGAATCGAGGGTCATCTAAACGATATCCGGATCCGCCTGCCTGTCGGGGGGCATTCGGTGATCGATTCGCCCTCGCCTGTCGGCGAAGGGGCGAAGGTATTCGGGCTTCGAGCGAGCGCCTCCTTCGGCGATATCGGCATCGCCGAATCGAAGGCGGGAGCGATCGTTCCTTATGGATTCGAGGGAAGGATCGAACTCGACCGAAAGGGGAAGATCGTCGCCCATATCGAGGATGGCGAAGTGGGCTTCTCCTTCGAATATCGAACACCCCCCTTGGAGCCCTTGCGCGATTTTTCGGGAAGGCTCGCCTATATCCCGCCCTCGAGCGAACCCAGCGAAAAGACCGCCACCCTTGCCTCACCTGCGCCCCCTTTTCCCGTATCTCGGCCGGCGGGGAATCGAGCGAGCGAGCGCATCGAAGGCGGGCTTGTCATTTCGAATCTCCTTGCCCGAAGCGGCGCCGGGGGATTGAAAGCCGAAGGAAGGGTGCACCTTCCCCATTCGGCTTCGAGCCTCGATGGGAGCGACCCGGCGGGGATGCGATTCGGGCTTCGGCTGGAACTCGCCGATGGGCACTTGGATGACCGAACAGCGAGTCTGCAAGCGGTGCGGGGGCTGCTGCCCGAGGGTGTGGTGCCGGAGCCGGTGGATCGCTGGATCGATTCCTCGATGCCCCGAGGGGATATAAAAAGCGCTCGGTTGACGATCGAAGGGGTGCTGACCCCCAAGACGTCGACTGCGAAGGCATCGAGTGATGCATCGACTTCGAATATATCGCCCGAACGAGACTTCGATGTCGATCCCAACGATCGGATCCCGCCCGCAGCCTCGAACGCCCCCGCTCCTTTCGCCTTCACCATCGAGGATCGTAATGTCGAGGCCGTTGTCGATCTCGCCCTCCCGGACTTCGCTTATGCCCCGAAATGGCCTGCCATGTCGGATATCGTCGGGCAAGTGCGCTTCGACAACGCCCGCATGGAAGCGCGCATCGACGAGGGGAGGATCTTCGGATCGACGCTCGGCGAAACCCGAGTGGTCATCGATAATATGCGCGCCCTTCCGCCTTTGCTCGACATCGCCGGCACCGTCGAGGGACCGATCGCCGACGGCATCCGCTACCTCGCCGAGAGCCCGCTGCAAAAGAATTTCGCGCCGATGTCGAAAAACCTCGCCTTCGATGGCAGGGGATCCATCGCCCTCGATATCGAGGTGCCCTTGGGGCGGGCGCGCAAGACCCGAAAAACAAAAACCCGAGGCGAGATCCACCTCGCCCGCACCGGGGTGGATATCAAGGGTTTCGCAAAAGGGCTGCAAGCGGTCGAGGGCACCATCCGCTTCGAGGACAATCGCATCGAGGCCAATGATTTGAAGGCGAACTATCTCGGCCGGGCAATCCGCATCGCCATCGACGATAGCCCCACCTCGGGGGGGCAAGGCTCCGATCCCTCGTCCGAAGCATCGGATATATCGGATGCGCAGCGCACCCTTCGCATCGCCATCGACGGGCATTCCCCTACGGATCACATGCTCTTGCATCTTCGCAATATCGGTGCGGACCTGCCCGGGATCCCGCAGGAAAAAGACGGGCCGAGCATGGGCGAATCCACCGCCACGGCACCGACGGCCTATTGGCAGGCTTGGCTGGAGATTCCTCGATCACTTCCTCGATCGCCGGGCGACGATGGGCAATCCTCGCTCGAAGCCCGCCTTCGCCTTCGAAGCGATCTCGCCGGGCTTCCCCTCGATCTGCCCGAACCCTTCGGCAAGGACGCAAACAGCATCCGGCAATTCTCTCTCGATGATCGCTTCACCGTCGGCCAAAGGCACGATCTGCACCTTCGCTATGCGGATCGGGCGCAGGCGCGATTGCTTCTTTCCCCCGCCGATACCGGTCTGGCCATCGAGGGCGGGGAGATATTCCTCGGGCGAAAAGCCCGTTCCGAAGCACTCGACCCCGACTCTCGGCCCGACGCAGATCCAACGCCGCCTTCGGCGCCTCGAGGAATCCGCATCGAAGGCGACATGCCGATCCTCGATCTCGAGCGCTGGCAGCGCCTGCTCGCCTTATCGGGCTTGTCGAAGGGTTCGATGGACCCACCCTCGGAATCCGCCGAAGACTCGTCCCTATCGCCCGCATCGTCTCCGAGCGAGAACGATTCCGCCTTCGATATCATCGATGAAGTCGATCTCGATATCGAGCGCTTGTTCATCCCCGATCTTCGTCGACCCTTCCGGCAAGTTCGCCTACATGCCGAGCCCGTCGAAAAAAACGCAGGTTCCGATGCCACCGAGTGGATGATCGCGCTCGAAAGCGAGCATATCGAGGGATGGCTACGATTGATCGATGCCCCCGGAGGCGGGCGGAGAATTCGCGCGGAATTCGAAAGGCTATCGCTCATGGCCGGCGATGCCGCCGAGATTCAATCCGCACCCGACGACCCTTCTTTCGACGATGCGAGTACCTACGATGCGAGGGCCGACGAAGCGGCGCGCTTGGCCCCGCCGGATCTCCCCCCGACGGAACTGCTCATCCGTCGACTCCTTTGGGGGGCGAGCGATCTCGGGGCCGTCGATATCTCCACCTCGCGCGACGACACCGGCGTGCTCTTTCGTCATTTTCGGGTGCGCAACGAGGATTTCGGGGTCGACGGCATCGGATCCTGGAAAATCGACGCCGGCGAGGTGCAAAGCGAATTCGCAGGCCAGTTGCGAGGCGATGATCTCGGTCGCATCATCGACCGGATCGGGCTCGATGGCCGGGTCGTGGAACGCGGAAAGAGCGAGCTGACCTTCCACGGTCTTTGGACGGGATCGCCGATGGAAGTCGACTTCGAGCGGATCAGCGGCATCGTCTCTTTGCAATCGGGGCCGGGAAGGCTGCGAAATGTCGATCGCGGGCTTTTCGCTCGGTTTTTCAGCCTCTTGATCCTTGAATCCCTACCCCGACGACTCCTCTTCGACTTCGACGACCTCTTCCAAGAGGGACTCGATTACGATCGATTGAGCGGTGAGTTCCGCATCGGCAGCGGCGGCGCCCGAACCGGCGATTTGATGATCGAGAGCGAAACCGTACGCCTGACCGTCACCGGTCGCATCGATCTGGTCGAAGAGAATTACGATCTGGTCGTCACCCTCGTTCCGAAGATCACCTCCGCCTTGCCGCTGACCCCTTTGCGCTTGGGCGAGGGGCTCTTAGGAAAAGAGATCGTCAATCGATTCTTCTCCTATCGCTATTCGATCCGCGGCGGCTGGGACGATCCGATCATCGAGGCGATGCAATGAACCGCAAGTCCGAAAAGCCCCTTCGATGGCATCCCCCTCGATGACGACGATCACCGAGCGATCCGACTCCTTCTCGCCGCCGAGCGAGGTGCTGGCGGCGATCGAAGCGAGTACCCGCTTGGCTCGTCCGTCTTCGTCTCAGGTCCCGTCTCGGTCCGCATCGGTGATGGTCGCCCTTTCCGGCGGGGTGGACTCGGCCTTGGCGCTGCTGCTGCTGGTCAAGGCCGGCGTTCCGGTGCAGGCGATGTTCATGAAGAACTGGGAGGAAGACGATACCTCGGGGCATTGCACCGCCGCCGAGGATCTCGCCGATGCCCGCAAGGTTTGCGATCGACTGCAAGTGCCTTTGCATACCGTCAACTGCGCCGACATCTACTGGGATCGGGTCTTCACCCCCTTCTTGCGCGATATCGAGGCCGGCCATACCCCCAATCCGGATGTGCTGTGCAATCGCGAGGTGAAATTCAGCGCCTTCGCCGACCACGCCGAACGCTTGGGTGCCGATCTGATCGCCACCGGGCATTACGCTCGTATCGAACGTTCTCCAAAGGGGATAAGGCTTCTCAAGGGAAGGGATACGAATAAAGATCAAAGTTATTTCCTGCACGCTTTGGATCAAAAGCGGCTGGCCCGATCGATCTTCCCCTTGGGCGATCTGCAAAAGACCCAAGTGCGCAGCTGGGCGAAGAGCGCCGAGCTCGCCCCTTTCGCCAAGCGGGACAGCACGGGGATCTGCTTCGTCGGCGAAAGACGTTTCACCCCCTTTTTGGAGCGCTTTTTACCTTGGGATCCGGGTCCGATCGAGAGCGTCGACGGCGAGCGCTTGGGGCAGCACCGGGGCCTTGCCTTTTTCACCTTGGGTCAACGCAAGGGATTGAATGTCGGGGGACGATCCGGAGATAGCGGCGAGCCTTGGTATGTGGCGGCGAAGGATCATGCCCGCAACGCCTTGATCCTCGTACAAGGAGGCGACCATCGCGCCCTCTTTCGCTCGGTGGTCACCTTGCGCAAGATGCACTGGATCGCCGGGGTCGAACCGCCCCTGCCCCTTCGCTGCCACGCGAAAATCCGCTACCGGCAGGAAGATCAAGCCTGCGAAGCGCTCGCAAATCCGATGACGGGGAAGATCGAGCTGCACTTCGACACCCCGCAAAGAGCGGTGACCTCGGGGCAATATGCGGTCTTGTATCGACAAGATGAATGCTTGGGAGGCGCAGCGATCGAGGATGCCCGATGAAGGGATCGGGGCGCATTGCGGTTGCGGGATCGATCGAGAACGATGCGCGGACGTTGGGGCCGGCATAGAGACTTCGGGCAAAAAACCTTTGAAAGCCCTCGAATGCCGGGGAGATCGATTAGCCTACGACTATTCGGGCTTTTGAATCCTCGGATACTCGATCTCTCGGATCTTCGAGCGCTTCTCCCCCTCAACCGGCTCCCGTCGGCGGCACCCGAAGCACCTGACCGATGCGGATCAAATCCCCTTCGATGGCGTTGAGCCGCCTTAGATCCTCCACCGATACCCGATAGCGAAGGGAGAGCTCCGACAGGGTGTCTCCGCGCACGACGCGATGGTCGGTTCCCTTGTACCAAACCTCCAGCAGGCTCCCCGGAGGAGGGTATTTCTTGAAATGGGCCTTGATCCCCTTCATGATGGCGGCGGCGATCTTACGCTGATAGGAGGGTGTGGCCAGCCTCTTGGCATCGGTGGGATTGGTCAAAAAACCGGTTTCGATGAGCAGCGATGGGATATTGGGGGCTTTGAGAACCACGAAACCCGCCCGATCGACATTGCGCTTGCGGATCCTCGTGGCCCGGGTCAACGATTCGAGGATCCGAACCGCGGCATGGGTGCCGAGCTTTCGCGCCCCGGTCTGAGAGTAGTCGAGGATGGTCTGAATGAAATCGTCATCCTCGCATTCGTGCAGAGAAATCCCGTCGAGGGAATCCCCCCCGGCCAGAGCCGCAGCATTTTCGCGCGCCGCCAACCAACGCCCCTCTTCGCTGCTCTCGCCTTTATAGGAAAGGATATAGACCGAACTGCCCCATATCCGCGGGTTGCGAAAAGCGTCGGCATGGATCGAGATGAAAAGGCTGGCCCGGTTGGCGCGGGCGATGCCGGTACGAGTGCGCAGGGGTATCCGTCGATCGGTGGTCCGGGTCAGGATGGCGCGCATCCCCGGGGTGGCGTCGATCCGGCGGGCGAGATCGCGGGAGATCGCCATCACCACATCCTTTTCCCGCAACCCCGAAGGGGCGATGGCCCCGGGATCCTTGCCGCCATGCCCGGGATCGATGACCACGATCGTATCGCGCAGGCGATTCGGATCCCAATCGCCCCGATGGCAGCGCGAGTCGGCGAGGGTCGACGGGGGCGGCGGTCTTGACCTCGACGAGGACTTCGGCGACGCCGATGGCGATATCGAAGCCGCCGGGGCTGCACCGCCCTCTTTCGACGAGAGATCCAATACCAAGCGATGGCCGTATCTCTCCAAAGGGGGAAAGTGGGCACTCTTCCATGCCACCTTTCTTTTGAGATCGAAAACCAAGCGCAGGCGACGGCCCTTGTCGTGGTAGGCCATGCGGATGCGCGCCAGACGAATATCGTCTTTGCGCACCGTCGGGATATCCCCTGCAAGACGGGTATCTTGGAGATCGACGATCAAGCGCTCGGGATTGCTCTCTTCGAAGATCTTGGCTTCGAGGGGGCGATCGACATCGAGCACCACCCTCGTACGCTGGGCTTGGGTGGAAAGACGAATGCCCTCGATAAGGGCGCGGTCGGCGGCCTCGACCTGGCGGATCGGGCCGATCGCCATGACGAGCGATGTGACGATCGATAGGATGATCGATAGGACGAGCCATCCCTCGATCCGCTTTTTGGTCGATCGCAAGGAAAGCGGCGATCTCGGAGACGATGACGCCACCTTGGGCCACGAAAGAGGGGTCGCCAAATCACCGAAACGAGACATGGTCAGAAATCGTTCGCACTTGGGGGGGGGGGGGGATTCAAAAGGCGAGTTCAACTCGATAATCCGAGGGGGGGGAATTCCAAAAGGGAAATTTTAAGTCTAAATCCCCGAATCG
>JFBG01000066.1 GCA_000583135.1 Thioalkalivibrio sp. HK1
AACTGGCTACCCGCAAGCATCGTCGGCTGCCCTGCATCGATGGACGCCTGCGGGAAAAACTTGTCGCAGGTGTCGTAGCAAGACTGCGACCCGTCCTCATACTCGTCACAATCGAACTTGCAGTCACTCAGCCCCGCAAGCATCGTGTCCGCTTTGGTAGCCGCAGACCCGAGCACAGATCCATCTTCGCCGTAGCAAACCTCCTCGCCTTGATCGTTGACATAGCATCCGCCCTCGGCGAGCATTGTCGGCTGCTCGGTGCTCGCGCGGGTTCCATCATTCAAAAAGACATTACATTCCTCAATGCAGGCACCGTGCGTCGCACCGCCGGGAACATAGAGCGCGTCGCAATCAGCCTCGCACTGCTGCAAATCCCCACTCGCTTGGGGCGGCTGCTCCACAACAGCGTCGTTTGCATAGGCCGAGCCGACGAAACCGACAAGCATCATCATTCCCATCATGAGATTACGCATTGGATTCCCCTCCTTGTTTGGTTGGACCGGATTTGGACCTTACGTCTACTATTAGCAAATCTTGCTCGGAATGTCAAGGGGGTCTCGCTTCGATCGGATGAGCGAAAAAAAGCCCCGGTAGACCGAAGCGAGCCGGGGCGAAGCAATCCACACCGAAAAAATCCGGCGCAGACCATCTTGTTCAAGAATCGATCGACCCTGCGGGGGATCCGTCAGGTTTCGGATGAAGCGAAGATGCCGGCGATGGAGGCATCGAGGGCGGCATCGAATTCCGCATCCGATTGCCCTTCGCTCAGCCCCTCGGTCAAGGCCCGGGAGAAACTTGCGATCATGCCGCGATTTCGCGCCAAACGCGCATTCGCCTCTTTGCGAGAATAGCCGCCGGAAAGGGCCGCAACCCGCAAGACATTGGGGTGCTGCATACAACCCGAGTAGAAATCATCCTCCTCGGGCAAGGTGAGCTTGAGCATGACCTTGTGGTTCGCCGCCAACGCATCGAGATGCTCGAGCAGGGCATCGCGCAAAAGGGCCTCGGCTCGCGCTTTTTGCGGGCTGTGAATATCGACCTCGGGCTCGATGATGGGTACCAAACCGGCACTCGATATGCGTTGCCCGATCTCGAACTGCTGTTCCACCACCGCTTGGATGCCAGCGGGATCGGCATCTTTGATCACCGATCGCATTTTGGTGCCGAAAATACCGCCTGAACGCGCCCGCTCCAACAGCGCATCGAGCGCCGGCATGGGCTTCATCATCTGCACATCGTCCCTTGGATCCTCCAATCCCCTATCCACTTTGAGGAAAGGGACGACCCGCTTTTTCTGCCATAGATAATGGGCGCTGGGAAGACCCTCGATCTCGCGATCCATCGTGTTCTCGAAGAGAATCGCCCCGATGATGCGCTCCCCGCCGAAGGCTTCGCTGGTCACGATCCGGGTACGCATGCGATGAATGAGGGCGTACATCTCCTCCTCGGTGGACCACGCATCGTCGCCGATGCCGTAAAGGCTCAGCGCCTTGGGGGTGCTGCCACCGCTTTGATCCAATGCCGCGATGAAACCCTTTGCGCTGCGAATTCTGTCAATCTGCTCTGCGTTCATCTCTCACTCGCTTATGTCATGGTGGGAACGATGCGACGATGGGTTCCATCGTCGCGGAAATATGCCGATGATCGACGATGCGAAGGGCTTCGAAAAAAATCTGACGAAACCCACAGGCGCAAGATGCGGCGGGCGAAGGGTTCGGCCCTTGCAACGATATCGAAATCAAAGGTCTTCGAAGGCTCGATATGGCCTTGATGGTCTAAAAACTTGGGGTTCTAAAAAGGAATATCGTCATCGAAATCCTCTCCCGCATCGCCCCCGGAATAGCCCGAGCCACCATCGGCTTCGTTGCCCGGCCAATCGGGGCTCGAATCGCCGGCGGCGCCATCCGATCTCGCATTCGATGCCGGGGCATTGCGAGGCGAGCCGCCTCCGCCCCGACTCATATCGTCCCGGCCGCCGAGCATCTGCATATCGGAGGCGATGATCTCGGTGGTATAGCGATCCTGCCCGTCTTTCTGCCATTTCTGGGTTTGGATACGCCCCTCGATATAGCATCTCGAGCCCTTGCGTAGATATTCGCCAGCGACCTCGGCCAAGCGATTGAAAAACACCACCCGATGCCACTCCGTGCGCTCTTGTCGCTCGCCGGTATTGCGATCTTTCCAAGATTCGGCCGTGGCAAGACGGATATTGGTGATCGCGCTGCCGCTTGCCGTGTGGCGGGTTTCCGGATCGGCTCCGAGATTGCCGATCAATATCACCTTGTTGACACCTCTGGCCATGGAAAACTCTCCGATCGATTGATGAAAGGGAGGTCTCAAATCCGATATCGCTTCGCCGACGGCGAGGGATCGTTCGACCTCGAGCCCGATCCCGGGCGAAAAGGATCGCTCGCACCCCGGCGATGATCCGAATCCGTGAATGGTACGCCCTCGTCCGCCCGGCGTTGACGATGAATCGATGATCGGCAAGACGATCTTGCCGCTTTTGCGATGATCCGGAGACGATCCGGATCGGACAATTGAATTTTGCCTATCCGCCACGCAAGAAAAAACCGAGGCTTTTATCTTGATACACCTATAGGGCACCGAGAATGATGTTCATCGAGTCTCGAGAGACATCGGCATTTCGCCTCGATCGATGGTGGATCGAAAAAAAGCCTCGCTCGAAAACCAAAGCGAGGGCGAGGGTTTTTCCATCGGATCTCGCTTGCCCGCCTTTCGATCCCTGGCTTTACCCACCGGCTCGCTCGCCGGAAAGCGGTGCCGCTTTCAACCCGAGGGCGATCAGCACCCATCCCGCAAGCAGCACCGCCCCAGGAGCGAAGAGCGATTGCGCTGCGGCCATGCCGAGCAAAGCGCCGCCCGAAAGCCCGCCGACGAAAATCCCCAAGCATTGCAAGGTGGCGAAAACCCCCAAGCAAGTTCCTCTGGATTGCATCGGTGCCGCTTGCGACATCATCGCCGGCAAGCAAGCCTCCAGGGTATTGAAGCCGACGAAAAACACGATCATCGACCCGATCAGTAGCGATGCCCCTTGGGCGAAGGTCAGCCCCAAAAGCGCGATCGAGAGCATCAGGCCTGCGCTGATCACCACCTCGCGGCCGCGACGACCGCGATCCGAGATGACGATCATCCACACTGCGGGCGCAAGGGAAAGGAGCAGCGCCGACGCATAGATCTTCCAATGCCCGGCGGGATCGACGAGCCCGACCTCCTCGATGACGATCGGCAAGGAGACGAAGGCTGCGGTCATGATCGCATGGATGACGAAGATCCCGATACAAAGCGTCATCATCTGTCGATCGCGCAAGACCGCCGCGATCTCCCCTGCCGGCCCCTTGGAGCGGCCTTTCGGGGTCGATCCTCGGGCATCCCCGAGCGAGCGAGGGAACCGCCGCTTAGGGGCCCGAAGCGCAAAGCCCAGCAAGAACAAGGCGATCAGGGCCAGCAAAGCGCAAGCCCAAAAGACACCCTTTAGGCCGAAGAACCCGGCCACCAAAGGACCGAACACCAAAGAGAGCATGAAGGATATTCCGATGCCCGCCCCGATGATCGCCATCGCCCGATTGCGGTGGGTCTCATGGCTCAGATCGCTTGCAAAGGCCATGGCCGCAGCGGCCACCGCGCCCGCTCCTTGCAAAGCGCGACCGGCGATCACCGTCCATAGATGGTCGGCGGTGGCGGCCAGCACGCTACCGATGAAGAAAATAACAAGACCGGCGGCGATCACCGGCTTGCGCCCGATGCGATCCGAAAGAAACCCCATCGGGGTTTGGGCGAGGCCTTGAGCGAGACCGTGAATCCCGATGGCGAGACCGGCCAATATCGGCGTGTAGCCTGCATAATTCGGGGCATGTAGGATCAATACCGGCAGGATCATGAACAGCCCCATCATGCGCAGCGAGACGATCCCCCCCAAGGCGAATATCGCAGGCCATGCGCTGACCGGCTCATCGGGCGCTCGAAGGGGCTCGGAAAAGGAAGTGCCGAAGGGGGCCTTGGTATCGCTCATATTGATCCATCATCGCCAATGGGCGTATCATAGTCCGCCGCTTGCTCATTCGCCGCTCGTTTCGCTCCGGCACCGTTGACGGATCGACGAGAGGGCCCGCCAAAGAGCGGGGCTCGGCGAAAAAATCGGCGAAGTCCGCACGGTGATGCGCGCCGACGCATCATCATCCCCTCACCTATCAGGATAGCCTTGCGATGAGCGGTACCATCCGTATCCGCGGTGCCCGCACCCATAATCTGCGTAGCGTCGATGTCGATATTCCCCGCGACCGCTTGGTGGTGATCACCGGGCTGTCCGGCTCCGGCAAATCCTCTCTCGCCTTCGACACCATCTATGCCGAAGGGCAACGACGCTATGTCGAATCCCTCTCCGCCTATGCCCGGCAGTTCCTCTCGGTGATGGAAAAACCCGATGTCGAGCATATCGAGGGGCTCTCTCCGGCGATATCGATCGAACAAAAGTCCACCTCGCACAACCCGCGCTCGACGGTCGGCACCATTACCGAGATTCACGACTACCTGCGCTTGCTCTTCGCCCGTATCGGCGAACCGCGCTGCCCCGACCACGGGACGATCCTCGAATCGCAGACCGTCAGCCAGATGGTCGATGCGGTGATGACACTCCCTGCGGGCGAGCGATTGATGCTCCTGGCCCCGATCATCGACGACCGCAAGGGCGAGCATGTCCGTATTATCGAGAGTTTGCGTACCCAAGGCTATATTCGGGCTCGTATCGATGGCACGCTGCGCGATCTGGATCAGGAAATCACCCTCGATCCCAAGCGCCGTCATTCGGTCGAGGCGGTGGTGGATCGCTTCCGGGTCCGAGACGATATCTCCTTGCGCTTGGCCGAATCCTTCGAGACCGCCTTGAACCTCTCCGAGGGTCGGGTGATCGTGGCCCCGATGGAAGAGGGCGGAGAGGAGCGGGTATTCTCGGCCCGCTTTGCCTGCGATATCTGCGGCTACTCGATCCCGGAACTCGAGCCCCGCATCTTCTCCTTCAACAATCCCGCCGGGGCCTGCGAACGATGCGACGGCTTGGGCACGGATGCCTTTTTCGACGCCTTGCGCATCGTCACCCATCCCGAGCGCAGCCTCCCCGCCGGAGCCATTCGGGGTTGGGATCGGCGAAATTTCTATTATTTCCAGATGATCCAATCGCTGGCCGAGCACTACGATTTCAATATCGACACTCCTTTCCAAAAACTGCCGGAAAAAATACGCAAGGTGATCCTGGAAGGAAGCGGCAAGGAGATCATCCGCTTTTCCTTCTCCGGGGGCGGCCTTAGAGGGCGGGTGCGCAAACATCCCTTCGAGGGCGTCATCCCCAATATGGAACGACGCTACCGGGAAACGGATTCGCAACTGGTCAGAGACGAACTCTCCAAATTCATGGGTACCCGCGCTTGCGAGGCTTGCGAGGGCGGGCGGCTCAATCGATATGCCCGCAATGTCCTCATCGGAGGGCAAAGCCTGCCGGCGGTTTCCGCGCTCCCGATCCGAAGCACCGGGGATTTCTTCGACGGGCTCGAGCTGACCGGCGCCCGCGCGGGGATCGCCGGTCGCATCCTCAAGGAGATCGGTCAGCGGCTGCGCTTTTTGGTGGATGTGGGGCTCGACTACCTCTCCCTCGATCGGGCGGCGGAGACCCTCTCCGGAGGGGAGGCGCAGCGGATCCGGCTGGCGAGCCAGATCGGCGCCGGTCTTGCGGGCGTGATGTACGTACTTGACGAGCCATCCATCGGATTGCATCAGCGGGATAACCGCCGCTTGCTCGACACCCTCGTCCATCTGCGAGATATCGGCAATACGGTGATCGTCGTCGAACACGACGAAGAGGCCATCTGCAGCGCAGATCACGTGATCGATATCGGCCCCGGCGCCGGGGTCCACGGCGGACAGATCGTGGCCGAGGGGCCACCTGAGACGATCGCCTCGCATGCCGATTCTCTGACCGGACAGTATCTCTCCGGTCGGCGAAAGATCGAGGTGCCCGAACAACGCACCCCTTGCGATCCCAAGCGAACGATCCGAGTCAAGGGCGCCAAGGGCAACAACCTGGCGGGGGTCGATGCCGATTTTCCCGTGGGTCTGATGACCTGCGTCACCGGGGTCTCCGGATCCGGCAAATCCACCTTGGTCAACGATACCCTCTATCGAGCGGCGGCTCGGAAATTCAACGATTCCTCGCTCGAGGCCGCCCCGGTGGATCGAATCGACGGCTTGGATTTGGCCGAACGCGTGGTGGCCATCGACCAAAGTCCGATCGGTCGCACTCCGCGATCCAATCCTGCGACCTATACCGGCTTGTTCACCCCGGTGCGGGAGCTCTTCGCCGCCACCCCCGAAGCGAGATCGCGGGGCTACAACCCCGGGCGCTTCAGTTTCAATGTGCGCGGGGGACGCTGCGAGGCCTGCAGCGGCGACGGGGTGATCCGAGTGGAAATGCACTTCCTGCCCGATGTCTATGTCGCTTGCGATACCTGCAACGGCAAACGCTTCAATCGCGAGACCCTCGATATCCGCTACAAGGGTCGCAATATCCACGAAGTGCTGGAGATGACCGTCGAGGAAGCGTTGGATTTCTTTTCCGCGGTGCCGGTGGTTGCCCGCAAACTCCAGACCCTGCTCGACGTCGGCCTTTCCTATATGCGCTTGGGGCAGCGAGCGACGACCCTCTCCGGAGGCGAAGCGCAGCGGATCAAACTTTCGAGGGAACTCTCCAAGCGCGATACCGGACGCACCCTTTATATCCTCGACGAACCGACCACCGGATTGCACTTTTACGATACCGAGCAACTCTTGGGAGTCCTCCATCGCCTGCGCGATCACGGCAATACCATCATCGTGATCGAGCACAATTTGGAGGTGGTCAAAACCGCGGATTGGGTCGTGGATTTAGGTCCCGAGGGCGGCGATCGGGGCGGCCGAATCATCGCCGCCGGCACCCCGGAAGAGGTGGCCGGGTGCGAGGATTCGCATACCGGTCGCTACTTGAAATCGATCTTGGGCATCGAAAAAACCCCTCGCAAGCGAAAGAGCCCCAGCAAGGGCAGCGGAAAAAGTGGCGGGGAACGTGGCGGGAAAAGCAAGAGCGACAAAGCCGCCAAGAGTGCCCGCCCGGCAAAAAAGCGATCGACGAAGACCGCCGGATAGATAGGGCTTCGAAGATAAACGAACGAAAAAGGCGAGCATCCTTACCTTCGGGATCGCAAAAACTCGCCCTTTATCGAGATCGAATCCGAAAAGCCTCGTTTTCGCAACCATCTCTTCGCTCCATCATCGATGCGCGCGAAAAAAGCCATCATCGCTCGGAATATAAAAAGGATCGATATCTTGTCTGCGCTGATCTGCGGCTCCTTCGCCTATGACACGGTCATGTCATTCAACGATCGATTCAAGAATCGCATCTTGCCGGATCATCTCGATATTTTGAGCGTCACCTTTCGCGTCAGTGATTTCCGGCGGGATTTCGGCGGCTGCGCCGGCAATGTCTCCTATACCCTGAAAGGGCTCGGTGGCGATCCCTTGCCGATGGCAACCGTCGGCAAGGATTTCGACAGCTACCGGGATTGGTTGGATACCCAAGGGATTCAAGATCGCCTGATCACCCCCGTCGAAGACGAATACACCGCGCAGGCCTTCATCACCACCGATCTCGATAACAACCATATCGCCGCCTTCTATCCCGGGGCCATGAACCATGCGCACCGCAACGACGTACGCGATATCGATCGAGGCGATCGGTCGCCGACCATCGCCATCATCTCCCCCGACGGCTGCGAGGGGATGATCCGGCATGCCGAACAATGCGCCGAATGCGGCATTCCCTTCATTTTCGATCCGGGCCAAAGCCTGCCGATGTTCGACGCCCTCACCCTTAGGCGTTTCGTCGATCTCGCCACCTGGCTGAGCTGCAACAACTACGAGTGGGAATTCCTGCGAGAACGCACCGGCCTCGATGCAAGGGCCATCGCCTCCCGATTGAAGGCTCTGATCGTGACTCGAGGAGAGCGCGGCTCGACCATCCGAACCCAAGATCAGGAGCTCGATATTCCGTGCGCGACGACGAGCGCCGTCGTCAACACCATCGGATGCGGGGATGCCTATCGCGCCGGACTGCTTTACGGGATTTCCAACAAGATGGACTGGAAGACCACCGGTCGGCTGGCCTCGATGGCGGCGGCGATCAGCGTCGAACATCCCGGAAGCCAGAACCATACCCTGACCGGATCCGATATCGAAGAGCGATTCCGGGCCTCGTTCGGCTATGCCCTATGAATGCGCTATGACCGTGCCATAACCGCTTGATGGCTTATCTACGAGCGATGACAAGATCTCGCTTGTCCGATGGATATATCAGATCTTTTCGCCGATCTCGGTCTTCGAAAGACAGGCATCGAATTCTTCGAAGGAGGTGATCGGTGCATCGCAGGTGCGACCCTCGCATCGATAGGCGACCGGGGAATCCCCCCTGGCCTTTCGCTCGGCCAGCAGTGCCGGTAGATCTCGGGCATCGGCAGGGATGGCGAGCGTCATTCGATAAGGGGCATATCCGGAATTCGCTCGCAATCGCCATTTTTCCAACGAGGCTTCGCCTTCGGTTCCATCGGCGCTGCGAATCACCACGATTTCCGGCGGATTCAGATATTCCTCGAGGGCGATGAGCAAGGAAGTATGGGCCTGCGGGAATTTCTCGAGCCCTTCTCGCGCCGCGATCAAGGTGCGCTTCGCCGCCCGCAGATAACGCATCTCGCCGAGCAAATTCCCCAAACGCCCCAAGACGATCGCCGCCACCGAGTTTCCCGCAGGCAAAGCATCGTCCATCGTCGGGCGCGGGCGATGCATCAAACGCTCATGGTCGTTCGAGGTGAAATAAAAACCGCCGCTTTCGCGATCTTCGAAACGGGCGAGCATCGCCTCGGCCAGTTCGACGGCGAAAGCGAGATCCTCCGCACTCCATCTCGCGGCAAGAAGGGCGAGGATGCCGTCGATCAGGCAAGCGTGATCGTCGAGATAAGCGTTGAAGCGAGCGCGCCCGTCTTTGTAGGTTGCATGCAGCCTTCCATCGATCCACATCGATTTGCGGATGAAATCGACGGCGCGCGAAGCGGAGTCGATCATCGCTTGCGATCCCAAGATACGTCCGGCGACCGCCATCCCCTTGATCATCAATCCATTCCACGATGCGATCACTTTTTCGTCGCGGCCGGGATAGACCCGCTTCGATCGGGCCTCGAAAAGACGAGAAAGGGCTCGATCGATGCGCGCCTCGCTCTCGGTCTCGGACAGACCGATTTGCCCCGCCACCTCTTCGATGCTCGAGTAGGCATGTAAATGCCATCTGGATGATTCGAAGTTCGGCGGGCGATCCAAACCGAAACGGGGGGCCAAGGCGATATATTCATCGTCGGGCACGATCGATCGCACTTCTTGGGGGGTCCAAAGATAGAACCTTCCCTCCTCACCTTGCGAATCCGCATCGAGCGTGGACCAAAACCCTCCCTTGGGGGATTGCATCTCGCGCATGGCCCAAGCGGCGGTGCGTCGGGCGGTGTGGGCAAAAAGAGCATCCCCGGTCATTCGATACATCTGCGAGGTGATTTCCAGCAGCGGACCATTGTCATAGAGCATCTTTTCGAAATGCGGAATCATCCACATCTCATCCACCGTATAGCGGTAGAAGCCTCCGCCGGCATGATCGTAAAGACCGCCCAAGCACATCTTCGAAAGGCTGAAACGAGCCATGGAAAGGGCGGTATCGGCATCGGTTTCGGTATCGGACCCGGACCCGAAGCGAAGCGATGCGCAATCGCGCATCAGCCGCTCGATCTGGTTCGGATGCGGAAATTTGGGAGCGCCCCCGAAACCGCCGTGGCGTGAATCATGGCTACGCACCAAGGCGGCGCGGGCCGCTTTCAAAGGCTCTACCGACAACGAGCGCTCTTCATCGCCGGGGCTCGCTTTATCCAGATCGCACAGCGCATCCACCAGCGAAGCGTTCTGACGACGAATCTCCTCCCGCCGCTCCCGATAGAGCCTTTCCGCCCCGACCAAAACCTGGCGAAACGAAGGCATTCCATGGCGGGGAGCATCGGGGAAGTAGGTACCGGCAAAGAAGGGCGCTTGATCGTCGGGGGAAAGGATGACCGTCAACGGCCAACCACCGGGACGCCGAGAGAGGATTTGATGCGCGGTCTGATAGATCTTGTCGATATCCGGACGTTCTTCCCGATCCACCTTGATATTGATATAAAGATCGTTCATCACGCGGGCGGTGGACTCGTCTTCGAAAGACTCGTGCGCCATCACGTGGCACCAGTGGCAAGCGGAATAGCCGATGGAAAGCAGGATCGGCTTGTCTTCCCGTCGCGCCCGCTCCAAAGCCTCGGCTCCCCACGGTTGCCAATCCACGGGGTTATCGGCGTGCTGCAATAGATAAGGACTGGTCTCCAAGGCCAGCGCGTTTTGGTGGGCGGAGCCGGTCATCGATCCGCTCGAAAGAGGATCGGACAATCACTCTTTGTCATCGGTTATTGGCCATCGGCGTGAACGGCGCCCCGGGGAGAAAAAGACCTTCCCCCCGGGGGCGGCTTCAAAGTCAGCGAATCACCGAGGTGGTGTTCGTCAGCGTTCCGCTGGCGCTCGAC
>JFBG01000067.1 GCA_000583135.1 Thioalkalivibrio sp. HK1
AGGGTGAAACGACAAGGGTGAAATGACAAGGATGAAACGACGAGGGTGAAATCAAGGGGCGAAAAAAGCTTTGGAGCGCTCGATGCCTCCAAATGGACGAAACATCGTCCCTTCGCCGATCGATTTCGGGGCGAGACTCATCGGCGCTCGTTGTCGATACCGAAAGGCGAAAGCGGTGTCGAGCAAGGGATATCAGTTTGCCATCGACGATGGCGAAGGCTGCGGATGATCCGTTTTTTCAATGGGCTTCAAGGCAAGAAAGGGGTGCATCTCGCCGCCGCCCGAATCGGCTTGGATAACCCTTGATACCAAGCCCCTCGTCGATCGAACCGAGATCGGTATCGGCCTTTAAAAGGCGCAAATACCGATCTCGGTCGAGGGTGCTCGACGATCTTGCTCGATCGTCCTAGAACTGCTCCTCCTCGGTGGAACCGGCCAAGGCCGTAACCGAAGAAGTGCCGCCTTGGATGCAGGTGGTCACATCGTCGAAATAGCCGGCGCCCACCTCCTGCTGGTGGGAGACGAAGGTATAACCGCGATCGCGGGCCGCGAATTCCGGCTCTTGAACCTTCTCCACATAGTGCTTCATGCCCTCGCCTCGGGCGTAGTCATAGGCCAAATCGAACATGTTGAACCACATATTGTGGATGCCGGCCAAGGTGATGAACTGGTATTTATAGCCCATCGCCGAGAGCTCGTCCTGGAACCTGGCGATGGTCGGATCATCGAGATTCTTCTTCCAATTGAATGAGGGCGAGCAGTTATAGGCCAGGAGTTTGCCGGGGTTTTTCTCCAATACCGCCTCGGCGAATTCCCGAGCGAAGCCCAAATCCGGAACGCCGGTTTCGCACCACACGAGATCGGCATAAGGGGCATAAGCCAAACCGCGGCTGATGGCCTGCTCCAAACCGTTCTTGACGCGGTAAAAGCCCTCGCCGGTGCGCTCCCCGGTGAGGAAGGGGCGGTCGTTGTCATCGACATCGTTGGTGAGCAGATTGGCCGCCTCGGCGTCGGTGCGAGCGAGCACCAAGGTGGGAACGCCGCTGATATCGGCCGCCAAGCGCGCGGCGATCAACTTCTCGACCGCCTCTTTCGAGGGGATCAATACCTTGCCACCCATGTGACCGCATTTTTTGACCGCGGCCAGTTGATCCTCGAAATGCACTCCGGCGGCGCCGGCGGCGATCATATTCTTCATCAGTTCGAAGGCGTTGAGCACCCCGCCGAAGCCCGCTTCCGCATCCGCCACGATGGGTAGGAAATAGTCGATATATCCATCGTCGCCGGGATCGACCTCGCGCGTCCACTGAATCTCATCCGCGCGTTTGAAGGCGTTGTTGATGCGTCGCACCATGGCGGGCACGGAATCGTAGGCATAGAGGGATTGATCCGGATACATGGTCTCGGAGGTATTGCCGTCGGCGGCGACCTGCCAACCGGAGAGGTAGATGGCCTCGATGCCGGCCTTGGCCTGCTGCATGGCCTGTCCGGCGGTGAGGGCTCCCATACAGTTGACATAGCCTTTTTTGGCACCGCCGTGGACCAAGTCCCAAAGCCTCTCGGCTCCCGAACGGGCGTAGGTGAACTCGGGCTGGATGCGGCCCCGAAGGCGAACGACGTCGGCGGCACAATAGCCGCGTTTGACATTGGCCCAGCGGGGATTTTCCGCCCAATCCTTCTCCAAAGACTGAATCTGCTCGGTGCGGTTCATATAACCATCCTCGGTTGAAAGCGCGATCTTGGGATGCCGAAGGGACGCTCGAAAGCGATCTCGAAAAAACGAGCGTTTCGAGATGCCCGGCTTGAAGGCGTGGATCTCTCGATCCATCGAGCGGCCGACGACATACTCGTAATGGTGCACTGCAACATAGGCGATGTCAATACGAAAACCCATAGTGATTGGGCTCGCTCGAATCCGTTGGACATGTCGCCAAGAAGGCGTCGCTTCGCCGTGGCGATGACAGGTTGTACCAAGACTACCGATTGGAGTACGATAGGTATTCGAGGGATTGACCGGGGTTGGCCGATGCTCGATCGACATGACCGAAATCGAAAAGATCCGCAAAAGGGGGCGAGGATGACCAAGCAGGCACGAGGCGGTGGAGGGGGTATGTCGGACAACAACGAGGGGATCGACAAGGAGACAAGGCGATGAGCGTGGACGGACGATTCGATCGACTCGAGGAGATGATCACGGAGAATCACTCTCGGATCCTCGAAGACAATGCGCTGACACGAGCGGATAACGAGAGGACTCGGCAAGACAACGCTTTGATATGGGCGGATAACGAGAAGACTCGGCAAGACAACGCCCTGACACGAGCGGAGAACGAGAAGACTCGAGAGGATAACGCGCGGACTCGGATGGAGACGAGGAGGGTTTTGGAGGAACTCGCGCAAACTCGAGAGGACAACGCGAAGATCCGAGAGAACAACGCACGCACTCGAATGGAGGATGCGAAGATTCAAGATGATATCGTGCAGTCTCGGGTAGAGGATGCGAAATCCCGGGAGGATGATGCGAGACACCGAAAGAACATCCGAGACGATATCGCTCGGATATGCACCGAGACGATCCGAGATATCCGACAGATTGGGGAAGACAGGACAACTTCGAAGAAAACGGCGATGGCCTTGTATCGATGGCTAGCCATCGCCGGTGCGGCCGGAGGTGCCGTCGGGGGCCTTTTGGGGATCTTCTTGAAATGAAGAACGCTCCGAGTGAGTATCGACTCCAATAACGATCAAGCCCGCCGCACCGCACCCTATCCTCATCCGCCCTTTGCCTTTTATTAAGCCTCTCGGAAGAGCCGAGGGCGGATGCCATTCGCTCGTTTTCGATGGCGCTGCGGATGGGTCTTATGGCCAAGAGTCTTATTGGTCAGGCGGCACACCCCTCGCCGCCCGATCGATCGCGTCATCGATTGCCCGAGAATCGCTTATTATCCCAAAAGGCTTTTCCACGGGGATTCTTCCATAGGCTCTTTTATAACAAAGAAGATTTTCGAGTAAGAGGTGGCCCACCTGAAGGGCGACCCAACGAAGCCCCGAAATAAAACATTCTCGATCCATCGGATGAGGAGATTCATGACAATGTCCATTTTGAAAATCGCATCGAGGCTCGCTGCGCCCTCGATGATTTTGCCGCTGTTTTTGAGCTTGGCGCTCGTATCGAAGGTGGCGGCGCAACAGGAAATCCTGTTCGGGATTTCGGCCAAGCCCGGCTCCTTGCAGCAAAAGAGCGCCGCGCGCTTCACCGAACAGGCCAATGCCAGACTCGGCGACAAGGCGGTGGTCAAACTTTTCGACTCCGCCCAGCTCGGCAAAGACAAAGAGCTGATGCAAAAACTCAAATTGGGCACCGTCCATATCGCCCTTCCGAGTTCGATCATGTCATCGGTGGCCGATGAATTCGGTCTTTTCGACATGCCCTTTTTGGTGAAAGATCGCGATCATCTGGCGCGGATCGAGGAGGAGGTCTTTTGGCCGAAGATCGCCCCGGCGGTCGAGTCCAAGGGCTACGAAGTGCTGGCGGTATGGGAAAACGGTATCCGCCATATCACGAACAACGCCAAGGCCATCGACACCCCTTCCGATCTCCAAGGGATCAAACTGCGCACTCCCAAATCGAAATGGCGGGTTGCGATGTTCAAGGCATGGGGCGCCAATCCGACTCCGATGTCTTTTTCCGAGGTCTTCGTGGCACTGCAAACCGGGGTCATCGACGGACAGGAAAATCCCTATACCAATATCTGGGCCGCGAAATTCCCCGAGGTGCAAAAATACCTCTCGGTAACCGGGCACGTTTATAGCCCGGCCTATCCCACCGTGGGCAAGGCGGCATTTGCGAGGCTGCCCGCCGATGTGCGTAAAACGCTCAAAGACACCGCTTCCGAAACGGCTTTGTGGGCGAGAGAGCAAGGAGCGATGGGGGATGACGATCTCCGCCAAAAGCTCGTCGATGCCGGAATGCAGATGAATGTCGCGGATCGGGCGGCGTTCGTGGCCGCATCGAAGCCGATCTACGAGCAGTTCGCAAGCGAAGTGCCGGTGGGCAAGGAACTGATCGATCAGGCCCTTTCCTTGGCGAATTGACGATCGATCGTCTTTTCTGTCTTTTCTTTCGGCCAAACGCGCAATATGCCTTTCCTCGTCCGCCGTCGAAGGCCCGGCGGCCGAGGGAAGGATTGTCGGCGGCATTGTCTCGACGAGCACCCGCTCGACTTGATTCGCCCCTCGATCCTAGCCGACGAGGGCCAAGACGAGCCGAGTCGAGCGTAAGCGGTCGAGAGGATCGAACGATCAAACTTGTGCGCATCGAATAGCCGAGCGCCTTTTCATCGCCCGGTGATAGCCGATGGTGGCATGGGCGTTATCGACACTCCCTTTGAAAGACCGTGCCGGTTCGGATCGTCGGGCGATCACCCCCACTTCGGCGCCCACTTCGGATTCGCATGAGAGATCTTTCGATTCGAAGGGTTTCGTCGAGTCATCTCACCACCGCTCGAGGATCGACGATGGCCTCTTGCGTTCGTTTTTTCAATATCGCCTTGCAAGCGATCGCGATCGTGTTGTTGATGACCCTTGCGTTGGTGGTGGTGGCCGCGGTGGTCTTTCGCTTCGCCGGAAATTCCCTGATCTGGTACGACGAGGTCGCATCCGTTTTGCTGGCGTGGATCACCTATTACGGAGCGGCGCTTGCGGCACTCAAGCGTCGTCACTTGGGTTTTTCCGGCCTGCTGCTGCGTTTGCGCCCGAAGGCCCGTCGAATCGTCTTTTGGATCGGCGAAGCGGTGGTCTTTATCACTTTCGCATCCCTTGCATGGGCCGGTTGGTATGTCCTGCGGGTAATGGCGGGCGAGACCTTGGTCTCCTTGGAATGGATTCCCTTGCAGCTGACGCAATCCGTGGTACCGATCGGATGCGTGCTCTTCCTGCTGGCCCACGCTCTGAGTCTGCCCGAGGCCTTGGCTCGTCTCGATGCCGGACGCAGCGAGGAGGAAGAGGAGATCGCCGAGGAGATCTCTCGCGCCCGGGAAGGGCTTCGATCGCAAGGCTCGGCGAGCGAGGGCATGAGCGAAGGCATGAGCGAAGAATCGCCCGGTGAGGATCGAAAAGGAGACGAGCGGTGATATCCCTTTTCGTCATCGTCATCCTCTTCGCCCTGATCATGATCAACGTACCGATCGGGGTTGCGATATGCGCCGCCGCCCTCGTCGGCATGACATGGCAGGGCGGGGTATCGGGTCTTTACAACGCCGCCTTGGCGATGTTCGACGGCGCCACCAGTTTTCCCTTGATCGCCATCCCTTTATTCGTTCTCGCCGGGGCCTTGATGAATACCGGCGGGATATCGCGAAGATTGATCGATTTCACATCGGCGTTGATCGGATTCATCCGCGGCGGGCTGGCGATGGTCAATGTCACGGTCTCGCTCTTCTTCGCCGAGATCTCGGGCTCTGCGGTCGCCGACGTGGCGGCGATCGGTTCGGTTCTGATCCCGGCGATGAAGCGCAAGCGATACCGCGCCGCCTTCGCCGCCGCGGTGACATCCTCTTCCGCTTCCCTTGCGATCATCATCCCCCCGTCGATTCCGATGATCCTTTATGGAGCCCTCTCCGATACCTCGATCGTCCAGCTCTTCGTCGCCGGTATCGTGCCCGGCCTCCTCGGGGGCTTTGCGATGCTCTGCCTTTGCTGGTGGTTCGCCGTGCGCTTCGATCTGCCGCGGGAGGAGGCTTTCTCGCTGCCGCGTCTATGGCGGGCGTTCAAGGCCGCCGGGCCCGCGCTGTTATTGCCCCTGATCATTTTGGGCGGAATTTTCGGTGGCTTGGTAACGGCAACCGAAGGCGCCGGATTGGCGGTGGTGGCGGCATTGGCCATCTCCCTTTTCGTCTATCGGGAACTGACCCTGACCGATCTCTACCAAGCATTGCTCGAGGGCATCACCCAAACCTCGGTGGTGATGTTGTTGGTGGCGTCTTCGGCGGTTCTCGGCTTGCATTTGACGGAGATGGAGGTACCGCAGAATCTGGCGCGGGGGATCACCTCGATCACCACCGATAAATATGCGGTGCTGATGATCCTCAATGTCTTGTTGCTGCTGATGGGGATGTTGTTGCACGGGGCGGCGGCGATCATCCTCGTGGTGCCCATCGTGCTGCCCCTGGTGCAGATGGTCGGTATCGATCCGGTGCATTTCGGGATCATCTTGACCCTCAATCTCGCGATCGGTCAGCAAACCCCGCCGGTGGCGAGCGTGCTGGTGACATCCTGCTCGATCGCCCGCACCGATATTTGGGAGACGACCCGCGTCAATCTGCCATTCATCGCCGCGCTCATCGGGCTGCTGCTGGTGGTGACCTATATCCCGATCCTGCCGATGGCTTTGGTGGAGATCTTCTATCGTTGAGAACCTGGGCCGAGGCTCGGATTCGCTTTTTCGATGCAAGGCTCCCCGAAAAGGTTTTCGAGCGTTTTTTTCAAAGAATACGCCTGCAAGGAAAGACCATGAAACCGCTGATAGCGCTGGTGCAAGGGGATGCCGCCGGCATCGGCCCCGAGGTGATGGGCAAACTGCTGTCGATCGACGAGGTGCGTTCAAGCGCTCGCATCTTGATCCTCTCCGATATTCGGGTCTTTCGCGCCGGCAACGAGGTCGCTGCCCTCGATACCCCGGTGCATGTCATCGACGATATCGAAGGGATGGACTTCGAGGGCGATAGACCGAACCTCCTCCATATCCCGGCCATCGATCCGGCGCAAACCCCTTCGGGAAAGGTCTCGATCGAAGCGGGGGCGGCGGTGATGCGCTGGTTCGGCGAGGCTCTGGATCTCGCCGCTGCGGGCAAGGTGAGCGGGATCTGTTTCATGCCCTTCAACAAGCAGGCGATGCACCGGGCGGGCTTGGGGGCCGAGGACGAGCTGCAATGGGCGAAACAACGGTTGGGATCGCATTCAAGGGCGAGCGAGTTCAACGTGATCGATGGCATGTGGAATGCGCGGGTGACTTCCCATATTCCCTTGCGAGAGGTGGCGGATCGCTTGACGACGCCGGAGATCATGGAGGCGGTGGGGCTTGCGAATGGCACCTTGATCCGTGCGGGCATCGAGCGCCCGCGGATCGCGGTGGCGGCTTTGAATCCTCATGCGGGCGAGGGCGGCACCATCGGCGACGAGGAAATCGAGATCATCGAACCGGCGGTGGCCAAGGCGAAAGCGCAGCGGATCGATGTCAGCGGACCGTACCCTTCCGATACCCTTTATCCTCGGTTGCGGGACGGGGCTTTCGATTGCGTGGTGAGCATGTACCACGATCAGGGGCAGATCGCCATCAAGCTGCTCGGTTTCGATCGAGGGGTGACCGTCTTGGGCGGATTGCCGGTGCCCATCACCACTCCGGCGCATGGCACCGCATACGATATCGCAGGGAAGAATAGGGCGGCGGTGGAGCCTGCGCGCCGAGCCTTCATGACGGTTTGCGAAATGGCAAGGCGCGCTTAGCGCCAAGCAAGTCAGCGATCGGCAACGATCCCGATCGGCAATCGCCATCCGGCTTCGGGGTCGGGCGGGTCGCGCGATACGGCGGATTGGGGATTTTGGATGAATCGATCTCGGGATTGCGTCATTGCGCGCGATTTCGGATCCCGCGGGTACCAAAGACCCCCAAGACATCCATCGCGCATCGCAGCATGTCCGAGAGAGTTCAAAATCACTCCCTCGGTCCGACCATCTCTTCGGGAACCACCCGCCGATCGAATTCCTCGCCGCTCATCAGTCCCTTTTCCAAGACCACTTCGCGCAAGGTCTTGCCCTCGAGCCATGCGGTTTTCGCCACATCCGCCGCTCGGTCGTAGCCGATATGCGGGTTGAGGGCGGTGACCAGCATCAGCGAACGCCGCAGATTGCCTTCGATCCGCGCAAGGTCGGGCTCGATCCCCGAAGCGCAATGTTCGTCGAAGGAGTCGGTGGCCCCCGCCAGCAGATCGATCGATTGCAAAATGGTCTGGCCGATCACCGGCAGGTAGACATTCAGTTCGAAATTGCCGGATTGGCCGGCGACCGCCACCGTCACATCGTTGCCGATGACGCGAGCGGCGACCATCGTCAGGGCTTCGGATTGGGTGGGGTTGACCTTGCCCGGCATGATCGACGAACCCGGTTCGTTGGCCGGGATCAGGATCTCGCCGATCCCGCAGCGCGGACCGCTGGCCAGCCAGCGCACATCGTTGGCGATCTTGTTGAGCGCTCCGGCAACGGTCCGTAGCGCCCCGGACATCGCCACCAACCCTTCCTTGCCGCCCATCGATGCGAAGCGGTTGCGCGCTTCGACGAACTCGATCCCGCTTTGTCGGGTGAGGGCTTCGACCATCTTCGGGGCATAGCCCTTCCTGGAGTTGATCCCGGTTCCCACCGCGGTGCCGCCGATCGGCAATTCCGAGATCAAGGGCATCGCCCCGTCGATCGCGGCTTGTCCGAGGCGGATTTGATCCGCATAGCCGGAGAACTCCTGGCCCAAGGTCAAGGGGGTCGCATCTTGGAGATGGGTGCGGCCGATCTTGACGATGGAGGCGAAATCCCGGGCTTTCGCCTCCAATGTCTTGCGCAAGCGCTCGAGCGCCGGGAGAAGGCGGGTTTGGATTTCCACCGCGGCCGCGATATGGATCGCGGTGGGGAAGACATCGTTGGTCGATTGGGATCGATTGACGTGATCGTTCGGATGGACCTTGCCCGCGCTGTCGATTCCTTCCTCGTTTCTGCTGGCCCCGAGGCGCTCGCATGCCCGATGCGCGATCACCTCGTTGACATTCATATTGCTTTGGGTGCCGCTCCCGGTTTGCCAGACCACCAGCGGAAAATGATCGTCCAGCTTGCCGTCGATGACCTCCTGCGCCGCCTCGACGATGGCATCGGCGATATCCGGCGGCAGATCCCCGAGTTCGCGATTGACGATCGCCGCGCACTTCTTGATCGTGGCCAGCGATCGAATCAAGGGCTTTGGAAGTCGCTCGGATCCGATCTTGAAATTCTCCAAGGAACGCTGCGTTTGCGCTCCCCACAGGCGGTCCGACGGGACTTCGATCTCGCCCATGCTATCGCGTTCGATCCGTGTGTTCATGATGATTCTCGCTAACCGATTAAGAAGCCGTCGAAGAGGTTTTCTGCCGAAGCCTTTCAGCGATCGGCATCGGATTTTACCGCCTCGACCATCTCGCGCATGGTGAAGAACAGAAAATCGGTGTCGCAAGGCTCCTCGACCTTGTCGGTCGCCCCCCAATCACCTCCTTGTGAGAGTTTTTGGCGATCGATCCAAGCATTGGCAAGCCCGAAGCGTTTGGCCGGGACATGATCGTGCCGCAGGCTCTGGGCGGTATGCAGGATATCCTTTTTCTCGAAGCCGAAATCCGATTGCAGATGCGCAAGGAGGTATTCGAAATTGGCGTTCGAGGGCTTGTAGGCGCCGACATCCTCGGCGGTGTAGATCGCATCGAAGGTGACGCCGAGTTTTCGATTGGAGGCGGCGAAACCCGCTCGATTCACATTCGAGAGGATCACCAAACGATAATGATTTTTCAGCGCTCGCAGGGCATCCGCGCTATCGGCAAAGGCGGGCCAATATTCCACCGAGCCCCCGAAGGCGCTATCGAGCTCCTCGTTGGTCTCGAGCTCGAGTCGCTCGGCGATGCTTCGATGCACCCGCGCAAGCAATTCGGGATAGGGAAGATCGCAAGCGACACTTTGATGGTGTGCCTCGATCTTCGCAAAAGCGGCAAGAGCCTCCCTGCGCCGGATATCGTTGCGCCGGTTGTGCATGATCAAGGGCTGCAAAGCATCCCATATCCCCGTTTCCCAGTCGATCAAGGTGCCGTAGCAATCGAAGGTCACAACGCGGTAGTCGCTCAGTCGGGGCATGGCTGCGATCGCTCATGGAGTCGATGAAAGCGACAAGCGTGTCGATCCGCCATGCGCACCCTTCGTCCCATCCTTCCTTCGCCTCATTTCCCCGTCGCGCTGTTGTTGATCAGCGCCCCGGTTCCGGTGCGGGTCAGCACCTGCGCGGTGAACTGACCGCTTGAACGAACCTCGCAGGCAAGCCCCAAACCCGGCCACCGATATCCGATCCCCGCTGCGAGTTCCTCCGATTGAATGTGTCTCGTCGTGAGTCGATCGATCCGCCCCAATTCCCAATCGTATTTCGTTCCGTCGTCCAAGTAGCACAGGAAAACGGTATCGAGGCAATGGCCTGAATCCGAGTTGCAACGAATCCTGATATTCGATTCGTCGGAAGAATCGGGTGAAGGGATCGATTCGATATCCGCTCGGTGGATATCGCCCTCCGTCACGCTTCGAATCATCGCGCTGTTGTTGACGAGGACCCCGTTCCCCGAGCGCGTCCAAACCTGCGATCCGATATCGGCGTCGCTTAGAAGCGAGCATCCCAGCCGACCCTTTCCCGACCAGGAGTCCCCGCCCGTATAGCGCTCGATATCGCTCAAGGTGATGGAGGTCGCTCCGTAGGCGGGGATCGCCTCGGGGAGATCGCCTTCGAAGAGGGAGCCGTCCGATTGGGCGGAGCACTTGAAGGAGACATCGCAAGGAGCGTTCTGTTTGCACTGAATCCGAAGGATCACATCGTCCTTGGAGCCCGACGGCGGAAGGGCGAGGGCCTGGGCTTTCATCGGCGTTTTATCGTTATCCTTCACGATGATCGCTTGGCTGATGGTTTCGCCTTCGAAGTCGAAGGTGATGGTATGGGTGTTGTCCTCCTTATCCGGATCGTCGTGAGCCAAGACTCGAAGGGATTGGGCCTTGCTCCAATTCGAAGGAGTGAAGGTCATCGATTCCAAAGAAAGATCGATGCCGGTATCGGAAATCGGGGACTTTCGAATCACAACCGACGCATCGCTCGAAGGCCGGGAGGAAAGGTGAATATCGATAGCCCCTTCCCCTTCCTCGTCGATCAATATCGCCCCGTCGCTCGAGATCGCACCCTCGGGAACGATGACGAGCATCACGTCATCACCGTTCGACGAGGTGTTCTCGTCGTTATCCATGATCGAAGCCCCCTTCGTTATGGATGGGGCGGCAATCCCTCCCGAGGCCTCGGCGGTGATCAATGCGCTTTCGTTGACGAAATCGGGGTCTTCTTTGGCGCTGACCGAGACCGACTGCGGGCTCGAGTGATTCAAGGGAGTGAAGGTCAAATAGGACGGGGTGATCGTGATATCCGGATTCGTCGTCGTAAAGACAATCGTCACGTTCTCTTCGATGGCCGATGAGGATATCAATCCGACTTCGAGATCCTGCCGCTCGCCCTCGCCGATCTTCAGCACCCCGGAAGGTAAGAGAACGATATTCCCCGGAGGAGCGCTCGAGCCCGATGAGTCGTCGTCGATGACGATGACGTCCTTCATCACATCCGAGGCGGTGATTCCCCCCGATGCCTTGAGCGTGATCGAAGCGAAGTCGTCCACGCCATCGAGGTCCTGGGCTGCACCGACCGAGACCGATTGCGGGATCGAGTAATTCGAAGGGGTGAAGAACAAGGAAACCAAAGAGAGCGTCACATCCGAGTTCGAGGAGGATAATGAAACGGTGGCGTTTCTCCTCGGTGCGGCGCTAAGTCTGACCGAGAGCGTTTTCGACCCCCCTTCGTCGATGGACAAAGTTCCCGCAGGAGAAACTTCGATCGCTCCCGGGTAGGATGTGATGGGGATGACGGAAATGGCTTTCGTCACCGAAGGAGCGCTAAGTCCTTCCCTTTCCGGTATGGTCAGGGTAATCATATCGGTGGTGATCTCGCCGTTTTCGTTGACGATGACGGTGACGCTTTGCGCCGTCGAATAGTTCAAGGGGGTGAAGGTCAATGCGCTCGGGAGCAAGGTCACGAGCGGATCGGTCTTCGAAAGCAAGACCGTCGTATTCTCGCTCGGGGCGGTGTCGAGGCTGACCGAGAGGGTGCCTGATTGGCCTTGATCGATCGTCAGCCTGTCGACAGGAGAGACCCGAATCCTTCCCGTGGGGATATCGTCGTCGATCACTTTGATGGTTTTGCTGGTAACCCCGACATTATCCTTTTCGATCCGTCCGAAAGCGTTTTCGAACTTGAAATAAATATTCACGGTCTCATGCTGCAAATCGGCGTCATGGGCGACGGTGATGGCGATCTTCCCACCGCCGTTGTTATAGACATCCAAGGAATAGGTAAATCTCGATGGCTCCAAGGTCACATTCTTGTCCGAAGTCCATAGATTCATAATCGATCCTACATAGCTACGGGGAGCGACGAAAAAGAAATCCGACTCTCCCTCGGTCATCGTCTCTTTCAAGGAATAGACATGGACTCCGTCATAGCCGTATTCACCGAGGTAAAAAGCGAAGGAGTTGGTCGCCGCCATCAATCCGGCGACGAATGACAGCAAGGATGAGACCCGACGAAAGGGCCGGCGTTTTCGATCGAGAACGAAGGATCCCTCCCCTTCCGTGTCGGGCTTCGAGGCTTTTGCCGCTCGAAAAATGCAGCCGATTCGATAGGCGAGTGCCAAGGCATATCCCTCGAGGGCCTTGCCGATCGATGGGTCGCAAAGGCGAGAATGTCGCTCGCTTGCCGATTTTCGAGGGATCATCGATTTCATGGCTTTATTCTCCTGAACGACAATGACAATAACGTCTATCTAAATCGGCACCGGGGCAACATCGCTTTTTCGGGGGCGATCATCGAACGGGAAGGGCATATCCGCTTCTTTTTTCGGATACATCGATTCGCTTTTTTTGAACATACCCCGAAAGGCTGCCTGATGCAAATAATACCATCCCCGACGGGATCGACGAAGATCCGCTTTTTCTCCTCTTCGCTCGAAGCGCAAGATCGATATCGAAGGCGATGGGAGGAAGGCGGCGCCCCGCCGACCTTGGATCGGTGCCGACCGGCACCGAAGAGCGAGCGTTTCTCGTCTGCTTTCGGGGTTCGAAAGGTGATTGTCAAGGGTTTTTTTGCACCCTTTCGAGTCCCCGCGGCCTATGGCGATCGCCTCTTTTCTTTCCAATAGGGCGCAAAGCGAATCATCCAAGCATAGAACTTCGCCATCGGCAAGGCCACTCCCTTTTCTCGCATCCCCGCATAGCACTGGCGCTGGAATTCTCGCAAATCGTCGCCGGTGTAGCGAAAGCCCCCGTCTTGGAAGCAGTAGCTGCAATAGCGGTCGGATCCGCTGGTCCCGGGATCTTTTTTCATCGGCATCAGGCACATCTCGCAGGATTTGGCCATCGTTCACCTCCGGTAAAAGGACGGGTTTCGATCCGTTGACAGTCAATCGACGGTCTATCGACGGTTTTTCGGGATGATTTCGCGCCCATATTCCTCGGGTTCGTCGTCGACCATCCGCGCCGGAAAGCCAGGAGCGGTAATCGAAAGACCGGTGGCCTCTTCCAAGCGTCGGATGACATTGGGGGACCACTCGCGAGGGCCATAACGCTCCTGGGCATCGCGAAAGATATCGATCAAAAGCGGGCCGAGATCGAGCGGGACATCATGCCGATCGGCGATTTTTTGGAAAAGCCCGATATCCTTGCTCACGAGATCCATGGTGAAGGAGATGTCGCGCGAGCCGTTGAGGATGACTTGGCTTTCGGTCTCGTGCACGAAGGAGTTACCCGAAGAAATTCGAATCGCCTCCCATGTGGTGGAAAGATCCATCCCGGCGGCGCGAGCGGTGACCAAGGCCTCGCAGCAAGAGACGAGATTGGCGGTGGCGAGATAGTTGGTGATCACTTTCAAGACCGAGGCCGAACCCAAAGGGCCGGTGTGCAGGACGCGCCGTCCCATCGTCGTCAGCAGGGGAAGGATGCGCTCGAAGGTCGGGCGATCGCAGCCGGCGAAGATCGAGATATTTCCGGTATCGGCGCGATGGCAGCCGCCGGAAACGGGACAGTCCACCGCCGCCCCTTCGAGCGCGGCGACCTTTTCCCCCAGCCGCCCCACCTCGGCCTCGTCGGTGGTGGACATCTCCATCCAGATCTTCGATGGACCCATCGTCTCGAGGATCCCGTCCTTGCCTTCGAGCGCCTCGGCGCTCGCCGCCGGTGTCGGCAGGCAGGTGATCAGGGCATCGGCATCGTCCATCATCCGAGCCGGGCTTTCGCCCCAAGCCGCTCCGGCATCCAAAAGAGGACGGGCGGCTTGGGGGTCGAGATCCCGCACGGTCAGCCTCCAGCCATTTCTCAGCAAGGAGCCTGCGAGTTTGCTGCCGACATTGCCAAGTCCGATGAATCCGACATGCATATTTCGATCTCCCGATCGTTTCGATGTTCTTTTTCAAAGTCGACTTTTCGACATCGACGCGCTCATCGATGCCGGCGGCGGGTCTTTCGGGATCGATATCACCCTCGCATCTGCGCACCGTCGGGATCGAACAAGGCGGTGCGTTGCATTCTCGCCAAGACGCTTCGCCCCAAGATCTCGATCTCCCAGCCATCGGTCTTTTCGGCATGTTCTTTGGGGATCCACGCCATCGCCACCGAGACTTGCGATGGATGGGCGTAGCCGCCGGAGCTGACCCATCCACAAACCTCCCCCCGATAGGCGATCGGCTCGTCGCCGATGACATCGGCGGTCGAGGCATCGACCACGAAGGTGCGAAGGCGGAGCGTGCCGCCCTCTAATCGCTCCTTGCGGGCCGCTTCTTTGCCGATGAAGTCGGCCTCTTTGTCGTAGTCGACGAAGCGATCGAGACCCGCCTCGAGCGGGCCGTGCAAGGGGCGGTATTCCCTTGCCCAGCTGCCGAAACCCTTTTCCAGTCTCAAGGCGTTGAGGGCCCGCAACCCGAAAAGGCGAATGCCGTGTTCGGCGCCGGCCTCCATCAGGAGATCGAAGAGATAGCGCTGATACTCGGCGTGGCACCAGATCTCGTAGCCGAGATCCCCGGTGTAGCCGATGCGTCCAACCAAGGCGGGGGCCATGCCGAGGTCGAGTCGGCGGATGGCCATGAAGCGAAAAGCGTTCGCCGAGACATCCGCGCGAACGAGGCTTTGCAGCAAGGCGCGGGATTTCGGCCCGGCGATGGCCAGTCCGCACCATTTCGTGCCGAGGCAGTGCAAGGAAACGCCGGGATCGTCGAGGTGTTGCGAGAACCAGCGCAGGTGGTATTCCTCGGCGCCACCGGAGCCGATGAGCAGCCATCGATCCCCATCCGATTCGGTGCCGATGGAGGTCTTGCCCTCGAGGCTGTCTCCTTCGATATTGGCGAGGGTGAAATCGCCGATGATCTTGCCGTCCTCCTTTAGCATCGGGGCCAGCGTCATGCGTCCTTGCGTCGGGAGGCGACAAGCCAGCATCCGATCCAGCCACGAACGAGCCTTCGCTCCGCGCACGAGATATTTCGCATAGCCGGAGATATCGCACAGCCCCACGGCTTCCCGCACCGCCTTGCATTCGAGCCCGACATGCTCGAAATCCGTCGATCGATGCCACGAGAAAACCTCTTCCACCCCGGATGGGGCGAACCACAGCGGGACTTCGAGCCCGAAGGAGGATCCGAATTGCGCTCCTTTGGCCAGCAGACGATCGTGGATCGGAACGGTTTTCAAAGGACGGGCGACCGGGAGCTCCTCGTTCGGATAACGGATCGAAAAGCGCCTCGAATAGTTTTCCTTGACCTTGTCGAAGGTATAGGACTTGGTCGCCCACGCGCCGTATCGGGCGATGTCCATGGCGAAGTTATCCGTCCCCGGATCGCCGTTGATCATCCATTGCGCCAAGGAGAGGCCGACGCCGCCCCCTTGAGAAAAGCCCGCCATCACCGCGCATGCCACCCAATAGCCATCGAGCCCCCGCACCGGGCCGACCAGAGGATTGCCGTCGGGGGCGAAGGTGAAGGGGCCGTTGATGATCTTCTTGATGCCCGCATCGGCGAAGGCCGGGAAGTGGCGGAAGCCGACCTCCAGCGAGGGGGCGATGCGATCCAGATCCGGTGCCAGCAGCTCGTGGCCGAAATCCCACGGGGTTTCGTCGGCCGACCAAGGCACGCAGGCCCGTTCGTAGGTCCCCATCAGCATGCCACCGCCTTCCTGACGCAAATAAAGCTCGCCATCGAAGTCCACGGCATGGATCACATCCTTGCCGGTGGTGCGATTGACCTCGGCCACCTCCGGCATGTCATCGGTGAGGAGATACATATGTTCCATCGCCAATAAGGGGAGCTCGATGCCGACCATCCGTCCGACCTCCCTCGCCCACAGCCCGGCGGCGTTGACCACGTGCTCGGCGCGGATCTCGCCCCGATCGGTGATCACCCGCCACAGCCCCTCGCGGTCGCGCTCCATCGCTTCGACCTTCGTTCGGCGATGGATGGCGGCGCCCAGGCTGCGGGCGGCCTTGGCATAGGCGTGGGTGACCCCGGAAGGATCGAGATGACCGTCGGCATGGGAGTGCATCGCGCCGACGAAGCAATCCGGATCCAGCAAGGGCATCAGGGCATGGGCTTCTTCGGGGCCGATGATCTCGGACTCGATGCCGAGATAGCGTCCCTTGGCGGCCAGCCCCTTGATCCAATCGAAGCGTTCTTCGGTCGTTGCCAGCAGCACCCCGCCGGTGACATGCAATCCGGTGGCCTGCCCCGAAAGCGTCTCGATCTCCCGATAGAGATCGATGGTGTATTTTTGCAATCGAGCGATATTCGGATCGCCGTTGATGGTGTGCATGCCGCCGGCGGCATGCCAAGTGGAGCCGGAGGTGAGTTCGCTGCGCTCCAATAAAACGACATCCCGCCAGCCGAATTTGGCGAGGTGGTAAAGGACGGAGCAGCCCACGACCCCGCCCCCGATAACCACGACCCGGGCGTGTCGGGGAAGGTCGCCGCTGCCGGCTATCGATGCATCGTCGGATCGAGTGTTCAAAGGTGTTCTCCGCGCGCGAAGATCGTGGGGTATCGAGGATCGGGCGTCTTCGGGTCTTGGCTAGGCGCCGGCCGATTGAAAGGCATCGAGCCTTTCGAAGCCCGCTTCGAGGTCGGCGATGATATCGTCGGGATCTTCGAGGCCGATATGCAGGCGCAGCAGGAAGGGAGTGTCGGTCCACGGCCGGCTCTCTCGTAAGATGTCCCGGCTGCGATTGCCCGCGATCAGGCTTTCGTATCCCCCCCACGACGAGCCGATGCGAAACAGGCGAAGGCCGTCCACCATGGCTTTGATCGCCTTTTCATCCTCGCTATGAAGGGCCAGCCCGAAAAGGCTCGACGCCCCCGAGAAATCCCGCCGCCATAGTTCGTGCCCGATATCGGTTTCCAGAGCGGGCCAAAGCACCTGCTTGACTTGGGGGCAGGCGGTGAGCCAGTGCACGACCTTGTATGCCGATTCCTGATGACGGGCCAAGCGGATCGAAAGGCTGCGCAAGCCCCGCAGAGCGAGGAAGCAATCGTCGGGGGAGGCCACATCCCCGAAACCGTTGACGTGGTTTCGAATGGTTGCGAAGAGTTCGGGATCGGCGGCGGTGATCGCCCCGATCACGAGATCCGAATGGCCCGAGATATATTTCGTGCCCGCTTGGATGGAAATGTCCACGCCGTGTTGCAAAGGGCGAAAATAAAGCGGGGTCGCCCAAGTGTTGTCCATCGTCACCAAGGCCCCCTTGGCATGCGCCACTTCGACGATGGCGGGGATATCCTGCATCTCGAAGGTCAAAGAGCCCGGGGCCTCGGTATGAACGAGGCGGGTGTTGTCCTTGATGGCATGCTCGATATCGGCGCCGACGGTCGGGTCGTAGAAACTCGTCTCGATCCCGAAGCGCCTTAGGGTATCGAGACAGAATTGGCGTGCCGGTCCGTAGATCGAATCGGGGAGCAAGAGATGATCCCCGGCTTCGAGCACGGCGGTGAATGCCATCGTGATCGCCGAAAGCCCGGTCGAGGTGATGACGCTGCCGCATCCTTGTTCGATGGCCGAGATGGCCTCGGCCAGACTTTGCGAGTTGCAAGAGCCCATGGCCCCGTAATGGATGCGCTCCTTTTCTTCGGCATCCCCCTTCGAGCTATGGCGCTCCAGGTAACGATCGAGATCCTCGAAAAGGATGGTCGAAGCGCGGTGTACGGGATAGTTGATCGGCCCGGGTTCGGCGGCGGTGGGGCGCCCGAGGGCTACGAGCAGGGTATCTTCTTTCATACGATCCTCGTCATCTTCTTGTCAAGGTACGTGATCGCAAGTCAAGTGATCGCATCGATATCCCGATGCGATTGCCGATCGGATACCGATCGGACACTCGATCGATCGCAAGGCGATGGCTCCTTCCTTGCATCGCCCGGCTTTTCATCCACCGACGATCTTCGCAAAAGAGCCAAAGGGCATGTCGATTTTCTTTTCCTTCGGGCGAAACGCGCTCACGCTTTCGGTAGAGCCGAGCCGTCAGACCGAGAAGTATAGAGAAGTGCCGACCGAACTTCTCGGCAGAGTGAACGCCCCGCTCGGTGCGTCGGGATCGCCCCCCGAGCGGGTATCCACCTTCGCC
>JFBG01000068.1 GCA_000583135.1 Thioalkalivibrio sp. HK1
CCCGCCTGCTGATCGGGGCGGCGGGGCTATGGTGTTTTTCGATGATCGCTCGCGCCCCGATCCCCACCGGGCTTGCGACCTGGCGCGACCTGGCGATCATGGGCATCCTCAACAACGCCCTTCCCTTTTGCCTGATCGCCTGGGGGCAGTTATGGATCACCGGCGGGCTCGCCAGCATCCTCAACGGCATGACCCCCATATTCTCGGTGGTCGCCGCCCACTTTCTCACCAAGGATGAAAAGATGACCCCGGCGCGACTCATCGGGGTCGTGCTCGGTTTCGCCGGGGTGGTGGTGTTGATCGGGCCTTCCGTATTCGGCGAGATGTCCGATCATTTCCTCGGCAGCCTGGCAGTGCTGGCGGCAACGATCTCCTACGCCTTCTCCGGGCTGTGGGGAAAGCGCTTGGCATCCCTCAATCCGCTTTCGGCGGCGACCGGACAGGTGAGCTGCTCCGCTTTGATCATCGCCCCCATCGCCCTATGGCTGGAAGGGCCTAGGGCATTCGATCCCTTCGATCTTTCGATCACCGGCCCCTTGCTGATGCTCGGGATCTTCAGCACCGGCATCGCCTATATCATCTTCTTCGCCATCATCCGGCGAGCCGGTGGCAGCAATGTGATGCTGGTGACGCTGATGATTCCGGCGGTCGCCGTCCTGCTCGGGGTGATCATGCTGAACGAGGCCATCACCTCGGGGCAGATCGAGGGCATGGCGCTGATCGCCCTCGCCTTGCTCTTCATCGACGGTCGCCTTCTCGCCCGGCTGCGCCGCCGGGGCCGACGAGGCTGAACGCAAGCGGGGCGGCTCTCGCATTGCGCGAAAGCCGCCCTTGGAACATCCCTTCGCTATCGACCTACGACCGATCATCGACCGCCATCGCCGGCCGAGGATATCGCGAAGACAATGCCGCGATCCTCGAGGGCTTTAGTAGTTGAAGTTCTCGGAAGGGGGCGGGGGCGGGGGACCGTCGAGCATCTCCGCAAGGCGGCGCATGAATTCCCCTCGGTAGAGCTTGCGCTCGCTGTCGGTCAGATGACGGCGAATGCGATTGCGAATCCTCGCCAGCGTCGGTCGATCCAAAGAGGAGGGGACCGAGTTCGGGGACATTTGCGCCGTCGAGCGCAGGCGTTGGATCTCGAATTCATCGAGCCGGGCGATCGCTGCGGATATCTCTTGCGAAATGGCGACATCGATCGGGACTTGGGTGTCCGCCCCTGCCCCTGGGCCGCCCGCAGGATGATCGTTCCACCTCCCGGGGACGGGGGCGTGACGAGTCTCGGACATCGGAATACCCTGCCCATGGGGCGAGGCCGACCAAATCGGCTCGCCGGTCATCGGCGGCGGGCTCGATGCCGGAATCGGAATCCCGGATTCGGAAGGGATCGAGCCATAACCCCCGACCCCGGGAATCCCGGAAGCGGAAGGCAAGGCACCGCCCGCCGGTTGCTCTTGGGCGCTTAGGAATAAAAAGCGACGAATATCGGAAGCGCCCCATACCCGGGAGGTATCGCATTCGCGAACGAGATAGGCAAAAGACGAGTCCGGGCCGGGGTTGATGCCCAATAGATGCACCTGAACCCCGTAGCTCTGGGCGATCTGCACTCCCATGCGTATATCCTCGTTCCCCGAGAGGATCACGGCATCGGTGATCGCCCGATTGCGAGCGAGTTCGATCAAATCCGAGGCAATGGGAGAATCCGCTTCCTCTTCTTGTCCGTTGCCGGCGGCCATCCCCAATCTAAGTTTGGTGAAGGGGGCGATGGCGATCTCGATCTGATCCGGATCGGGCTCCGAACCCATGGGCAAATCGTCGTACCAATAGGTACGCAATAGGCGGGCTCGAATCAGCTGCCCATCGGGGCAGGCCTTCCTCGCCGCCCCGATCAACTCGCGCATAAAACTCCGTACATCCAAGCGCAAGTTCGCCCGGGGGGGCTTGTAACTTGCGCCCTGGACCAAACCCGCACCTTGTGTATACAAATAACCGGCATCGGCAAAAATAGCGATCTGACGCATCATACGCTCCTGGTAATGAAGGGGTTGCCTAAACGGGCATAAAAGAGGGAATTTCTGAAAACGACGCCTCATGCCATATCGGAGCGACCGCTACCGACGCTCCTAAATTGCATCGGGATATTTTCACGCTTATTTTCACTCTTTGATGCACGAGCGAAGAATAAGGCACACAGGCGGGAAAGGTCAAGCGAGAATCGAACGATCGCCTGAAATATCGTCGGAAAATCCGCGCTATTTCGGCCGAGCGCATCGCCGCTCGCTCCTCGCATTCGAAAAAAACCCGGCCAAAGGCCATGAATCCCATAAGGACATCGAAAGGAGGGTGGGATGAGGATCGACAAAGTTTCCGGCATCGTTTTGGAAGGAGATATCGCAGGCGCAGGGTTCGGATGGTCTCAACGCACGACCTCCTCGCGGCAAGCGGCTCTGGCCGTCGTCGAAAGCGATAACGGGCTGTCAGGGGTCGGCGAGGCCTTCTATTTCGGGGGGCCGGCGCGAATCGCCGCGGGGCTGATCGAGGGCGCGCTCGCTCCTTTGATCATCGGCGAGGATCCGCTGGATACGCGAGTTCTTTGGGATCGCATGTACAACCTCACTCGCGACCAAGGCCAAAAAGGTGTCGTGCTGTCGGCGATCAGCGCCATCGATATCGCGTTATGGGATTTGAAGGGAAAGGCCTTGGGGTTGCCGGTGTACAAGCTCCTCGGCGGCGGCTATCGTCGCCGCGCACGCTGCTATGCCACCGGTCTTTACGAGCCTTTGGGGGCTTCGAACGCGGCGAAGGCCTTGGCCGAGGAAGCGCAAGGCTATGTCGCGCAGGGTTTCGGTGGCATGAAGCTCAAGGTGGGCTACGGCATCGAGCGGGATTTGGAATATATCGCCGCGGTGCGCGATGCCATCGGTCCCGACACATATCTGATGGTGGATGCGAATCACGGCTATAACGTCAACGAAGCGCTGCGGCTTATCCGCCGCTTCGAAGGCTTCGATATCCATTGGTTCGAAGAGCCGGTGGTCCCCGAGGATGTGGACGGTTATCGCGAGATCAAAAGTCGTTCCGAGGTGGCGATTGCCGGGGGAGAGTGCGAATACACCCGCTATGGCTTTCGTCATCTCATCGATCGGCGAGCGGTCGATATCTTGCAGCCCGACCTATGCGCCGCCGGAGGGTTCAGCGAACTCATGAATATCATCGCGCTGGCTTCGGCGGCCCATCTGCCGTTGATCCCGCATGTCTGGGGCACCAATATCGGCCTTGCCGCATCGCTTCAGCTCCATGCCACCATCCCCCACCTTCCGGAGCGGCGCTTCCCTGACGAACCGTGGTTCGAGCTCGATCGATCGGCCCATCCCTTTCGCGATCGGGTTTCGGTGGAGCGCTTCGTCCCCGACAAAGGCTATCTCGATATCCCGGATCGGCCGGGGATCGGGATCACCCTGGACGAGGAATTCATCGCCGCCCATGCCCGACCGGCGTGAACCCCCCGCCGATGATCGATGACGGTGATCGAGGCGAGCATCGATCGCTTCCACGGCTCGGATGATTTGCGCCTCGCCTTGACGAGCGAGGGCAGGGGGTTCGATCGGGGCGTCCGACTCGAAACTCTCTTTGGCGAAGGAAGTGATCTTCGGGGGCTTTCCAAGGTTATCCCAAAGATCGAGTATCGCATCGACGATATCGAATAAGGGTATCGGGGAAAGGTAAGAACGATCGGCTCGATCTTACCTTTCCATCCGAACTTTCATCGTCCGAACCATCGATGCCGAAAGATGGTCGGATCGACGAGGATAAGAGGCGATGAAGCTGCGCGCGCGATAGTCCTCGGGAATCCTTGGAATCACTTCGGCAAAACGAGCGAGACGATACCCCCAAGGGTTCCCCCGACCGCCCCCGCCACCGGAACCCATCGATATAGGCCCGTGATCGTCGTCTTGTTGTCCTGGTACATCTCCGCGCGTATCCTCTCGGCCTCGGTCCTCATTTCCCCCCACATTTTTTTGAACTCGAGCTGCATTTCGGCCTGCGAGGCCTGTATCCCCGCGCGCATCCTCTCGATATCGGTCACCATCTGTTGCCTTATGGCCGCCATATCATTGTGCACCTTCTCGGATGTGGCATCTATCTTTTTCCATAACTTCTCGGTTTCCAACTGCATCTTCTCCCACATCCTGTCGGAATCGATCCTCATATCCTGCCGCATCATCTCGGAATCGGCCCTCGCCTCCTGACGCACCCTTTCGGACTCGGCCTGCATCTT
>JFBG01000069.1 GCA_000583135.1 Thioalkalivibrio sp. HK1
CGCACGGCGATCCTTTGCGCCACCTCCTTACGCCAGCTATCACCGTGCAAGGGACGCTCTTTCGCCGCTTGCACGATCGCTTGCGCGGCTTCGACGGGGCCGGCGCAAGCGCTGAAAACCAAACGCTCCTTGGCCGATCGGCGCGCCCTTTCGATCATGCCGGGCTCGGGATCGATCACCGCCAACCTCGCCCGCTCCCCCAAGGGCGGGGATTGCACGAACTGCAGCGAAAAATCCGGCATCTTCCCCAACAATACGACGAGGTCGGCTTGGGCCAAGCACTCGGGGAATGCCCCGAGCGAAGGATCGCGCAATCCGCGAGGGCTTTCCATCGCAATGACCGGAATCCGCATCGCCCCTTCGAGGGCATCTTTGATCGCCGCATTGCGGCTGCGAGAAAGGCTCGGGCCGGTCAGGATCAGCGGCCGCTTCGCTTGCGCCATCAAGTGCCGGAGGCGGGCGGCGAAAGAAGGCGCAGGCGGATGCGGGCACGGGGCTTCGATGTCGAGATCGACCTCTTGATCGCTCTTCGCCACCTGCGCTTTCAGAAGATCGAATGGCAGGGATAGATGTACGGGACCCGGACGAGGAGAAAGCGCGGTTGCGATCAACTGCGCCGCCATCCGCCCGATCTCCCCGACCCGTTCGGGCCTCATCGACGCCTTGACTTGCGGGCGCGCGATCTCTCTTTGCGCCAACTCCTGAAAAGCGCCTTTTCCTTCGGCGCCGATCGGGGCATCCCCGGCAAGCAACATCACCGGGCTTTCGGAAAGACGGGCGCCGAAAAGGGGGGACAAGGCGTTGGCGAAACCCGGCCCGGCGGTGACGAGGGCCACGCCCAATTCCCCGGTCAACTGCGCCGTCGCATCGGCCATGAACACCGCCGCCGCCTCATGACGGACATGGACGATATCGATGCCGCTATCGATACAAGCATCGTAAACCGGCATGATCTGATTGCCCGAAAGACTGAAAATCCGCCGTATTCCGGCATCGACGAGCGTCTTTACGAGGAGATTCGCTCCCTTCATCGCCTCTTGTCCTCCAATGATCGGGACAATCTTTCGCACTTGGCCGAAATATCGTCCTTGACTGCGGTGTCAACGAACCAAGGACGATGCCATCCCCTTCGGAAGAGGCATACGCGCCCTTGAACTTGCGCTTGAAACCCTTTCGAATCCCGCTCATCTTGCGAAGTCACCCCCGCCGAATCGCCGATGGTATCTTGCATCGATGGCAGCGATATCCGCCCTTCGAGCCCTTGGCCTCCGGATCGTCTTCATGTCGTTCGTATTCGCTGCATCGAATCTCGTTGCATCGAACGAAAGAGGATCGAGAAAGGATAAGGATATCGGGATAAAGAATACCGAGATCGATGCGTCGATCATCGCAAGGATTGTTCGCATCGCCATCGCATCCATCTTCCAATATCATGCCGATAACATACCCATAACATGATCGATATCGCATATCGCATATCGCAGTATCGCTTCTTTCATCATTCCCACTTTGCTGCATCATGGATCCGCTCGAAAAACCCTCGATCATGCGAAAACCGACTGCGCCCCCGGCAAAGGATACCCCGACGGGCCACGGCCCACCCGGCGGATGGTCGGGGATCGAAGGGGGTGCGGAAAAAAAAGCCGTGCTGCTCGATGCTGCGGGAACACTGATCGATGTCGCAAGACCGGTGGGCGAAACCTACGCGGAGATCGCCTCGCAATTCGGATCCAAAGCCGACGAAGCGGCCGTTTCCCGCGCCTTTCGGCGCGCTTGGAGCACCATGCCACCTTTGGCCTTTCCCGATCGTGAGGCTTCGGATCTCGAAGCGGCCGAATACGATTGGTGGAGGGAATTGGTCGAACGCACCTTCGGGCAAGTCGGGGGGGTTGCGGATCTCGATGCTTGCTTCGAGCGCCTGTTCGATCACTATGCCGACCCTGGGGCTTGGCGGGTGTTTCCCGAAGTGGAAGAAACGCTGCGGATGCTGCGAAAGCGCGATATCGCATTGGCGGTGGTATCGAATTTCGATTCGCGCTTGCCGCCGTTGCTCGAAGCCTTGGGGCTTGCACCCTTTTTCCAAGCGATCGTCCACTCATCGACCGCTGGAGCGGCGAAACCGGCGCGCAAGATTTTCGACCTCGCCTTGGCCCTCGTGGGCGTCGAGGCCGCTCAAGCCTTGCACGTCGGAGACAGCCCGACGGCCGACCTTCAAGGGGCTCATGCCGCGGGCATCGATGCCTTGTTGATCCGACGCGATAACCTTGCACTCCACCAGCAGGCACTCCACCGGCAGCCCCGCCATCGGCAAACTCCCCACCGGCATGAAATCATCTCGAACCTGCTGATGATCTCGGGGGTTCTCGATGCCCGCTCACCGAAAGGGAGCGGCTGAGATTCGATCTCGATCCGCATCCCCCGCCGCTTTGCGCAGATCTTGCCATCGGGTGTCATCATCAAAACGACGGCGCAAAAAAACGACGATGCGAGAATTTCTCCGTTCGCTTTTCGATCGGATGCTCTTCGATGATCGGTGTTTTCGATGTCGATTGGGGATATAATCGCCGAGGCGAAAAAACGCTCTGCCACTTTTTTCGAAAAAAACGCCGACGGGCCGCGGGCAGCGGTAGTGGTTTTCATAGCCAAGCCTGATACAACGAGAAGTCGTGATAAGGAGTGCCTTTGATCATGAACATGTCGACGATGGATAACACCACTTCGAACCCTCGCCCTCGGTCGGCGCCGCTCGAGGGCTCACCCGGTATCGAAAGACCGAATCGCTTGGCCTTGCCGCTCGCTATGGCGCTCGGCTGCGCTGTCATGCTCGCCGCCGGCTCCGACCCTGCAAACGCACAGGTCTTGAGGTTGGATAACTGTCTTGTCAAAACCGTCACGTCAGCTAATACTACTTATACCAATAACTGCAACGAAACTATCAGTGTCACGGGGGCACTTCAAGCCGCCGGCGGCGGCGGGTGCGTCGCGTTGAGTGGTGCCGAAATCGCTGCAACTACCGGCAACAATACCGTATCCTACGCAACCAGCCGATTTCCCGGAAGGGTTTGCTTCGAGTACAAAAGTGCCCGGACGCAATATCAATCGGGCTATTTAAGGTGCTCATCCATCACAACTGATCTTGGCGCATGCGGCCAAGGAGGGGCCCTCAGTGAATTTATACCGGGCCAAATCCCCGATGGCACCATCACCCTATCTCAGAGCAGCGTCTCCATCACCGAAACGGGATCGACCTCCGTCACCGTCTCGCTGACAGCGACCGATACCGATGCCGCCGGCAATCCCGTGCCCCCCTTATCGGATATCGTTCTCAATGTATCGAGCAGCGACTCCGATGCCGCGAGTGTCGGTACCGCTTCGATGACCTTTGGCCGAGTCCACTATGGCACATCTCAGACCCTTAACATCACCGCGCCCAGCGATACCGATACCAATGACGAAACCGTCACCGTCACCCTCAGCGCCGCCACCACCAGCGGCTTGCATCTTGCCGACGTGACCATAGCGGTCTCCGTCACCGATCAAAATCAGATGATCTTGTTGAGCACCAGCGAAGATGATGACCATGCTTCCAATGCCATCGAAGTCGACGAGGGCGACACGCGCTCCTATTCCGTGAAGCTCCAGCAAGCTCCGGCCGGCGATCAGATCGTGACGGTGGCAACTGCGGACCACCTTGCGGTATCGGTCTCGTCAACCAGCGATACCAACACTACCGATAATCAAGTCACGCTGACATTCAACTCTACGAACTACCAGATGAATCAGGCGCTGCTCATCACCGGGGCGCAAGATGCCGATGGCACGAACGACGCCGACGTCATCATCACCCTTAGTGCTGGCAACGCGGACAATGTGACGAGAAAATTCACGATCATCGATGACGACGGGAGCATCGATATCAGCAGCGCGGCGGTCGTTGCCACCGAGGGCGGCACTGCCGGCACCTTCACCGTCGAACTCGGCGCTCCGCCGGCGGCGAGCGTCCAATTGGATGTGACAAGCAGTGATACGAATGCGGCCACGGTCTCGCCGGCCACGCTGACTTTCACCACATCGAACTACAATACGGCGAAGACGGTAACCGTCACCGGCGTGCAGGATACCGACGGCACGGACGATGCCACCACCATCACCCTCGCCGTCAATGATGACGACGCCTACACCGCTTCGAGCGCGCAAAAAGCGGTTGCGGTGCACGACGACGACGGGGCGATCAATCTCAGCAGCGGGGCTATCGAGCTCATCGAGGACAGCAGTACCGATGGCAGTGAAGACTTTACCGTCACCCTCGCCGCCCCTCCGGCTTCGGGCACCAGCGCCGTTATCTCGGTAGTCAGCGACAACACCGCTGTGGGCACGGTCTCACCGGCAACGTTGACCTTTTCCGATACGAACTACAACACGGCGCAAACGGTGACCATCACCGCAGCCTCCGACGCTGATGGTACGGACGGCCAAACCATCATCAAACTCGATGACTCCTCCGGCTACCGGGCTCCCGAGGTAGATAAAACCTTCGAGGTGATCGATGACGACGGGGAAATCATATTGAGCCAGACCGGTAAGGCGACTATCAATGAGGAAGCAAGTAGCACATTCACCGTGACCTTGGGCGCCCCTCCGGCCATCAACGCTGCCATCTCCGTGACCAGCAAAGATGAAACCGTGGCCAGAGTTTCGCCGAGCAGGCTGACCTTCAACCCCTCGAACTGGAATACGGCACAGGAGGTAACCATCGAGGCCGCAAGGGATAAAGACTACGACGATGAAAGCACCGAGATCGAGATCGTCGCGACCAACCTTGACGACTACCGGGTCAATACCGATAACCCGATCGATTACTCGAACGACAACGACAAATTGAAGCGAGAAGTCGATGTGACGGATACCGACAATCCGCCAACCGGCCGGATCGTGATCAGAAAGACGACGGCGGATGCCGGCATCGTCGAAGGGGCCGGGGGCGATGTATGGGGTATCTCGCTTGTCGAGGATAACGCTACCGATCCGATCATTTTCGATACCACCGTCTCGTTGACGGTCGGCGGAACGGATACGGGGGCGGTCACGGTTTCGCCTTCGACCTTGACCTTCCTGCCCATGAACCCCAACAAAGAGCAGTTGGTCACCATCACCCCCACCGATGACAGCAACTACGATGACGAAAGTGCATCGATCACCTTGAGTGCATCCGCAACCACCTTCAACGCTCCTTCCCAAACCATTCCAATCACCGTGATCGATGATGACACGCCGCCTTCGGGCAGCATCGTGTTGGATGATACCGGCGTGCTGACGCTCGAAGAAGGCGGCAGCGGCGGCACTTTCACCGTCAAACTCGGCGGCAGCACCGTCCCCGCCTTCCCCGTCTTCGTGTCCTTGGAGAGCTCCGATCCGGGGGCGATCAGGGTCTCGCCGGAGACGATGAACTTCAACTCCACAAATTCCACCGTGGCACGAACGGTAACCGTCACCGCGGTGAACGATAGCAACTACGATGACGAGAGCGCCTCCATTCTCTTGACCACCTCGGGGGGCTTGTCCACCCCCAGCGTGACCAAATTGATCAAGGTGAACGATGACGATATCGAGCCCTTGCTGGTGCTCTCCGAGGAACGGTTGTCGCTGGGAGAGAATCAATCCACCACCATCAACATAAGTCTCAACCAGCCAACCCCCGTTCCGGTGAACATTTCCGTCTCCGCGAGCAGCTCCGATATCGTGGTGGAACCGAGTTCTTTTTCCTTCGAGACGGTGCAGTGGAATAGGCCGTACCCCGTTTCCGTCTATGTCCATGCGGATAACAACGCACGAGATGATTTCGGCACCATCACCTTCACCGCTTCGACGAACAAGATCGACAGCATTTTCCAAAACGTGGTCTTCGAGCTACCGATCGTGATGACCGAAGTGACGGCCCCGGGTGGGGGAGGAGGTGACAAACCCTCACCTCCGGCCCCGACGCTCTCGGTGCAATCGCATGCCTTGGCCATCCCCCCTCCATCGGCCCAAGATCAGGCGAATGTGCGGATCTGGTGCCGACACCAAGAGCCCTGTAACGTCTCCTTGGAATGCAGCGCTCAAGAAGACGGGATGTTCATGGAGGGTCGCTTGGCCCAACCCATCCCTTCGATGGGCACCGTCACCCTGTCCGCCACCGAAATCGCCGAGATCATCGGCGGATCATGGGAGGGCAAGGGGCGCTTGGGCTGCGCGCTTCGCAGCGACGGGGATCTCATTGCCCAAGTCTGGACTCGCTCGGGGGATGGCGTGTTGATCAACAACAGCGCCACCCTTCGAAGCGTCGATAATCGGGTCGATATTCACGACATCCCGGCCCCCGATTCGTCCGACATCTCGAATATACGTATCCGCTGCCCGACGGAGTATGCGGGAGACTGTCAAAACGTAAGCCTCAAATGCCACGACAACGACGGGATGCCCTATACCGGATTTTTGGGGACCATCGAACGGGGCGCGGTCTTTCACATGCAAACCGCCGACCTATCGGAGATCATCGTTCACCAGTGGCAGGGCTCGGATCTCTTCTGTCAGGTATCGGGATCCCGGCCCTTCACGGTACAGGTATTGACCCGTACCGGCGGAGGTGGCGCCTTGGTCAATAACAGCGCCAGCGGCGGCGGTCTTATGTAGGTCGGATATCGATGCGGTTATCGGCTCGGCTGCCCGATGCGATGGGCAGCCGGGCTCTTGGCCCGATACCGAACGAGAAGGACGAAAAGGCAAGGAATATCATCGAATCGCCGATGAAAAAACCATCGATCGCCGTCATGCGCAAATGCGCCTGACGGCGATTTTTTTGCCCTCGACCGGCCATCGGCGATTCGCTCCACTGCGCTTTGTTCGATATCGGAAGGGTTTTACACTTGATGGGGGAATCTTGCGCTTTCAAGCTGCGCTTCGAAGATCGAGGCTCGAACGCAAAGAAATATCGCAACCAAGAAAAAAGGGGGGATGAACGATGGATGCAAGCGCTTTGCACGAAGATGCCATCGTGATCGATGGCTTGGTCATCTCGAAATGGGGGCCTTCCGTTTTTCAGGCGATGCGTGCCGGGGGGCTGACCGCCGCCAACTGCACCTGCTCGGTATGGGAAGGATGCCGGGAGACGATGGAAAATATCGCCCGCTGGAAGAAGTGGTTCCATGAATACGATGATCTTTTGATTCCCGTGCATCACACCTCGGATATCGAAGAGGCGAAGCGTTCGAAGCGAACCGGGATCATCCTCGGCTGGCAGAATACATCGGCCCTCGAGGATCGCGCCGATTTCGTCGAGATCTTCCGCGACCTCGGAGTTCGGGTGATGCAACTGACCTACAACACCGCCAACCTTGTCGGCAGCGGCTGCTGGGAGTCGCACGATGGCGGGTTGACGGATTTCGGCCGGGATGTGATCGACGAGATGAATCGCTGCGGGGTGCTGGTGGATCTCTCGCATGTCGGCCCCGTCACCGGCGAGGATGCGCTGCGACATTCGGCTCGACCGGTCTCCTTCACCCACTGCTGCCCGGCGGGGATCAAGGATCATCCGCGCAACAAGAGCGACGCGCAGATGCGGGCGGTGGCCGAGCGCGGCGGATTCATCGGAATCGCCACCTATCCCCCCTTCCTGCCTTGGGGGGACGACACCACGGTGGATCACTGTGTCGAGGTCATGGAATATGCGATCAACGTCGTCGGGGAGGATGCCGTCGGGGTGGGCACCGACTTCACCGAAGATCAAGATCTCGCCTTCTTCGAATGGCTCCGACGCGACAAGGGAGTGGGTCGCTTGTTGGTACCCGGCACCCCCCGGGTTCCGCGCTTGCCCGAGGGCTTGGCAAGGTTGAACGAATTCCCCTCGCTGACGGCGGCGATGATGCGCCGGGGGTGGGGCGAGGATCGCATTCGCAAGGTTTTGGGGGGGAACTGGCTTCGCTTCCTCGCCGATGCCTGGGGTGAATGAGGGCTCCGCCAAGATAAGGCTTTTCGTCGATCCCTCGACCGACGGATCTTCGAGATTCGAGCCCGATCGCTCAAAACGCCCGATTTCAAGGAATCAAGGATATGCGCCTACCTCTGGCCGCCCCCGAGCTCGCCATCATCGGCGCCGGTGCTTTGTGGGGGCTCCTTTGGATCCCCTTGCGCTACCTCGAAGAAATCGGGACCGGGCCTTTGTGGTCGATGCTGGGGACTTTCTCCCTCTCCTTGCTGCTCTTGCTGCCGTTCATCCTTCGCCGCCGCATCCATTTTTTCTCCCCCGGACTTTTGATCACCGGATTTTGTACCGGCAGCTCCTTCGTTCTTTATTCGATGGCGGTGGTGCTGACGGATGTGGTGAGCGCGATCCTTCTTTTCTATCTCAGCCCGGTATGGGCAACCCTCTTGGGGCGCATGCTGCTCGCAGAGCGTTTCACTCCCGCTCGTATCGTGGCCTTGATCATGGGACTCGCGGGGCTTTGGGTGGTGCTCGGCGCCGACGGGCGACTTCCGCTACCGCGCAATATCGGGGATTGGTGCGGTCTTGCCGGAGGAGTGGCATGGGCTTTGGGCAGTTTGCGGGCCCATCAGGACACCGCCGTTTCATCGATGGCCCAAACCCTTGCGCTTTTCATCGGCGGGACATGTGCGGGCGGAATCATCCTGTGGCTCGATATCGCCCCCGAAGCGATACCGATCCCCGACCCCAAAGCCCTCTTGGTCGTCGCCTTCTTGGCGATGCTGACGATCGTGAGCACTTTGGGGGTTCTGTGGGGGGTCAAAGCGATCAGCCCCGGACGGGCGGCGTTGCTGCTGCTCTTCGAGGTATTGGTGGGCGTTGCATCGGCCGCCGCTTTTGCGAACGAGGCTTTCGGTTGGCGGCAAATCATCGGATCCGCACTGATCCTCGCCGCCGCCCTCGCCGAGGTGCGCCCGCAATCCAAGGATCGGATCGATCCCCCCTCGCCATCCGGATCGCGGCCCGCCGATCGATAAGCGCTCGCTTTTTTCCCAACCCCCCAAACCCTGAGGTGGCGGGCGATATCGACGGCATCGTCTCCGCGATCGGCGAGGAGGGCGAAGGGAAATCGAAAAGACTCGATACCCTTCTTATCTTGCTTTCAATCCGGGGGGGATCCCCTCAAGATCGGAGCTCCGGTCGGTCGGAGAATTGATCGAGCGCCTCGGGGTTGGCAAGGGCCTCCAAGTTGCGAACGGGGCGACCGTGCACGATATCCCGGACCGCAAGCTCGGTGATCTTGCCGCTGCGGGTACGGGGGATATCGCTTACCCGCAAGATACGCGCCGGCACATGGCGGGGCGTGGTGTTGGCACGAATATTGCTCTTGATCTTATCCTCCAGCGCCTCGTTCAGCTCGACCCCCGGCGCCGGCACCACGAAAAGAACGATGCGCACATCCCCCTCCCACTGCTGACCGACCACCAAGGCCTCGACGATTTCATCCAAGCCCTCCACTTGGCGATAGATCTCCGCGGTTCCGATGCGCACTCCGCCGGGGTTGAGCACGGCATCCGAGCGCCCGTGGATGATCATGCCCCCGGATTCACTGATCTCGACATAGTCGCCGTGACACCACACCCCTTCGTAGCGGTCGAAATAGGCATCGTGATAGCGTCGACCCTCGGGATCGTTCCAAAAGCCCAGCGGCATCGAGGGAAAGGCGCGGGTGCAAACGAGCTCGCCCTTTTCGCCGACGAGGCTGCGCCCCTCGTCATCGAAGGCGTGGACATCCAAGCCCAACCCCGAGCACTGGATCTCTCCTGACCGCACCGGGGCGGTGGGATTTCCCAGCGCGAAGCATCCCATGATATCGGTCCCGCCGCTGATCGATGACAGGCAAATATCGCCTTTGATGGATCGATAGACGAAATCGAAACCCTCGGGGGAAAGGGGCGAGCCGGTCGAAAGGATCGTTTTAAGGCGTATCAGGGCGTGGCTACGAGCGGGTTCGATCCCCTGATTTCGCACCGCATCGATGAACTTGGCGGAGGTGCCGAAAATATCGATCTCCTCTTCGTCCACAATATCGAAAAGGGCGTTGCCGCTTGGGTGCAAGGGGGAACCGTCATAGAGCACCACCGTGGCCTCGCAGGCAAGGGCGCTGACCAACCAGTTCCACATCATCCAGCCGCATGTGGTCAGGTACAACATCCTTTGACCTGCTTTCAGATCGCTGTGCAGCGATATCTCCTTGATATGCTGCAAGAGGGTTCCGCCCGCCCCGTGTACGATGCACTTCGGGGCCCCGGTCGTCCCCGAGGAGTACATGATGTAAAGGGGGTGATCGAAGGGCAAGGCCTCGAAGGAGATCGAATCCGAGGGGTCGGCTGCCGGCGCTTCTTGGTCGTCTTCGGCGCTTGCAAGGAAGGTCTCGAAGAGGACGGCCTTCGGCAGGCGCTGCAGATCCTTTTCCAGCGCAGGCGCCAAGCGAGTGAAGGGGATGATGACAATCCGCTCGAGGCCGGGAAGGGCGCGGGCGATCTCGCCTAGCCGCTCGATACAATCGTGATGCTTGCCGGCGTAGAGGTAGCCGTCGGCGGCGAAGAGCAGCCTCGGCTGGATCTGGCCGAAACGATCCACGACTCCTTGCGCCCCGAAATCCGGGGAGCAGGAAGACCAGATGGCGCCGATACTCGCGCAGGCCAGCATCGCGATCACCGTTTCCGGCATATTGGGCAGGTAGCCTGCGATACGGTCGCCTTTCTCGATGCCCATCGCGCGCATCGCCCGGGCGGTCGATGCCACGGATTCGTGAAGACCCCGAAAACTCAATACCCGCCGATATCCGTCTTCGCGTCGAAAGATGATCGCCGGGGCGTCGTCCCGTCGCCGAAGCAGGTTCTGCGCGAAGTTGAGCCTTGCTGCGGGAAACCACTTGGCCCCCGGCATCCGATCGTCCACCAATGCCGGACCCTCTCCCATCTCACCGATCACGCCCCCATGCCGCCAGATCTCCGACCAGAAATCGGCTCGATTCTCCACCGACCATCGATGCAAGGCGGCGTAGTCATCACCGAAGATGGCATATCGCTCTTGCACCTTGCGGGCGAAACGATGGAGATTCGAAGCCCGGATGCGCTCCATGGTGGGCTGCCAAAGCAAGTCGCTCATCGATCGAGATTCCTCGGGGAACAGGGGCGAAATGGACCGCAGATCGCCCCAAAGCAGTGGAGTGTCCGCTTCGAAAACGAGCGTCCCTTGCGCCGCTCGATACCCCGGCGAAGGCCGGCCGGCAAAGGCATCCCTACCTGCGATCCGGCCTGCGATCCGGCGATAGGTCGGAACGAACAGGGGTTCGGCTTTCGCCCCGCCGCCTCATCCACGCTGCAAGACGACGATACCCGGCGAATCCGAGGAAATGCGCCATGAGCCGGATCGATCGTATCCGCCGATCCTTGGCGAAGGAGGGTGATTCGGGGATCGAACAGAAAGATGGCCTTGCCGATAAGCGGGCGGCGGTGGCGATAATCCTTGCCGGCGATCCCTCCTCCTTTAGGCTTTGCTTCGTCGAGCGCAGCCATCGACAAGGCGATCGATGGTCGGGGGATATGGCTTTTCCCGGAGGCTGGGCCAAGGGCCCCGAGGAGGGTCTTCGGGCCGCCGCCGTTCGAGAAACTTTGGAGGAGGTCGGTTTGGATCTCCTTCAAGCGGATTTTTTGGGGGTCATGGCGCCGATACCGATTTCGCGCTTCGATATTGACATCGGATCCATCGGGGCTTGCGTGTTCCACCTCGGCGATCGATGCCTCGATCTGCGCCCCGACGGATACGAGATCCGCAAGGCCTTTTGGATTCCCGATGCGCACCTGAATCACCCCGACAATCACATTCGTTTTTATCCTCGCCACCGTCCGCCCCTTGAAAACCATCAGGGATCCTCCCGTTCACGTCCGGCGATCGCCTTCGAAGGTCGGCTGATCTGGGGATTGACCTACCGCCTGCTGGCGAGATTCTATGCTCGCATCGGCCAAGATCGCCTCGCCATGGATCCGGATCTCGGCCAATGATCGTTCTTTTTCCATCCCCGAACGAAGCGAGCGCTCACTCTTTTTCGAATCGTCCCTTGACGAACGAAGGCGATCGCCTTGGGTCCTTGCCTCGTCCGCTCACCGGCAAGGGAGTTATTCGCTCTTGGCATTCGCATCGAGGCCGAAGATTTCCCGAAGGGCGATTGCAGCCGGAGTCGACCGATCCCGCTTGGTTGGCACAATTTTGGTGTTGGCACAACCTACTGCCGGCAGGCACCGAGGCAATCGTGCCGGCATCGTCCCGGATGATGCTGGCCTCGAATATCATCGATGAAAGCGAGGGTAAAAGCGAGGGGGTTTATACGGAAAAGTGCCAATCGTTGGATTACAGGCATCATAACGCAGCCCTTTCCGGTTTTCCATAGCCGACGGCGCCGCTGGGTTTTGTCGAGCACATCGGTCGCAACGCAGGTGTCGTTCCTTGAAGTCATGGAGCCATCTCATCGCTCAACCCCTCGTCAAAGAGGCGTAGGCCAACCGTTTCCCGACCGCGCCGCCCTCGCACAGTGCAGCCAAGAAGTCGAGGGTGCCGACACGACCGCTCCCTTTGTTCGAATCGGAAGGTGAACTCGTCGATGTAGCGACGGCAATGCTTCGTCGACCAGTGGTGATAGACGAGATGCATTTGAGCAACGCCCACACGCTCTCGATGCCATTGGTATGCACGCCCTTCCGGCAGTCCTTCCCTTTGCGAGATTTCCAGATACCGTAGCGTTGGCTTTTACACTTGGGACAGGTCGGCTCCCATCTTTCCAAAGCCGCTTCTCGACGAACGCTCGAGCGGAGGCTTCGTTTCGGAAAACCGCTCGAAAAACTCAGGCACACCGAGGATGACGGGCTTTTCTTTCGGGTCTTTCATGGCATGTTCCCCATTTGGATGATTTGGCCGGTCAATGCATTAAAATCCACTAAGGATACTTTCCCATGTAAGTCCCTTTTCTTAAGACTTGGCTTAGCATAACGGAAGTGGAGAAAGGCGCCGATAGCGGTGCCACTCCACCATCTCATATCCCGTTCACAAGATGTGGCACGGGAGCCATCAATCAAAAGGAGCAAAGATGCCTAGGCTAAAAGGATTCCTGTATCTTCTACCGGCAACGATCATCGCCCTTTTTCTGAGCGCAGCATTTGCAAACGAAGAACCGATGACGCCGCCACCACCGACGGACATTTCTCTTGAGCAGGCGAATGCCGTGGTTGCGGCAGCCTATCAAAAGGCGGAAGAACAAGGCACGCTGATGGATATTGCGGTCGTCGATCGCGGCGGAAATCTGAAGGCATTTGTGCGGATGGATGGTGCCTTTGCCGGCAGCATCGATATCGCGATTCGAAAGGCCCGAACCTCTGTGCTCTTCCCCTTTCCAACCGGAGTCCTCGGCGAACTTTCCCAGCCGGGCGAGCCCCTTTACCAGATCGAAGTTTCCAATGACGGCTTGATTACCTTCCCCGGTGGTCTGCCGATTGTGGATGGCCATGACAATGTTATCGGCGCGATCGGCGTCAGCGGGAGCACGGTGGAAGATGATCACGAAGTGGCGATGGCCGGTGCCGAGGCAGTTCTGGCGGACGAATTGCAACCACTGGAAATCGATACCTCCACGTTGTTGGGTCAAGCGCTGATGGCGATTGATGCCGCGGAGCGAAAGGCGACCGAAATCGAGGTTCCGATGGATATCGCGGTAGTGGATTCTTCCGCCAATCTGAAAGCCTTCAAACGCATGGATGGCGCCTTTTTAGGCAGCATCGATATTGCGATCAAGAAAGCCCGAACATCCACCCTGTTCCCTTTCGCAACCGGCGTATTGGGCGGACTGTCGCAGCCGGGTCAGCCCCTGTACCAAATCGAGGTTTCCAATGAGGGGTTGATTACCTTCCCCGGCGGGTTGCCCTTGGTCGATGCAAACGGGGTTCCTTCCGGCGGAATCGGCGTCAGTACCGGCAGCGTAGAGGAAGATCATGAGGTGGCGACGGCCGGTGCCCAAGCATTTGCGACGCAGGAAATCGCCGTCGAGCCGGCCAACATCAACTTGGAGCAGGCGATGGCTGTCATCGCTGCCGCGAGAGACAGAGCGATCGAACTGGACACGCTCATGAACATCGCTGTGGTCGATGCCGGCGGGAATCTGAGGGCGTTCGCTCGCATGGATGATTCCTACTTGGGCAGTGTCGATATTGCCATCAAGAAAGCCCAAACATCCGCATGGTTTACCATGCCCACAGGCACGCTGGGGGAACTCTCCCAGCCAGGGGAGCCGCTTTACCAGATCGAACTTTCCAATGACGGCTTGATTACCTTCCCCGGCGGGGTGCCGATTAAAAATAGTGACGGCACGATTATCGGTGCGATCGGTGTCAGCGGCAGCACGATAGAAAATGACCATGATGTGGCAATCGTCGGGGTAGAAGCGATCTTCGCCGATGAACTCCCGACGCTTGAAGCCGACGGAGAGAGCGCTCTGGATCAAGCCTTTACCGCCATTTATGCGGCTCAAGAGAAGGCGGTTGAAATAGAGGTGCCGATGGACATTGCCGTTGTCGATTCAGGTGCAAACCTCAAAGCCTTTGTACGTATGGACGGTGCCTTCTTGGGCAGCATCGATATTGCGATCAAGAAAGCCAGAACCTCCGCCCTGTTCCCCTTCCCGACGGGAACCTTGGGCGAGCTGTCGCAGCCCGGTGAACCCTTGTACAGAATCGAGCTTTCCAACGACGGCTTGATCACATTCCCCGGCGGCGTTCCTTTGGCTACCGGCGACGGGAGTTCCTTCGGTGCCATCGGTGTCAGCACCGGCACCGTAGAGGAAGATCATGAAGTCGCAACGGCCGGCGTAGATGCGCTGGCAGGACAATAAAATTCTGTAAAGCGGCACCCTCAACCCCCTCCCAAGATATCGGGGGGTGTTAATTGATCGATTCTCCTTTCAACGAGTGATGGCTACCTGCGCTTGGCATTGCCTTTTTCGGATCGAAAACGGCGCCTCGCTCCTTGAACTGCGCTTGAACTTCGCTTCAACTCGCTTTGCTTGCCGAGGCGATACAGGCGAGGTATTTGCCCACCGTTTTTTCCAGCCCGAAATCCAGTGCGTCGGCGATCAGGGCATGGCCGATCGAGACCTCGGCGATGGGCGATCGATCGATCTCCTCCGTCCCCTGCTCGCCACCGCCGAGAAAGGCTCCGAGATTGAAAAGATCCAGATCGTGTCCGGCGTTGACGGCAAGCCCCGAGGATGCGGCATGGCGGGCGGCATCGTGCAACGAACGAAGGGCGCTGCGGGTGGCCGGATGCTTCAAACCATGTTTTCGCGCCAGTTCGGCGAAGGGTCCGGTATGGAGCTCGATACGATCCGCCCCGCACTCCTTCGCCCGGGTGATCCGGGTTTGCGCAAGTCCCGCCGGCTCGGCATCCATGAACAGGCTGGTGCGAACCCCGAGGGCGCGGTAGCGGGCGATGGTATCGCCGATACTGCGAATCTCGGCCGGGCTCGAAAGATCGAAACCATGGTCGGAGGTGATCTGATCCTCGCTATCGGGCACCAGCGTCGCCTGCTGCGGACGCACCGCCTCGATCAGGGCATCGAAACCGGGATAGCCGTCGGCGCGCGCTCCGGCAGCGGGATTCCCCTCGATATTGAATTCGATCCCGGGGTATTCGGATGCCAGCAAAGAGGCGATCTCGTAGACATCCTCGGGACGGATATGACGCCGATCCGGACGGGGATGGACGGTGATCCCTTGGGCCCCGGCCTCGACGATCACCCTCACCGCCTGCGCAAGGTTGGGGCGCTCCCCGTTGCGGGCATTGCGCAACCAGGCGATCTTGTTGATATTGACCGAAAGCATGGTCATGGATTGAACGCTCTCATCGCTTCCAAACCGGGTTCGAGGTCGCACTCGAGGACTGGACGAGCCATTTCGGGGATTCGCCTTGAGGGGCTCGGGCGATCACCTTAAGCCTCGTTCTTCATGGCCTCGTTTCGATATGCAATCCGGTGCCTGCAAAGGGTATCGGCCGATCGAAATCCGGCGGCGGTTGAATGATCTCGAACCCCGAGCACGACCTCGCAAGCCGGCTTCGGATCATCCAAAGACGCTTTCATCGCCCCGCTCGACGCCTTTTCAGCTCGTAGCCGTAATCGATCGATGCCTTTCGTCCAACTCGCGCCAACGCAGCAGCGCCGCCGGATCGCAATCCACCGTGGCCGGAATATCCTCGCCGAAATGACCGAAACGATCCCGTCCTCGCGCCGACAGCGCGGTATCGGCATCGTGCTTGGTCTGCCGCATCTGCGGAGAGATATACTGAACATTGAGGCCGATGCGTCGATCGTCGCTGCGATTCGGGGTGGAGGCGTGCAGCGTGCGACCGTGATGGAAGGATGCCTCGCCCGCAGCCAAGGGACATTGCACGCAATCGGCTTCGTCGACATCCTCGACCGACTGGCTTTGAAAAAGAATATTGGTTTCGTCGTTGCCGGTGATATGAGGCATCTGTCCCCGAAGATGGCTGCCGGGGATCATTCGCATGCAGCCACTCGATATCGATGCCGGGGAAAGGGCCAGCCACATCGATACCTGCTCGTCGCCATCGAATCCCCAATAGGTCAGATCCTGATGCCAAGAGACATGGGATTCACCCTTGGGCTCCTTGATGATATAGCTGACGTTATAAAGAAGGATATCCGGCCCCAAAATGCTTTGCGCCACATCCAAGGCCTTGGGATGCAAGGCGAGCGCCAAAGGGGAGCGCAAGACGGTATGCACTTTGGCCTTGTAATGCAGCGGTCCGAGCCGCGCCTCGGCATCCTCGAGGTGTCGGCGATGCATCGCCGCCTCGGCTTGTTCGATGATCCGAACCGGCGAGAGAAAGCCGTCCCGCTCGTAGGACTCCTTCCAGCCTTCGCTTCGTGATTGGTTCATGGCTTGGATCCTCCATTCATCGCCCCGCTTGTCGGTGGCGATGACTATCGAATCGGTTGATCGTCAATCGTCGATCACTCTCTTCGTATCCCGACGCTCGCAACGCCGAGCAAGCGAAAAGTGTAAAGGATGAGCGATGCCGGAATTGCCGGAAGTCGAAAGAGGACGGCGACTCGCCCAACGCATCGCCGAGAAGCGAACGGTGGTGCGGGTTTTTTGCACGGACGATCCCATCGTCTTCGCCGGTACGAGCGCGCGACGCTGGCGGCGCGCGCTCGAGGGTCGGCGGGTGGAAGCGGTGCGGCGGTGGGGAAAACGAATCTGGTTCACACTCGACGCCGCTCCCCATCCGATCTTTCATTTCGGCATGAGCGGAGGCTTCGAGACGCCCGGGATCGCCCCGCTATCGCTTCGCACGGGTCCTCGCACCGACAAGGGAGAGGACCGATGGCCGCCGCGTTTCGTCAAGATCCTTTTACGCTTCGACGATGGCGGCGAGCTGGCGATGTTCGACGCCCGACGTTTGGGCAGCATCCTGCTGCGAAACGATCCGGAAAACGAAGCCCCGATCGCCGATCTCGGCTTCGATCCCTTGCTGGCGATGCCCGATCCCGCGGCATTCTTTCGCCTCCTGCAACACCGCCGACGCGCGATCAAAGGCCTGCTCCTCGATCAATCCTTCGCCGCCGGCGTCGGCAACTGGATCGCCGACGAAGCCCTGTATCAGGCGGGGATCGATCCCCGCTGCCTGGCATCGACGCTGACCGAATCCCGAAGCCGAAGACTGCGAAGCCGGCTTCTCGCCATCGTGCGAAAAGCGGTCGAGGTCGATGCCGACAGCCAACGCTACCCCCGCACATGGCTCTTTCACCACCGCTGGGGACGAAATCCGAATGCACGATCGGCCCGGGGCGAAGCGATCGAATACCTGAACGTCGCCGGACGCACCACCGCTTGGGTCCCTTCCGCCCAGCGTTGACATCCTCGCCCCCCATCACCGACGAATTGGCTGGAAATCGACCCATCGCTACCACTTGCTCTCCCCCAAGGGAAACAAAGACTATACAATCGGCGATGCGATAGACAACAGACCGATCACGGTATAACTTATGGAATGCCCCGATCGCCTCGGTGCACTACAAGGAGATGATTTGAAATGTCCATTCCCAGTTTTGTCGAATTTTTTCGTCCGGTGCTCGAAGCCTACCGCGAAAAGGAAAGACGGCTTCAAGATGTCTCCTCTGAGATAGGTGAATCTTTCAACCTGAGCGAAGAAGAAAAGAGAGAGATGGTCCCCAGTCGACGTCAGACCAAACTCTTCAATCGCGTGAGTTGGGCCAAGACCTATCTGACGAAGGCCGGGTTATTGAGAACAACCAAGTGGGGACATTCTGAAATTACCGATAGAGGGCTGGAAGCTCTCGAGTCAAAATATGAAATCGATATCAAATTTTTAAAGAAATCCGATTCATTTCAAGAATCCAGAAGTCGCAGAACAAAACCTTCGGAGGATAGAGAAGAAGCATCGACGATCTCCGATGAGCAGTCTATGACACCGGAGGAGAGTATCGAACAAGCCTTCAATAAAATAAACGAATCACTTGCGGAAGATCTACTGATTCGTATTCGCAGGGAAGATTCGCAGTTTTTAGAAAGATTAATTGTCGACCTGTTGATGAAAATGGGCTATGGCGACATAGGTGAAATCACCGGTGGACCGAGAGATCACGGTTTAGATGGCGTCATCCTTCAGGACCGCCTAGGCATCGATAAAATTTATCTTCAGGCCAAACTCTACGCACCGGAAAATAAAATAGCCGAAAAACACATCCGAGACTTCAGCGGTTCTTTACAACTAAAAAATGTCAAAAAAGGAGTATTTGTAACGACCTCCTCGTTTACCGATAACGCCATTAATGCGGCCGAAACTTTGAATATCATTCCGATCGATGCCAACAAACTGGCCGACCTGATGATTGAATACAACGTTGGCTGCCAAGTCGATAAAACTTATGAAATGAAGAAAATCGATCTGGATTATTTTGAATCGGACTAAAAAGATGCATTTCGAGAGATCGATTCGTTCTCGGCTCGATACAGTTATTTCGAGAAATTTTCAGACGATGTGCTCACTAGTGCAGCGCGAATATGTTCGCGCAAGAATTCGGTATCTACGAACCACCAAGAGCGTGTAGGCGTCGCCCAAACGCATATACAACAGTATCTATCACCATCGGTCGTCCAAGCATTGCGGTCGCCAAGTCAACGATCTCACCTTGCGATTCGAATAAGGTGAGTGATCGGATCGGCACCCTCGATATATCCTTTCTCACAGTATATGAAGACATGATCGGGAAAGAGTCGATCAACGTCTATTTGACAAGGAGATGGGCAAGGAGACGAATCCATGATTTCAAAGCCCGATACCTGCATTACAACCGAAGCGGCCGAGGAAACACCGGCATCGCCCGGATTTGTCGGCAGCACACTCCCCTAAAAGTGCTAGCCATCACCCAATCGATACTGCTTCATGGATTTATTCATATCACTCCAATATTGATAATCAAGGACTTCTCCAAGCGGTGATTTGCAGTAGTCAAGATAGCGTGAGACCGGTGTCGCTCTGACCCGATTTTTTCGGCAGTAAGCAGGTTTCGCTATCGCCGGCGTCGATTGCCCTTGGATCTCGAGTCGTCGCTCTTTCCGATCTTTATCGGGGTCGAGAAGGCGATTGGGTGGTTGCGAAGGCCTTGGAAATACGCGCTTTTATCCCTTTATCTCGATATCGTTCGTGCTTTTGTTCTCCTCGCCTCTCGTCGATCGCCAACCTCGGATCGAGAAGGGGGTGGAAGGCCTTGCCCGGCGGGAAAAGCGCGGGCTTTTATTTGCGCTCGAAGGGATCGATCGCCTTTGTCTTGCGGCTTTTTCGATGGGTCGACAAAAAAATCGATCTCCCAAGAAAACAAAAACCATCTTCGGTAGTCAAAACAAAGACTCGGGAGGAAAACGGTCGGCGCCAAGGGTGCACCGTATCGATTTTTCGAGGATCTGCGACCCCTAGCGTCATCGAAACGCATTCGAAGATAAAACGAGGACGACCATGAAGATGATTCGAACGTGCTTTTGCTGCTTTTTGCTCTGGACAGTTCCTCTGGCCGGTGCTGCGGCAGATGCCGAGCCGCCGATACGGGCATGGGTCAACGCCATCGCCCCGCCCTCTTCGAAAGATCGCGCAACGCTACGCATCCGCTGCAAGGATCGGCATGAGCGCTGCCGCGCTCGGCTCGACTGCACCTCAGGCGCGGACGGCTCGAGGTTCCAAGGATGGGTTCGAGAAGCGATTCCGGCGCGCGGGAGCGTGAGCCTCGAGGCACAGGAAATCGCCGATATCACCGGCGACTGGTCGGGCAAAGGACGTCTTGCCTGCGCCATCCGCAGCGATCGTCGGATCGGCGCCCAAGTTTGGACACGCTCCCAAGGGCGGCTGATCAACAACAGCGCGCTGGAAAAAAGTCGACGCCTGCCCCGAAATGCAGGTCATATCGCCGGGATTCACTCCATCCTCGCTCCCGAGCAGGCCGATCAATCCAATATTCGGATTCGTTGCGCCGACGAAAAGAACTGCACCCGTACTCGGCTTGCCTGCAACGAGGATGACGGCACCTTGCACGAAGCGAGTCTGGGCACCATCGCCGCCGCCCATGTCCGCCACCTGCAAAGCGATGAGTTGGCCGATCTGATCGGTCATCGCTGGGAAGGCATGGGTTTGTCGTGCGAGTTGCACTCGGACAATCCCTTCACCGTACAGGTTCTGACGCGCACCCGTACCGGGGTCTTGATCAACAACGGCGCCATCATCGAAAGCGGTGATTCGCCGATCCCCGGACCACCGCCGGCGGTCTCTCCCTTGCCCGAATCAACGCCCACCGAACCACCGACGACGACTTTGCCCTGGACGGAGATTTTTCCTTGGAGGGCATCGAAGGAAGTGCAAGGCCCGGATACGAATCAAAACGGGGTCAGGGACGATGTCGAAAAGGAGATTCGAAAACGGCATCCGACCGTCACCGCTGCGAAACTGAGCGCATTGATGCAAGACGCAAGAGCGACGCAGTTGGCATTGGTGGCCGGGGATACGCTCGACCCCGATGCCATCGACGAGGCGGCGCATCGCATCAGACGCAGCGTCTCGTGTCTTTCGGACAGGCTCCGCCACGATTCCTATGATGCGGGATCGTTCATCACCTATACCACCGTCAACACCCCGGCCCGCAGCGAAGCCTATATCCGCTTCAACGAAGCCATGTCGGGAACCGTTTCCGGCGCCCCGGTCGGAGACCCTTGCGACGAATGACCCTCGAGGAAAGAACGATGAACCCGATGAAAGATATCGCGATCCCGATGATCGCCGCCCTCGTCTCTTCGCTGTTTTTCTTCTCGGCCAAGGCCTACGACGGCGTTTTTGCCGATGGGACATGCAAGATACCGACCACCGTTTTTTATTATATCAACGGCATCTTGACCTCCTATAAGGATGCGGACAAGGCCAGAGAAGCCCTCGAAGAGGAATGGGGCAAGAATCCGGCTAATAACCGCGAATTCAAACTTTCCTATAACCAAACGCACGGTCTGTTTCGCGATATCTTAAAAACATTCAGACTCAAATCCAAGGAGGATAACGAAGACAAGACCTTTTGGAAGCTGCTGAGCGGAGAAAAACCGGGTTCGTTGAATGTCGATGCGTTGTCGAAAACGATGGCCTCGGAAATCGCTTCTCGTTTGCCGCAGATCCAACCCGGAGGGGCAAGCGACGAAGAGCATCTGATACATGCCGAACGATTTCGAAGGGATTTGGAAAAGGGAAAAAAGGTCATCGTCGTTGCCCATAGCCAAGGCGGGCTGATTGCCAACGCCGCCGTGCAAAGTCTATGGGATGAACGATGGGACTATTTAAATTATATCGATAAAATAAATATCGCCTTCCCCTCTTCGCTTTATAATAAGCGAGGTAATGGGTCTTTATATCCGATTCAATATATTACCGCCGAAGATGATCGCGTCATCAACGCGCTTCGTTTTCTTGCTCCGAACACCCTTCGGGGTAATGTCGACAACGATCCCGGGATATTCAACGATCATAGGGATTGGCTCAATCACGGATTTTTACCATCCTACTATTCGAATGTCCTTGGGTCGCCAAGGCTATGGAGTCGATGGTCTATCAATAATATGATCCAGAGCCGCTTCCTGTATATGGCTTTTCCTTGGAAGGAGAAAAGTGAATACCCAATTACCATTTCCGTTCATAGAGATCGTCCTCGAAAAGCATCTCATGCGGCGGTATGGCTTATCATTAACTCAGCAATAAAATCTGTACGTTCCAGTTCTATCTATGTTAGTTATTTTCTGGATAGAGGATATAATGATCTTGATTCCGATCCCGTTCTTAAGAACCCGGAAACGGTTACCCTGCCGTGTATACAAAATTTGGACTACGATACTCACTATCGTGTCGGTATCTATTTGACCGATAATACACATACTAGGAAAAATTTTTATCCTTACCTTAAAAATGTACAAATTGATATCGTCGTTGGAGATACCAAGAAAGTCTTTTCGATCGACCATCCCTTGGAACATTTAAATGATGTATTTGGTGATCCTCTGGCCTCGATCACCGTACGCAGAAATAATGAAAAGGGTATTGAATATACCATCGAAGAGACCATGGAAGACTATCTGAGGGAGTTCGTGACAGTCAAGACTTTTTCCATCGGATCGTCTTCGGCCCCCCAAAAATTCGAAAGGCCGGTTTTGGCCTATCAAGCGCGGATCCATGCAATCCCGCCGCCCGCCGCCCGGGATCGGGCTTTGATTCGCGTGCGCTGCGAAGATCGGGAACAAGACTGCAAACTTTGGCTCGAGTGCACCACCCCGAAGGAGGATCGAGTCTTTTCCGGTTGGGTTTCGAAAGCCATTCCGGCCCGAGGGAGTATCGCCCTCGATGCGAGAAAGATTGCCGATAGCGTCGGCGATTGGTCCGGCAAGGGGCGCCTTGCTTGCGATATCGGGAGCGCCCGGAAATTCAGCGCCCAACTCTGGATTCGTTCCGATGACGGTATGCTCGTCAACACCGGCGCTTTCGCGCAAAGCCGTCGATTCGCATATACCGAAGGGGATCGATACCGTCGCTATGAAGGGGTCGATATCGACTCCATCCCCGCACCGGGCGGCGACGATGAATCCAACCTTCGCATCCGCTGCGCCGGCAACGAAGAATGTACCAATACCCGGCTCGAATGCGCCGAGGACGACGGGACCTTGCACGAGGCGACGCTGGGAACCATCCCCGTGGCCCGGGTGCGGCATCTGCAAAGCGAGGAATTGGCGGAGCTGATCGACCATCGCTGGGAGGGCTTGGGTCTGTCTTGCGAGGTGCAATCCGATGGCAGCATCACCGTACAAGCGCTCACCCGCACCGCCGGTATCCTGGTCAACAATGGAGCGTCGAATGACGAGCCGTGAGGAAAGCGCTCGCCCGGCCTTGCGCCGATGACTCATCTCGGGCGCTCTTCGGTCCAATGTGGTCTTGGCTATCTCTTATCAGCGATGCCGCCGCCCTTGGCAAGGTGAATCTTGAGGCCGTTGCAAAACGCGCGCTTCGAATCGGGCGCTTGCTTTGCGAACAAAAAGCCGCATCGCCGATGGTCGGGCTACGGAGGATCGAGGCCATGCCCGGCGTTTGTTCGATGCGCCTTTTCGATCGCTTCTTCTAATCGTCCTCGTCTTCCTCCTCGTCGCCATCGTCGTCGCTCTTTTTCTTCAACTCCTTGATTGCCTGAAGACCTCGCTCTTCTTGGTGATCCTCGAGTTCGTTGAACAGCGCGATGGCGGTATCCGCAGCATCCATCGCGAACATGGCGGCCCGCGCACCTTCCGAGGCCGCGATATCGATCCTTTCTCGCGCTTTGTCGAACATCTTCTGATCGCCCTTTATCTTGGCGTCGATGAGCGTCGTGGCGTAGATATCGGATTGCCGGATCGCGGCCTGCCGGATCAGGTTGACGGCCGTCGGATCGTGCAGGTATTTACGCATCCGAAGTGGCTCCTGGCAAGGAATTTCAACGAACCCGAGGATCGGGGTCAAGGCTTGGCGTTGCAAGCGATTCGCACCCTCGTTCAAGATCGAGGCCTTGGTCGATGATCTTCGCTATCGCCACCGACACACCCCTTTTTGCATCTGCGGATAAAAAACGCTCTCATGCGAGGGACTCGAGATCGGCAAGGACTTCGGTCGGATGATCCGCAGGCTTTACCGGATCGTAGACCTTGACGATCATCCCTTCGGGGTCGATCAGGTAACTGATACGCTTCGGATGAGAGGCGGCGGTATCATCGGCGGCACCGTAGGCGACCCCCGTTGTTCGGTCGGTATCGCAAAGCAGGTCGTAGCCGAAATCGAACTTTTCCTTGAAAGCCCGATTCTCTTCGGGGGTATCGAAACTGGCCCCCAAAACGACGGCGTTTTTCTCTTGGAAGTCATGGGATCGATCACGGAACCCTTTGCCTTCCAAGGTTCAGCCAGGGGTATCGGCTTTCGGATACCACCACAGAACGACCCATTTTCCCGCCAGTCGATCCAACGAGACGGTCCGGCCTTGCTGATCCGAGACCGAGAATGCCGGGGCTCGGTCGCCCGCTTCGAGCAGTGGCATGATGGGAATTCCTCCTTGTATCGTTTCGATGATGGCCGAGGAAGCAAGGGCAAGGACGAATCCCTCCCTCCTCGGCCGAAAAAAACGCTTGCGTCTTAGCGAGAGACGGTGAGCTCCGCATAACGAGGCAACAAGCAGCGCTGATCTTGCATCGCATCTCGACGAAAGGGAGCGCCGAGTTCCTTGTTGACCACCACCTCGATCAAGGTGGTCCGACCTTCACCTTGAGCGGCGCAAGACGCCCGCATCGCCTCGCTCAACGCCTCCATCGATTCGACCCGCACCCCCTCCAGGCCGAAAGCCTTGGCCACTTCGGCATAGCTGAAGTCGTCGCCGAGCTCGGTGCCGACGAAACGCTCGTCGAACCAAAGAATATCGTTTTTCTTCTCCGCCCCCCATTGCTCGTTGCGGAAAACGACGATGGTGACCGGGATCTGCATCCGATCGCAGGTCGGCAACTCGTTGAGGCTGATCCCGAAGGCTCCGTCTCCCACGAGGGCCACGGCCGGGCGATTCGGGCAGGCGAGCTTGGCTCCCATGATGGCGGGAAAGGCATAGCCGCAATTGCCGAACATCCCGGGGGCGAGGAAGCTCCTGGGCTGCTCGAAGGGGAGATAGCTATTGGCCATCGCGCAGATATTGCCGATATCGGTCGAGACCATCGCATCCGGGGGCAGACCGTCCTGAATCGCCCGCAATGCCTGGCGCGGCGCCATTCGATTCGGGGCCGCCGCTTGCGCCTTCGCATTCCACTGGCTGCCGGCATCGTCCTCCTCGTGATCCCAACCCGCAAGTTTTTGCAGCCAAGCGGATTTTGCGGTGGCGATCGCGTTGCGGCGCCGCTCCCCCGCTTCGCCCGGGGAATGCCCTTCGAGGGCGTCGACGAGCTGCAAGGCCACCGCTCGGGTATCGCCACAGATGCCGATATCGATCGGCTTGGCCAAGCCGAGCATGTCGGGGTTCGCATCCACTTGGATGATGCGCGCCTTCCCCGTCCAATAATCGATATTGTGCTGCGGCAGGGTGCTGAAAGGATTGAGTCGGGTGCCCAAGGCGAGGATCACATCGGCATCTTTGATCAATGTCATCGCCGATTCCCAGCCTTGGTAGCCGAGCGGACCGACGGCCAGAGGATGGCTTGCAGGAAAGCTGTCGTTATGCAAATAGCTGTTGGCGACCGGAGCCTCCAAGCATTCGGCGAGCCGCCGACACTCGTCCACCGCATCTCCTAGCACCACCCCGGCCCCGGCGACGATCATCGGGAATTTCGCCTGCCGCAGAAGATCCGCAGCGCGGGCCACGATCTCGGTATCGCCGGGCTGACGACCGGGGAGGATCGGCTGCGGAATCTCGACATCGATGATCTGGCAAAAATAATCGCGGGGGATATTGAATTGCACCGGCGCACTGTGCTGACGGGCGCGCTGAAAACAGCGGCTCAGCGATTCCACAATCCGCGATGGATGCGCGAGGGTTTCCTGATGGCAGGTGATTTCCTCGAAATAGGGCAACTGGCGCGTTTCCTGAAACCCCCCGAGGCCTTGGGTTTTGGCGCCGGTCTCCGGGGTGATCACGATCATCGGGGTGTGGTTCCAGTAGGCGGCGGCCACGGCGGTGACGAAGTTGGTGATCCCCGGACCGTTCTGGGCGATGCATACCGCTATTTCGCCGCCGGCGCGACAGTAACCATCCGCCATGTGCGCTGCGCCTTGCTCATGGGCGACATCGACGAAGCGAATGCCGGCGCGAGCGAATATATCCAGCCCCGGCATGAAAGCCGAACCGACGATTCCGAAGGCCACCTTCACGCCGTTGATTCTGAGGGTCTCGACGAAGGCTTCTTGAGAGGTCATCTGCATCTTCTTGGATCCTATTGAGTGGTATTGACGAAAAAGGGGCGACGAAACGCAAGCCGTTCAGTGTGCCCGATAGCGAGCGACAGGGCAAGAGATCGCGATGGAAATGCGATGGAAAAAGAAGCGAACCCCTATAGGGTACCGAAAACCGGAAGCGAACATGCGCTGCGCGCCGGGATTTCAGCGCGGGGCGCCGAAAAGGGCCATCGACGCCGGTGCGCCGCCGCTCAGTCGGCGCAGGATCGACAGTGCCAGCAGGCCTTCTGCGGCGTTGATCAAAAAAGCGATCGACGGGCCGAAATTCTCGGCGAGCCAACCGATATGCAAAAAACCGATCGGTCCGGTGCCGATGCAAAGCGTCAACGCCCCGAGGATACGACTGCGATATTCCGCCGGAGCGTTGAGGTAGGAAAGAGCGCTTTGCATCGCCGAGAAACAAGCCCCGGCAAGCCCGATCGCCAACAAGATCATCATCGCCACGAGAAAGGAGGCGAGGGTGCCGGTCTCGTCCTCGGCGCCCGCCGAGAAGGAAAGGCAGATCAACCCCAAGATCCCGATCAAGAGCAGATAGATCGCGGTCCCGAAATGGTAGATCACCGCGAATTGACGGGGGCGGGCAAAAAGAGCCAAGGCGATGGCGCCGATGAAGGCGCCCAAACCCTCGCCGCTCGAAAGGAGGCCGATCAACGCCGGGCCGAGTCCGAGGATATCGGCCCCGACCACCGGAATCATCGAGGTGAAGGGAAAGCCCCACAGGTTGAAGACGATGGTGATGGAAAAGATCCAACGAAGCCTCGCATCCTCGATGACGAAACGAAAACCCGACATCAGCTCGCCGAAGAAATGCCCGCCTCGCACCCTAAGCTTCCTCGCATCTTTCGCAGAAGGAATCGATGCGATCGCCACCACGCAGATAGCGAAAAGGGCCGTGCTTAAGATGAAGACCCCGCTCAAACTGAACCATTCCAGAACGACACCGCCGAGCACCGGCCCGAGCATTCTGGTGGAACTCGAGGCCGCCGAATCCAGACTCATCGCCGGGGCCAGATCTTCGGCCTTCGTGACATCCCCGAGCAGACGGCGGCGCACCGGAATATCCGTCGCCCAGAGCATCCCGCCGACGAACGAGGCCAGCGCCACCGGCCAAAAGCCGAATGATAGACGGGCGGCGGCGACGGCCATCGCCAACGAAAACAAAAGAGCGATCGTCAGCGAGACGAGCACCAGCAGCTTGCGGTCGCTGCGATCGGCGAAAACCCCGACAAAGGGGCCGCACAAGGCCAACGGCAGCATCCACAAAAGCGGGATCAGGGAAACGAGCAAGGGCGAGCCGGTGATCTCGAAGGTGTGGATCCCCAGCGCCAAAAACTGGAGCCACCGCACGATGCCGACCAAAGCACCGGTACCCCAGACCGCAAGAAAGGTTCGGTTGCCGAATAACAAGCGCGAAACGCTCGCATCGGGCGCTGCGAACGATAGAAGCCTTCTCACCGTCTTTGCATCATCGAAGCCACCGGGGAATCGGCGAGATCGAGGGCGCATATCGCCGGCGCCCCGCCAATGAGTTGCCCGCAACCGCCGGGCTCGCACTGCCAAAACCCCTTGCACCGAGGGCATCGATGCCATCGACATTCAAAGGTTGCAAAGAGTCCGAATCCGCCGCCGGGGTCGGCTTCGCCCTTGTCGGCCGGGGCGATCGCCCGAGCGCAAGCCCGAGCTTCGAGCCTCGGTGCGAAAAACGGAGGTGATCCGGCATATCGAGCCTCTTTTCTTGCCAAGACCCCCGCCTTGCTCGGCGAGTCCAAGGCGCTACGGAAATATTCGGCCCCGCCCCTCGATAAGCGCTTTTTGCGCTTTGAATGCCGCCCTCTTATGAGATATCGATCGCTTTCAAACGGGCGGGAGGGCGATACCTCCTCGATGTCCCTTCGCACTCCCAAGCGCTGCGGATTTCGATCCGGGATCTGCGTAGGCACCCAACCGGATCGAAAATCCCTTTGATCTTCGAATCTCCCCCGACCCATCGATCGTCTTTTCAACTGAGAAGGCTTTCGCGATACCGGCAAGCCCACCGGTGGCTCGGGCGGCTATCAGTGCATGCTGACTTCGCTGTTGTTGACCAGAGCGTTCCCTCCGGTCCGCGTCAGAATCTGGGCAGTGATATAAAACGACGAGACCAAGTGGCATGAAAGCCCCATCCCTTGCCATCGATGATCGATCAACTCGACGAGCCTTTGGCTTTGGAAATGCTCGACGCTCCCCCTTTCGACGGTCTCCAAACTGCCCTCATGCAAGGTGCCGTCATCCTCCCAACAGCGGATAGCGATATCGTCGCAGTCCGAATGGATAGCGACGGGGCAGTGGACCCTGATATTCGACTCGTCCACACCACCGGGAGCGGGGATCGAATAGAGCCTGACGATGTATCTTTCCTCGCTATACGAGGGCTCGGCAATGGCGGTGTTGTTGATCAGCACTCCGTTGCCCGATCGGGTCCACACTTGACCCGAAATAGAACGGGGGCTGCGCAATTTGCATGTCAGTCGTTTATCCCAAGGAGTGCCGCCGGTGATGCGCATCAGATCGGCGGAACTCAAAACGGAAACCCCGGCGGCAGGGACTTCATCGGGCAAGGTGCCGGAAAAAGCGCGCCCGCTACCTTGATCCGTGCAATCGAGAAAAACCGGACAATCGCTCCGCTCGTCCTCGCAGCGAATGCGGATCGTGGACTGATCTTCGGCGGTGATCGGGGCGATGGCTTGGAGCATGGCTCGGGGCGGGTCGGCAGCCCCGACCGGCCGGCCCTCGCTACCGTAAATCGCCATGATCCCCTCGATATCATCGGGTTGCAAACGATCGATATTGCTGATCGTCGAGTTCATGATCGCAGCCACCTCCTGACCCGCTTCGTCCGGGTGATCGAGCCCCCATGTATGGCCGAATTCGTGGATGGCAACGCGGTGCATATCGAAAAGAACGGTGTCATCCGACAACCTTCGCCCAGGACCCGAATAGCTGTTCCAAGTCACTGCCGTATTGAAAACGACATCGCTTTCCCGCATGACGCCGCTTTCGAAGTTCCAGCGATTGAAGGCGATCGCTATGCTGCGATCGTCGAAGGCATAGCCGCAATAGGTATCACCGACGGTGATGGTATTGGTTCCATCACCGATGATGCATCTCGGTTTGGCAGGCAAGCTCGTGATATTGATGCGCAATCCGGCATCGGTTCGATAAAATTGATCGGCAGCGCTTCGGACCACATCCTCCCAGCAAGGGCCGAATTCATAAAGCTCCACACCTTGCGCTCTCGGCAGACAGGTAGCGCCTTCGTTCCCCCCGAAACGCGCCTCCATTTCGATCTCGCGCCGATCCCATTTGAGCGGCTCCCCGCTATCGCTTTTCCAGTGCACCCACGCCTTCGCCATCCCCGTCGGTAAGATGATCGGGAGAAAAAAGATGCTTGCGAAAACCGCTATCGCAAGCAAAGCGCTGCCCAACGACGCTGTCGAAGCATCATCGGCAGCGGACCATCGATCGCTTGCTCGCGCTTGGCCTTTCGATCCTCGGTACGAAAAACGGAAATGATCCGGCATGCCGGCTAGCCCCTTTCCTTGACCTAAGCCCCGCCTTGCTCGCAGAGCCCTGTGCTTTATGAAAATATTCGGCCTTGCCCTTCACGAGGTGTCTTTTGCACTTTCAACCGCGCAGTTTGGCGATATCACCATCTCGAATCCACGAAGATCGCGCTCGCAAATTCCGCGATACCGACAATCCGACAGGTTGTTCGGGCGGCTATCGCTGCATGGGAAGACGACCGACTTCGCTGTTGTTGACCAGAGCGTTCCCTCCGGTACGGGTCAGGATCTGGGCGGTGATCCCGAACGACGAGACCAACTTGCACGAAAGCCCCATCCCTTGCCATCGATGATCGATCAGATCGGCGAGCCTTTGGCTTTGGAAATGCTCGACGCTCCCCCTTTCGACGGTCTCCAAACTGCCCTCGTGCAAGGTGCCGTCATCCTCCCAACAGCGGATAGCGATATCGTCGCAATCCGAATGGGCATCGATGGGGCAGTGGACCCTGATATTCGACTCGTCCACACCACCGGGAGCGGGGATCGAATAGAGCCTGACGGTGTATCTTTCCTCGCTATACGAGGGCTCGGCAACGGCGGTATTGTTGATCAGTACCCCATTGCCCGATCGGGTCCACACCTGACCCGAAACATCGCGAGGGCTACGCAATTTGCATGTCAGTCGTTTATCCCAAGGGGTGCCACCGGTGATGCGCACGATATCGGCGGAGCTCAAAGCAAACGACCCTCCGGCGGGGATTTGATCGGACAAGGCACCGGAAAAAGCGCGGCCGCTCCCCTGATCCGTGCAATCGAGAAAAACCGGACAATCGCTCTGCTCGTCCTCGCAGCGAATGCGGATCGTGGACCGATCTTCGGCGGTGATCGGGGCGATGGCTTGGAGCACGACTCGGGGCGGATCGGCAGCCCCGGCCGAAATGCCCTTGCTACCGTAGATCGCCAAGATCCCCTCGATATCATCGGGTTGCAAACGATCGATATCGCTGACCGCCGAGTTCATGATCGCAGCCACCGTCTGCCCCGATTCATCCGGATGATAAAGCCCCCATGTATGGCCGAATTCGTGGATGGCAACGCGGTGCATGTCGAAAAGCATGGTGTCATTCGACAACCTTCGCCTGGGGCCCGAATAGCTGTTCCAAGTCACGGCGGTATTGAAAACGACATCGCTTTCCAAAATGATGCCGTTTTTGATGGTGTAGCGATTGAATGCGATCGCCACGCTGCGATCGCCGAAGGCATAGCCGCAATAGGTATCCCCGACGGTGATGGTGTTGGTTCCATCACCGATGATGCATGTTCGTTCGGCAGGCGAACTCGTGATATCGATGCGCAATCTGGCGTCGGTTCGATAGTACTGATCGGCGGCGCTTCGGACCACATCCTCCCAGCAAGGGCCGAATTCATAAAGCTCCACACCTTCCGCTCTCGGCAAACAGGTAGCGCCTTCGTTTCCTCCGAGGCGCGCCTCCATTTCGATCTCGCGCCGATCCCATTTGAGGGGCTCCCCGCTCTCGCTTCTCCACTGCACCCACGCCTCGGCCATCCCCATCGGTAAGGTGATCGGGAGAAAAAAGGTGATTGCGAAAACCGCCGTCGCCAGCAAAGGGTTGACCGGCGCCGCTGTCGAAGCATCATCGGCAGCGGACCATCGATCGCTTGCTCGCGCTCGGCCTGTCGATCCTCGGGTCGAGCCTTGGTAGGAAAAACGGAAATGATCCGGCATGCGAGCCTCTTTCCTTGCCCAAAGCCCCGCCTTGCCCGCAGAGCCCGACGCTTTACGAAAATATTCGGCCTTGCCCTTCTCAAAGCGTCTTTTGCACTTTCAACAGACCGCCTTCACCGGCAAGCCCACCGGTGGCTCGGGCGGCTATCAGTGCATGCTGACTTCGCTGTTGTTGACCAGAGCGTTGCCTCCGGTACGCGTCAGAATCTGGGCGCTGATATAAAACGACGAGGCCAAGTGGCATGAAAGCCCCATCCCTTGCCATCGATGCCCGATCAACTCTTCGAGCCTTTGGCTTTGGAAATGCTCGACGCTCCCCCTTTCGACGGTCTCCATACTGCCCTCGTGCAAGGTGCCGTCATCCTCCCAACAGCGGATAACGATATCGTCACAATCCGAATGGGCAGCGATGGGGCAGTGGACCCTGATATTCGACTCGTCCACCCCACCGGGAGCGGGGATCGAATAGAGCCTGACGATGTATCTTTCCTCGCTATACGAGGGCTCGGCAATGGCGGTGTTGTTGATCAGCACCCCGTTGCCCGATCGGGTCCACACTTGGCCCGAAATAGAACGGGGGCTGCGCAACTTGCATGTCAGTCGTTTATCCCA
>JFBG01000070.1 GCA_000583135.1 Thioalkalivibrio sp. HK1
GTCTTGCTCTTACCGGCGGCGAATCGGGTTTTCCTCTCACCGGCGGCGAAGCGGGTTTTGCCTACCCCGGTGGCTTGGGGGCTCAAACTCGATGCCCCGACTTGATCTTGGAATAGATCCCAAGGGTTGATGGCGGAACCACTATCGGTGCCCGCTCCGGCACCGGTACCGGCATGAACGAGGCCTGCGAAGGCGAATGCCAGTGCGGTGATAGCGATCGTCGATGCTTTGCGAATCATCATCTTGGATACCTCCCTTGGAGTCTCGATCGATCGGTCGGTCGAGTCCGAACCCGTCGATTTCCCGTCTTGGGATTTCTCATCTCGGATATACAAATACACGATATTTCGAGTTCTGTCAATACCCGGATCAAACAGATCCTTTCCGAGCGGACATTCAAGAACCTGACCTTGGGGCTTTATCGTCTCGATCGAGCGTCGCCTTGGCCTTGACAGGGATCGTATCGATTGTCGATGGTCTTTCAACCCATTGGCTTTGTTCGAGTCTTCGAGGCGGTGGTCGAGGAGGATCGATCCGGGAACAATCCGGGATCGTTCGGGGTGGATCGGATATGCGGGGGAGTTTGCCGTCTTCGTATACTTTACGAAATCGGCCCCGAGGAATCATCTTCCATGGTCGATACTTTTGGTCGATGCTTTTTGGTCGATGCTTGGAGGCGCCGGCGTTTTCGGGCAAGTGGGCGCCGGTCGTTCGATTGAAAATCGTTCGGCCCGAAAAATCGAAGCGTCGATATCTTTGGATGGGCGAGGAGCGCTTTTCCCAAGTGGGCATTCCCCCGACTTTTTGGAATTTCTGGTACGCATCGCCGTGGCATCCGCTGGGCATCTTGCTTGCGCCCTTGGGGTGGCTGTGGGCCGGCATCGCTTCGGTGCGTGGTGCCATCATGCGCATCAAGCGATCTCGAAGCAAGCGCTTCGATTGTCCGGTGGTGGTGGTCGGCAATATCGCCGTCGGGGGCAGCGGCAAGACTCCTTTGGTGATCGCATTGGTCGAATCGCTCGGCCGTCATGGTCTTCGGGTCGGGATCGTTTGTCGCGGATACGGTGGTCGGGCGAGGCACTGGCCCCAAGCGGTGGATCCGAAGAGCGATCCCTTCATGGTCGGAGACGAGGCGGTGTTGATGGCGAGAAGGGCCGAGGTGCCGGTATTCGCAGGCCCGGATCGGGTGGCGGCGATCGAAGCCCTTTGTGCATCTCATGCATGCGATGTCGTTCTCAGCGATGACGGGCTCCAACATCCGGGTCTTATGGGGGATGTGGAGATCGCGGTGGTGGACGGGGTTCGGGGGCACGGCAATGGACGCTGCCTGCCCGCCGGTCCTTTGCGCGAGCCCCCTCGCCGCTTGGCAAGGGTGGATTTCGTGGTGATCAACCGAGAAACGAAGCGCAACCCGGGCTCTGCGAGCGATATCGAGCCCGAGGAATCGCTCGCCCTTCGTATCTCGTCGGGTCCGGGAGTATTCGACATGCAGCTTGTCGCAAGTCGTGCCCGCCGCGTCGACGGTGCAGGCCCGGCTCGTCCTTTGAGCGCCTTCGTGGCCGATTCCGAGGCGAGGCCGGTGCATGCGATCTGCGCCATCGGTCATCCGGAGCGCTTTTTTCGCAGCCTTGAAAGGCAAGGTTTGTCGATCCGTCGTCATCTCTTCGCCGATCACCATCCCTTTCGGTCGGCGGATATATCCTTGGCCGACGATGCCCCGGTGTTGATGACGGAAAAGGACGCCATCAAATGTGTCGATTTCGCCGATGCCCGGCATTGGTACGTTCCGGTCGATGCAAAATTGCCGAAGGCATTCGAGGAGGCGTTGGTGGACTCGTTGGAGCGCCTCGGATCGTTCGAAGAGCCATCGAAGATGCTTGACGGTCAAGATCGTCGCCAAGATCCCGGATCGCCCAAGGCGGATGGGGATATTCCCGAAGAGCCTCTTCGAGCCGAATGATGAACGAGTCCCTTGCCGAATCCCGACCTTGCGTCGCCATCATCCCCGCGCGCTATGCCTCCTCGCGCTTGCCGGGCAAGGTCTTGGCCGATATCGGCGGTCGGCCGATGATCGCCCGCGTTTGCGAGTTGGCGTTGGCCGGTGGGGTCGATGAGGTGATCGTGGCCGGCGACGATGCCCGCATCCTCGATGTCGCCAAGGCCCAAGGGGTGCGCGCGATAGCGACATCGAGCGAACATCGAAGCGGAAGCGAGCGTATCTCGGAGGCGATATCGCGGCTCGGACTCGATCCCGATGCGGTGGTGGTCAATATCCAAGCCGACGAACCCCTGCTGCCGCCGGTGCTGATCCGGCAGGTATCGGCCTCGCTGGTCGAGCGTTCGGAATGTGCGATGGCCACGCTATGCGAGCCGATCGAGAGTGCGCAAGAACTCTTCGATCCGGCGGTGGTCAAGGTGGTTTTCGATGCCACGGGGCGGGCGCTTTATTTTTCGCGGGCTCCGATCCCTTGGCATCGGGAGGGGTGGTCGCCGATGACCTCGCCCGAGCGCTTGATCCGATCGTCGCTCGAGGCATCACTCGCCGAGCGCGATGATTCCATCGAGCCGGGATCGAACGAGTCGGGTCCGAGCGAGGGTCGAACAATCGCCTCGCTGCCTGCGATTGTGCACTATCGACATATCGGGATCTACGCCGCCCGCGCCGGCTTTTTCACCCGGTTCGCGGGGCTCGAACCCTCCCCCGCCGAGCGACATGAATCATTGGAGCAGCTGCGGGCGATGCACCACGGCCACCCCATCCATGTCGATATCGCGAAAAGCTCGAGCGGGCCCGGGGTGGATACGCCGGCGGATCTGGAAAGAGTGAGGGCGCTTTTCCCCCGAGATCAATCCTTGACCGAGCCCTGATCAGCGTACCCGATAGGTGATGCGACCTTTGGTGAGATCGTAGGAAGAGAGCTGCACGGTAACGCGATCCCCGGTCAGGATGCGAATATAGTGCTTGCGCATCTTGCCCGAGATATGCGCGATGACGACGTGATCGTTGTCGAGTTTTACCCTGAACATCGTATTGGGTAAGGTATCGATCACGGTACCATCCATATCGAAGTGGTCTTCTTTTGCCAAGCCGATGCCTCCACGGAAATCTAAAAGTGCGGTTTCAAGTGCGTATAGTGTGCACGATCCGGATAAGCGATTGCATTAAATTTTCACACGCTCTTCCGAATTTTCACATATCCATCGCTCGATCGCCCGCTTTTCCCATCCCGGTTCGAGCGGGGGATCGAATCATCGCCGCCGTCGATCCTTTTTCGAAGCGCCGCCATCGGCCCTCGATCAATCGCTCTTGGGGATGCCAGTTTCCCTTGTAGCGCATCGAAGTCGAGTCGGGGATGTAGTAGCCGAGATAGACCCATCTTCGATTCGATCCTCGGGCATATTCGATCGCCTGCAAGATCGCCTTGCTCCCCGGGCTGCGATGCCCGTGCTCGGGATCGAAGAAGGTGTAGACGCAAGAAAGGGCGTTTGGGAGTCGGTCGATGACCGCAACGGCGATTAAGCGATCGTCGATGGAATATTCGAAGAGCAGGCTATCGCACCACGGGCTGAAGAGGAACGCTTGATAATCCGATGCGCTTGCCTCGTTCATCTCGCTCTTTGGATGACGTGCGCGCAGGTACTTTTTATACAGCGCGAAGTGTCCGTCGTCGAAGGTGGGGGCAAGGATGCGAAGCGAAAGATCGCGATTGGCGGCTCGCACCCGGCGTTGGCTGCGGCTCGGTCGGAATTCGTCGACCGGAATCCGCACCGGAATGCACGCCCGACAGTCATCGCAATGGGGGCGGTAGATCGTCGCTCCGTTTCGTCGAAAACCGATTTGGCTTAGCAGGCCATAAAGCGGTGCATCTTTCGGGTGATCGGGATCGACCACGATGGCTCGGGCCTTGCGCTGCGCAAGATAGCCGCAATCGCTCGGCGAGGTCATGAAGAAAGACAGGCAGAGGTCGGCGGCCTTGGTCATGGACGGGGGCGGGGATCGCCGCCAAGCGGCATCGTTTTCGGATCGGGCGGGGCGGGTAGGTCGGGAGAGGGGCGATCGCGCAAGTCTTCGAGCAAGGAGAGGAATTCGGATCTCGGGATCTTCACCGCCCCGAGGCGGGTGAGATGAGGATTGGGCACCTGACAATCGATCACTTCGAAGCCGAGGGCGCAAAGATGGACCATCGCGGCCCGCGAGGCTTCGTCGGCATGGCTGAACATCGACTCCCCGCTGAAAATCGCCCCGATGGTGACCCCGTAGAGCCCGCCGACCAGTTTCTTGTCCTGCCAGCATTCGATCGAGTGCACATATCCGGCGCGATGCATCCTCTGGTAAGCGGCGACCATATCGGGGGTGATCCAAGTGCCCTCGCTCGCCGCTCTCGGGGCGGCGCATTCGCGCACCACCCGCTCGAAGGCTTGATTGACGCTGATCGAAAAGCCCGCCTGTCGCAGCCGACGCCTCGTGGTACGGCCCAAGTGAAGCGCGTTCGGCCAAAGCACCGCTCGCGGATCGGGAGACCACCACAAAATCGGCTGCTCCTCGACATACCAAGGAAAGATGGCGTGGCGATAAGCGAAAAGCAGTCTTTCAAGGCCGAGATCTCCGCCGATGGCGACCAATCCGTCGGTGCCCGAGGGCGCCTTTGCGATGTCGGGGAAGGCCTCCGGTGAGGAGTGAGCGTCCAAGAGGACGGGTATCAAGGTGACATGCCTCCGAGATGGGGTGGTGCGAAGTCCTGCCGATCAGGATCGATTCGACGAGGGTGGATTTTGCATCTCGCCCCCTTGCGCTTCATCGCAAGATCGAGCCCGTTTTTTCGCCCCGAGATCCGCTTTTTCATCCGCTTCGTCCGCAAGGTCGACGGGATCGGCCTTGCGAAAGGGGGAGTGTCGCCCCGTCATCTCGTGATAGGCCGCTTGATGTCGTCGTTCGCGCTCGAGAAAATCGGCGATCGCCTCGCGAAAGCGTCGATCGTCGATGTAGTGGGCGGATGCGGTTTCGACCGGCAAAAAACCGCGCATTAGTTTGTGCTCTCCTTGAGCCCCGGCATCGAAGCGCCCCAGTTCGTGTTCGATGCAGTATTCGATCAGGCGGTAGTAGCAGATCTCGAAATGCAATCCGCGATGCTCTTCCAAGCAGCCCCAGTTGCGCCCGAAGAGCGTATCCTCGCCGACGAAGCAATGCGCTCCGGCGACGTAGCGATCCCCTCTGCGGGCGAGGATCAAAAGAATCCGCTCGGGTATCGCTTGGGCGACGCAAGTGAAAAAAGGAAGGGTCAGGGCGGGGTAGCCCCATTTGCGATCGTAGGTCGAAGCGTAGATGTCATGATAGGCGCGCCAGTGCGCTTCGTCGGTCTCGCCCCCCTTTCGAATTTCGATCTCGACCGGGGCGGCGGCGGCATCGCGCCTTTCGCGCCGGATCTCCTTGCGCCGCTTCGAAGTCAGATCGTTCAAGAAATCGTCGAAATGTCGATAGCCTCGATTCTTCCAATGGAATTGGGTGCCGGTACGCAGCAGCAAGCCCTCTTTCTCCAGCCGATCCCGATCTCGATCGATCGGAAAGAGGCAATGAAAGGAGGAGGCTTGCAGTTTTTTCGTGAGCCCGATGGCACCTCGGATCAAGGCGCTGCGGGTCGCATCGCCATCGGCCTCGGGATGGACGAGCAGGCGCGGCCCGGCGGAGGGAGTGAAGGGGATGGCGCTGACGAGTTTGGGATAATAGGCCATTTGGTTTCGCTCCCAAGCCTCGGCCCAGTTCCAATCGAAGACGAATTCCCCTTGGGAGTGGAGCTTGATATAAAGGGGCATGGCCCCGACGAGTCGATCCTCCCGATACGCCAAAAGATGGCAGGGGATCCAGCCGACGTCTTCGCCGACACAGCCTCGCTCCTCGAGCGCGGCGAGGAAGGCGTGACGGGTGAAGGGATAGCCGTCTTCGTCGGTGAGCGCATCCCACTGCGCGCTTTGCACCGAGGTGATCTGCGAGGCGGTGCGAAGGGTGAAGGATCGATTCGAAGATGGGCTCAAGGGTCTTGCCGCGATTCGAGATAGCGATCCGCATCGAGAGCCGCCATGCAGCCCGCGCCGGCGGAGGTGATCGCTTGGCGATAGATATGATCCGCGACATCCCCGGCGGCGAAAACCCCGCTGACGCTGGTGGCGGTGGCATCGCCCTCGCTGCCGCCGCGCACCTTGATGTAGCCGCCTTTCATATCGAGCTGACCTTCGAAGATATCGGTATTGGGGGTGTGGCCGATGGCGATGAAGCAGCCGTGCACCGCCAACTCCTTGCTTTGGCCGTCGTCGACCTTGCGAAGGCGAATTCCGGTGACTCCTGAATCGTCGCCGAGTACCTCGTCGAGGACATGATTCCATTCGATGGTGACATTGCCTCGGCGACTCTTTTCGATCAGCTGATCGCTCAAGATGCGCTCGGCGCGAAAGCGGTCACGGCGGTGGACGACGGTGACTTGCGAGGCGATATTGGAGAGATAGAGGGCCTCTTCGACCGCGGTGTTGCCGCCTCCGATCACCGCCACCGGTTGATTGCGATAGAAAAATCCATCGCAGGTGGCGCAGGCGGAAACCCCGCGCCCTTTATAGCGTTCTTCCGAATCCAATCCCAAGTAGCGGGCCGAGGCCCCGGTGGCGATGATCAGGGCATCGCAGCGATAGCGTTGGCTCTCACCGACGAGGGTGAAGGGTCGCTGCGAGAGATCGACACGCACGATATGGTCTTGAACGATACGGGTGTGGAAGCGCTCGGCATGCCGACGCATCCGCTCCATCAGTTCCGGACCTTGGCAGCCGTCGGCGTCGCCGGGCCAGTTGTCGACATCGGTGGTGGTGGTCATTTGCCCGCCGACCTCGATGCCGGTGATCAGCATCGGGTTCAGGTTGGCGCGGGCGGCGTAGACCGCCGCGGTATAGCCCGCCGGGCCCGAGCCCAAGATCAGGAGCCGGCTGTGGATCGCTTCGCTCATGAGTTTTCGATATTCCCAAGGTTGTGCGAAAAGGGATTGAAAGGAAGGGGAGTTTCGAGTCCTTGACTCGATCCCCCCATCCGATATCGTCGACGATCGGGCTTCGGCTCGAAGCCGGCCCCGTGCCTCGTCCCCCCGCCTCGTCGGCATTGTCGAGGATCGTCGATTGTCAAGCAGCCGATCGCCAAGCGAGCAATGGTCGCACAGCATGATCGTCGTTCGAGCGTTGGCATACCGGGCCTGCCTGTTCGGCCCGTGCCATTTCGATGAATCGAGTGGCGATCGAGTGCTCGATCGACCCTGCGGATCCTAAATATACGATCCAAGAGAAAGCAGAGAAAGCATCGTCGATATCGAGGGTCATCGTCGAAGCCAAGCCAAGCGGCCGGGAGCGGGAAATCGTATCCCCGAAAAAGATGATCCGCCCTTTGCGAGTTGCGCCTTACGAGGAACGACAGGGTTTTTCCTGGCAGGGTCATGTCGAGGGATTTTATTTGAAAGATCCCCCGGTAGGCCGTGCCCGATCTCGCTGTCGATGATGCTTTTTATCGCCCCAAGGGATTCGCCGAGGAGAGATCGTTCGCATAAAAAGGGGAATTCGAAAAAAAGATCCCGCATATTCCGAGCGAGATGGCAGCCTTGGTGCCGATGCGAGCATCGTCGTGCTCGTACCGGTCGGCGGCGGAGTCAAGACCGGGCGGTATCGGGCTTGATCGCCGGATAAAATAGAATACCGGCTTATCGATCCGATCGGCGGGTCGATTTTTGCGTTATTTCGAGTATCGAGGATATTCGTCATTAAGGTCATCGGATGGCCTTGGAAGAAGGTAGCCATGCTGCAACAATCCCGCCTGCATTCGAATCTGCTCCAAGCATCGTGCGAGTTGCTGATGCTCGTCGTCGGGGCCATCGCTCTTTATCTACTGCTGGCCTTGGCCAGTTACGCCCCCACCGACCCCGGCTGGTCGAATGCGACCGCCGCCCAAGATATCTCCAATCTCGGCGGCAGCGTCGGGGCATGGTGTGCCGGGTTGCTCATCGATATGGTCGGTATTGCCGCTTGGTTGTTGCCGTTGATGATCGCATACACCGGATGGCTCGCCTACCGCGCTTTGAAGGCGCGGCAGGGAGTCGATGGAGCCATGATCGCGATTCGCGCTTCCGGGGCTTTGATGCTGCTTTGCGCAAGTTGCGCCCTGGCGGCCCTTTACCACCACGATGCATCCTCCTTTTTCACCGCGGGGATCGGGGGGTTCGTCGGCAACTATATCGGTCAGGGCCTTGTATCCATCGCCGATCTATTGGGTGCCACCCTCTTTTTGCTGGTGCTCTTCGCTTTCGGCTGCACGCTTTTCACCGGTATCGCATGGCTGAGCCTGATGGAGACGATCGGCCACGGTACGCTGATCGTGCTGGCCTATCTATCCCGAGGGGCGAAGTGGCTATGGGCGGAGTCGGTGGCCTTGTTTCCTCCGGTTCGAAGGGGCTTGTCGGCTCTTCTTTCCTTGCGACGATCATCGAAATCGGAGCCTGCGAGCGCCGCCGCTCCTCGCCCGGCTTCCAAGAACAAGCCCGAATCCCGCCGGATCGAGCCCTTGTTGACCACCCCTCCCATGGAGGAGCCTCAGGTCGCCTCGCCGCAGGCGCAAGTCCCCTCGGGCAAGAAGGCGAGGGTGAAGGCGCAGGAGAAATCCGCCGAGGCCGGAAAAAGCGGGGCGTCGCCGATCAAGGAATCGCCGGTGGCGATGTTGGATCTCCCGTCGCCGGATCTCCCTTCCCTGGAATTGCTCGGTGCGCCCCAATCGAAGCGTTTTTCCGTCTCTACCCAAGCATTGGAGGCGATGTCCCGCCAGGTCGAGAGCAAGTTGGCGGATTTCGGGGTGGAGGCCCAAGTGGTGGCGGTGCACCCGGGACCGGTCATCACCCGCTACGAACTGCAGCTGGCCCCCGGGATCAAGGTGAGTCGGGTCAGCAATCTGGCGAAGGATCTGGCGCGCTCGCTTTCGACCACCAGCGTGCGGATCGTCGAGATCATCCCCGGCCGGACCACCGTCGGCCTCGAAATCCCCAATGCCAAACGGGAATTCGTGGGTCTGGTGGAACTCCTCAAATCGCAGCCCTATCGGGAGAATCCCGCCGGTCTTCCGCTGGCGCTGGGGATGGATATTTCCGGTCAGCCGGTGGTGGTGGACCTTGCCCGTATGCCCCATCTATTGGTGGCGGGGACCACCGGATCGGGAAAATCCGTGGCCATCAACGCGATGATCTTGAGTCTTTTATATCGTGCCACCGCCGACGAGGTGCGCATGATCATGATCGATCCCAAGATGTTGGAGCTCTCGGTCTACGAGGGGATCCCGCACCTGCTTTCGCCGGTGGTCACGGATATGAAAGATGCCGCCAACGCCCTTCAGTGGTGCGTCGATCAGATGGATCGGCGCTATCGGTTGATGTCGGCGCTGGGAGTGCGCCATATCGCAGGCTATAACCGCAAGCTGCGAGAAGCCTCGCTCGCCGGCAGCCCGATCCTCGATCCCTTCTTCGCCGCCGATCCGATGTCGGCGCAAGACGAGGAAGAAGATGCCCCGACGGCGCCGCCGCTGGCCCCCCTGCCGTTGATCGTGGTGATCATCGACGAGCTCGCCGACATGATGATGATCACCGGCAAGAAGGTCGAGACCCTGATCGCGCGCCTGGCGCAAAAGGCGCGAGCGGCGGGCATCCATCTGGTGCTTGCGACCCAACGCCCCTCGGTGGATGTGATCACCGGCCTCATCAAGGCCAATATTCCTTGTCGGATTGCCTTTCAGGTCTCCTCCAAGATCGATTCGCGCACCATTTTGGATCAGCAAGGAGCGGAGAACCTGCTGGGCAAGGGGGATATGCTCTATATGGGTCCGGGCTCTTCGGCTTTGCAGCGTCTGCACGGCCCCAATGTCTCGGATCAGGAGGTGCATCGGGTGGTGGCTCACCTCCAGCAATCCGAATCCCCCGACTATATCGATTCATTCCTCGATAGCCCGGCGTCCCGAGAGCCCCCCGGCTCGGGAGAGGGTTTTTCCGATCTCGATTCCGAGGAAGGCAAGGATCCTTTTTACGAACAAGCGGTGGATGTCGTGATCAAGACCCGCCGGGCATCGATTTCCGGGGTCCAGCGTCGTTTGAGGGTCGGCTACAACCGGGCCGCGCGAATGCTCGAGGAGATGGAACGATCGGGGGTCGTCGGGCCGCAGCAGCCCAACGGTAGCCGGGAAGTCCTCGCCCCCGCTCCACCATCGACGGAAGAATCGGAAGAGCGATGATATTCAAAGCCATCTTTTTCAGGATCGAGCGCCTTGTCTTATGGGGATTCGACACTCGAGGTCGTCGATGTTCGGGTCCCGGGTATCGTGCATTCGGCGGTGATTTCGGTCATCGTCGTCGGGGGCGGCATGCCGGTCGCCGCGGCTATCGGATCGCATCCATCGCGGCTCTGCTTTCGCTTCTTTTTGCCTCCCAGGCCCAAGGTGCGGCCGATCGCTTGGAGAGATGGCTATCGAATTTCGCCCGGGTATCGGCGCATTTCGAACAGCGCACCTTCGACGACGAGGGCGGACTCTTGGAGGATGCCCAAGGCCAGGCCTTGATCCACCGTCCGGGTCGTTTTCGCTTCGAATACCAAAGCCCCTCTCCCTTGTTGGTGGTCGGGGACGGGGAGCGGGTGTGGATTCATGACGAGGAACTGGCCCAAGTCACGGTGCGCAGGCTCGACGATATGGTGAGGTCGGCTCCGGCGGCCCTGCTGGTGGTGGATAGACCCCTTGCCGAGGATTTCACGATCGATTCCGTCGATCCGGCGAATGCCCCGGCCCCGGGTTTCGAATGGTTCTCGCTGATTCCCTCCGATCAAGGGGCGGCCTTCAGTCGCATTCTCTTGGCCTTTGCCGCCGGACGCTTGGAGCGCATGGTGCTCAGCGATCAATTCGGCCAGACCACCTATCTCGAGTTTTCCGATATCCGCAAAGATCCTCCGCTCGACGACGATGCCTTCGTTTTCTCGCCCCCGCCGGGCACGGATGTCATCGGCGATGTCGACGGTCGCAAAGACGGTGGCGAGCCTTGAACTTGGAAGAGCAGCCCCGCCTTTTCGAGAGCGAGCGCGATTCCCCCGCCACATCTGCGACACCTTTTCGGCCGCTGGCGGATCGGATGCGGCCGCGCACGCTGGACGAGTTCCAAGGCCAGGCGCATCTACTCGCCCCCGGGCGGCCCTTGCAAAAAGCGCTCGAAGCGGGCCGCGTTCACTCGATGATCCTTTGGGGGCCTCCCGGCAGCGGCAAGACCACCCTTGCAAGATTGGCCGCCTCTTACGTAAAAGCTCGCTTTTTCTCCCTTTCGGCGGTGCTTGCGGGGGTTGCCGATATCCGTTCGGTGGTCAACGAGGCGCAGCGCCATCGGGCGGCTACCGGCGATGAATGCGTGCTCTTCGTGGATGAGGTGCATCGATTCAATAAAATCCGGCAGGACGCTTTTTTGCCCCATGTCGAGGATGGCACCTTGATCCTGATCGGAGCCACCACGGAAAATCCCTCTTTCGAGCTCAACAACGCGCTGCTTTCGAGGGCCAGGGTCTATGTCCTCAAGGCCTTGGAGTCCGAGGTGATCGAGAGGTTGATCGAGCGGGCGTTGCAAGATGTCGAGCGCGGGCTGGGGGTGATGCGCATTCGCTTGGAATCGGGGCTCGGGGCCATCCTCGCCCGAGCGGCCGACGGCGATGTTCGCCGAGCCCTGAATTTGCTCGAGATCGCCGCCGATATCCTCCCCGATCCCGAAAACGAGGGCGACGAGCGAATCCTCACTCGGCAGGCGCTCTTGCCGGTCTTGGAGGGAGGTGCGGTGCGGCGTTTCGATAAAGGCGGGGATGCCTTTTTTGATCAGATTTCCGCCCTTCATAAATCGATTCGCGGCTCCAGCCCGGACGGGGCGCTTTATTGGCTGGCGCGGATGATCGACGGGGGTTGCGATCCGGCCTATATCGCGCGTCGCCTCGTACGCATCGCCTCCGAGGATATCGGCAATGCCGATCCGAGAGCCCTGTCCCTTGCATTGGATGCTTGGGAGGTGCAAGAACGCCTCGGGAGCCCGGAAGGCGAACTGGCATTGGCCCAATCAGCGGTGTACATGGCCGCCGTGCCCAAGAGCGATGCCGTCTATCGCGCCTTTGATGAGGCGATGCACGATGCGCGGCAAAGCGGATCGCTCGACGTTCCGATGCACCTTCGCAACGCCCCGACCCGGCTGATGGCGTCTTTGGGGCACGGAGCGGGTTATCGCCATGCGCACGACGAGGCCGAGGGCTATGCCGCCGGGGAGCGCTATCTCCCCGATGCCTTGTCGAAAAGACATTATTACCAACCCTCGGGGCGCGGCCTCGAAGAGCGGATTCGCGCACGCCTTGCGCGGCTGCGGGCCCTCGACGAGGAGCATGGCGAAGGCCGCCCGCCGCCCCGCCGAGGGCTCGATGATTCCTTGCGCTCGCCTCGAGCCGCAAGCGAGCCAAGCCCCATCGGAGATCCGGCCGAGGTATCGACCGACTCTTCCCCTTTGCAAGCCGACGACCGGCACGAGCGAGAACTCCGCTGATGCTTGATACCGCATTGCTAAGACGCGACCTTGAAACCACCGCCGCTCGGCTCGCCGATCGCGGCGTCGTATTGGATGTGGGGCGGATCGCCCGGCTCGAAGCCGAGCGCAAGGAAGTGCAGGGAGCGACGCAGGCGCTGCAAAATCAGCGCAATAGTCGATCGAAGGAGATCGGGCAGGCCAAAGCCCGAGGGGAGGATATCGCCCCGATGCTCGCCGATGTCGGTCGTTTGGGCGACGATATCGAATCCGAGAAAAGGCGTTTGGGCGCCATCCAAGCCGAGCTCGAGGAGATCGCCTTGTCCCTTCCCAACCTCGCCCAAGAGGATGTTCCGGTGGGCAAGGACGAGAATGACAATCGGGAGGAGCGAAAGGTCGGGAAGCCACCGAATTTCGACTTCACCCCTTTGGATCATGTCGCTCTCGGCACGGCGTTAGGGGGGATGGATTTCGATCTTTCGGCAAAACTCTCCGGAAGCCGCTTCGTTTCCTTGCACGGCGGGCTGGCCCGTTTGCACCGCGCCTTGATCCAATTCATGATCGACGTGCATGTGCAAGAGCATGGCTATAGCGAGATCTATGTCCCTTATCTGGTCGGTTCGGATATCCTGCGCGGCACCGGCCAGTTGCCCAAGTTCGCCGACGATCTCTTTCGTATCGAGGATCACGATCTTTTTCTGATCCCGACCGCGGAGGTGCCGGTGACCAATGTGGCCAAGGATCGGATCTTGGATGCATCGGAATTGCCGCTGCGCTTCGTTTGTCATACCCCTTGTTTTCGGCGAGAAGCCGGTTCGCACGGTCGAGATACCCGAGGGATGTTGCGTCAGCATCAATTCGAGAAGGTCGAGCTGGTGCATATCGTGGCCCCCTCGGATTCCGCCCGAGCCCTCGATGGATTGACTTCCCACGCCGAGGCGATCTTGCAAAGGCTGGGGCTTGCCTATCGGGTGGTGACCCTTTGCACCGGCGATATCGGATTCGCCGCCGCCAAGACCCTCGATATCGAGGTCTGGCTGCCGGGGCAGGGGTGTTATCGGGAAATCTCCTCGTGCAGCAACTGCGAGGATTTTCAGGCTCGGCGCATGCAGGCCAGGTGGCGCAATCCGGCCACCGGGAAGACCGAGTTGGTGCATACCCTCAATGGCTCGGGGGTGGCGATCGGACGGGCATTGATCGCGGTGCTGGAAAACCATCAGCAAGCCGATGGCTCGGTGCGGATCCCCGAGCCCCTGCTTCCCTATATGGGCGGCATCGATGTCCTTGAACCACCGAAGGCTTGAATCTTGCCCGAGGAACGAGGGCGATCGATGAGGCCTCGATGGATCGCTATGGATCCGATCGGGCCGGGGTCTCGTAGTTCCTGACGATCGCCTCGGTGATCGAGTGGCGGTTATCTTGCGCCCCGCCCAAGTGATAGAAATGCTCCCTCGTTCGGATATGGAATCGCTCGCGGAATTTTTCGATATGGCGATTTCGGCGATAGCCGTTGTGATGCCAAGTCGAAAGGATGAAATACCCCGGCATTCGACACAAGGCCTCGAATAGGAGACCCTCGTCCTCCTCGTCCCAGCGATTGTGATAATCCGTATGCCGGTCGATATAGGGGGGGTCGCAGTAGACGATATCGTTCGCATTGGCTTGTTCGATGGTGCGAAGGAAGGGTTGGCATTCGAATTCGTATGCGTTGTTTTTCAATAGCCGGTGGACATGGTCGATCTGGTTGACGATCCGAGTGATATACGCCGGGGCGAAGCGCTGCGGCTTTTTGCAAAATGGCACGTTGATCTCCCCCTTTCGATTGAAGCGGATCATGCCGTTGAAACCGGCCCGGTTGAGAAAGAGAAAGTCCAAGGGGTCGTGCCCTTCGTTGAATCGTTTTCTGACGGCGAGGTAATGATCGACCCCCTTGTCGAGCAAGATCGATCCTTCCCTTTCCAAGTATTTGCGGACGATCTCGGGGGTGATTCGGCCTTTTTGAATGGATCGGTAAAAGCGGATCAGATGCGGGTTGGTATCGCCCATCAAGACTCTTTTGCAAGGGATGTTGTAGCCGACGACCCCGCTGCCCATGAAGGGCTCGATCCATCGGCCATCGAATTGACCGCAAAGGAAGCGATCGGGAAGGAGGGTCTTGATCCAAGGAACCAGTTTGGTCTTGATGCCTTGGCATTTGATGGGGGGCACTTTGACGGACATGAAAGTGGCTTGTCCGAGGCGATGGCTTGGCTGCTGCTTGGGGCTTGGAAGGGAAGGGGTATGAGCAGGGGACATCGACGGCGAGCGTTCGGCGATCCATTCGAGGATGCGCTCGAGGATCTCGATCATCCGATCTCGGGGAACCGCTCGGTCAAGGTCTCATAATGTTAGGACCTTGGGATCAAGAAAAAAGGGGGCCGATTTTTTGCCCCGGCCCCCTTTTTCCAAAGACGAAGGGGACTGACAAAGATATCGCCCCCCGTCTTCGAGACCGCCGATCGTCAAGACTCTTAGTCGTCGCCTCCGGAGAAAGCACCGAAGATGTGCAAGAGCGAGAGAAAGATGTTGTAGATGGAGACGTAGAGGCTGACGGTGGCGAGGATGTAGTTGGTATTGGGGTTGTGCACCAACTGGCTGGTCTCGTAGAGGATGAATCCCGACATCAGCAGCACGATCATCGCCGACAGCGCCAGATGAAGACCCGGGAGCGAGAAAAATATCGATCCCAACGACGCAAGGATCACGACCAGCATCCCGACCATCAAGAAACCGCCCATGAAGCTGAAATCCCGCTTCGAGGTCAGGGCGTAGCCGGATAGGCCGAGGAAGATCACCGCCGTGCTTCCGAAGGCGGTCATCACCACTTCGCCGCCGTTGAGATGAGTCTCCAGATATAAGTTGACGACGGGGCCGATGGTCAGCCCCATGAAGCCGGTCAGGGCGAAGACCCAGATCAAAGCCGACGAGCGCTCGGCATTCTTGTGGACCATGAACAAAAGCCCGAAGAAACCGCCCAGAGTGATGAACCAAGGAAAGTGGCCGATATTGGCAACGATGCCGATACCGGCGGTCAGGGCACTGAAAGCCAGCGTCATCGCGAGCAGGCTGTAGGTATTGCGGATCAGCTTGTTGGTCGCGAGGGTCGTATCGAGACCTCGAGCGCGAAGGACTCTGTCTTGCATGTCCATGGATGAATCTCCTTTGATGAAGATGGTTGTTTCTTTGAGCGATTCGAACGAGCCATTCGAAGATCGGGATCGGGAAGATCGATCTCGGGTGATTTTCGAAAAACGAGCATCGGGCTTATCGAAGCCGGGTCGATCGAAACTCACCCTTTTCCCTTGGCTATTCTTCGATGTCTCCCTTTCGATGCCGATCATGCCGTCTCATCGAGTCGGCCCTTCGCTGAAATCGACGATGTCGGCGGATCATACCCTGATATGCCCGGGATTCGATATCGAGTGTTTTCCTTGCGAACCGCTCGGCTGCCGGGGCAGCCCTTGAAAGCCGACGATTCCTCTTCGTCTTGTACCGACGAGATGCGGTCGATTTTCCCGACTTTCAAGATCTGCTGCTATCATACAAAATAAGCCCGCTCTCGCGACTCGTCTTGCCTCCTCGGGAGGTCATGTCGGGATGTCATGCGGCAATCGCATGCATGCTTTGCGGGCTTGAATCGTTCGAAGGCCGGGACTACCCGAGGTGGGGTGGCTGAGTGGTCTAAAGCACCGGTCTTGAAAACCGGCGAGCCTTTACGGGCTCCGTGGGTTCGAATCCCACCCCCACCGCCAAATTCCCTTTGTGTGCCTTGGATATCGTATCGGGATATTGCTTGTTCGCCGATCTTGGGGCGAAATGGCCAAGGCTCGAAAAGTCTCTTGCGCAGGATATCGAGGCGATCGACGATTGTGAATCCGAGATTCGATGAGGTCGTGGGGTATCCATCCTGTCCTTTCCGCGCATCCTTCTTTCTTCTTTGTCGGACGCATCGTGCAATCAATCGGAAGGTGGCATCGATGGCTTGCCCTTGACTAGCCGATGAATTCGAATTAAATAGAATATCGAAGCGGCGGGATGGAGGATGGATGGCTCGGATCGCCATCGCCGGGCGAGCGGGGTGTCGGGATCGACCGTGATGTCGATATTCTTGGCGGGGCGGCTCGGCCGGGCGATCAGGTAGTTCGCTCGATCGACGAGGCGATTGCGAAACCGGCGGATCTTCATGCCGGTATGATTTTCAATCCCCCGAGCAAGGTCATATCAAAGAGGATATCAGTGATGTTCAATCTGCCGATGGCACCCTTGCACGAGGCGATCGAGAAAGGCGATACCGAAGCCGTGAAGTCCATGATCGCCGAGAATGCGGATGTGAATGCGAGAAGGTACGGGGGTATGACGCCTTTGCATTTCGCCGCCGCCGGCGGCGATGGCGGCATCTTCCGGATGTTGGTGAAGGCCGGTGCGCATTTGAATTCCAAGAATAACGGGGGAATGGCTCCCTTGCATCTTGCGGCTTATAACAACCATATCGATATCGTGAACTTGTTGATCCACGTCGGCGCCAATGTGCATGCGAAAAACCATCAGGGCAAAACCCCCTCGCAGTTGGCGGTGGATAAATGCCATGCCGAGGTCGCCAAAATACTCTCGGAGGCCGAATCGGGGATAAAGCCCGCATCGGATCGGTCGGTCTTGTCCGAGGAATCGCCGACGCCTGCGATATCGCCGATGCCTGAGAGGGTCGAAAAAGGCGATATCGAGATCGTGAAGTCCATCATCGTCGAAGATTCGGATGTGAAGGCGGCCAAGATATTCGCCGAGACCGTATCTGCATCGAAGATGCCGAGTTCGGCGAAGGTATCGGAGGTGTTGAGGAAATCGTCTTTGCACAAGGCGGTCGAGAGAGGCGATATCGAAGCCGTGAAATCCATGCTCGCCGAGGATTCGAATGTGAATGCGACGAGATACGGCGGCATGACGCCTTTGCATTTCGCCGCCGCCGGCGGCGATCTTCGGATCTTCCGGATGCTGATGGAGGCCGGAGCCCAGCCGGATATCAAGAACAACGGCGGCATGACACCCTTGCACTTGGCAGCCTATAACAATCGCATCGATATCGTCAACATGCTGATCGATGCCGGCGCCGATGTGCATGTCACGAATTTCGGGCGGAAAACTCCCGCGCAGTTGGCGGTGGATAAATGCCACGCCGATGTCGCCAAAATACTCTCGGAGGCCGAATCCAAGTAGCCTCGCTCGCCCTTTGTTTTATCGACGATCGCTTCGAAAAAAAAACGGTCTTATCCAAGCCGGGACGCCGGGACGCCGGGACGATAAAAGAGCCCTCGTACCCGGCTATTTTATTTTCCCTCGTTCGATGCCATGCGGCGGCGGTTCGCAATCCGCCTGCCCCCTTGAGAACCTTGCCTTCCTAGTTGCGCGATCGTGTGAAAGATCCCGCCTGTCGGGGGGATTTCGATCCGAGGGCGAGGGGTTTTCGAAAGATCGCCGGATATCGAGGGTTGTCGGGGATTGAGTGTTGCCGGAGATATGGGCGATCGACCGACGAGGATCGGGGTTCGTCAGTTTGGCTCCGACTCCGATTCGCTCTTTCGCAGTTTGAATCGCTGAATCTTGCCGGTGGCGGTTTTGGGCAGGGAATCGGTGAATTCGATCCAGCGCGGGTATTTATGGGAGGCGAGGCGGTCTTTGACGAATCGTTTGAGTTCATCGATCAGTTCATCGGATCGATTATCAAGCCCGGAGCCCTCGAGAACCACGAAGGCCTTGGGCTTGACGAGTCCCTTGTCGTCGGTGGCGGCGACCACCGCCGCTTCTTGTACGCGCTCGTGATCGATGAGGGCCGATTCGACCTCGAAGGGCGAGACCCACTGGCCGCCGACTTTGAGCATATCGTCGGTGCGCCCGCAGTAGCGGTAGCGACCTTGGGCGTCGAGGGTGTATTTATCGCCGGTGCGAGTCCAAGGACCGTGAAAGGCGAACAGGCTTCGATCTCGCCGATTCCAATAACCGATGGCTGCCGAGTCGCCTTTGACCCAGAGCTCCCCGATCTCTCCGGCTGCGACTTCTTGCCCCTCCTCGTCGAGCAGCCGCAACTCGTAGCCGGGGACGGCGGTGCCGGTGGTGCCGTGAAGGTTGTCGCCGGGTCGGTTGGAAAGAAAGATATGGAGCATTTCGGTCGATCCCAGCCCGTCGAGGATGGGCAAGCCGTATCGATCCTCCCACGCCTCGCCGATGGGCGGGGGCAGGGCCTCGCCGGCCGAGACGCAGATCCGCAGGTCGCCCTCGATCTTGCGCCGCTCCGAGAGGAGCGCAGCGTAGAGCGTCGGAACCCCGAAGAAGATCGTCGGTCGATATTCGTCGAGGATCCGCAGCACCGATTCCGGGGTCGGGCGTCCGGCGAGGGTGATCGCCGTGGCTCCGACGAATAAAGGAAAGGTCATCGCATTGCCGAGGCCGTAGGCGAAGAAGAGCTTGGCGACCGAGAACAGGCGATCGTCCTCGCCGACACCCAAGATCCCTTGGCCGTAGTGGACGCAGGTGGTCACAAGGCTGCGGTGCAGATGCATCGCTCCTTTGGGGGAGCCGGTCGAGCCCGAGGTGTAGAGCCAAAAAGCGACATCGTCGCCGGTGGTGTCCGCCGCTTCGAGATCGGGCGAGGCGGCATCGATACAAGCCTCGAGGGATTCGAAATCCGGCACAAGGCTCGCTGCGCTTTGCGTTGCTTGGAGGTCTTCGAATCCGAAGGGAGCTTGGGCCACCACGATCTTTGCAAGCCAAGGTCGGTTTTCCAAGATCGGGGCGAAAACGGGAAGAAGATGAGCCCCGACGACGAGAATGCGGGCCCTGGAGTCGTGCAGGAGGCCATCGTAATCCTTGGCGAGAGCTAAGGTGTTGACGGGAACGGGTACGGCGCCGATCTTGATCGCCCCCCAAAAGACGGATACGAAATCGATACCGTCATGCAGGCAGATCATGACCCGATCTTCCATCCCAAGCCCCAAGGTGCGAAGGGCGTTCCCGGCGCGGTTGACGCGCTCGAACAAGTCCGCATAGCGATACGCTCGCCCGCTTTCTCCTTCGATCAAGGCGATCTTTTCGCCTCGCCCCTCATCGAGATGGCGATCGATGAATTCGAAGGCGGCGTTATATCGACGGGGGAAGGAAATCCGCGCCGGGGAGGCATCGAGATCGACGGTGGCTCTATGCATGATCGGGGACCTGCGGGTGGATGGCATCGAGAAGGGATGGCCGAGAAGGGATCGGAGATCGTCGAGGCGAGGATGGGATCAGTCCAAGCGGACATATTCGAAATCGATCGGTCGCTGGTCGATCCCCCGGGGGGGCGGGGCGATCCAATTCGCGAAATGGCCGGGCTCGGTGATGGCGCAGGGCATCAAGGAGCGAACGTAATCGCGATCCTCCTCGCTCGGCAGCCAATGGTATCGCTTGCGTTGCCAGGATTCGGCATCCATCACCTCGCCCGAGGGACCGATGTGGATCTCGGAGAATTCCCCGATCTTGCGGTTGAAGGCGACATGGGGAAGGCGCAGCTCGAATTCCACTTGAAAGCTGCGGATGATGCGGTTGAGGCGAGCGATGCCGTTTTCGACATCGGCGATGAAATCATCCCGCAGTCTTTCGTTGATCGCCCCCAAGGCCGATACCTCCTCGTGCACGAAGGCGCCTTCTTTGAAACGCAACACCGGCCGGACGCTATCCACCAAGCGGTGGTCGTCCTCGATCTGCGCCTCTTGATAACGCCCCTTGATCCCGGCGGTATAGCTCGCCGCGGCGTTGGTGGAGACTTCCGAGCCGAAGAGATCCAAAGTGACGCTGAAATGGAAGTTCAAATAGCGCTGGAAGGTCGCAAGGTCGATGACTCCGAGTTCTCGGGCTTGTCGATTCGGGTGATCGCGCATGACCTCGCAGGTGCGCTGCACCACCCGCGCAAGGCCGGTGATGCCGACGAACATGTGGTGCGCCTCTTCGGTGAGCATGAAGCGGCAGGTGCGGGAGAGGGGATCGAAAGCGGATTCGGTCAGGGAGTGGAGTTGGAATTTTCCGTCCCGATCGGTCAAGAAAGTGAACATGAACAGCGCCAGCCAATCCGGGGTGCGCTCGTTGAAGGCCCCGAGGATACGCGGGCGATCGGCGTCTCCCGAGCGTCTTTCGAGCAGCATATCGGCCTCCTCGCGCCCGTCTCGTCCGAAGTAGGCGTGCAGAAGGTAGATCATCGCCCATAGATGGCGTCCCTCCTCGACATTGATCTGGAAAAGATTGCGAAGATCGTAATTCGAAGGGCAGGTTTGTCCCAAGTGTCGTTGCTGTTCGACCGAGGCCGGTTCGGTATCCCCTTGGACGACGATCAGGCGGCGCAAGGCGGCTCGGTATTCCCCGGGCACTTGTTGCCAGACGGGTTTTCCCGAGTGTTCGCCGAAGCCGATCCGTCGTTCCGCCTCCGGCTCGGCGAGAAAAATCCCCCAGCGGTAATCCGGCATGCGGGTATAGCCGAAATTCGCCCATCCCTTGCGGTCGACCGAGGTTGCGGTGCGCAAGTAAACTTCGTGCGCTGCGCTGCCCGCAGGACCCATATCGTGCCACCAGTCGACGAAAGCCGGTTGCCAGTGTTCCAATGCGCGTTGTAAGCGGCGATCCGATGCGAGATCGACATTGTTGGGGATGCGTTCGCTGTAGTTGATCGATGACATCGACAATCGCTCCTGTTCCAAGGGAATTTTGCCAAGGGTATGGGCCGGCAGTAGGGGGATCGCGTGGTGCGCCGAGGATGAAAAAAGGAAGTCTACGATCCATCGGCATCGCAAGTCACGGGCATCGCATAGGGTATTTCAAGCGATATCGGCGACGGATCTTGCGCGCATGGGATAAGATCGAGGATTGATCCTTCGGATCGTGGCCGGTGCAAGGAGCGAAAGGGGCAAATGGAGCGTTTTCACGGCACGACCATTTTGGCGATCCGGCGGGGTGACAAAGTGGTGATCGGTGGCGACGGGCAGGTTTCGATGGAGTCGATCGTTCTCAAAGGCAATGCCCGCAAGGTGCGGCGACTGTATAAAGATCGGGTGATTGCAGGCTTTGCCGGCAGCACGGCGGATGCTTTCACCTTGTTCGAGCGCTTCGAATCGAAGTTGGAGCAGCATGCGGGCCATCTCAGCCGAGCCGCAGTGGAGCTGGCCAAGGATTGGCGAACCGAGAACGCCTTGCGCCGTCTCGAGGCCTTGTTGCTGGTTGCGGATCGTCGGGAGCTGTTGATGCTCTCCGGGAACGGGGATGTGATCAGCCCGCAGCGCGATATCGCCGCCATCGGCTCCGGGGGATCCTTCGCCTTGGCCGCCGCGAGGGCCTTGTCGGAGTCCACGGATCTCGATGCCCGTACGATCGTCGAGCGTTCTTTGGGCATCGCCGCCGATATCTGCGTTTATACCAACCACGAGATCGTCATCGAGGAAATCGGCCCCGACGATCATCCTCTTCCCGCTTGAATCCTCGCCGCTTGAATCATCGGCGAATGTCGATCGCCCGATTGTCGTATCGTTCATCCGCATCGACGGATGAGGCGATGCTTTCGAGGGCGAGCCGAACAGTCGATGGATCGTTGAAAACGCGGCGGGAAACCGGCGCCGATCCTTGGCGGAAAACTCCCTGATATGAGCGCAATGACTCCCAAAGAGATCGTCCACGAGCTGGATAAACACATCATCGGTCAGGATGATGCCAAACGGGCGGTGGCCATCGCCCTGAGAAATCGCTGGCGGCGAATGCAGGTCGACGAGGCGCTGCGGGCCGAGATCACCCCCAAGAATATCTTGATGATCGGCCCCACCGGGGTGGGCAAGACCGAGATCGCGCGCCGCCTCGCTCGACTTGCCGGGGCTCCGTTCATCAAGGTCGAGGCCACCAAGTTCACCGAGGTCGGATATGTCGGGCGCGATGTGGAATCCATCGTGCGCGATCTGACGGATATATCGTTCAACCTCAATCGGGCGCAGGAGACGGAAAAGGTCAGGCATATCGCCGAGGACGAGGCCGAGCAGCGCATTTTGAATATCCTGCTGCGTCCGCCGCGCAATGCTCCGGCTCCGGCCGAACACGATAAGGAGCAGGACGATCCCGGCGACGGCGATAGCACGAGGCAGGTCTTTCGCGACAAACTGCGCCGAGGCGATCTGGACGACAAGGAAATCGACGTGGAGCTGAATTCCCCCTCGGTCGGGGTCGAGATCATGGCTCCGCCGGGGATGGAAGAGATGATCGGTCAGTTGCAGAATATGATGCAGGATATCACGTCGAGCCGCCCTCGTCAGCGCCGCCTTCGTATCAAGGATGCCTTCAAACTCATCACCGAGGAGGAGGCGAGCAAGCTGATCAACGATATCGATATCAAAGCGCGGGCGATCGAGGATGTGGAGCAAAATGGCATCGTATTCATCGACGAGATCGACAAAGTCTCCCGTCGCAGCGGTCATGGGGCTTCGGATATTTCTCGAGAGGGGGTGCAGCGCGATCTCCTGCCCTTGGTCGAGGGCAGTACGGTTTCCACCCGTCATGGCATGGTGCGCACCGATCACATCCTGTTCATCGCCTCCGGGGCTTTTCACCTGTCGAAGCCCTCGGATCTCATCCCCGAGCTGCAAGGCCGCTTCCCGATCCGGGTGGAGCTCTCCCCCTTGGGGGCTGCGGATTTTCTGCGCATCCTCGAAGAGCCGGATTATTCGCTGATCGAGCAATACATCGCTTTGCTGGCCACCGAGGAGGTGAGTCTCGAGTTCACCCCTCAAGGATTGCAGCGCATCGCCGAGATTGCATGGCAGGTCAACGAGAGCACCGAGAATATCGGCGCCCGGCGGTTGCAGACGATCTTGGAGCGCCTGTTGGAAGAGGTCTCGTTCAACGGCGCGGATCGCTCGGCGCAGCCGACGCTCATCGATGCGGCGTATGTCGACTCGCATCTTCGCGATATTGCATCGAATCAGGATCTTTCTCGCTATATCCTTTGATGCAAGGGATGGAGGCGAGGGATGATTCAATCCCTACGAGGTGCGAAAAGCCGTGAATCGATCGGATCATCAACCCCCGGTTCCTACCGAACTGCGCTACGAAAAGGATGAGCGGATCCTGCATATCCGCTTCCAAAGCGGCGAGGAATATTCTTTGAGCGCGGAGTATCTTCGGGTTCATTCGCCCTCGGCCGAGGTGCGAGGGCACGGCCCGGGTCAGGAAGTCTTGCAAGTCGGCAAGGAGAATGTCGCCATCGAGACCATCGAGCCCGTCGGCAATTATGCGGTCCGGCTGTGCTTCGACGACGGTCACGATACCGGGCTTTATTCGTGGGAGGAGTTGTATCGGTTGGGGGGCGGCCAAGAGGATTTATGGCAAGACTATTTGGATCGACTGGCGGCCGCCGGCCACCGTCGTTCGAAAGGTTGATCAATCTCTCTTCGTTAGGGAAATTCGATCGTCGATTGCATCGATCCGGCGTTCGCAATCCTTGGAAGGGCAAAGCGGAAGCGATACGGCGCATTTTCATGAGCGAAGGGACCACCCACTTCGGATTCGAGGAGATCCCCGTCGGCGAGAAGGCGCGCCGGGTGGATGCGGTTTTCGATTCGGTCGCGGATCGCTACGATCTGATGAACGATCTGATGTCCTTGGGTCTGCATCGTGTTTGGAAGCATTTTGCGGTCCATCTCGCTCGGGTGCGCAAGGACATGAGGGTGTTGGATCTGGCGGCGGGCACCGGCGATCTGAGCCTTCGTATGGCCCCGATGGTCGGCCCCGGCGGGCGGGTGGTGCTTGCCGACAGCAATCGCCCGATGCTGGCCAAGGGCCGCGATCGCTTGCTCGATAAAGGCCATGTCGGCACCATCGAGGCGGTACGCTGCGATGCCCAACGCCTTCCTTTTCCCGATCGCACCTTCGATCGGGTGTTGATCGGTTTCGGCTTGCGCAATATCACCCACAAGGAGCGGGCGCTGGCCGAAATGCGGCGGGTGTTGCGCCCCTCGGGAATGGCATTGGTGCTGGAGTTTTCGCGTTTGACCCTGCCGCTATTGGCGCAGGCTTACGATCTGTGGTCTTTTCGCGCCTTGCCCCTCCTCGGCCGGGTGGTGGTGGGCGATGCCGATAGCTATCGCTATTTGGCGGAATCGATACGCCGCCATCCGGATCAGGAGACCTTGCTGGCGACGATGCGCGAGGCGGGCTTCGAGCATTGCACCTACCACAATCTTTGCGGCGGAGTGGTCGCCGTTCACAAGGGCTACAGGCTTTGAAAGCCTTGTCCTTGGGAAAAGGCGATCATCCATAAGCGATGTTTTTATCGGCGCCGGCCCTTGTTGCGCCGGGCAGGCCCAACCCGACAATCGACCATGCCATCCGAGTCATCCGATCCCCGATTTTCGCAAGATCCCCCCTTTGAAAGCGAGGGCGCCGGGATATGGTGGGCCTCGGGTATCGAGTCCTTCATCCGCCACCTGCTCGATACCGACCCGCATACCAAGGAGGCCTTGGCGGAGATCGAGGGGAGGGTCGTCGATATCGTCATCAAGGACCATGAAGAGGAAAAAACGGGCGGGATTCGCCTTCTTTTCAAGGCCAAGGATGTTCTTGTCTGCGGATATTTATCGAATGACGGATCGATCCGGGAAACGAACGAGGCGGTGAGATCGGGCGATCGAAAAGCCAAGGAGGATGGCATCGCCTCGCCGTCGGGAGGGATCGGGGGGCGAGCGCCCCCTTTCGAGCGGACTCGAGGGCGAGAAGCCCGGCCTCCGGCGGCTGCGGATCTCGTGATCATCGGAACCCCTTTTTCCTTGCTGCGTTTCGCCGCCTCCGGCGATCGTCAGGAGATGGTCTTGAATGCGGATGTCGTATTGCACGGCGATACGGCGCTGGCGGCGCGCTTGCAGGCGATCCTGTCCAAGATGGATATCGATTTCGAGGAACTCGTTGCCCGGCGCATCGGGGATATTCCGGCGCGGATGCTGGTGCAAGGGGTATGTGATATCGCCGGGCGCTTGCGCGAAGCCGGGGGCGCTCTTTGTGCCGACCTATCCGAATATTTGCGATACGAGTCGGATCTGGTGGCCAAGCAGGACGAGGGCGAACGATTCGTGCGTTCGGTCGATGATCTGCGCGACGATATCGCTCGGCTGGAAGCGCGAATCGCCCTGCTCGAGGAATCCTCGGGCAAGAAAGGGCAATGACGATGGTCGGTCTTCGCCGCATCCTTCGTCTTGTCGGTATCCATCTCGTCTTGGTTCGATACGGCCTCGACGAGATCGTCCTCGCCACCCAACCCTTTCGTTCCTTTCGTTTCTTGCTGTACCTGTTGCCGTGGAATTGGCTTCCCCGTCGGGGCTTGGGTTCGAGGGCGGTGCGCTTGCGGCGGGCGCTGGAGGATTTGGGTCCGATCTTCGTCAAATTCGGTCAGATCCTGTCGACGAGGCAGGATCTGCTGCCGCCGGATATTGCGATCGAGCTTTCGCGTTTGCAAGACAACGTTCCCCCCTTTCCCAAAGAGCAGGCGATGGCGATCGTGCGCGAGGAGCTCGGACGCTCGCTCGATGAGGTCTTCCGTGAATTCGATCCGGAGCCGCTGGCCTCGGCATCGATCGCTCAAGTCCATGCCGCGCAGCTTCAAGACGGGAGCGAGGTCGTGGTCAAGGTATTGCGCCCGGGGATCGGGCGCATCATCGAACGTGATATCAGCCTGTTGTATCTGGTGGCGGAGTTGGCGGGTAGGTATTGGCGCGATGCCGTCCGTTTGCGTCCTTCGGAGGTGGTGGCGGAGTACGAAAAGACCATCTTGGGGGAGCTCGATCTGCTACGCGAGGCCGCCTCGGCATCGCAGCTGCGACGCAACTTCGAGGGTTCGGAACTTCTCCATGTGCCCCGAGTGTATTGGGAACATACCAGTCGCCGGGTGATGGTCATGGAGCGGATCAGCGGCATTCCGGTCAACGATATCCCCGCTTTGCGCGCCGCGGGGATCGATCTGCAGTCGTTGGCCGAGCGCGGAGTGGAGATCTTCTTCACCCAAGTGATGCGCAATAACTTCTTCCACGCCGACATGCATCCGGGGAATATCTTCGTCGATCCCGATCGCCCTTCGAATCCGCGTTATATCGCGGTGGATTTCGGGATCATGGGCAGCCTCTCGGAGCGGGATCAGCGCTATCTGGCCGAGAATTTTCTCGCCTTTTTCAACCGCGACTATCGTCGGGTGGCTCGGCTACATGTGGAATCGAAGTGGGTGCCCGCGGATATCCGCATCGAGGATTTCGAGGCCGCGATCCGCAGCGTATGCGAGCCGATCTTCGAACGGCCGCTGAAAGAGATATCCTTCGGCGGATTGCTCGTTCGTCTGTTCGATACCGCCCGCAGTTTCCGCATGGAGGTGCAGCCCCAGCTCGTATTGCTGCAAAAGACCTTGCTCAATATCGAGGGGATGGGGCGTCAGCTCTATCCGGATCTGGATCTTTGGCAAACGGCCAAGCCCTTTTTGGAACGCTGGATGCGAGAACGCATCGGCGTCGGCGCCTTGTTGAAAGAGATCAAGCATCAAGCCCCGACATGGGGGGAGACATTGCCCGCCTTGCCGGAGCTGGCCTATCAGGCTTTGGATCGAATCCGTAGCGGGGCGCTCGAGGATCGCTCCGGTATCGATGCGGCGCTCGTCCAAGAGGAGATCCGACAGGCGAATCGGCGGACGGTGCTTGCGATATTCGCCGCATCGATGGTGGTCAGTGCGTCGATCTTCGCCCTTTTCCCCCGGGAATGGGCCTCTTGGTGGGGGGTGCCGATGGCCTCGTGGGTCTTGGGCGGTATCGGGCTTGCGGTCTTTTTTGCGGCCCTGTCCAATCGCGCAAGAAAAAGGCCGAAAGGGGTATCCAATGGCCGCCCGTCGAGATATTGATCGGAAGATATCGATCGAATATCGAAAGCGGGGAGCCGAGGGTGAAAGCGAGATATTGCGTGAGATATTGCGCCTTCGAAGAGGATGCGATGACAAGATCTCGATCGACGATCGAATCGGCCATATCGGGTATCGACTTCATAAAGGGCGTATGCAGGCCATCGAACGCCGCATCGGTCTTGCGGCATCCGGCAAGATAAAAGCCATCTCGCTTGATTTCGAGCGATGACTCGATCGCTCGTCTTTCATCTTATCGAGGCCGGATGAAGGATAGGAAGGTGGCCATCGAGCCGTCGATAGCGCTCGGCTTCTCGTCCGGCCGAGTCGTGGATGTGCTTTCGACAGCGCTCACCGATCCCTTCCGACAGGCAAGCCAATCCCCTCGGACTTGAAGTTATTTCATATCGAATGCGGAGATCGCCGGTGGCACGGTTCGGCGATCCGGATGTCTTGCCCGATCCCTCGTAGATGAATCGAAGGTGGTTCGAAGCGAGCCGGAAGGGGTGCGCCCTTCGCCTTCCGGCTTTTTTCTTTTCTCTTTCAAAGATTGGTCGGGCGAGAGTTGAGGATATGCAGTCCTTTGAGGAGGTTCAAAGCCTCGTAGAGGGTGAAGTCGTCTTCGGCAAGGGAGGACACTTGGGTTTCATCGCTCTCCTCTTCGGAGGAAGTCTCAGGCTCCCCCTCCGCTTGCTCATCCGCATCGTTGTCTTGCGCTCCTTCGCCCTCGCCCTCGTCGATGCCGCTGTTTTCATCTTCGCCGCCGCCCTCGACCTCGCTCTCATCTTCGCCCTCGATGCTCTCGTCCTCGATGCCTTCGTTCTCATCGCCGTCATCGTTGTC
>JFBG01000071.1 GCA_000583135.1 Thioalkalivibrio sp. HK1
AGGAGATCGCCTTTCGCGCCGGTCTTCGGGTCGAGCGAGGCGATATCCTGCTTCGCCTCGACGATGATATCGAACGCGCCAATCTGAACGAGGCCAGGGCCCGGCTGCGCGAAGCCCGCGCCGCGCTCGAGCGGGCCCGGGCTTTGCAGCGATCGAGCGCCACGAGCGAATCGGTGATCGGCGACTTGGTGGCGGCGTTGGCCGCGGCGCAGGCCGGCCACGACCGCAGCGAGCGCAGGCTGAGCGATCGCACCATCACCGCTCCCTTTGCGGGCATCGTCGGCCTCACCGACTTCGAACGAGGCGCGCAGGTCGATAGCGGCGATGCGATCACCACCCTCGACGATCTGGCGACCGTCGAGATCGTCTTCTCCCTTCCCGAAAGGCTCTACGGCCGCATCGCGCCGGGCAAGCAGGTCGAGGCGAGCGCGAGCGCCTTCCCGGGCCGGACCTTCAGCGGCGAAATCGCCCTCATCGACAGCCGCGTGAATCCGGTATCGCGCGCCTTTCAAGCCCGCGCCGTCATCGCCAACCCCGACTACCTCCTGCCCGCAGGCATGTTCATGCACCTGACCATCGCGCTCGATGGCCGCCGCGGCCTCGTCGTCCCCGAGGAATCCGTCGTCGTCGAGGGATCGCAAGCCCATGTCTTCGTGGTCCAGACCGATAGCGAACGATCCCTCGCAAGGCGCCGGGGCGTGATCTTGGGACAACGCTCCTTCGGGGATATCGAGATCGTCGACGGTGTCGCCGAGGGCGAGGCGGTGGTGGTGCGCGGCGTCCAGAAGGTGCGAGACGGCCGCCCGGTGCGCATCGCGAAACCGCGCTTAGGGGAGGGCGAAGCGGCCGAGGGCGCCGAATCATGAGCCCCTCCGACCTGTCGATCCGGCGGCCGGTTCTGGCCCTCGTCGCCTGCCTGCTGATCGTCGTCTTCGGAATCGCCTCGCTGCTCACGCTGCCGGTGCGCGAACTCCCCGATGTGGATGCCGCCGTGGTCACCGTCGTCACCACCTACACCGGGGCGGCCCCGCAGATCATCGACACCGACATCACCGAGATCGTGGAGAGTTCGGTCTCCGGGGTGTCGGGGATCAAGACCATCTCCTCCGAGAGCCGGCGCGGACGCAGCCGGACGGTCATCGAATTCGAGAGCGGCCGCGATATCGACGAAGCGGCCAACGACATCCGCGATGCCGTCGGGCGCATCCGCGCGAACCTGCCCGGGGATGCGAGCGAGCCGCGGGTCGTCAAATCCGACAGCGACGCCGATCCGGTGATGCGCTTGGCGGTAACTTCCGACCGCCACCCTCCGGAAGCGATCACCGATTTCGCCGAGCGCTTCGTCATCGACCGCCTATCCACCCTCGAGGGGGTCGCCTCCGTCGACGTGCGGGGCGAACGCCGCTACGCCATCCGCATCCACCTCGATCGGCGAGCGCTTGCGGCCCGCAACCTCACCGTGACCGATGTCGAGGCCGCGATCCGGCGCAACAATATCGAGCTCCCGGCGGGCGAAATCACATCGAGACAACGCATGCTCGATATCCGCTTGGAGAGCCGCCTGACAACGCCGGAGCAGTTCCGCGATATCTCGCTGGGCACGATCGACGGATATCCCGTGCGCATCGGCGATGTGGCGAGGGTCGAACGCGGCGTCGAGGACGAAAACACCATCGTGCGCGCCAACGGCCGCCCTGCGGTCGGCCTGCAGGTCATCCGCCAAAGCCAGTCCAATACGATGGCGATCTCGCGCGCGGTGAGGGCCGAAATCGAAGCGATGCAATCGATCCTGCCCGAGGGGATGGAGATCCTCGTCGGCTCCGACGATGCCCTGTTCATTTCCTCCTCGATCCGGGAGGTCCTGATTGCGCTGGGGATCTCGCTTTTGCTCGTGATCGCCGTCATCCATGCCTTCTTGCGCTCGATTCGCGCCACCTTGGTGCCTGCGATCACGATCCCCGTGGCCCTGATCGGCTGCCTTTCGCTGGTCGCGGCCTTCGGTTTTTCGATCAACGTGCTCACCCTGCTGGCGCTGCTGCTGGCCATCGGCTTGGTCGTGGACGATGCCATCGTGGTGCTGGAGAATATCCAGCGCCGCGCCGACGGCGGCGAATCGGCGCTCGTGGCCGCGGTGCGCGGCACCCGGCAGGTCACCTTCGCCGTACTCGCCACCTCGATCACCTTGATCGCCGTCTTCGTGCCGATCTCCTTCCTCGGCGGTCAGGTCGGCCGCCTGTTCAGCGAATTCGGCATGGTATTGGCGGGGGCGGTGGTGATCTCGACCTTCGTCGCCCTCACCCTGTGCCCGATGATCGCCTCGCGGATCGTGCGCTCCGGCCGCAAGGACAAGGCCCCGGCGACGAAGAGCCAAGCGGCGATACCGATGGGCGCGATCGGCCGCGCTTATCGATGGGCTCTGGCCAAGGCGATCACCATGCCGCTGCTCGTCATCGCCCTGTCGATGGCCTTCGTCGGTGGCGCCGGCGGCCTCTACGAGAGCCTGCCGCGCGAACTCGCCCCGAGGGAGGATCGCGGCGTGGCCTTCGTTCCGATCTCCGCCCCCCAAGGGGCGACCGTCGCCTATACCGACGAACAGGTTCGTCTCATCGAAAGCGCATTGGCGGCGCAGATCGAAATCGGCAATATCGATACGGTCTACTCCTTGGTCGGCTGGGGCAACCGACCCTACCGCGCCTTCGTCGTGATGCGCCTGGCCCCGTGGGAAGATCGCGATGCGAGCCAAGCCGCCATCGTCAACGCCGTGCAACCCGCAGCCCGCGGGCTGGCCGGGGCCCGCGCCGGGGTCGCAAGCCCGACGGGGCTGGGGCTGCGGGGCAGTTCGAGCCCGCTACGGGTGGTCGTCGGCGGACCCGATTTCGAATTGGTGAAGCGGTGGGCTGCGGCCCTGCTCGACCATGCCCGGAACAACGAAGGGCTGATCAACCCCCAGATCGACTACGAGGAGAACCAACCCCAGCTCGACCTGCGGCTGGATCGGAGCGTCGCCGGGGACTTGGAGATTCCGGCGGAGACCGTGGCCCGGACATTGCAGACCATGTTCGCCTCCCGCGAGATCACCCGATATATCGATCGGGGTCGCGAATACCCCGTCATCATGCAGGCCCAGCGCAGCGACCGGCGGACCCCGACGGATATCTCGAATGTCTTCGTGCGCACCGGCGATGGTCGCGCGCTGGTGCCCTTGGGGGCGATGGTCAGCGCTACCGAGCGGGCCGCGGCGCCCGAATTGCGGCGCACGGATCGCCTGCCCTCGATCACCATCCGAGCCGGACTCGCCCCCGACTACGCGCTGGGCGACGCCATCGCCTATATGGAAGCGGGCGCGGCCGATATCCTGCCCGAGGGGGCGCGGCTGGGCTATTCCGGTCAGTCGGCGGCCTTCAAGGACACCTCCGGCAACACCATGAAGGTCTTCTTGTTGGCGCTGTTGATCGTCTTTTTGGTGCTGGCGGCCCAGTTCGAGAGCTTCATCCACCCGCTGGTGATCATGCTCTCGGTGCCGCTGGCCGTCGCCGGGGCGATCTATGCGCTCTTCGCCGCCGGGCTTTCGCTCAATGTCTACAGCCAGATCGGCATCGTGCTGCTGATCGGGCTGATGGCCAAGAACGGCATCTTGATCGTCGAGTTCGCCAATCAGCTCCGCGACCGGGGAATGGAGGTGCGAAAGGCCGTTCTCGAGGCCTCGATATTGCGCTTTCGCCCGATCTTGATGACGGTGATCTCGACCACCTTGGGCGCGGTGCCACTGGTGCTGGCATCGGGAGCGGGGGCCGAAAGCCGCATCGCCATCGGCTCGGTGATCGTCGGCGGATTGGGGGCGGCGCTGGTGCTGACCCTCTTCCTGACCCCGGTGCTCTACGATTTGCTGGCGGGATTCACCAAGCCCCGCTCCACCATCGAGCGAGCGCTGGAGCGAGAACTGGCCGAGAGCGCACCGGCGTCGAGCGCCGCCGACGGCCACCGAGACGATCCCCGATCCGCTGCATGACGATGTCCCGCCGGGCGCCGGGCAACGACAATCCCCATCGGACTTACAAGGCGGCGTCGAGACGAAATCCCGGGCACCCTCATCGCAGGCCAAGGGCTTGCCGACCTGCGATCCTCCCGAAGACGGTGCCGATGGCCATGCCGAAGCCGGCGAGATAGCCCTCGCCCAAAACCGAGCCGGCCATGCTCTCCCCCGCCGCCAGAAGGTTATCCATCGGGCGACCGAAGATCGAACATCTCGCTCGATCATCGACTTCGAGACCGTGATAGGTGAAGGTCACCCCCGTCCTCAGTTCGTAGGCGAAAAAAGGCGGGCTGTCGATTCGGCGCGCCCAGTTGGATTTCGGCGGATCGATCCCGGTGGTGCGAAGCCCGTCCAATGCCCCGGGATCGAAATTCGATTCATCCGGACAAGCGGCATTGAATCGCCCCACCGTCGAAAGCAATCGCTCCTTGGGCAGACCCGTTTTTTCCGCCAACTCCTCGATGCTTTGCGCCCGGATCGGAGGAAATACCGAGGGCATGAAAAGGCCGATCGCTCGCGAATCGATGATGGCATAGCCCACCTGCTGTGGCTGCGCCGCCACCAAACGACCCCAAACGGCATAGCGCTTGGGCCAAATATCCTCCCCCTCGTCATAAAAACGCTGGGCATCGCGATTGACGACGATGGAAAAGGGCACGCAATCCAGGCGAGTGACGATGCCGCCATCGAATGCCGGAGCCCGACCGTCGATGGCCACCGCATGGCATTGGGTGGGATCGCCGATGCCATCGACCCCTTGCTCCAAGAGATCCGCCAGCACCATCCCGCGATTCCAAGGGGTGCCGCGAATCAGAAAATTCCTCGCCGCCGGCCCCCATGCCCGGGCCAACCAATCGATATCCGCCTGAAATCCGCCGGAGGCGACCACCACCGATTCCGGAACGATGCGATGGATATCCCCCGTCGGTGGACCGCCCGGTTCGGCGCTTTTCGCATAGTCGATCCGGATGATCCGCCCGGATTCGATCTCCAAGTGTCTGACTTGGGCCTCATAACGAACCTCGACCCCGAGATCGTGCGCATGGCGATAAAGGGCATTGAGCAGGGCCTTGCCCCCGCCCAGAAAAAAAGCGTTGGTGCGCGAAAGGGAAAGAGCGCCGGATAGCGAGGGCTGGAAAAACACCCCCCGATCCTCCAACCACGAAGGGCAATCTTGCGACGCTCGAATCACCGCCCGAGCCAGATGCTCGTCGATCCGCCCACTGCTGACCTGCCTCAGATCGGCGATATATTCCTCTTCGTCATAACGCCCGAGCAGCACCCCCGACGGGCTCGGGTGCATGCATCGAATATTGCGGGTGTGGCGCGAATTGCCGCCCCTTAGGGCTTCGGGGGCGGCTTCGAGGATCAAGGCCTTGGCCCCGCCCTCGGCGGCGGTGATGGCGGCGCAAAGCGCGGCGTTGCCGCCGCCGATGATCACGATATCCGCTCGCTCGCTCACGCTCGTCGTCTCATCGAACGAAGGGGGCGGATCCCGAAGGATCCAGGCTCGATATCAAGGGTCGATCTCGCTTTCGAACAGGGTTTTTTCATCGTTCACTCATCTTGCGATATCGCTTCGACGGGCGCAAATACCCGTCGATCTTCGTCTTTTTTCGGATCCTAGTCGCCTCGCCCATCTTAGGGCAAAGGGGTAAAGGATATCCCTTGATGGTAGGATCCCCCTTTCTTCGACCCTCGGTCGCTTTCGAATGCCCTTTTTCGAAGCCCTTGCTCTTGGGTTTTCGGGGGACTTTTCGACCAAGCGGTCGGCAAATCGAAAACCCTTATCTCAACCGTGCTTTTTGCGCACCGTGCATCTTGCACATCATCGGCGAAGAGGATCGGCATCATGCTTCGGCGTTTCTTTCAACTGGCAACCATCTTGGGCACACTGATGACAGCGATCAATGTCAATGCGGAAAATCCCCGGGTTTTCTTCGATATCGAAATCAACGGAGAAAGCGCCGGACGCATCGTTTTCGAGCTCCACAAGGATATCGTGCCGAAGACCGCGGAGAACTTTCGCCGCCTCGCCATCGGCGAGCCCGATGTGGGTGGCTACAAGGGTTCGAAATTCCACCGCGTCATCAAGGATTTCATGATCCAAGGCGGCGATTTCGACCGGGGCGACGGCACCGGCGGCAAGTCGATCTACGGCGCCCGCTTCGAAGACGAAAACTTCGAATCGCGCCACACCGGACCGGGGCTGCTCTCGATGGCCAATGCCGGTCCGAATACCAACGGCTCGCAGTTCTTCATCACCACCGTCCCCACTCCCTGGCTCGATGGAAAGCATGTCGTCTTCGGGGAGGTCGTGGAGGGGATGGATGTGGTCAAGGCCATCGAATCCGAGAGGAACAACGCGGCGGTCATCGTCGATTCCGGCGAGATTTGAGGATCCACCCGCCCTGAGATTCGATAGCGCCTCGTATAAAAAGCGAAAAGGCGGCATCTCCTATCGCTAGGATGTGCCGCCTTTTTCTTTTTATCCAACCCCGATCATCGATGGATTCCCGAAGCGAAGGCGAGCATCGTCTATCGCCGGCCAATGCGATCGAAAAAGGGCGGATCCGGATTCGAGGAGGCGCCATGAGGCAAGAGCGAAACGAGGGCGGCGATATCGGGATCGGGGATCCGAGGATAAGCGATCCTTGCGCCCGCTACGAAGGCCGCATCGAATTCACCATCGTCCTCGTCGATGATCGGCGAGCGATCGCCCAGATGCCCGTCCAACCGGGAATCCTCAACCCCTTCGGCACCGTACACGCCGGCGCCACCCTTTGGTTCGCCGATGTCACCGCAACCCATCTGGTGCTCGAGGGCCGCAATCCGAGCCAAGGGATGAAGGGCTTCCCCTTGGCCATCAGTCTCAATGCCCACCTCATCGGCAACCGCACCGAGGGATCGTTTCACGCCGAAGCGGTCTATATCCGCCGCGGCCGCCGCGTCAGCGTCGTTCGCACTCGGATAAAGGGCGACGACGGCGGCCTGATCGCGGAAATCACCACCAGCCATATCCAAGCGACATGAGAGCCTCGATAGCGCTCTTGAAAGCCCTGCCTCGAAAAGCCTAAGACTCGAAAAGCCCTGACCCGATGAACGAGCGCGCCGACAAGGCCGAAGAAAAGGTCTTTTGCATCGGATTTCATAAAACCGGAACCACCAGTTTGGCCGAGGCATTGAGAACGCTCGGCTATCGGGTGACCGGACCCAACGGGGCGCACGATCCGCAGATAAGGAACAATGTCCTTCGTTTGGTCGATGAGTTGGTGCCTTTATACGACGCCTTTCAGGATAATCCCTGGCCCATCGTCTACCTCGAACTCGACAAGCGATATCCGGGCAGCAAATTCATCCTGACGGTACGGGATCCCGAATCCTGGATCGAAAGCCAGGTCGGATACTTCGGGGATCGAAGCACACCCATGCGCGAATGGATCTACGGTGCGGGATGCCCCTCGGGGAACGAGGATATCTATCTAAGACGCTATCTGGCGCATAACGAGGAGGTTCTGGAATATTTCCGGGATCGACCGCAGGACATGATCTGTCTTGATATCCCCGCCGGAGACGGATGGGAAAAACTCTGCGCATTCCTGGGCAAGGAGATTCCGGACCGTCCTTTCCCCCATCGCAATCGAAAAAGCGACTTGGATCCCACACCGCCTGGGAGGTAAAGACCATCGAACATGGACGATCTGCGCTTCTTGGGCGCTCGATCCATGGCGGGAGAGCGAATCCTCGCTATTCGTTGGCCGATAAAAAACCCAACGATATCGTCGATGAATGCGATATCGGACATCGATATCGGATCGATCTCGATGAGCCGGCGACCCCCCCTATCAACCCACCCGATGGGCCTCCAAGGCATCGAGATCGAAGCGGATTCCATGCCCCGGCCTGGACGGGGCGAGGGCGAAGCCGTCCCGGATCGTCAAGGGCTCGCAGATGAATCGCTCCAAGCCGAATCCATGCACCTCCAAGAAAGACGCATTGGATACCGCCGCCAGCAGATGCACGTGGATATCGTGCACCCCATGGCTGGTCACCGGCAAGGAATTCGATTGCGCCAGATGCGCCACCTTCATCCACGGGGTGATACCGCCCAAGGTGGCGGCATCCGGCTCGGGGAAATCGACCCCTCCCGAACGGATCAGGTATTCGAACTCATGCAGCGAGTGAAGATTCTCGCCGGAGGCGATCGCAATCCCCCCTTCGCGCGCCACCCGTCCATGACCATCGATATCGTCGGGGATGACCGGCTCTTCGAGCCAATGGAGATCGGCGGGGGCCAGCCGCCGCGCCGCCCGGATCGCTTGATCGACCGACCAGCGCATATTGGCATCGGCCATCAGCGGGAAATCAGGCCCCAAGCACTCGCGCATCGCCATCGCCCGCTCGACATCCTCGGCGATGCGCTCTCTTCCCACCTTCATCTTGATCGCGCGAAAGCCTGCTTGCTTGAACCCTTGGGCCTGTTCGAGCAGGGCGTCGATCGTGAAATCCAGATCGATCCCCCCGGCGTAGGCCCTCACACGATGATCCACACCCCCCATCAACTGCCATAGCGGCAGCCCGGCCCGTCGACCTTTTAGATCCCAAAGCGCGATATCCAAAGCGGCGATCGCAAAGGAAGCGATACCGCCTCGACCGACGAAATGGACCCGCCACCACATCTTGTGCCAGTTGCCTTCGGTGGCCAAAGGATCGGCGTCGATCAAAACCCGGGCGAGATCGTCGGCGATCATCGAGGCGATGGCCCCGGTGCCGATATCCCCCACGCTGTAGGTATAGCCCAGCCCTCGATCCCCATCGTCGCTATGGACCTCGGCCATCACCAATCCGAAATCGCGCATCTCACCATGGGTGGAGTCGGAGAGAACCACCGGCAGCGGAATGCGATAGCGACGGGTCTCGATGCGGCAGATCCGGCTTCGGTCCATCGAGCGAGTCTCATCGAAAGGTGTTTGTTGCATCATGTTCTTTTCCACCCCTTGCATCGGATTTCGGTTGGATTTCGAATCGGATTTCGGATCGCCCGGAAATTCCTCGCCCCGATCGCCTATCGGACCTCGAGTCGGATCTCGACAAGGCTAAGCCAGAGGCATCGAGCCTTGGAAGAGTATCCGGTCTTTTCTTTTCGAACGATGCCCGAACGATCATCGATGGTCTGCGGCATACTTCGATCCCGTCGATCCCTTGCTTGCCGACCCCCTGTTTGCCGAAGAGCCGGGATCGACGAAAATAAAATGCCGACCACCATCGACCTTGTATCGGCGACCTTGTATCGGCGACCTTGTATCGGCGACTCGTATCGGCGACTCGTATCGTCGAGGCGAGAAAGGGGCGGCGGCAGCGAAGCGGTCTTCGGGGACGATTCGCCGGCGGTCACCCAAGGCCTTGAAACCCCTCTTTCGCCCTTGATATCCGTGGCTTTGCGAACTTCGGGAGATCTGCGAATATGACATCGGATCGCTATGATGTGGTCATCATCGGCGGCGGCGTCACCGGCTGCTCCACCGCCGTCTTTCTCGGCTCGGAACCGGGTTTCGACGGCAAGGTGCTGATCGTCGAGCGCGATCCCACATACCAAGACGCCCCCTCGGCCAAGGCCTCCGGTGGATTCCGCCAGCAATTCTCGATCCCCGAGAATATCTCGATGGGCCTGTTCGGTATCCACTTCATCAAGCACCTCGACGAATACCTATCCGTCGACGACTCGAAACCGGATGTGGCATTTAGAGAAAGCGGCTACTTGCTGCTCGCCGACGAGCAGGCCCTCCCGACGATGCGATCGAGCAACGATCGGCAGCGCAAGATGGGGGCGGATATCGCCTTTCGAAGGATCGACGAACTCGAAGAGCGATTCCCGTGGCTGACCCTCGAAGGTCTCGTCGGGGGCTTTCTCAGCAACGGCAACGAGGGCCATGTCGATCCCTGGCTGCTACTGCAAGCCTATCGCACCAAAGCGAAGGCCTTGGGAGTCGATTTCGTCAAGGACGAGGCCGTGGCCTTGCATCAAGAAGGAGACAGGATCGTCTCCGTGGAACTTGCAAAAGGGGGCGAGATCGCCTGCCAAACGGTGGTCAATGCCGCCGGGGCCGCCGGAGCGGGGGAGATCTGCAAGGATTTGGGGATCGAGCTTCCGGTCGAGCCCCGCAAGCGCTGCACTTTCGTCTTCGAATGCCGGGAGGATATCGGCCCCACCCCCTTCACCATCACCGAAAAGGGGCTCGCATTCCGCTCCGACGGCAAACGCTTCATCGCCAACCTCGCACCGCCGGCGGATCGAGACCCCCCCACCTTGGATCTCGAGGTCGATTACTCGTATTTCGATGACTCGATCTGGCCGGAGCTGGCAAGGCGAGTACCGGCCTTCGAAGCCATCCGACTCACCGGCGCTTGGTGCTGCCATTACGACTACAACACCCTGGATCAAAATCTGATCGTCGGGCGCACCCCTTGGTTCGAGAATTTCTATCTCGCCGCCGGATTTTCCGGTCACGGATTGCAGCAATCCCCGGCGGTGGGGAGGGCTTTGAGCGAACTCATCACTTACGGGGAATACCGCACCATCGATCTCGAACGCTTCGGCTATGAACGGATAGTGAAATCCGAGGCGTTGATGGAGCGAAACTGCTATTGACGATCAAGGGATCGAGGGGCCTTGCCCGTGTTCGTGAATCTTTTTAAGGAATCCTTGCCAGCGCCCCTTCCAGGTCCCGGATGATATCTCGGGCATCCTCGATCCCGACCGAAAGCCGCACCAATCCATCGGAAAGACCCCGCGCTCGGCGTTCGGCGCTCGGAACATCGACATGGGTCATCGTCGCCGGATGGGTGATCATGCTCTCCACCGCCCCCAAACTCTCGGCCAAGCGAACGAGCGATAGCCCGTTCATCAATATCCGCCCGGACTCGATCCCCCCGGCAAGCTCGAAACTCAACATACCGCTAAAACCCGACATCCCCTTGCAAGCCAGCGCATACTGAGGATGCGAAGGCAGCCCGGGCCAGAGCACGCGCTCGACCTTGGGGTGTCCTTGCAAGAACTCCGCCACCGCCTGCGCATTCTCCGAATGCCGGGACATCCGAAGATGGAGGGTTCTGGTCCCCAACAGGGTCAGCCAGCAATCGATGGGGCTGGGCACCGCCCCGACCACCTTTTGGATGAATCGCAACTGCTTGGCGAGATCGTCGCAGGAAGTGATCAACACCCCGCCGACCACATGATTGTGCCCGCTCAAGTATTTGGTGGTGCTGTGCATCACGATATCCGCCCCCATCTCCAGCGGTCGCAGATACATCGGGGTGGCGAAGGTCGAATCCACCGCAAGGATGATCCCCGCTTCCCGGGCGATGGCGGCCATGGCCTCGACATCGGTCAGCGTCAACAAGGGATTGGAAGGGGTCTCGATCCACAAAATCCGCGTATTCGGGCGCAGAGCCTTTCGCACCGCCTGCGGGGAGGCGCTATCGACATAATCGATATCGATCCCGCCTTTGGCGAGGATGCGTTCGAAATAGCGAAACACCCCGCCGTAGACATCCTTGGAGCTCACGACATGATCGCCCGGCACGAGCCTGCGAAAGATGGCGTCCACCGCGGCCATTCCGCTGCCGAAGAGCACCCCGTGCCGCCCGCCGTCGAGGGCCGCCAAATGCTCTTCGAGGATTTGACGCGTGGGATTCGCCGCCCGGGTGTAATCGAAACCCTTGTCGCGCCCGACCTCCTCGGGGACGAAGGTCGTGCTTTGATAGATCGGCGGGAGAATCGCACCGGCCGCCGAATCCGGCTCGATGCCGGCATGAACC
>JFBG01000072.1 GCA_000583135.1 Thioalkalivibrio sp. HK1
CGCCGGCTCGATAACGAAACGGCCCTTTTTACGATTCCTTACTTCGACTCGATTCGCTCACACTCCATCGATCCAAGAGGATCCACCAATCCGCCGCGATCGGCGACCACCGAGATCAAAGCATGTTCTACGAACCGACAAATCCCCACGGTCTTGCCCACGACCCCTTCAAATCGCTGATAATTCCCCGTCCCATCGGCTGGATCAGCACCATGGATCCGCAAGGCAATGTGAATCTCGCCCCCTATTCGTTTTTCAATGCGGTCTCTTTTCGCCCCCCGATCATGATGTTTTCGGCCGGCGGAAGGCACATCGAGGGCGGGGCCAAAGATACCGCGAGCAATGCCGAGGCCTGCGGGGAATTCGTGTGCAACCTCACCACTTGGGATTTACGGGAGGCGATGAACAAGACTTCCGCCTCCTTGCCTCGAACGACGAACGAATTCGCACAAGCGGGGCTGACCCCCATTCCCTCGCGCCTCGTTCGGCCGCCGCGGGTCGCCGAGAGCCCGGTGCATCTCGAATGCCGCCATTACCTGAGCCTCAACCTCCCGACTTGGGACGAAGGCGAGCCCAATCGCGTGATCTTCGGCGAGGTCGTCGGCATCCATATCGACGATGCCATCATCAAAGACGGCATGATCGACGTCGCCTCCTTGCGTCCGGTGGCCCGCTTGGGTTATTTCGATTACACATCGGTGGAGGGGATCTTCACCATGCCGCGACCCGATTGAAATCAAGTTTTTTGCGTACTCTTTACCCTTCATACTCTCGATTTCGAGCGTCGATCGATCATCGCCGCCATCGTTCATCGGACGTTCATCGCGCATCCGCCCCGTCGTCGATGACGAGGAGAAAAATAACATCCCATGCACAAGAAAAGCCGATGATCCCCAGCGATTGCGATCGCCCGATCGCTTCTGCGAGCGCTCATATCGGGCGGAGCCATGCCGTCATGCGAAAAACGCTGCCGGTCGGCACCGATATCCTCGAAAGGCGATCCGCATGCATGTCCTGGTATCGCAGATGCCGCCGATCTCTCGACGATGAGCGCAGCATGATCGACGCTCGATATCCAAAACCCCGCACTCGTCCGGCAACGATCCGCAGCGAGCGCCTTTTCGGGGCGTCGATACCGTCGATGAGCGGAATTCGCCTGCCGAGCCCCCTCCCGCCATCGACCGGATTCGGTCGCCCTCGCCTGCATCCTTTGCTCGTGGCTGCATCATGACCAAGAAATCGAACGAATCACCGGATCCCTCGTCGACGCCCGATCCGAAGCAGGCCCAAGGACCGTCGGAAGAACCCGGCACCGAGGAAGCGGGAGATCAATCCACCCCCAAGGTCGACTTGGATTCTTTGCGCGCCGGGCTTGTGGGTATCCGTACCGAGATCCCCGACGATGCCCTGACCGCGGAGGTATTGGGCACCGAACGCGCCGGTAGCGGGGTGGTGATCGACGACGACGGGACGGTTCTGACCATCGGCTATCTGATCACCGAAGCGGAAAGGGTTTGGATCATCGACCAAGAGAACAAGGCCGTTCCCGGCTATGTTTTGGGTCATGACCAAGAAACGGGATTCGGGCTCGTCCAGGCGCTACAGCCGATCTCGGCCACGAGGCTGACGCTGGGAGAAAGCGCCAACTGCAAGGTGGGGGATCGGGTGATCGTCGCCGCCCATGGCAGCGTCGGGGGCAATGAAATCATCGCCGCCCGGATCGTCGCCAAGCGCGAATTCGCAGGCTACTGGGAATATTTACTGGACGAGGCCTTTTTCACTGCGCCTGCGCATTCGAACTGGGGCGGAGCGGCGATGGTCGCTCTCGATGGGAAGTTGCTCGGGATCGGCTCGTTGATGGTGCATACCGTTTCCCCCGAAGGAGAGGAGTCGGGGGCGAATATGATCGTGCCCATCGATCTGGCGAAGGCGAGCATCGGGGATATCAAAAGGCTCGGGGTACCGGATCGGAGTCCTCGCCCTTGGCTGGGCTTCATCGTGCAAAAAACGGAAGAGGAAGATCTGGTCGTGGCCGGTCTTTACGATCACTGTCCGGCGGCTGCAGGGGGGCTCGAAATCGGAGATATCATCATCGATGTCGCCGGGGAAGGAGTCGAGAATCTCGCCGATCTCTTTCGCGCCATCTGGAACTTGGGACCGGCCGGATGCGAAGTGCCTCTGGGCATCGTCCGCAACGGCGATCTCCATCGAATCACCCTGATATCGATCGATCGCAACGCTCGTCTCAAAAAGGCGAGTGTGCATTGAACGAAGCGGCGATCGAGGGTTCCATGCGATCGACGACAGATCGGAACCATCGATCGGATTCTTAGGCCCCCTAGCCTATTCTCTTTCTCTGGGCGATCCGAAATCGCCTCGATCGCCAAGCCGAGGGTGTCGCTCCATCGTCCACCCTCGGATCGGGATAAATGCGGGCGCTTTTGGCGATCAATATCGCGGCAGGTTCGTATCCACCTCGCGCGACCACGCATCGATACCGCCGCTCAGGTTGTGCACATTGACAAAGCCCTCGGCGCGAAAATGTTCGGCCACCGACTGGCTGCGCACCCCGGTATGGCAGTAAAAAACCAGATAGCTATCCTTGGGTAGCGCCGACAGACTTTGCATCGTCTCCCGATCCAAGAGGGTCGAAGGCTCGATCTTCGCCTGCTCGCGCTCCTCAGATGTACGGGTATCCACCAATTCAAGCCCCTCTCCTCGGGCGGCCATCGCGGCTGCGAGTTCGGCGGGGGTGATTTGCTTGACGGGCGGCGGGGCATTGGGGTTGTCGATCTTGAAGGCCGTGCCCTGCATCGTTTCCTCGATATCGATGGCGAGGTTCTTGGCCTTGGGGGCGGAGGCGATATCGAAGAGGATCTCCACGCCTTTGTCCTCGGCACGGATCTCATGGCCTTGAACGGGAGCGAGATTGAAGGCGTGCTGCCAACGCCCGTCGATCGATAGATGCACCGCTTGCCCGGGGTTGCCCTCGCGCGCTCGACGGATGAGGTCCGCCGCCGCATCGCTGATCGATATCGCCGGAGGGGTTCGATCCGGCGCTTCGAGCCCCAAGGCTTCGTGCAGCTCGCCGCTGTTGAACATCTGCTTGACGATATCGCAGCCGCCGACGAATTCGCGATCGATATAGAGTTGGGGGATCGTCGGCCACTCGGAAAACTCCTTGATGCCGTCGCGGATCCGCTGATCTTCGAGAACGTTGAAGGTCGTATAGTCGGATACCAGCGAATCGAGCATCGATACGGTGGTGGCGGAGAAACCGCACATCGGTTGCATGCGGGTACCCTTCATGAACAATACCACCCGATCGGCTTCGATCAGCGATTCGATACGGGACTGCAAAGACGGATCCAACGGCATCGGTCTCTCCTTGAATCTTCACTTGATGTTGATGGGCTGCGCTTTGCGCAATCCCTTATTATCCATGATCGATGATCGACGACCTTCCGATGTTTCGCAAGATGCCCGATCAAGGGGCCTTGATCACGAATATCGATGGTGGATCATACGCTCACCCGAACGAAGCCTTGCAAGAGCCATCGATCCTCGCACCGAAAAAACGCCGCCTTTTTCAAAAAATACCGAGGGCAAAGACATCGATGAGCGATACCCCGACCGATATCGACGAAGCCGCCGACCTCATCGTCGAGGGCTATGAGCGCAACGCATTTTTTCCGATCGCGCTGCAAGGGAGATTGTCCTTCGATGAAGCCTTGCGATTGCAAATCGCGGTGCTGAATCGACGCCTCGAACGGGGCGATGAACTTGCGGGCTGGAAGATCGGCCTGACCTCGCCCTCGGTACGCAAACGATTCGGCAGCGATCGACAACCCTTCGGCTACTTGCTGCACCAAGGCTTGATCCCCTCGGGGAGCGAGATCGACCTCGACGATATCGTGGTCGGCGCCGGAATCGAGCCCGAGCTCTGCTTCGTCATGGGTGCGGATCTCGAAGGCCCCGGAATCACTCCCGAACAGACCCGGGGCGCGGTGGCCGGGGTCGCCCCGGGAATGGAAATCAACCAAAGAAGAGACGGCGGGGTCTTGGATTTTGCGCTCTCGGTAGCGGATAACCTGACCCAGTGGGCGGTCGTCCACGGCGAGACGATCCCCCTGCCTGCAGAATTCCTGTCCGACGATCTCGTCGTTCGCATGGAACGAAACGGCGGACTCGAAGCGAGCATGGTCGGGCGCGATGTCATCGACGATCACTTCTCGTCCATCGCGACTTTGGCCAATATTCTGGGCGAATACGGACTCGCTTTGAAATCCGGGCAGCGGCTGATCACCGGCTCGTTCAGCAAGCACGATCCCGCCCGCGGCGATCGATGGCGGGCCTCCTTCGACGGGATCGGCAGTTGCGAGGTCGCTTTCCGTCGATGAAGGGATCGAGAGCCCAAGCCCTTTCGACGATATGAGGTTCGACGAATATGAAAATAGCGGTGGTGGGAACCGGAGCGATGGGGTCGGTCTACGCCGCCCTCCTCGCCGACGCCGGAAACGATGTTTGGGCCATCGACACTTGGGCCGAGCATATCGATGTCATCCGGCGAGAGGGATTGCGGGTCGAGGGGGCCAGCGGTGATCGCACCGTCTCTCTTTCGGCCACCGACGATCCCGAGGAAGTCGGATCTTGCGATTTGGTGATCATCGCCACCAAGGCCTCGGGGGTGGAGGCCGCCGCCGCTTCCCTTCCCCCCTTGCTCGGCGACGATACCGTGGTCCTGACGATCCAGAACGGGCTCGGAGCGGCCGAGCGAATCTGCCGCCACATCGAAGCCGACCGGGTTTTGCTGGGGGTCGCCGGAGGATTCGGGGCCGCGATGCGCGCCCCCGGCCATGCTTGGCATAACGGCATGGAGATGATCCGACTCGGGGAACTCGAAGGAGAGATCAGCGAGCGCTTGGAAGGCGTGGCCCGAGTATGGCGAGATGCCGGTTTCAATGTTCGCTGTTTCGACGATATCGAGCAGCTGGTATGGGAAAAATTCGTCTGCAACGTCGCTTTCAGCGGCCCCTGTACGGTCTTTCACAGCACCGTCGGCGAGCTGCTCGATAATCCGCATATCTGGCAGGTCTCCCGCAGCTGCGCCGAAGAGGCTTTTCTCGCAGGGGTCGCCCTCGGCGTGAATTTTTCCTTCGATGATCCGGTGGATTATGTGCGCGACTTCGGTGGCCGGATCCGGCAAAGCCGACCCTCGATGCTACAAGACCATCTCGCCCGGCGCCGCTCCGAAATCGATGCCATCAACGGCATGGTGCCGGTGGTGGCCGAAAAAGCGGGCACTTTGGCCCCTCATAACGAAACCATCAGCGCCATCGTCCGCTACCAAGAGGAGCGCTTCGATCGAGAAGGCTAAGGCTTGAGCGATCGCCTTGCATCGCATACCCCCGCCCCGAGGGGTGCGGGCGGCATCGAAAGCGGACGATCCGAATCCCTCATTCCCCGGTCGCGCTGTTATTGACCAGCGCTCCGCCGCCGCCGGTTCGGGTCAGTATTTGCGCGGTGAATCGCCCATCGGATCGCACCTCGCAGGAAAGGCCCAAACCCGGCCACCTGTGTCCCAAGATGCTTACCAGTTCATCCGATTGCAGATGTCTGGTGCTTCCCGAAGGGATAATCCCCAACGCCGCCTCGTACCTTTGTCCCTCATCTAAATAGCACACGAAAACGGTGTTCGAGCAATCGTCCTGTTGCGAATCGCAGCGAATCCTGATATTCGATCGATCGGCGGCATCGGGCGAGGGAATCGATTCGATATCCGCTCGATAGCCCTCGCCTGCCATCGCGCTTCGAATCACCGCACTGTTATTGACGAGCACCCCATCCCCGGAGCGCGTCCAGATTTGGGAGCCGATATTCTCTTCGCTTCTCAAAGCGCAGCCGAGCCTTCCCTCCCACGAACCATCCAATCCGAAGCGCTCTTGGAGATAGCCGGGAACGAGGGTCGACGTCGCCTGCGCCCGAATCACCGGAAGATAACCCTGCAAGACCCTCCCGGCTTGGGTCGAGCAATCGAGGAAGACCTTGCAAGGGGTATCCTGATTGCAGCGGATGCGGATGAAGGCGCTATCTCGGGCACTCGGCGGGGGAATGGCCAGGGCTCGGGATTTGATCTCCCATTCGGGGCTTTCCTCGGGCCGATCGTTGTCGATGACTCGAAGGGCGATCGTCGACATCGAGGTGGTCTCGCCGATGGACTCGATGTCGATCGAATCATGGCCATCATCGGCATCCGAGTCCTCGATGGCGAAAACCTCCACCGGCAATCCCGACGCCCAAGTCGAGCTCGAGGGGGTGAAGACCAACGAGGTCGGGGCCAAGGAAAGGAGGCCGTTTCGGCTCGCCAAGTTGACGAAAAGGGCTTTCGGGGGTGTATTCGCAAGCCTGAAGAAGAGGGAAAGGCGCCGACCCTCGGGAATATCCACCGGACCTGCAGGGGTAACGATGAGACTTTCTCCTCCATCGACGGGTGTGGGCTGCACCGGCGAAAGCGGGAAATCGTCGTCGATGACGGTGACGGGTATCGTTTCATGGGGAGCGACGATACCACCGGAGGCCTCGAGGGTGATGGTGTCGGTATAGTTCAGCGCATCGATATCGTCGGCGGTGGAGATATTGACCGTCTGCGTCGTCGAGTAGTTCGAGGGCGTGAAAATCAACGACGTCCTATCGAGTATCAGATTCGAATTCGTCTTCGAAAGCAAGACCGTCACATTCGTATCGGGGGCCGTCGACAGGCGGATATCGATCCTTCGTCCCGAACCGCCCTCGTTCATAACCAATCCTTCCGATGGGATGAGAACGATGCTGCCCGAAGGGGTGGTCGTCGATGATTCGTCGTCGATGACGGTGAAGGCCTTGGTCGCATCCGAAGCGGTGATCGCCCCGGATATTCGAAGATCGATCCTCCCCGAATCGTTGACGGCATCGGCATCTTGACTTGCCGAGACCGAAACGCTTTGCGCGGTGGAATGGTTCGAGGGGGTGAAGGTCAAGGTCGTGGGGAAGAGCGTCACATCCGCATTCGTGGATGACAGGACAATCGTCACTTGCGCATCCGGGGCGGCGCTGAGACTGACCGAAAGAACGCCCCCACCGCCTTCGTCCATCAACAGCGTTCCCGCGGGGGAGAGCAAAATCCTCCCCGTCGGATGCGGGGGGGGATCGTCGTCGAAGATGGTGACGGCCTTTTCAAGGGAGGGAGCGATGATTCCTCCCGAGGCCTCGATGGTCAGCGTATCGGTATCGTCCACCGCATCGGCATCCTCGCTTGCGGCAACGGTGATCGATTGCACCGCCTGATAGTTCGCCGGGATAAAGGTCAAAGAGGTCGGGGTGAGGGTGATATTCGGATTGGTCTTCGAAAGCAAGACCGTCACATCCGCATTCGGGGCGACCGAGAGGTGGATATCCAAACGCCCCGACTCGCCCTCGTCCACGTTCAGCGTTCCCGAAGGGGAAACAACGATATTCCCCGAGGGAGTCGGCACCGTGGAATCGTCGTCGATCACGGTGACGGACTTTCTCGCATCCGAAGCGACGATCCCTCCCGAGGCTCGAAGCGTGATCGTCGCCGAATCGTTGACGGTATCGGTGTCTTGGGCGGCGGCGACCCGAACCGTTTGTGCGCTCGAATGGTTCGAGACGGTGAAGGTCAAGGCGCTCGGGGAGAGGGTCACATCCGGATTCGACGATGCCAGGGAAATCGTCACATTCCCGCTCGGGGCGGAATCGAGACTGACCGAGAGATTCCCCGATGCGCCCTCGTCTATCGACAAGGTCCCCGCCGGGGCGAGCTCGATGGTGCCCGATGGTTTGTCATCGTCGATGATGGCAACGGCCTTCGTCACATCCGGAGCGTCGATGCCGCCCGAGGCTTCGAGGGTTATCGTGGCCGAATCGTCGTCGACATCGCTGTCCTGGGCGGCGGTGACTTGGATCGTCTGCGCGCTCGAATGGTTCGAGGGGGTGAAGGTCAGGGAATTCGTAGAAAGGGTCAGATCCGAGTTCGAGGACGATAGCAAGACCGTCACGTTCGCTTTCGGGGCCGCACCGAGACTGACCATGAACGTGCCGGATCGACCTTCGCCCATGACCAGCGTCCCCGCCGGAGCGAGCTCGATGGTGCCTTGGGGATTGTCGTCGTCGATGACGGCGACGATCTTCGTCGCATTCGAAGCCACGATCCCCCCCGATGCTTCCAAGGTGATGGTCGCGGAGTCGTTCTCGGTATCCGAATCCTGCGCCGCCGTGATCGAGATCGATTGGGCGATGGAATGATTCGAGGGGGTGAAGATCACTTGCGCCGGAAAGAGGGTCACTTCCGAGTTCGAGGATGAAAGGGAAACCGTCACATTCGATCGCGGGGTGGTGCTGAGGCTGACCGAGAGGCTGGCCGAGCGGCCTTCGTCGATGCTCAGCGTTCCCGCCGGGGTGACTTCGATACTTCCCGGTGGCTCGTCGTCGTCGATGATGGTAACGGACTTCGTCGCATCCGAGGCGATGATGCCCCCCGATGTTCGAAAGACGATCGTCGCGGAGTCGTTGACGGCATCCGCATCGTCTGCCGCTGCGACCGAAACCGATTGCGCGGTGGAATAGTTCGAAGCGGTGAAGGTCAGCGATGCGGGGGAGAAGGATAGATCCTCGTTCAAAGACAGCAAGGAAAGAGTCACGTTCGCCGTCGGGGCGGTGTCGAGGCTGACGGAAAGACTCTGCGATTCGCCCTCGTCTATCGACAACGCCCCCGCCGGGGTCACCTCGATGCTCCCCGACGGCTTGTCGGCATCGTCGTCGGAGACGGTGACCTTCACCACCGCCGGGCCGCTCGGATAATCCCCGTCGATCTCGGCGATGACCACCCTGAACGACTCGTCCTTTTTATCGCTGTCATGGGCGGCGAAGAGGCTTATCTCCCGGTATTCATCCCAAGCCTTTGTTTGGCCCTGTCGATTGAAGTCCAGTATCAATTGGTTTCCCGCCTCATCGGGGTCGGCATCGACGGTCAAAGTGTTCGAGGACGAACCGAGCAGATTGGCAATCAACGATACGCGGATATCCTCCAAGGGTCGGCTCGCCAAGCGCAACCCGAAAGTGGCTTTTTCGCCCTCGATCAAATTCATGCTGAAGGTGGTGAGGTCGAAAGCCGCCTGCTCGTCGTCATCGACGGTGACCTGCTTCGTGACATCCGGAGCGGCGATTCCTCCCGATGCCGTCAGGGTAATCATGTCGGTATCGTCGGCCGCATCGTCATCCTCGGCGGCGGAAACCGTGACCATTTGCCATCTTGAATGATTCGACGGGGTGAAGGTCAAAGAAGCGGGGGAGAGGGTGATATCCGGCTCGGTTTTCGAAAGGGAGACCGTCACATCCCATCTCGGGGTGGCGTCGAATCTGACCGAGAAGGTATTCGATTCGCCTTCGTCGACGCTCAGCGTCCCCGCCGGTGAGAGCCGTATCGTTCCCGGACGAGGTTCGTCATCGTTGACGGCGACGACCTTGGTGGCATTCGGTGCGGTGATCCCGCCCGATGCCGCCAAGGTAATGGTGTCGCTATCGTCGACCCCGTCATCATCCTCGGCGGCGGAAACCGTGACCATTTGCGCGGTCGAAGCATTCTGTATCGTGAATGTCAACGAAGTCGGGGAAAGAGTGATATCCGAGTTGGTCTTCGAAAGCAAGACCGTCACATTTCCTTCGGGGATGGTCCCCAATCTGACGGAAAAGGTGCCCGATTCGCCTTCATCCAGAGCCAGCCTCCCGGTCGGTAAGAGCTCTATCGTGCCCGGGGTGGGCTCGTCATCGTCGATGGAGACCATCTTGGTGACGTTAGGGGCGTCGATTCCCCCCGATGCCGTCAGGGTGATCGTGTCCGATTCGTTATTCCCATCGCTATCCTCGGCGACCGAGACGGTAACCGTTTGCGCGGTGGAATAGTTCGAGGGAGTGAATGTCAAGGAAGCGGGGGAGAGTCTCACATCCGAATTGGTCTTCGAAAGCGAGATCGTCGCATTCGCCTTGGGGGCGGTGCTGAATTTGATCGATAGGGTCGCCGAATCGCCTTCGTCCATATTCAACGTCCCCGCCGGGGCGACCTCGATCGTTCCTTGGGGGTTGTCGTCGTCGGCGATGCGGATCGACCTCGTAACCTTCGGTGTGCGAAGGGTTCCCGTCGTAATCAGGGTGATGGTATCGGTATCGTCGGTGAAATCGCTATCTTGGGCAACGGTGACGGTAACGCTTTGGTTGCTGGAATAGTTCGATTGGTTGAAGTTCAAAGAGGTGGGGCTTATCGTCACATCGGGATTGGTATTCGAAAAATGGATCGTCGCATTTTGATAGGGGCTTTCGGTGAGTCTGGCGGAGATGGTCGCCGATGCGCCCTCGTTGATCGATATATTCCCTCCCGGGAAAGCGGTTATCGAACCGGTGGGTTTTTCGGTGTCGTGGACGGTGAGGGTCCTTAGCGAACCTATATCGTATCTACGAATATCGGTCTCGCCGAAGAGCGCAGAGAATCTTATCCCGGGGGTTTCGTCGACCAGATCGGGATCTCGGGCGACGCTGATGGGAATCGTTTGATATTGATCCCAACGATTCGTATTCCCCGAACGCTTGAATGTCTTGGTAATGAAGGAGGGGCTGCCGCTCTCGCCGACGAAAGACAGTCGATGACCGATACCGGTGAACGCGATACGCACATAAGTATCGTTATTTTGAGGCTGGGCCGTCAGGCGCAGTTGGACGTTGACGGTCTGCCCTTCCACCGCGATGAAGGGATCGGGTTGGACATCGAATCCGTACTCGTCGGGATCGTCGGTATCGACTCTGAGGGATCCGGTCTTTCCCGCGTAATCCCCCCCCGCTCCGGTGAAGTTGATGAACAGTCGCTCATCGAGCGCATCGTCGTCCTCGGCGAGTGCGACGTTCACCGTCCGGTATCGATTCCAAGCGTTGGTCTGGCCGTATCGATTGAATCTCAAAATGGTTTGATTGCCCGCCGTTTGCGGGTCGGTATCGACGGTCAGATTCGAATCCGTGGTGGTCAGTGTCACGCTCATATCGGCCGACGGGCGCGTCGCCAAGCGCACACCGAAACTGTCCGTTCCGGGCTCGTCGATCTCCAAGGAGGTGGTGTCGATATCGAATCCCTGCTCCTCGTCGTCGTCGATTTCGACCCACAGATAGGCATCCGGAGCGGTGAAGCCTCCCGTGGCCGAGAGGGTGATCGGCTCGTTGTGATCGAGTCCATCGTCATCTTGGGCGGCGGTGACGGTGACCGTTTTCGCCGTGCCCCAATTCGTGACGGAAAAGCCCAAAAAACTCGGAGAAACACTCGTCAATGAGACTCTCGGCAAAATATCGACCCTTACATAAGCATTCGGAGCGGCGCTGAGCGTGACCTGGAAGGTGCCCGATCGACCCTCGCCCAAGAGCATCCTCCCGGCAGGATTGATCTGAATCGTCCCCGTGGCCGCTATATCGTCATCGTCGTTGATTCTGACCACCCTAAGATCGGGAGAGGCACTATGACTATATGATGTCCTGATATCGATTCGCTCATCACCGGTGTCGCCATCATGCACGGCGGTCAATGTGATCGTGGTCTGGAATGTAATGATGGGTATGGTGGGGATGCTATCGACGCTCCATCTGTCGATATTCACCGTTGCCGGGCTGACTTGCAAGCGCTTGGAATCGGTGCTGGCCAGTGTCAGCCTGACGGATCGCGTACCGACGCTCTCACTTGCCAGAACTCGAAGCGATACGGTTTTCATCTGTCCTTCGTTTATCGTAATGGTATTGCCTTGATTGATGGTCAGGGAATATTGTGCGAATGCCGGTTGAAGCGCTGCAATTGTCAATGCAATCCCGGTGCCGATCGCGATGACCCGCCGAACGAGTCGGCTTTTCTTTATAAAAGGAGTGACTTCGCAAGGAGTGACTTCGCACTCTTTAGGACTATCTGCGCTTCTATAAAAGACCGGCGGCGATCCGATCCTCGATAATATAAAAAGGATTCGATGAATCGATGCGAACGAGGCTTCGATGATGATCTCGAAAAGCGATCGATAGGAAAGACGATACCCTCGCTCGGTTTTCGGGGTTGACGGGATCATCGATTGCATCGGGTCAAATCTCGAACCTAAGCAATGGGATTTAAAAACGGAATTTGAAAATGAAATTCGGGAATCGGTACCGGGCTAAGGTCTCGCTTTATAAGCGGCAAGCATCGGATAAAAGACCGGGCTCGTCCTCCAATCACGGATTATACCATCCCCGCCGAGGCATCCCTAAGAGCGTACATTGAACATCGACGAGAAATTCGATGGATAGAGACCCTGAAATCCCGTGCCGAAAGGCATGATCCCTAACCTCCGTTCGCAAAAAAACCCGTGAACGCCGCGCCTTTCGCTTTCCTTCGAAAGCGCGGGCGTTCAACCCTCCCAAAAGGCTCGGATGGCGGCGACTCCTTGCGCCCCGTATCCATGAGCGAGGGGGATATCCTTCTCTTCGAGTCCTCCGAGAGCGAAGATCGGCATGCAGGCCCGACGCACGAGGGCGGTGAATCCTTGCCAACCCAAGATCGAGGCCTCGGGATGGGTTGCGGTGCGATGCACGGGCCCGGCGACCGCGAAATCGCAGCGCAGGGTTTTTGAAAGATCGATCTCTCGCTCGTCGTGGCAAGAGGCGGCGATCAAAGCGCCTTTATCCCGCAACTCGTCCAAGGCCTCGATATCGGCGGCGCAAGAGCGGGCCGGACCGTCGGCAAGATCGAATAGCCGCTTGGAGTCGAGGTGCACACCGTCGGCTCCGGAGCGAAGGGCAAGGGCGGGAGAGGCATTGACGAGGAGCCTCGCCCCGGCATCTTCGCAAATCGCTCGGGCACTTCGAGCGAGCCGGAGCAGATCATCCTCGTTCTCGATCGTCTTTGCGCGCAGTTGCACCAGATCGAAGCCTCGATCCACCCGTTGTGCGAGACGATCCAAAAAAGCCCTCGCATCGCCTCGGGGCTCGGGGGTGATGAGATAACGAGCAGGCAATCGCAAAGCGGTGATCACCCGCTCGTTCGCGGGCAGGAAACTCGAGGGATCCAAATCCTCCAAGGGCAACCATTCGATAGGCTGCCCCTCGCAGCCTTTGGCTTCGCCGCTGAACGATTCCACCCGCCAGATATCGAGATCGATCTCTCTTTCGAGGTAGCGATGGCGCAAACGGATCAGCGGGCGGGCCTTTTCGATGCGGATGCCGACTTCCTCGGCCAGCTCGCGCGCAAGACACTCCCAGCGGGATTCGCCGGGCTCGACCTTGCCCCCGGGGAATTCCCGACGACCCGAAAAACGCCCGTGCACGCGCCGGGCCACCAAGACATTTCGCCCCTTCGGATCGAGAACGACCCCGGCCACCACATGAATGCTCCTTGGCGAGAGGTCGCGACTCATTCCTCGCCCCTAACCATCATTCCTTCGATGAACGCTCCCCGCCGAAGCCTCGTACGCTTGGGCGAATATCGAATCGATGCCATCGATCACCCCCGATTCGCCATGCATCAGGAGCGATAGTCGGCGTTGATACTGACATAGTCATGGGAGAAATCGCAGGTCCACATACGATCCGCGGCCTTGCCCCGACCCAAAGCGATCCGGATTCGGATCTCCTCTCGGGCAAGAACCGCAGCCCCCGCCTCTTCGCGATATTTTGGATCGCGAGCCCCGGCGCTGACGATGCAGACCTCCCCCAGCCAGATGCGGATACGAGCGATATCGAGATCGGCCAAGCCCGCCCGACCCACCGCGGCCAAGATCCGCCCCCAATTCGCATCACCGGCGTACAAGGCGGTCTTGACCAAGGGTGAATGCGCCACGGTTTTCGCAACCTGCAGGCACTCGTTCTCGTTTTCTCCCTCGATCACTTCGATCTCGACGAATTTCGTCGCCCCCTCGCCATCGCGCACGATGGCTTGGGAAAGGAATGCGGTGGCCTCGCAAACGAGATCGGCGAAGGCGGCGCATTCGGGACTGTCAAGCGCGATCGGCTGGTTATCCGCAGCTCCCGTGGCGGCGAGAACGCAGGCATCGTTGGTGGAGGTATCGCCGTCGACGCTGATGCGATTGAAACTTCGGTGCACCGCCCGCTGCAGCACCGCCTCCAAAACTTGGGCTTCGACCTTGGCATCGGTGGCGATGAAGGCCAGCATCGTGGCCATATTCGGATGAATCATCCCCGAGCCCTTGGCAATCCCCGTCAGTCGCACCTGCCGCCCGCCGATCCGCTTGGATAGGGAGATCCCTTTAGGGAGGATATCGGTGGTGAGGATGGCGAGGGCGGCTTCGAGCCAGCCATCGGGCTTCAATGACTCGCAAGCGAAGGGAATGGCGCGAGCGATGCGCTCCATCGGTAGGGGCTCGCCGATCACCCCGGTGGAAAAAGGCAGCACCGAATCGGCCTGCACTTGGTCATCCGGGCCTGAGAGGGCATCGGCGACCAAGGCGCAGCAACGACGGGCATCGGCGATGCCCGGCTCGCCGGTGCCGGCATTGGCGCTGCCGACGTTGACCAGCAGGTAGCGAGGTCGAGCCTGCCTCAGGTGCTCCCGCGCAACGAGCACGGGAGCTGCGCAAAAGGCGTTGTCGGTGAAGGTCGCCGCCACTTCGGTATCGCCGGAAAAGGCGAACAGGGTCAAGTCGTCTCGATGCTCCTTGCGAGCGCCCGAGGCCGCCGTTCCCACCCATACCCCGTCGATGGGAGCCAACGATTCGGGGGCGCTCAATCCGACCGGCATTTTCTTGACCTCCTCCAAAACCTTCGACAATCGGTACCGAAGGCGAATCGTTCGGTATCCGACAAGGCCCTTTCCTTATCAGGCATTTCCTTGTCAGGCAGCGGGGCGTCCGCAGCAACGCTTGTATTTCTTGCCCGAACCGCAAGGACAGAGCTCGTTGCGACCGATCTTGCGGCCTTCCCTGATATAGGTACCCGCCCCTTCGTTATCGCCCGTCGATGCCGGGGAGGGCCCGCCCGTCCCCGCAAGCGCCGGCCGGAGCCGCCGCCCGATGGCGGGGTCGGCGCCGGCGGCGGGCGGGGCATCGGCGCCCGATAGCGAAGGGTGAACATACTCGACCGGGGCGCTTTGTCGACGCTGGGCTTCGACCGCTTTGACATCCTCCTCCGCCCGCACTTGCACCTTCGAAAGCAAGGAGACGATCTCGGTCTTCAAGCGCTCGGTCAGGGCATGGAACATCTCGAAGGCTTCGCGCTTGTATTCCTGCTTCGGATTCTTCTGGGCATAGCCGCGCAGACCGATGCCTTGGCGAAGATAATCCATCGACGCCAAATGTTCCTTCCAGCACCGATCGAGGATCTGCAAGGTGACCGCCTTTTCGAAATGGCGCATCACCCGGGGCCCGGCCAGCGTTTCCTTTTCCCGATAACGATCGACGACGGTATCCAAGATACGCTTGCGCAGCGGCTCCTCATAAAGCCGCTCGTCCTCGTCGAGCCAGCGGCGCACCGGTATCGGCAATGCGAATTCGCGCTCCAAGGCTTCTTCGAGGCCATCGATATCCCACTGCTCATCGAGGCTCTCAGGGGGGATATAGGTGCTGATGACCTTTTGCACCACATCCTCGCGCATGGTCTGTATCTGCTCCGAGACATCCTCCACCGCCATCAACTCCTTGCGCAGGGTGTAGATCTCCTTGCGCTGATCGTTGGCGACATCGTCGTATTCCAGCAGCTGCTTGCGGATATCGAAATTATGGGCCTCGACCTTGCGTTGGGCGTTCTCGATCGCCCGACTGACCCATTTATGCTCGATGGCCTCGCCATGCTCCATACCGAGCTTTTGCATCAGCGTCCCGACCCGCTCCGAGGCGAAACGGCGCATCAGATCGTCTTCGAGGGAGAGATAGAAGCGACTGGATCCGGGGTCGCCTTGGCGGCCGGAGCGCCCCCGGAGCTGGTTATCGATCCGGCGAGAATCATGGCGTTCGGTGCCGATGATATGCAGCCCCCCGGCGGCGATCACCGCCTCGTGACGTTCCTGATATTGCTTTTGCACGGCCTCGACGATCGCCTCGTCGGCATCGGCGGGAAGCTCGGCGAGATCGACATCGCGATTTCCGCCAAGCACGATATCGGTTCCCCGACCCGCCATATTGGTGGCGATGGTCACCGCGCAGGGACGACCCGCCTGAGCGACGATCGCCGCTTCTCGGGCATGCTGCTTGGCATTGAGCACCTCGTGGGCGATACCCGCATCGGTCATCATCCTAGCCAATAGTTCGGAGGTCTCGATCGATGTGGTGCCCACCAAAACCGGCTGCCCGCGGGCGACACAGTCGCGAATATCCTCCAAGACCGCTTCGAATTTCTCCCCTTGAGTCAAGAAGACGAGATCCGCCATATCGTCGCGGATCATCGGCTTATGGGTGGGGATGATCACCACTTCGAGATTGTAGATCTGCTGGAACTCCGCCGCCTCGGTATCGGCGGTACCGGTCATCCCCGCGAGTTTTTCGTATTGACGAAAGTAATTTTGGAAGGTGATCGAAGCCAGCGTCTGATTCTCGTTCTGGATCGGCACCCCCTCCTTGGCCTCGATCGCTTGATGCAATCCTTCGGACCAACGCCTTCCCGGCATCGTCCGCCCGGTGAATTCATCGACGATGACGATTTGCCGATCGCGCACGATATATTCGACATTCCGGTTATAAAGAGCGTGCGCCCGCAGTCCGGCATTGAGGTGATGAACCAGCGCGATATTGGCGGAATCGTAAAGACTCTCCCCTCGGGCCAAGATATCGGCATCGATCAGGAGGGCTTCGACATGCTCGTGTCCCTCCTCGGTGATATGCACCTGCTTGGCCTTTTCATCGACCGAATAATCCCCCGGGCCATTCTCCTCTCGTTGGCGCTTCAACTGCGGAATCACCCGATCGATGCGCTGATAGAGATCGGAATTCTCGTCGGTGGGACCGGAGATGATCAAGGGCGTGCGCGCTTCGTCGATCAGGATCGAATCCACCTCGTCGACGATCGCGTAGTGGAGCTCGCGCTGCATCTTGTCGGCATCGCTGAACGCCATGTTATCGCGCAGGTAGTCGAATCCGAGTTCGTTATTGGTGGCATAGACGATATCCGCACCATACGCATCGCGCTTGTCCTGCGCCTCCATCCCCGGCACCACCACCCCGGTACGCAACCCCAAGAATTGGTAGATGGCCCCCATCCACTGACCATCGCGCCGAGCGAGGTAGTCGTTGACGGTCACCACATGCACCCCGTGTCCGCCAAGGGCGTTGAGGTATGCGGGCAAGGTGGCGGCGAGGGTCTTGCCCTCGCCGGTGCGCATTTCCGCGATATGCCCCTCATGCAAGGCGATGCCGCCGATCAGCTGAACATCGAAATGACGCATATCGAGGACTCGCCGACTGGCCTCTCGAACCACGGCGAAGGCCTCGGGCATGATCGACTCCAAACTCTCCCCTTGCTGAACTCGGGTGCGAAAGATATCGGTGTGCGCCCGCAATTCGGCATCGTCGAGGGCCGAAATCTGCGCTTCGAGTTCATTCGTGCTACCTACGATGCGGCGCATCTTGCGCAACTGACGATCATTGCGACTGCCGACGACCTTCTTGAATAGATCCTTGATCATCTGGATGCTCGGTGATGGGGTGAACGATATCTCGGCAAGGGGTGGGGGCTCGGCGATGAAAGCCGCCGATATCCCTTTTTCGATGTCTCTTTTTCGATGCTTGGGACACCGAAATCGATGGAGCGACAATCGATCCTGTTTCGATCCTATTTTAAAAGGAAATCCCTCGGGGCGAATCGAATTTGCATCCTTACAATCCCCCTTGCGCCGGGGATTTCAGGGCGAAGCCTTCGATCAAGGAGAATTCTACGCCGCCGATGATGGCATCGCCTATCGCAGCGACCGACGATACGAAGGATCGCTTCGTGGCGCATCGTTTTTTCCTCCTCGACAAGGGGAGGGATTTTCCGGGATCTTCGGGAATTTGCACCGATATCCCTCTGGCGTCTACAATTTGGCGTCTACAATCGACCGGCTTTTCGAAAGCAAAACTCGACGGTTCGATGCAATGAAGCGGCTCGATATAAAAAGCACCTCGATACCAAAAGCACTCGATGCAATGCCTATCAATCGACAACGGCCCTCCAATGCCTCTTGGAAGAGCGTTCATTCGATCATCGATGACGGGCTATCCGAGCCCGGGAAATTGCTTCGAAGGGCCAAGGAGTACGAACGCCTCGACACCCTTCTCGCACAATCCATCGCCTCGGAAATGAAAGACGGTCCGGACTCGATCGGAACCATTCGCCTGCGCGAGATCAAGGGCGACAGACTGCTTGTGAGCGTGGATTGCGCCGCCGGGGCCTTGCGCTTGCGCTTTTTGAATCCGCAAGCCATCGCTCGTATCGCCCGCGCCTTGGGAGAACCCGCTATCCGACGCATCGAAATCCGGGTGCGCCCCGATATCCTCCCCCGTGAAGAGCGAAGTGCCCGAGAAGCGAGGTAGGAGATGAAAGAGCGTCTTGGAAGTCTTGGAAAAAACGCCTAAGCGAGATGAAAAAAGCGAGGGCCAAGGAAAATCGCTTCGGGCGATGCCATCTTCGAACAATGATCGCTCGGGATCGAGCGAGGGTCGGGGACCGTCTTCGAATATCACCCTTCGAAGGAAGGCATGGCCACGTTGCGGCCCGCCCGGCTAGCCTATCGACGCTTAAGCGTGGCGGCGGTTAAGATTCATTCGGCAAAGGTCGGTTGCATATAAACGATGGGGACTTCGGAGACATCGTCGAACTCCACCATCTCCCATGCGCTCTTGGTGGAAATGAGGGTTCGAAGGAGCTTGTTGTTGAGCTCGTGCCCCGATTTATGGCCGCTATAGGATCCGATGAGCCCGTGTCCTAAAAGATAGAGATCGCCGATCGCATCGAGCATCTTATGTTTGACGAATTCGTCTCGATAGCGCAGACCCTCGGCATTGAGTACGCGATAGTCGTCGATGAGGATGGCATTGTCGGGGGTGCCGCCCAATGCGAGGTTGTTTTCGCGCAAGCGTTCGATATCGCTCATGAATCCGAAAGTGCGCGCCCGACTGACCTCTTTGACGAAAGAAGTGGTGGAAAAATCCACGGTGGCCTGATTGATTCCCTCGCGAAAAACGGGATGGTCGAATTCGATCGAAAACGAAACCTTGAAGCCGTCGAAGGGACGGAAGCAAACCCATTTATCGTCTTGCTGCTCGTGCACCGGCTCGACGATGCGGATGAATCTTTTGGGGGTATTTTGTTCATCGACCCCGGCGGACTGGATGAGGAAGACGAAGGGTCCGGCGCTTCCATCCATGATCGGCACTTCGGGGGCATCCAAGTCGACGAAGGCGTTGTCGATGCCCATGCCCGCCATCGCCGATAGCAGATGTTCGACGGTCGAAACCCTTACATCGCCCTTGCACAAGGTGGTGGAAAGGCGCGTATCCCCGACATTTTCCGGGCATGCACGAATCTCGACCGCCGGGCTTATATCGACTCGACGAAAGACGATTCCGGTATTGGCAGGTGCCGGTCGTAGTGAAAGATAGACTTTCCGCCCGGTATGCAGGCCCACTCCCGTCGCCTTGATAATATTTTTCAGTGTCCGCTGCCTGATCATGGCCGCTCGCTTCTCCTTCGAAGAATTCCGATGGCAACTTCAGTTCAAGAAGGAAGGGCTAAAAGGCGCGCCCATTCGCTCGATGATTGCGACATCCGAATTCCGGTATGCGCTCCATAACGAATCATTCATCTACAAGTACCAAAAAGCGACCTAGGCCGCTTCGGAAAAGCGACGAAAAAGGCAAATAACTTTTTCCAAGGGCCGGTAAAGACGATACCACTCGAGACGGCGGCATCCAAGGCAACCCTTGCCGATTTTTATTATAGCATATTTCTCGTGCCCTTGAGTTTCGAATTCGGATCGGGATATTGCCTTTTCACCTCATCCACCTCATCGAGGGGGATCGCCTCGTTTTTCGAAAGACGAACTCTTCTCTTCGCCCCGATGACTGACTCGCCGGGCGATTCGGTGGTCGACGCACGAGGAGGCACAAGGGGCTTATCTCCCAAGAGATATCCCCGGCAACCATCGAGTCGGCGAGGCGCTCGATCATCCCCCGACAGCGCCGGATTTTCCGCCGCTTCGAGATCGGGAGATCGAAAAACCTCGCCTTGACTCGCCGTCTCTCGACTCGTTGCCTTTCGCCGAGTCTTTGGCCGAACCTACCGCAAAAGACGCCCCCCAAGGCTCATCGCTTCATCGAAGAGCGCGAAGAGCCGGGGTTGTCCCATATCAGTCCGCCTGACGCCGCAGGAAGTCGGGGATGTTGATCATATCCCGCGCATCGCCGCGACTCTTGGTATCGTATCCCGAGCTGTCCTGGCGTATGTAGGTCGGCTCGTCGTATTCCCGATACGATCGCTGATAGGCGTCGGAGGCGGTGGATCGTTGATCGTCTTGGGGCATCTCCTGGATGCTTTCCTCGTCATCGACGGATCCGGCGGCCTCGCGGTTCGTGGTGGCGGATGAAGAACCGACCAGACGCATCCCTTGGCGAAATTTCTGGCCGGGCTCGCTCAGACCGGTCGCGACCACGGTCACGGCGATATCCTCGCCCATCGATTCGTCCAAGGTGGCGCCGACGATGACCATCGCATCCTCGGAGGCGAACTCCCCGATCGTATCGCCGACGAGATTCAGCTCCTGAATCGAGAGATCGTCGCGGGCGCTGATATTGACGAGTATCCCCCGCGCTCCGCTGAGGTCGATATCTTCGAGCAGCGGACAACGCACCGCGGCATCCGTGGCCTGCGAGGCGCGATCCGGACCGCTCGCCCGGCCCGAGCCCATCATCGCCGGACCCTTCTCCGACATCACCGTGCGCACATCGGCGAAATCGACGTTGACCATCCCGGTATGGGTGATGAGATCGGCAATCCCTTGCACCGCCCCGCAAAGAACATCGTTCGCAGCGGCAAAGGCATCGACCAAGGTCACCTTATCCCCGAGCACCTTGAGCAAGCGCTCGTTGGGAATGGTGATCATCGAATCGACGTTCTGCGCCAGTTCCCGGATACCGTCATCCGCAATCCGAATCCGACGATTGCGCTCGAAGGGAAATGGACGGGTGACGACGGCCACGGTCAGGATGCCCATTTCGCGAGCCAAGGCCGCGATCACCGGCGAAGCCCCGGTGCCGGTTCCTCCACCCATGCCCGCGGTGATGAAGAGCATGTCGGAACCGGCCAAGAGCTCCTTGATGCGCTCGCGATCCTCCATCGCCGCCTCGCGGCCGACTTCGGGATTGGCTCCCGCCCCGAGCCCTTTGGTGACATCGGCGCCCAGCTGGATCAGGGTCCGGGCCGTCGATTTTTTCAGCGCTTGGGAATCGGTATTGGCGCAAACGAATTCCACCCCTTCGACATTTTTCGTGATCATGTGCTCGACCGCGTTGCCGCCGCCGCCACCGACTCCGATCACCCGAATCACCGCGTTGTTGGTACTCGTATCAGCGAGTTCGAACATGGTAGAACCCTCCTAGGGGTTGTTTGAAAAAAAATCCGGTGCCGATCCGAAAGCGCGCGTTCCTCCGCGCAAGATACCCGCACCCTTTCGAATCGCGCCCGCCCTTCTCCACTTTTGCCCATCGCCCATCAAAAATTGCCCTCGAACCACCCTTTCACCCTTGCAAAGAACGCCCGCAGCCCCTTGGGGGCTTCTGCCTGCGGATAAAACGAGGAATGCACTCCTTGGCGCACCCCGAATTGCAACAAACCCAAGCCGGTGGCATGGGCGGGATCCCCGATCAACTCCGGGGGGCCGCCGATCCCTTGGGGCACGCCGATCCTCACCGGCACATGCAAAATCTCCTCCGCCAGATCGGCCAGGCCCTCGATATTCGCACTGCCCCCGGCGAGCACCACCCCGCCGGCGGCGATGGCGTTCTCGAATCCGCTGCGTCGCAATTCGGCCTTGACCAAGGCGAATAGCTCTTCGAATCGGGGCTCGATGACCTCGGCCAGATTCTGGCGAGCCAGTTGACGGGGAGGACGCTCGCCGACGCTGGGGACATCGATGATTTCATCGGGATCGGTCAGGCGAGCGAGGGCGCTGCCGTAGCTGATCTTGAGCTGCTCGGCGTGGGGAGGCGGGGTGCGCAGGACGATCGCGATATCGTTGGTGATCTGGGTGCCCGCGATCGGAATCACCGTGGTATGGCGAATCGCTCCTTCGACGAATACCGCAATATCGGTGGTGCCTCCTCCGATATCGATCAGACAGACCCCGAGATCCTTTTCATCCGTCAACAATGTCGATTCGCTCGATGCCAGTTGCTGCAAGATGATGTCCTCGACTTCGAGCCCGCATTTGCGCACGCATTTGACGATGTTCTGCGCGGTGCTGATCGCACCGGTCACGATATGCACCCGCGTTTCAAGTCGAACTCCGGACATCCCCAAGGGATCGCGAATCCCCTCTTGTCGATCGATGATGTATTCCTGCGGCAGAACGTGGAGGATCCGCTGATCCGCGGGGATCGACACCGCCCGCGCGACATCGAGCACCCTTAGCACATCCTCGCTTCCGACCTCTTTGTCGCGTATCGCAACGCTGCCATCCGAATCCATGCTGTGGATATGGTCCCCGGCGATCCCGGTATAAACCGAATGGATCTCGCACTGGGCACTGCGTTCCGCCGCCTCCACCGCGCGCTGGATCGATTGCACCGCGGATTCGATATTGACCACCGCTCCCTTTTTGAGCCCATTGGAGGCATGGGTTCCGTAGCCGACCACCTCGATCTCCCCGTCGTCGCCGACTTCGCCGACGATGGCCGCCACCTTCGATGTGCCGATATCGAGGCCCACGACATATTTCGCATCGGTACGTTTCATGCGCTGTCTCCGGCACCGCTTCCGTTCAAAAACCGCAAAGCCGCACCTCGCCCCGACCCTTGGGGGCTTTCGCTTCGCTTCTTGGGAAGCAAAGCGAATCCATCCGGATAACGAAAATCGATCCGTTCGATTTCGTGCAGGCGTTCGGCGAATTCCCGATGGATCAATTCGATACCGGAGCGGGCGCGCGATACCGGCTTCTTATCCGGGGGGAAAACGAGATGCGGCCCGTCTCGCAAGGTGATATGGAATACCCCTCGGGGGGTGAGTCCGATCCGGGCGAGTTGCAATCCGAAAGGAGCGATCTCTCGCTCTAGTCGCCGATAGATCCCGCTCACCATGGCTTGCGTTTCCGGCGGGCCGAACAAGGCGGGCAAGCGATCCGACGGATCCGACGGGGGGGCGAAGAAATGCCGGCCTCGATCGTCGATATATCCGCCCGACTCCCAACGAGCGAAGGGTCGCTCTTCGACCACGACGATATCCAGACCGTCGGGCCATACCCGCCGAATGCTGACATCGCGCACCCATGGAATATCGAGGGCATGCAAGCGCAGCGCGGCCATATCGATGCGCAGCAGCCCCGGGGTGAGTCGGGGCTGGATGGCGTGCACGAATTCCTCTTTCGATACGCGAAGGAGATCCCCCTTGATGCGTACCACCTGAACCGGTTGGAGCAAAACTCCGGAGCTGACCAACAACACCAAGGCCACGGCCGCAAGAACGCAAAACAAGGCCATGGTGCGCTCCGCCTTGCGCTTGGAGGGGGCGAGGGACTCGGCCGCCGACGCTTCGGCCGCCGCCGAGCCCTTGCCGGCATCGGCACCGGCATCGCGAACGGAATCCGGATCGAGATCGAGTTCGAGGCTTGAAGGGCTCATTCGACGCTGGTTTCCAATATCCGCCAGACGAGATCGTCATACCCCACCTTGATCGCCCGTGCCGCCCGCGGAACGAGGGAATGACCGGTCATGCCGGGGATGGTGTTGACGTCGAGAAAAAAGGGGGCGCCCTTCCGATCGCAAACGAAATCGACCCGCCCCCAACCGCTCGCCCCGAGGACCGTGAAGGCATCGAGCGCCAGCCGACCGAATTCCGCCTCGGTCCGGTCATCCAAACCGCTGGGGCAGAAATACCGGGTGCCGGCCCCGGTGGTGTATTTGGCCTCGTAGTCGTAGAAGTCATGCGGGGTCTCGAGACGGATCAAAGGCAAAACGCATCCCTCCAAAATCGCCGCGGTGTACTCCGCTTCGCCGATCCAGGATTCGGCGATGATCCGATCGTCGAAGGCCTTGGCGGTCATCACCGCCCGCTCCAATCCGGCGACATCGCGCACTTTCGATACCCCGATGCTCGATCCCTCGCCGACGGGCTTGATCGCCATCGGAAAGCCGATCCGCTCGGGAAGAGCATCGAGAGGCTCATCGGCATCGACGATCTCGAACGAGGGGGTGGGGATCCCGGTCGCCGACCACATTCTTTTGGAGAGATATTTATCCATCGATAGCGCCGAGCCCAGCACCTTGCTGCCGGTAAAGGGGATCCCCATGCTCTCGAGAGCGCCTTGCACGGTGCCATCCTCGCCGCCCCGTCCGTGCAAGGCGATGAAGGCCCGGTCGAAATCACCGCGCAGCATCCGCCGGATACCTTGCGCGTCGCAATCGATGCCATGCGCATCCACCCCCTTGCGGCGCAAGGCGGCCAGCACCCCGATCCCGCTCGATAAGGAGATCTCGCGTTCCGATGAGCACCCTCCGTAGAGCACGACCACCCGCCCGAAATCACACGGATGGTGAATGCGCGAAGGGGGCAAGACGGGGCTAAGCATCGAAAGGCTCCCTCGCATCGGCGATCGGAGTCGATCCCGGTCCGATCGAATCCTCCTCGCCGACGATTTGCACCTCCGGGATCAGCGAAATCCCTTGCTGCCTCTTCACTTCATCGGCGACCAGCGCGATCAGCGATTCCAGATCCGCAGCGCTGGCGCCCTCCTCGTTGAGGATGAAATTGGCGTGTTTTTCCGATACCACGGCGCCCCCGACCCGCAGACCTTTGAGCCCGCTGGCCTCGATCAGACGACCGGCATGATCGCCGGGGGGATTGCGAAAGACGGAGCCGCAGCTGCGCTGACCGACGGGCTGGGTCGCAAAACGCCGCTCCAGCAGGGATCGAATGCGGGCGAAGGCCTCTTTCTCGGCATCGTCGACGAGATCGAGCTCGCAGGCCACGAACCACTCCCCCGGCGGTCCCTCGAGGTGCCGGTATCCGTAGCGATAATCGTCATGCAACCGGGTACGACGGCGGCCGCGGCGATCGATGGTTTCGACGGATGCGACCTGCGGCCAGATCTCGCCGCCGAAAGCCCCGGCATTCATGGCCAACGCCCCGCCGATCGAGCCGGGGATGCCGACGAGAAATTCGCAGCCCGAAAGGCCTTTGCGGGCGGCGAAGCGGGCCACCTTCGGGCATGTGGCCCCGGCCTCGGCCCGCAGCCTCGTGGCTCCGACGGATGCGACGGATCGCAAGCGCAAGGTGGATATCACGGTGCCCCGCACCCCGCCGTCGCGCACCAAAAGATTGCTGCCCAAGCCCAGCCAGAGCAGTGGTTCGCTTTCGGGCAGGGCCGCAAGGAAGGCCCCGAGCTCGTCGATCGAAGACGGTTCGAAGTAGCGATCCGCTTTTCCCCCGACCCCCCAGACCGTATGGCGGGCAAGGGATTCATGGTGGCGAATCGCAGGCGCGGCCGAAGAGGCGAGGCCGCAAAGGGAGGGCGATCGCATGCTCATCGACGGCATCATGGCCCCGATCCCCGAGGTGTCGAGGGCGATGGAGCCGGTTTCGGATTCAAGATCTCGATGGCCTTGATGATGCGCAGCGGGGCGGCGCTTATATCGCCGGCCCCCAAGGTCAAGACGATATCCCCGGGGCGGACCAGATCCGGAGCCAAGGCACAGGCATCGGCGACTTGCGGTGCGAAAACGGGATCGACCCGTCCCCGCGCCCGAATCGCCCGACACAGGGCACGCCCGTCGGCGGCGTGGATCGCGCTTTCTCCCGCGGCGTAGACCTCGAGCACGATCAGCATTTCCAGAGTCGACAGCACCGCGGCGAAGTCGTCGAAAAGATCGCGGGTGCGGGTATAGCGATGGGGTTGGAAGAAGACCACCAAGCGCCGTCCCGGCCAACCGGCCCGTACCGCATCGACCGTCGCCTCGATCTCCCGAGGATGATGCGCGTAATCGTCGATCACGGTCACTTCCCCCCCATCGACCAAAATCGTACCGATCACCTGCAAGCGCCGCCCGATCCCCTGAAAAGAGCGAAGCGCGGCGGCGATATCCTCATCCCCGACCCCCGATTCCTGAGCCACGGCGATCGCGGCCAGAGCATTGAGAACATTGTGGCGACCGGGAAGATTGAGCACGAGGGGCAAGGGAGCGCCGACCGAGCGACGCAGAAGAAAACGGGTGCGGCTGCCATCGGCTTCGATCTCGTCGGCGACGAAATCCGCTCCCGGATCGTCGATGCCATAGCTCGAAACCGGACGGGCGATCCCCGGCAGGATCTCGCGCACATTGGAATCGTCGGTACATAGCACCGCAAGCCCGTAAAAAGGAAGGCGGTGGATGAATTCGAGAAAAGCCGAGCGCAAGCGTTGGAAATCATCCTGCCATGCGGACATGTGATCGGCATCGATATTGGTGACCACCGCCATCACCGGCTGCAAAAGCAAAAAGGAACCGTCGCTCTCATCCGCCTCGGCCACGAGATATTCGCCGGCCCCCAAACGACCGTTGGCATCGGCGGAGATCAGGCGGCCCCCGATGACGAATGTGGGATCGAGCCGGCCCTGGGTCAGCAGACTTGCGACCAAGCTGGTGGTGGTGGTCTTGCCGTGGGTGCCGGCGACCGCGATGCCATGGCGAAAGCGCATCAGCTCCGCGAGCATTTGGGCTCGGGGCACCACCGGCAGCTGTCGGCGGCGGGCTTCGACCACCTCGGGATTGTCAGCGGCGATCGCGGCCGAGACCACGACCGCTTCCGCCCTTACGACATGCGATCGATCGTGGCCGATATCGATGTGAATCCCCAAGCCGCGCAAACGGGTCACCATCGCCCCCGCACTGCAATCGGAGCCGCTGACCTCGAAACCCAAGGTATGCAGAACCTCGGCAATCCCCCCCATCCCCACGCCACCGATACCCACGAAATGGACGCGGCGCACCCGTCCGAGCCCGAAGTGGCGGGCATTGAAACGTCCCCGATCGGAAATGGATCCGTTCATCCTTTCCCTCCTTCGAGGACCGCCCCCAAACAAGCGTCGACGACCCGCGAGGTGGCATCGGTAACGGCCGCTTCGTAAGAGGCTCGCGCCATGCTCGCAAGGCGCGAGCGATCGGCACGAATCTCGGTCAAGGCCTCGCTCAAAGCCGCGGCCAGCCTCTCGCTGCGCCCTTTGCCTTTTTTCGATCCGCAAGCGCGATCCGATACCTCCTCGACGATGCGAAGCGCCGCCTCTCGACGCACGAGATGGTCCGCGTTATGGCGCTGGTGATCGTCGACGGCGAAGGGAAAGGGCACGAGGATCGAGGCCACCCCGGCCACCGCGATCTCCGCCAAGGTCATCGCTCCGGCGCGGCAGATCACGAGATCCGCCCACGAATAGGCTCCGGTCATATCCTCGACATAGCCTGTCACTTCGGCTTTCAGTCCAAAGGAGCGATAGCGCTCGCAGGTGGCCTCGATATGCGCCGCACCGCACTGATGCAAAATCTCGAATATCGGCTTTGCCGCTTGGGGGGTCGGGGAAGGAGACATCGAGTCGGCGGGGCGGGCTTCGTCCTTTCGAAGCTGCGAGATGGCCATCGGCACCGCCTCGTTGAGGCTGTGCGCCCCTTGGCTGCCACCCAAGATCAGCAGCCGCAAGACGGGTCTTTCGAAATCCGCTTTCGCTCTCGGCGATCGCCCCTCGATCAGACCCTCGCGCACCGGATTGCCGGTATGGATCGCCCGCCGACGAGGGGCGAAACTGCCGGGAAAGGCCTCCAAGACTCGACCGGCGAGCGGTGCCAAAAGGCGATTGGTCAGCCCCGGCACCGCATTTTGTTCGTGGATGACGAGGGGAATGCGGAGCAATCGAGAAGCGATCCCTCCGGGTCCGGCGCCGTAGCCGCCCATGCCGAGGACCACATGAGGGCGCAGACTACGCAACAGCAAAAGGGCTTGAATACCGCAGCGCAACAGGAGGAAAGGGGCCGCCAATCGACGCCCCAGGCTCTTGCCGCGCAAGCCTTTGACTTTTAGGACATGGAAGGGGAAGCCGGCGGCCGGTACGAGCCGGGACTCGATCCCGGTTTTGGTGCCGAGCCACATCACTTCCGCTTTGCAAGCGCGCAAGCGCTCGGCCACCGCCAGCGCGGGATAGACATGACCACCGGTGCCTGCCGCCATGATCAACACCCGAGTCATGACGCCCCCCTCATGCAAAGCATCCTTCGCTCGCGCTCGACCCGAGCGAGAATTCCCACCCCCGCAGCGCAAGCCAAAAAACTGGATCCGCCGTAGCTCATCAACGGCAGGGTCAAGCCCTTGGTCGGCAGCAATCCCATATTGACCCCGATATTGATGCCCGCTTGGATGCCGATCAGCAACCCGATCCCCCATGCGGCGTAGGCTCCGAATACGAGCCCCGATCTCTGCGCCCGATATCCGATCGCCAAGGATCGCAACATGAAGAGGGTGTAGAGCACGACCACCACGACCATCGAGACCAGCCCCAGCTCCTCGGCCATCATCGAAAAGAGAAAGTCGGAATGGGCCTCCGGGAGATAGAAGAGTTTTTGCACGCTCTCCCCCAGCCCCACCCCGAAAAAGCCTCCGCGGCCGATGGCGATCAGGGCCTGCACCAATTGAAATCCACTGCCGAAGGGGTCGGCGAAGGGATCGGTGAAGGACATGATGCGCTGCACTCGATAGGGCGCCAGCAACGCCAACATTCCCATCGCGGCGATCAGGAAGCCGGTGGCGATGACAAAACGCATCATCGGCACCCCGGCGAGGAAGAGCATGCCGAAGGCGGTGGCGACCAGCACCGCCGTCGCCCCGTAATCCGGCTCCGCCAGCAACAAGGGACAAACGAGGAGGATCACGATAAAGGCCTTGAAAAGCCCGAAGTAGGAACTGCGCACTTCCAAGGTTCGGCGCGAAAGATAGCTTGCGAAATAGAGCAAGACACCCACTTTGGCGAATTCCGAGGGCTGGATACCGAAAGTGCCGAATCGGATCCAGCGAGCGCTTCCTTTGACCTCGTGGCCGATGCCCGGTATCAACACCAAAGCGAGCAAAATCATCGAGACGACCAGCAACAGCGGGCTGACCCGGGAGATTTTGGCCAGCGGAAGGCAGGCGACGAGAATCATCACCGCCAATCCGACCAGCACATGGATCGACTGTCGCCAAAAAAGCGCCAGCGGATCGCCGTAGTGATCCTGCGCGATCGCGGTCGAGGCCGAGGCCACCATCACGAGGCCGAGCGCCGTCAGCGTCGCCACCACCCCCCACAGCAGGGGATCGTGGTGCCGCCAAAAGGCCTCAGAACGGGGCTTGAAACCATTGCCGATCTCGAGCGGGATCGATGCCGAGGCCGGGATCGCGGGATCGGGGGCGGCGGCGGAGCGGGCGAAGGCCACACCCTGGGGATTGCGCTTCGAAGGGGAGCATCCGACGGCGGTGGAAATCGTTTCGATCACGATCCGATCTCCTCGATCCTCGCTCGCACCAAGCGTCGGAAGCGATCCCCCCGAACCGCATAGTTCTCGAACATGTCGAAACTGGCGCAGGCGGGGGAAAAGAGCACCGTATCCCCGGGGCGGGCGATCGTCGAGGCCTTGGCCACCGCGGCCTCGAGATCCGCAACATGGCAAGCCTCGATCCCCCGACCCAAGGCTTGCGCGATGGCTTTCGCATCCCGCCCGAAAAGAAGGACACAGCGGACCCGCCCTCGGCAAGCCGCCGACAGGGGCGAGAAATCCGCCCCCTTGCCGATACCGCCGGCGATCAAGATCAGCCGATCCCGACCCTCGTCGGCGTCGGCGAGACCTTCGATGGCCGCAACCGTCGCCCCGACATTGGTGCCCTTCGAATCGTTGATCCAGCGCACTTGGCCGCTCTCGCCGACCGTTTCGCAGCGATGCGGCAATCCCTTGTGGTCTCGAAGAGCCTTGGCCATGGCCGAAGGGGGAAGACCGATCGCCTCCCCCAAGGCAAAGGCGGCGAGAGCGTTGGCGACATTGTGTCGCCCCGAAAGAGGAATGCGGGCGAGGGGAAATATCGGCTTGCGCTTGCGAGCGATGAAGGCTTGATCGCCCTCGTCGACGATGCACCAATGCGCCTTCGGATGGGGGCTAAAACTGAAAGCGAATCGATCGGGTGCGGCCCCTTCGGGGGCGGCGGCGAGCCCGTCGATGACGAGTCGGGCGGCAAGAGGATCATCGAGATTGACCACCACCGCCTGGGCCCCTCGCAAGATCCGGCGTTTGGCCTCGATATATTCATCGAGATCGGCATAACGATCTTGATGGTCGGGGCTGATATTGAGCACGGTCGCCACCTTGGGGCGTAGCGAGGAGGTGGTCTCCAACTGAAAGCTCGAAAGTTCGAGCACATAGAGCTCGGCGCCGCACCCCAATAGATCCAGTGCCGCCGGGCCGAGATTGCCTCCGGCCACCGCACGCAGCCCCGCACGCCGGGCCATCTCCCCCACAAGAGAGGTCACGCTGCTCTTGCCGTTGCTACCGGTAATCGCCACCACCGGGGCATCCGCATTACGGGCGAAGAGCTCGATATCGCCGATCAAAGGGATCCCCTTGGCCACGGCCTCGCGCAGGAAGGGCTCGCCCACCCAAACCCCGGGGCTGACCACGATCTCCGCGGCACCGGCGAGGAGCCGGGCATCGACGGGACCGCAATGGATCTCGACGGCGGGGAATTCGGCCTCGACGCGCGCTCGATGCGGCGGACAAGGACGAGAATCGACGGCGACGATCGATCGCCGCCCGGCCCCGACGAGGTGGCGAATGCACGAAAGACCGGTTTCGCCCAGACCGACCACGACCACCGGGCGGGCATCGTCCACCGCCTCGGTCGGCATCGAGGGTGCGGGAGCCACGGCCGGAAGGGAGTTCGAATCAAGGGCGGCGAACATGGGAATCATCTGATTTTGAGCGTCGCCAAGCCGATCAGCACCAAGACCACCGTGATCACCCAAAAGCGGACGATCACCCGCGGCTCGGGCCAACCCTTGAGCTCGAAGTGATGGTGCAAAGGAGCCATCCGGAAAATCCGCCGGCCGGTCAATCGGAAGGACAGAACCTGCAGCACCACCGAGACCGTCTCCATCACGAAGACCCCGCCCATGATCAAAAGCACCAACTCCTGGCGCACGATGACCGCGATCACCCCCAAAGCGGCCCCTAGCGCCAACGCCCCGATATCGCCCATGAAGACCTGCGCCGGATAGGTGTTGAACCATAAAAAGCCGAGTCCGGCGCCGACGATGGCTCCGCAAAGCACCACGATCTCCCCCGCACCTGCGATATAGGGAATCCCGAGATAACCGGCGAAGGTCGAATGCCCCCCGGCGTAGGCGAAGATCCCCAACGCTCCGGCGACCATCACCGTGGGCAAGATGGCAAGTCCGTCAAGCCCGTCGGTGAGGTTGACGGCATTGCTGGATCCGACGATCACGAAATAGGCCAGCACGACATAGCCCCAGCCGAGATCGATCGCCACCTCCTTGAAGAAGGGGATGATGAGCGCGGTTTCCGCCGGGAGCTGGGCACTGTGATAAAGAAAGATCGCGCTCGAAGCCCCGACCACCGACTGCCAGAGGTATTTCTGGCGAGCGGGCAAGCCCTTGGAATGGGCGCGCGTCAGCTTCAGATAGTCGTCGATCCAACCGATCGCTCCGAAGAGCAAGGTAACGAGCAATACCACCCAAACGAAGCGATTTCGCGGATCCGCCCATAAGACGGTGCTGACCGCGATCGCCACGAGGATCAGGGAGCCGCCCATGGTCGGGGTTCCGGCCTTGGAGAGGTGGGATTGCGGGCCGTCGTCACGTACCGGCTGGCCGATATGCGCTCGACTCAGCCGACGAATCATGAACGGGCCGATCATCAGGCAGATGGCCAGCGCGGTCAGCACCCCGAGGATCGCGCGCAGGGTCAGATAGTGGAAAACGTCGAAGCCGCTGTAGGTATTGGCCAGCCATTCGGTTAAGAGGAGCAACATCAGACGCCCCCCCCCTCGACGAGGGCTTGCACCACCCGCTCCATTCCCATCGAGCGCGAACCCTTGATCAACACCGTGGCGTCGGCGGGCAATGTCCGATGCAGGCTTTCGATCAGGCTTTGTCGATCCGGGAAATGCTCGCCCCCTTCGCCGAAGGCCCGTACCGTCTCGCGACCGAAATCGCCGATGGTCAGCAGGCGGT
>JFBG01000073.1 GCA_000583135.1 Thioalkalivibrio sp. HK1
CGCACGCTTTTTCCGATGGACACCTTGCTCGCTAATTTACCCTAAAACGACGGCGGCTGCGAAAAGGCGCCGTGCGCCTGCCTCCCGTTTCGCTCCCGAGCCGGACGAGGGTGGCAGGGTGGCGATCTCTACCGGATCCGAAAGGGGTTTGAGGCGCAGGCACCCGCTCGCGCCCCTGTTCTGCGCCCCGAAGTTTATGGCGATGCTCGCTTTGACTTGGCTTCTCACCCGGTGCCCTTTCGCCAAAAAACGATGTGGCACCGATGATCGGATCGCCCTTCGAATCCTCTTTCAGCGGGCTGACGGCGACCATTAGAAGGCCATCCGTCCTTGTCGGCGGGAGTGATACCCCTTATCGGTCCGGTTCGATGGTCGAGGTTTTTCCGCATCGGGAAGGTCGTACGGGCACTTTGGTGCTCAATCGTCCCAATCCCGACCTGCATCCTCGGTGGCTCTGCCAAGCCCACCGGCGACAAGGAATCCGAGGAGCATAAAAGAGGTGCCGCCCGACGATATCCAAGCGAATCTCGGGCATTACCGGCTGAAAGAGCGCGGGAGTCTGTGCGGTCAGATCCTCGGTGCGAGAAGAAAAGGAACGCCTCTCTTTGCCTCCCCCACCCTGTTTCGCATCATCGGGAATAATATTCGCCGGATGTTGGAAGGAGAGTGCTGGAAGGATGATGCGCAAACAGAATCCCGGATCATTTTCGACTCCGAACCTGTGATAATCCTGCGCAAAGGGACTCTCACCCGCCCCTGATTTTGATCGGCCATCCATCGACCATCCATCGACCATCCATCGACCATCCATCGACCATCATCGAAGGCGACCCGTCAAATGACCGACTCCTCCCGCTCCGTCGCCGAAGGCCCGCATAAGACCCGAAAGGAAAGCCCTAGGATCGGCGATTTTTCCCTTCTTTTATTGCACGGGGTGGGGTTGAGGGCGGAGTTTTGGGGGGCGCAAATCGATGGTTTGAAGGATCGATATCCAATCATCGCCCCCGATCTGCCCGGGCACGGAGATGCAGCGCCTCTGGATAAGACTTGCCCTGACTTGGACGACTACGTCGAGTCCTGCCGCCGATACATCGACCGGCCCGTTGCGATCATCGGCCATTCGATGGGAGCGATGATCGGCGCCGAACTTGCGGCGATCTGCACCGAGCATGTGCGGGCTTTCGTCTCGCTGAACGCGGTCCATCGCCGCGATTGCCAAGCGAAAGCGGCGGTCTTGGCCCGCGCCGAGGGTTTGGCGCAAAGCGAAAGAATCGATCCGGGGCCGACTTTGCAACGCTGGTTCGATGATCGAAAATCTGCGGCGGCGAAGGCTTGCGAGGGATGGCTTCGCAACGCCGATCCCAAGGGCTATGCCGCGGCCTATCGTGTTTTCGCCCAATCCGACGGGCCGGATGACAAGACGCTGGAAGGGATCAACGCTCCTTGTCTGTTCATCACCGGAGAATGCGATCCCAACTCGACCCCGCAAATGTCGCAGGCGATGGCGGCGAGGGTTCGGCAAGGCAGTAGCCTTACCATCGAAGGGGCGGGTCATATCATGCCCTTGACTCACGCCGACGAACTCAACGCCGCGCTTGCGTGTTTTCTTAGGGATTACACCCAATGACCGAAGATTTGCCACCGGTGATGGTTCGACGAATATCATTTCAAAGACTATGGACCCGGACCCGGCCGGGGCATCGAAGGGCGGTGCGATGATCATAGAGAAGGCCAAGACTCATCAATGCCTTGGCATCCATGGATAACCGCTGGATAACCACGAAACGGCGCAATCTCCACAGGGGTTCGAATCATGAAATTTTCGCTCTTCGTCCATCTTGAAAGCGGTGAGGAGGCAGGCAGCCACACCGAACTGCGCCAGGAATTCATCGGGCTTTGTCGGCTGGCGGAAGAAGGAGGGATGCACGCGATCTGGACCGGCGAGCATCACGGGATGGAGTTCACCATCTCGCCCAACCCTTTCTTGACCATCGTCGATCTCGCCCACCATACCCGCTCCATTCGCTTGGGAACCGGCACCATCGTCGCCCCTTTTTGGCATCCGATCCGCTTGGCGGGGGAAGCGGCGGCCGCCGATCTGATCACCGGCGGCAGGCTCGATCTCGGCATCGCCCGCGGCGCCTATAACTTCGAATACGAACGCCTGATGCCGGGGATGGAAGCCTTCGAAGCCGGGGCGCGGATGCGCGAGATGGCTCCCCTCCTGCGCCGACTCTGGCAGGGGGATTGCGCACACGAGGGCGAGTTCTTCCGCTTCCCCGAAACCACGGTGATGCCAAGACCGGTGCAAAAGGACGGCCCTCCGATCTGGATCGCCGCCCGCGACCCCGACAGCCATCTTTTCGCGCTCAAGAACGGATTCAACGTTCAGGTCACCCCGCTTTGGCAGGGGATCGAGGAGATCACGGTATTGATGCAGCGATTCGAAAGCGCCCTTGCCGCCACCGAGGTGGCGCGCCCGAAGATCATGCTCTTGCACCATGTCTATGTGGGGGCGAACGAGGAAGATCTGGAGCGGGCGGCCAAGGAATTGAGCCGTTTCTATTGTTATTTCGGGGCTTGGTTCGCCAACCAGCGGCCGGTGCGTCAAGGCCGGATCGCGCCTTTGAGCCAAGAGGAGATCGAGGGCAATCAACGGATGAGCCCGGCGGCCATGCGGCGGGATCTGACGATGGGGATGCCTCGGGAGGTCATCGATCGCATCAAGCGCTTCGAGGATATGGGGTTCGATGAGTTCTCTTTTTGGATCGACAACGGGATGAGTGCCGAAAGAAAGAGGGCTTGCCTGCAACGCTTTATCGATCAGGTGATGCCTGCCTTCGGCTAAGCGCACCTCTTTCATCGAAGAAGGGAACGACGCCTTGCAACTCGGCGATGCGCCGCCAAGGTTTCGGGCGATCAAACCTTGGCGATCGAATCCCTTTCGAAACGCTTCTTCTTCGATTCGATTTTTTTACGCATCGAACATACAAAAACAAAAAGGATAGAACCGACCATGGGAAAAGTTTACGAAACCATCGATGACGAAGTGGCGGCCTTCATCAATTACCAGCATATCTTTTTCGTCGCCACCGCCCCCAGAGCCGACGATGGCCTGCTCAACTGCTCGCCGAAGGGGATCAAAAAGACCTTCAAGATCATCGACCCCCGCACCGTGGCCTATCTCGACTTCACCGGCAGCGGGGTGGAAACGATCGCTCATCTCAAAGAAAACGGGCGGATCGTCATCATGTTCTGCGCCTTCGACGGGGCGCCCAATATCCTGCGCATTTACGGCAAGGGCGAGGTGATCGAACCGCACCACCGGGATTTCGACGATCTCTATGCCCATTTCGATGATTATGTCGATGTTCGCTCCATCATCCGGGTCGATATCGGGCGCATCGCCGATGCCTGCGGTTTCGGGGTTCCTCTTTATGAATTCCGCACCGAGCGAGAATCGCTTTTCAAACATGCGAGAAGCAAAGGTCCGAAAGAGATGGCCGACTATCGCTCGAGAAAAAATCGCAGCAGTTTGGACGGCCTGCCCGGGTTGGATCTGCCCGATTAGATAGCCTTCCAATCGATTCTTCTTGGTATTATCTTTTTCGAAACGATCGATACGAGTCATCGATGCGCATCGAGATCGCCGGCAAAAGGCTGCGGTAATCCACGAATGATGCGGTCGCTTTCGATGCTGATATAAACCAAGCGGCGAATCAGATCCAAGAGATCTCTCGGATCGTCGAAGCGATGATTGGCATCGTTGACGATACCGATCTCTTCATACTCCTTGATATGCATCCGATCGATCAACCATCCCAAGGGGGTGCGACCGTTGACTTGGTAGGCATGGGCTTCGGGCGGGATCCCCTCCAAACGAACGAAATCGTTGACGATCAAAACATCCTTTCGCTCCTTGTCGGCGAAACGCATTTTGCGCTTGCCCATAAGACATTGCTCCGCCGAGGGTTCGGGCGATCCGTCGGCGCACTTCGTTTGCAAAGGGTACAGCGAAGCCCTTTCATAATCGAGATGAAGCGCAGCCAGCGCCTTACCGGCAAAGGCGAAAGCATGAAAATCCGGAGCGAAGGGGATGCGCGGCAGGGATTTTTTCAAATCGAAGGCGAAGCGCTCTTTATATTCCGGTGAATGGAAGAGACCGTAGACATAGTAGAAAATATCATCCTTGGTGATGGTATCGTCTCGGTATTCGGCGATGAATCTCTGCAAGGCGGCGTCGGTGATATTGTCGATTCTCTCGAACGCATCGATGGTTTCTCTGTCTTTTTCGAATAGGTTCTCCTTGGCCGGTGCTTTCTTTTCATAACGCCAGCGGGGGAGACATTGACATGCCGATAGCAGACCCAAGTCCGGCATTCTGTTGACGATTAGGGTGGAAAACGGAACTGGCGAGCCGATGCCGGGGACGCAGATTACGAGATTTTGTGATGAGGCAGAGTTAGCAAGTAAACCAAGAGAGCGAGACAGATAGAGCGAGTCATTCAGCAGCA